>JAXMBR010000096.1:0-1569 GCA_046349715.1 Planctomycetaceae bacterium | reverse complement strand
CGATCGATAAATCATCATTGCAGACGGTGAGCGTCTGGCCGATGCCGAATCGGTTCAGCGTGCCGATGCCGGGCGGATCGGCGTTTCAAGGTCATTTTTTTCCCATTGGATTGCCTGGGGAACTGCGTGGATATTCACTCCTGGAAATGGCCGAACGGGAACCGGTCTGGAGGAGACGCCCCCCCGAAATTGCCAAGCTGAATGCCACACCTTCGATTGGACCCGGAGGCCCGGAATTTGTCGTGTTCCAGATCAGAAACCATCTGATCGTATGCGATCCGAGCGACGGCGCCGTGTTGTGGCAGCGCAGTGATCTGCCGGCGGACAGCGGGATGTATGCCGATCCCGCGGCTGGCATTTCCGGCGATGAATCTTGCCTGACGGTTTTTGAACAGGATCGCGTCAAATACACGGTGTATGACACATTCTCCGGTCGTGTCCTGCGTCGCGGCGAATTAGAAAACGAATCGCGTCCACCGCGGCGGCCATTTGGCCGCAAGTTGCACTGTGTCTGGCAAGTTCGCGGCCAATGGGAGGCGCGGGTGTGGGATCCGTTGGCGAATCGGTGGGAATTCGTCGAGCCGCTCGCCGAAAGAAATTATCTTGCACAGCAAGTCATCGGTTCCGGGGAACTCATGTGGCTGACGGCGGATGCGCGGTTGAAGGCCTACGACGTGCAGAACTCTCGCGAAACCTTGAACGCAACCTTCCAGGCCGAAGATCTGGAAGGATTGAGCGCTCTGCGGGTCGTTAACGACGGCCCACGCACCTACGTAAACATCCAGCGTCACTCTCCGCCCGTTCAAACTCGCGATTACAATAATGCCTTTCGTGATGTCCCCGTGGCGGGCCTGACTATCCGCGATGATCTGTATGCCATCGACCGCGAGACGCAGCGGGTGTTGTGGAAGCGAACCGTTCCTTTCCGCACGTTATTGAAACTGGAGCCGGCGGGGCTCCCGTTTCTAGTGTTGTTGAGCCAGATCCGAGACGCTCGAGAGAACAATCCATTGTCGCTGCTGGTTGAGGTGATTGACGCGGACACCGGGGATTTAATTGCGCGCCGCGACAAGCTGCCGCTCGATCCATCAGCTCCCATCATCCGGCACGCGGAATACGACGGCGTCGATCAAAAAGTTCGAGTTCTCTTTCAGCGGATGACGGTCGAAATCGAATTGTCACCGCACGCTTCCCCGTTCCATGCCCCGACCGAGTGAAGCGGCATGCCCGATAGTGCTGGGACGGCGGCTGCGGCCTGCTTGACCGCGAGGCGCGCGAATGGTACTGATAGAGGCATTGGTGAATCGCCGATTGCGGGTGTAGTTCAATGGTAGAATGAAAGCTTCCCAAGCTTTAGGCGAGGGTTCGATTCCCTTCACCCGCTTATTATTACGCTGAAGCGACTTACGTTACCTGCCGACGTTCGGCAGTGCAGCAAATTCCGAACGAATGCCCGTAGTTCCTACGGACAAACGAAAAACGGGAGCTGCGCCATGCAGTGTCGGAAGTCGATCATTCCAACGTGTTGGCTCCACCAAGCCACCGTCTAGAGTCTCGGCCAATGCGCTC
>JAXMBR010000095.1:0-1570 GCA_046349715.1 Planctomycetaceae bacterium | reverse complement strand
CGGCCGGGACGGTTTCGAATTTTAACTGTTGCGCGGATCGATCGACACAAAGGGCACCGCGATTTGCTGGAAGCCGTTCGAAAAGTCGTGCAGGAATACGGTCGTTCGGAATTATTGTGGCAGATCGTCGGCGATGGTTCGGAACGCATCGCGTTGGAGACGGAAGTTCAGGCGCTGGGTTTGGCGGATCGCGTCGCATTCGTGGGGGCGGTGGCGAACCCCTACCCTTATTACCGTGCTGCTGATCTTTTCTGCCTGCCGTCGCTGACGGAAGGCTTACCGAACGTGCTGCTGGAAGCGCTGGCGCTGGGCGCACCCGTCTTGTCGACGGATTGTCAGAGCGGTCCGCGCGAGATCTTGGAAGATGGGAAATGGGGGACGCTGGTTCCGGTGCAGGACCCGGCGGCGCTGGCCGCGGCGATTGAAGACCGGATGGCCAATCCCGAGATCTGGCGGGAACGGGCTCAAGCGGCGCAGCCGGTGATTCGCAAGCGGTATGATGCCGCGAGGGGCGTGAGAATGCTAGAAGAGATGTTGCTGGAAGCCAGTTCGAAGACTGGAAGACCTTGATTGATTACCCCCTCACCCTGGCCCTCTCCCCGCAGGGGCGAGGGAACCGAATCAAATCCTAAGGATACGAATGCCATGAGCGCTGAAAAAACATCCCTGAGCGATCCGCTGGCGGCTTGGAACGCTTCGAAAATTCCCTCAGCTCCCCCCTTCCCTTACCCAGAAGAACACATTGATTGGGAAGCGATTAACGGGACGCCGATCATCGATCCAACAGTGTGGGTGGCGCCGGGAGCGATCGTGACAGGGCGAGTCCGGCTAAAGGCCCGCAGTTCGGTCTGGTATGGCTGCATTCTGCGCGGGGATCAGCAGTACATCGAAGTCGGCGAGGAAACGAACATTCAAGATGGTTCGATTCTGCATATTGAAATCGATGAGCCGTGCATTTTGGGCAATCGAGTGACGCTGGGACATCGAGCGATTGTGCATGGATCGACTGTTGGCGATGGCGCGCTGATTGGGATTGGCGCGATCGTGTTGAGTCATTGTCGGATCGGCGAAGGGGCGCTCATCGCCGCGGGAGCCGTGGTGATGGAAGGGACCACCGTCCCGCCGCACACGTTGTGGGCCGGCTGCCCGGCCCGGCAACTCAAGGAATTATCGCCAGAACAACGCGAACGTCTGTCGCGAACGTATCAGCATTATGTGAATAATGCGGCGGGATATCTGGCGGCGTTTGGGCATCAATCCGCGCTTCCGTCTTAGCCCCCGTCCAGTGGCCGGGGGCGCTTTTCATGGCGACCGCAACTACCGTCGGCCCGCCGCGGCTCGTGGAGGGCCGAGACTTTCACTCACATTTCTCCGAAATCACAAAATTCGTGCAGCAATCCGGCGGCGGCGCGCCAGGAGTTTATGACAACGCGAATGCAACAGCGCATGCGCGAACTGGGTTTTCTGGCGAAACGGCATGATGGACGGGCAGCTTCTGGAGCGGTTTCTTCAGCAACACGATCACACCGCTTTTGAACACCTGGTGCGGGTGCATGGCCCCATGGTGTAT
>JAXMBR010000094.1:0-1783 GCA_046349715.1 Planctomycetaceae bacterium | reverse complement strand
CAGCAGGAGCAAACCTCGTTTGAACGACTCCTCCAGGAAACGGAAAAACTCTTTGCCCACCTGGGAGCCTCGGACACCCTGCGCGGTTTGGTGACGATCGGCCGCGGAGAATGGATTTCGTTAGACCCCCTGCCGGCGACGGCCGAGCGGAAACAAGCGCTGCTCGAAGGGGTAAAGCAGATCGGCGTCACGGAAGCGTCCGCCGATTGGCTCGCCTGCCTGAATCTGGCGCTGGAAGCGGAAACGCCGTCCCAGCAGCGGGCTCGGCTCATTGTGGTGGTTTCCGACGGGCAGGCGGCGGGCTGGAAAGAAGAGGATCCCGCCCTCTGGCAAAGTCTGGCCGAACGCGCGCGGCAAATGTCCCCGCCGACCGCGATCGAGGTCTATAACGTCGCCGGCGGCGCTGAAAAAGTGAACAACGTGGCCATCGACCGCTTATCCACCGCGCGCCCCCTGTTGGGGGTCGGCGAGCCGTTCCTGATCGAAGCGGAAATTCGCAATCACGGTGAAATTTCGCTCATTCAAGGCACATTGAATTGGAGCCGAGATGATGCGCCCCTCGGCAAATCCTCGGTCGGTCCCATCGCTCCCGGTCAGGTCGCCAAGACGACGTTCCGATTTCCGGGCAACGCGTTAGGGACGCATCGAATCACCTGCCGCCTGGAGCGCACCGACGACCTGCCGGACGATAACCTCCACAGCGCGGTTCTGGAGACGATCGATCACGTACCGATTCTGATCGTTGACGACGCCAATGAACTCGATCCCCTCAAAACCGATCGAGGCTATCTCTTGGCCGCGGTTGGACACGATCCCTCGGGCGCTGCGAAACGCGGAGACACGAGTCTCTTTCAGGCGACCGTCGTAACCTCGGCCGAGTTGGCGGACGAGAACCTGTCGAATTATCGCTGCATCGTCTTTCCCAATGTGCCGAGTGTGAACGAATCCACCTTGGGAAAATTGACCGACGCGGTTCGGCAAGGAACCGGCCTCTGGTTGTGTCTGGGAAGTCAAACCGAGCCCGCGGAATTCAATCGCCGCTATTATCGATCGGGCGGCGGACTCGCCCCCTGCCCGATCCTGCCGGCGGAAGGCGATCTGGTGCGCCGCGAAGAATTCGTCACCATCCATCCGCCGGTTCAAGAGCATGCCGCCACGTTGTTGTTGAGCGATACGGCGCGGCTTGACATTGATCGTGTGAAAGTTTATCGGCACTTTCCGTTTGTCACGGGCCGTTCGCGAACGACGCTGCCGGTGCTGTTGCAGTCGGGAACGGGAACGCCGCTGGTGGTCGAAGGCTCGCTGGGGCGCGGCCGAGTCGTCTTGCAAGGCCTGCCCCTGGGAATCGCCTGGAGTAATCTGCCGTTGACCCAGGCGTATGTGCCCCTCGTTCACGAATGGTTGTGGTATCTGATCCAGCCGACGGCGGTCTCCCGGACGTTGCAACCGGGCGAACCGCTGCGCGTCTCGCTCCCCGCGAATGAGCATGTCCGGCAAGTGCTTTTACAGCCGCCGCACGGAACGGAGACGGCACTGCCTCCATTTTTCCAGAACGGCCGCGCGTGGGCGCAAACTCGACACTCGCAACTTCCCGGAGCGTATTCGGTGAAGGTTCAAGTCGAGGGAAAGCCGGACACGATTCAACCGTATCAGGTGGCCCGGGCGCCTGAGGAATCCGATTTGACTCCGTGGGCGGAAGCGACGGAGGAATTTGCCGCGGGGATCGGGCACTTGCGGATCAATCCGTCCAACCGGTTGGTGATGCCGGTGGCCGCCACCGGCA
>JAXMBR010000093.1:0-2127 GCA_046349715.1 Planctomycetaceae bacterium | reverse complement strand
ACGAACGGCACCGGCCGGACATGACCCCCCAACCGATTCAACACCGGCACAACGCGATGCGGAAGTGTCCATAACCAATCGACTTGCGCGGGATCGCCTGTCTCAAAGGAGACGCTTCCCGGGTGCGGCAATTCCCGCACGGCAAGTTTCAGCATGTTCAACCGTTCGAGCACCTGGCGTGCGCTGTAACCCGTTTGTTCGACCAGCAACGCGGCTTCTGCGGAAGCCGGGATAACGGCCGCAAACCGCGGATCGGTGTCGCGCGCCAAGGAAAGCAGGCGGCGGTCGATCAAGTCGCAGGCACTGGGCTGTTGCAACGCCACGGTCTGCACCGCCGCCGCCGCCGATTCGAGTCCCTCGAAGACCAATAAGAGCGCTCCCCGGTGAGCCGGCAAGGGAGCCGTATGCAGCGTCGCTTCCGTAAATAACGCCAGCGTTCCTTCCGACCCCACTAACAACCGAGGAAGGTTCAAGGCGTGCTCAGACAGGACTCCTCTCAGAAAATATCCGGCGCGATTGCGAAAGAGCGCGATGGGCTGGCGCTCGGCAATCAATTGTCGGTGTTCACGCAGCAACCGGGCCAACCGCCGCAGAATCAGTCGCTTCGTCTGTTGCGGCGGGGCGACGTCAGGCGGTATCCATTCCTGGAGCTGTGCCAGAGATTCCTGGCCGGTGCTGAACACGTCGCCGGAAGCGGTGACCAACTCCAGCTGATGGACATGATCGCGGACGGAACCGACACGGACGGAATGCGACCCCGCGGCGTCGAGGGCCAACATGCTGCCGACGGTCGTGGTGGCGGTATTCGCTGGGTCGGGGGGGAAATAGCGGCCATGCGCCCGAAGCCAATGATTTAATTCCTGATGCACCACTCCGGCGCCGACCGTGACGCGATCACCGTCCAGCGATTCGATGCGGCGCAGGTGCCGTGAGAAATCGACGATCAATCCGTCGCCCAGCGATTCGCCGGCGACACCGGTTCCCGATCCGCGGGGAATCAGGGGAATTCGCTGTTCGGCGGCATAACGGACCAGGGTGACGACATCATCACGGTCAAGAGGAAACGCGACCCCGAACGGCGTGATCTGATACAGGCTGCCGTCCGTGGAATAGAGCGAAGTGGTCACGCGATCGCAGCGGATTTCTCCCCGGAACAGACCGGCCAAGTCTTCCAGTAATCGTGACTGACGCACATTCACGGGAGGAAAATTTCCGTTGTTGCTTCGTTGATGCCGATCGCCGCAGGTCTGCGGGCTATCGCTTCGAATCGACCTGATTCAACCGGAGGGCTTCCTGGCGATAGCGTTCGTTCATTTCCAGTTGGAATTTTGGATGCCGGGCGTCGATTGCGACCTGGCGGAACCGGGCGTGGCAACGGTAACAGACGAGCGCGTCACGCATGAGCATAAACAACAGCATGTCTGCCAGCGCGAATGCCATCAGAATACCAATCGCCAGGAGCGGCCGCATCCAGGCCGTGGCCAGCGTGCTGAAAAGTATCCCTGATCCGACCACGGCCACTCCCAGCCGTGCCGGAAAGTCTTTTTGTCGCCATAAATCGTCACAACCGCAGGCCAGACAATGTGCCGGGGGATTCACCGATTCGTCGGCCGCCCATTCGCGACTCCATCCGCAATCTCGACAAGCCAGGGAATGATCGCCCACTGCGACTTCGGCAGTCTCGGCCTTGAGGCACTTCGGGCAGTGAAAATCGACTCGCATCAGCACGACCTTCTTTGCTCAACCGGAGCAATGTTTACAGCGGCTGTCGCAACTCGGCGGACAGCAGTTCCGCGGACATTTCACCGAGAAAGACGAGAATTACTCCGGCAAACAGCACCCCCGTCGCGGCCTGGGTGTTTCGATAGCGAAGGATTCGTAACGTCATGACCGCCAGGACCAGAGGGGCGATGATTCCCGCCAGCCAGCGCAAGGCCAGCCAGGTCCAGATCAATGACCCTTGAATTGCCTCGCCGGCTTGCCCCCAGCCGTAAGCGGCAAACCCGAGCCGAATCAACAGGGCGATGAAAAATAGCACTGTCACGCGTTTCAGCGGTTCGATCGACATCGTCGGCGCGGTCAGGTACCAATGCCCGAGCAACATTCCGCTGGTGGCGCCGCCGAGCA
>JAXMBR010000092.1:0-2234 GCA_046349715.1 Planctomycetaceae bacterium | reverse complement strand
TCCCGCAAAGGTGACGCCGTCGCTGTATCTGTCGTATCGGCGCGGGGAACTGTTAGCTGAGGTGCCGGCGAATATCGAGATGGATTCGTTTTGGGACGGAACGTCGCAGAGGTCGATTGTGCAGCGCGCGTTGGCCAAGGCCCGTTGGCCGTGCGGCGCGCGGGCGGCCCATCTGCGGGACGTGATCGCGACGCGGAAACCGGACGTGGTGATGTCTTGGGCGCTGATGTGCAGCTATGAACTGGCGCTGGCGGGGATCGGCCGGACTGTTCCGCATGTCGTGTATCTGTTGAACGAATTGAATTCGGAAGTCGACGCGGTGTTTCCGCCGCGCTTTCCGTTTCGCCAGCAGTTGGCGCGCTGGTCTGTCCGTTCCGCGGCGAAGGTGCTGGCCAATTCGCTGGTCATGCGTGAGAACGCCATTCGTTTTTTTCGACTTTCGCCGGAGCGAGTGACGACGCTATTTAATTATCGTGATTTCGGGCGGATCGATCGCCTGCTGGAAGAGCCCTCGCCCGAATGGCCGGGCCAGGGATTCCGGATTGCGGCCATCGGCAGGTTGGTGCCGCAAAAAGGGTTTGATGTCTTGCTGGCCGCCGCGGCAAAATTGCGGGATCGGCAGGTCGCATTTCAGTTGGCGATCCTGGGACAAGGGCCGTTGGAAGCGGATTTACGGCGTCAAATTGACGAACTCCGTCTGCAAGACCACGTTCATCTATTGGGGTTTCAGCGGAATCCGTACGGTTATTTGAAGTCTGCCGATTTATTTGTATTGTCGTCGCGCTTCGAAGGCTTGCCGGGCGTCTTGATCGAAGCGCTCGCCTGTCGGACGCCCGTGGTGTCGACCGATTGTCCGACCGGTCCGCGCGAAATCCTGGGCGAGGGAGAATTCGGGCCGTTGACGCCGGTTGATGACGCGAACGCCTTGGCGGAGGCAATGCAGCGAGTTTTGGAGCAGCCTCCTCCTGCGGAGACTCGCGAGCGGGCGCGGCAATCGGTGCTCGAGCGTTATGAAACTCAGAACTGCCTGCGCCAATTGGAAGCGATTCTGGAGCAGGTTCGATGACAGGGAGCGCACCGAAACGCATGCTGTTTGTGATCGGCTCGATGGGGGGCGGCGGAGCCGAGCGCTGCACGGTTGACTTGATCGCCCGCATGGACCGTGCGCGGTTTGCGCCGGAATTGTACTTGGCCTACCGGACGGGAGAGTTGTTGAAAGACGTCCCCGCGGACGTGCCGATTCATGCCCATGTCGACGGGGCGATCGAACAGTCCCTCTCGCAAAAACTGGCGGGGAAATTTCGGCTCCTCTCCGAAGCGAGGATGTGGGACATTCATCGCCTGCTGGGCCGGGAAAAATATGATCTGATTTTCGCCTGGGGTTTGCGGCACGCGTATGAAACCGCGTGGCCGGCGAAACGGCACGGCGTGGCGCGCGTATCTTACTGCGTACAAGATCCGGTTGAAGAGTATTATGTCGACTTTCCGCATCCGACGCCGTGGCGATATCGAGTCGCGCATTGGTCGTATGCCTCGAACGACCGGATTTATGCCAATGCGATCGACTTATGCCGGCGCACGGAGCGGTTCTATCATCTGCCGGAGAAGTCGGTTGAATTGTTCCTTAATCTGCGGGATTTTCAACGGCTCGAACGCTTAGCCGAGGCCCCTGCCCCGCCGCGAACATTGTCCGGCCACCGGTTGGTGTGCGTGGGACGGTTTGAACGACAGAAAGGCCATGCGGTGATGTTGGAGGCGCTGGCCGATTTGATCCATCGACAGCGGCGCGATGTGCATCTGGTGCTGGTTGGCCAAGGATCGCTGGAGCAGGAGCTTCGAGCCCAAGCAGTGCGGTTGGGAATCGCGGATCGGATCGAATGGGCCGGTTTTCAACAGAATCCGGTGCCCTATTTTAAGAGTGCGGATGTCTTCGTGCTGCCATCGTTGTGGGAAGGGCTTCCCAACGTGTTGATCGAGGCGCTGTTGTTGGGGATACCATCCGTGGCGACCGATTGTCCCACCGGCCCGCGGGAAGTAACGGAGGAAGGTCGGTTTGGCACGTTGGTCCCACCGGGGGATGTCGGCGCGCTGGCGCAGGCGATTGCCCAGGCGTTGGACCATCTTCCGGAAGAACAGGCCCGAGCCCAAGAGGCTAGCAGCGCGATGCGGAAGAAGTACGATGTCGATCTGGGGGTGCGGGACCTGGAGGATCGATTCCTGGAAGTGATTGAAAC
>JAXMBR010000091.1:0-2307 GCA_046349715.1 Planctomycetaceae bacterium | reverse complement strand
GTGACGGCCGACTGCTCTACGGCACCAATCACGGCGGATTTCGCCTGCTGCACGCCCTTCCCGGCGCTTATTACTGGAAATCGTTCGGCAAACACGGCCCCTTGCACAACCCCTATGCCTACGGCCACTTCGACCATGCTCCGCACGAAAACTTCACAGGGGGCCACGTCACTGTCGGCGGCATCGTCTATCAGGGAGACGGCCTGCCGAAAAAATATCGTGACCAATACCTCTTCGCCGACACACTCGGCCATCAACTCTTTTGGGACCACATCGAACCGCGCGCATCGACCGTCAAAACGTCATTTGGCGGAGAACTCGCCGTCGCCAACGATACCTGGTTCGCTCCCTGCGACGTCGCCACCGGCCCTGATGGGGCCATTTACTTTTGCGACTGGCACGATGCCCGCATGGCCCACCCCGACCCCGACGCCGACTGGGACCGCCGCAACGGCCGCATCTACCGCTTAGCAGCAAAATCCAGTGCGCCTGCCGCCGGTCCCCTCGCCCCCGCCGCGGGGGAGAGGGTTAGGGTGAGGGGGCTCTCCCAACCGCTCGACAAACTCGCCACACCCCAACTCATCGCCCTCCACCAACATCCCAACAATTGGATCGTCCGCCGAGCCCGCCGCATTCTCACCGAACGCCGTGATCCCGAAGCCCTTCTCCCGCTGGAAACCCTCGCTTCCACCAGCACCGACGACCAACTCGCCCTGGAAGCCTTCTGGACGTTCGCCTCGGACGGCGGCCTCACCGACAAAACTGCTCCGGCGTTTTTGCGGCATCGTAATCCGCACATTCGCCGCTGGACCGTGCAATTTCTCGGCGACGAACCAGTCCTGTCCACGGCCCTCGCCGATCAATTGGCTCAACTCGCTCAGACCGAACCCGATGTGGAAGTCCGCACGCTGCTGGCCTGCACCGCGCGCCGTTTGCCCGCCCGCCAAGCCCTGCCGATCTTACAGCAGCTCTTGCTGCGCGACGAAGACCGGCAGGATCCCTGTCAGCCGCTGCTGCTTTGGTGGGGGATCGAACAGCATTCGCTGGCCGCGCGCCGGCAGATCATGGATTGGCTGTGTTCACGTGCAGCCGAGGACTCGTTGCTCGTCCATCAGGCGATTGTTCCCCGGCTCATACGCCGCTATGCCTCCGAAGGAACTCAAGTCGGGCTGGAATCCTGCGGAGAAATCCTGGGGGTCAAACAGTACGCGGCGGAACGCCAGCCTCTGTTGACCGCATTCGAACAAGGGCTCGGTGAACGGGCTGAACCAATCAACCTGGCTTGGGATCAGTTACCAGACCAGTTGCGAGGAGTCCTGGAAGCGTGTTGGACGACCGATGTCACTGATTCCGCGCTGTTGCGGATCGGATTACGGTTCCATTTCGCGCCCGCGGCGCAGCGGACGCAGGCTCTCATCGCCGATACTTCCGTCGCGACCGATGTCCGTTTGCAAGCCATGAAAAATCTCGCCGAACTCGCCGGCGACTCGGCCATCGACAGCCTGCTGCCGATCCTCGAAGATTCCGCCTCAACCGAACAACTTCGCCTGACCGCCATCGATGGCTTGCAACGCTTCCGCGACGACCGCATCCGCATCACGTTCCTCGACCTCTATTCCGGTACGGCCGGGTCGCTCTCACCGCACATTGCCCGCGCCCTTCTGAGCCGTCCCGACTGGGCCACCGCCTTTCTCCACGAATTTCAAACCGGTCACTTTCCTGTCAAAAACCTGAAAGCCGAAGACTGGCAGACCGTCATTACCGACTTGCCGGAATCGGCTCGCGAACAAATCGTCAAAACCTGGGGCAGCGTCGCCCCGCCCACGGCCGAAGAACGTCTCGCCGAAATCCGCCGATTGAACAACGACCTTCGCGCCGCATCAGGAAACCCCGCCGCCGGCAAACAACTCTTCGCCCAGTATTGCGCTCTTTGCCATAAACTGCACGGCGAGGGTAACAACGTCGGTCCGGACCTGACGCACGTCAACCGCAAGGATCGCGATTACCTGCTCACGCAACTCGTCGATCCGAACGCCATCATTCGCAAGGAATATCTTGCGTATTCGGTCTCCACTCACGACGGCCGCGTCTCGACCGGACTGCTCGTCGACCAGAATGCCGCCGAACTCACGCTGATGGCCGCCAAGGAGCAAAAAACCACGATTCCGCTGGCGGATGTTGAAGAGATCCGCGAATCCAACGCGTCCCTCATGCCGGAAAATGTCTTAAAGCAACTGAAACCTCAAGAACTCCGCGACCTCTTCCATTACCTGCAACAACCTCCGTAGCATGACCAGGAAATTCTCC
>JAXMBR010000090.1:0-2413 GCA_046349715.1 Planctomycetaceae bacterium | reverse complement strand
GGAAGAGGTGATTGAAGCCCTGGCCGATTTCAACCTGCTGGTGGGGGATTGGCGGGGGATCGGCCAGCCGAAGCGGGGTTCGCAACAAGGGGCCTGGCAGGAAACTGCGACCTGCTTGTGGGAATTGTCGCCCGCGGCCAGCGGCTTGCGCTGGAAAGCCGACGCCGGCAAGCTGTGGGCGTCGCTGCTGATCAGTTATGACCCGCAATCGAAAACGTACTCGGTAACACTCTCTCCACACGACGGCTCAAGTCGTTCCTTCACCGGAACCATCGAGCAAAACAAACTCGTCGTCGAATCACCAGCGGACAAGTCCGGAGAAGTCCAACGGCTCACCTGGTTAATCCTCAACGAAAACCGGCTCACCGTGCTCCTGGAAAAACGCTTGGAAAGCCAAGCGTTCTACAACCGCGTCGCCGAAATCGCCTTTCAACGGCAAGGAACCAAGCTGGAAGCCTCGGAAGGGAACGGTCCGGAATGCGTGGTCACCGGCGGCAAAGGGACGATTTCCGTTTCCTACAAAGGCAAGACTTATTTCGTCTGCTGCACCGGCTGCCGCGACGCTTTTAACGACGATCCGGAAGCCGTGCTCGCGGCCTACGAAGCCCGCAAGAAGGACAAAAAGTAGGGAATTTTCCGCACGACGCGGTCACTCTCTGGAGAGACGCAGACCGATTGCCCTTCTACTCCCCTGCTCCGCTGGATAATCTGAAAGTAGCCGCGTTGTCGCTTCCGAATGTTGTCCCGCCCCATGTCGCCGTCATCCCACCTTGATCTTGAGGGCTTCCTCCACCGCCGCCACCTGTTGCGGGCGGGAGCGGTGGGATGTTGCGGGTTGTCGATGGGAAGTGTCGCCGGTTGGCGGCAGACCGCTCAAGCAGGCTCCCCGACGAAACCGTCCGGCCCGAAGTCGGTCATTTTTCTCTTCCTCACGGGAGGACTGGGGCAGCACGATTCCTTTGACATGAAGCCCGAAGGACCGGTTGAGTTTCGCGGCGAGTTTAGCCCGATCGCCACGGCAACGCCCGGCATCGAAATCTGCGAGCACCTGCCGCTCATCGCCCAGCGCAGCCGATTGTGGTCGCTCGTCCGTTCGCTCACGCATCCCGAAAACGCCCACGAAGCCGGCACGTACTTGATGCTGACCGGCAAATCGAAGCTGTCGCCGACGTTCAAGCCCAAGGTCACTCAACCGGAAGACGACCCCTCGATCGTTTCTCTCGCCGGCGCGTTCACCGCCCAGCGCGGCGTCGCTCCGACCAGCGCCATGCTGCCGGAAAAAATCTCTGAAAACAAAGCCTTCTCTGGACAATTCGCGGGCTTACTGGGACCGCAACACGATCCGTGGTTGATCGAGTGCACCGACAAGCCGCATCAACGACACTCCTACTCCGGCGCCTTCCCCGATTATCTGTTTCGTCTGCATCAAGGAACTCCCTCGGACAAAACCGATTGGCGATTCGATTTCCCGAATCTCTCGCTCCCGGACGGTGTCTATTCCGACCGCTTCCATCAGCGGCGGCACCTGCTGGAGGTGATCGACAGGCAACGGCGCGGACTCGAACAGCAATCCGCCATCGCCGGCTATGATCGCCTCACCGAATCCGCGATTTCATTGATGAACGATCCCCAGATTCGCGCCGCCATGGATGTCCGCCGGACGGATGCCAAGACGCTCGCGCGCTACGGTAACAATTCGTTTGGCTGGTCGGCACTGATGGCGCGCCGGCTGGTGGAGGCGGGCGTCAACATCGTGCAGGTCAACCTGGGAAATTTCGGCAGCTGGGATCTGCACGGCAATAACTTTCCCTGCTTGAAAAACTATCTGTTTCCCCCCACGGACCTCGCCGTTTCGGCGCTGCTCGATGATCTGGAAGCGAGCGGTTTGCTGGAGAGCACGCTGGTGGTGATGGCCGGAGAATTCGGCCGCACTCCCAAGATCGATAATCCCGAACCCGGCCTGTATCCGTTCGCGGGCCGCGATCATTGGGGCCCCTGTCAGTCCGTCTGGTTCGCCGGAGGCGGTGTCCAAGGCGGTCGGGTCATCGGTGCTTCCGACAAGGCCGGCGCGTACCCGATTTCCGATCCGCAAACTCCGGAAAACCTGGCCGCCACGATTTACCGCGCTCTCGGGATCCCCGAAGACTCGATCTGGCACGACATCACCGGTCGCCCCCATCCCGTGTATGAAGCACCGCCAATTCAGGCACTCTTCGGGTAACCTGCGCTTCCATCCATCAAAAATCTGTTATACTTCTAGGACGTTGATGGACGATGCCCCGGTTCGGTGAAGTGCGGACCATGAGTCAATTTCTCACAAGCAACCCCCTGTCGCGACGCAATCTGCTGGAAGCGGGATCGCTCGGGTTGTTTGGCCTCTCGATGGCGAGTGTGGCGGGCTGGCGCCAAACCG
>JAXMBR010000089.1:0-2954 GCA_046349715.1 Planctomycetaceae bacterium | reverse complement strand
CGCCGGATGCAACTGTCCGGCCGCGGCAAACACGACACCCACGCTGTTGTAACCGAACGACCACGCCAGATTTCTGCGAATCGTACGCACGGATTCCCGCGAAAACTCGTAGGCCCACGGGACCAGGCTCAAATCAGCCGCCATCAGGCACAGATCGGCCGAATCACGGCTCACATCGGCCCCACAGCCCAGCGCGATCCCGACGTCCGCAGCGGCCAGCGCCGGAGCGTCGTTCAAACCGTCGCCCACCATCGCCACGCAGCCAAATTCCTGGTGCGCCGCGCGCACCGCCGCCAGTTTTTCCTTAGGCAACAGCTCGGCGGAAACTTTCAACCGGCGATCTTGGTTTTGACGCGACGAATCCGGATCGGATTCCGAGAAACTCAGCAGCTCAGCCAATCGCAATCCGCGCGATCGGCGATCACCCGTGAGGATTGCTTGATCCAGTCCCAAGTCCCGGCATCGGCCAATCGTTCGAGAGGCTTCTGGCCGGAGAAATTCTTCCAAGACAAACAGTCCTTGCACCGAACCGTTAAAAGCAATGGCCGCAAGCGGACTGTCGGCGATCATGGAATCTGCCATCAACTGCGACAAGTTCGGCCCCCAGCGGAATCCGCATTCGTCCATCCAGCGCACCGAACCGAGAATGACCCGGCGGCCGTCGGACAGTTCCAGCCTCAATCCTCGTCCGGGAACGGTTTGCACGCCTCCTGCGGACTGTGTGTTCCCGGCTAGGGGATTCTGAACCGGACTCTCCGCGCACTCGTCGGCCAGATACTCTTGAATCGCCTGGGCGTATAAGTGCGTGGAAGCGTTTGTCAACACGCCGGCCCATGCTTCGACGCTCGCATGCTGAGCGGCGTCTTCGCAGATCAACTGGTCGACCCGTGGCGATCCGGTCGTCAACGTGCCGGTCTTGTCCCAGCGAATTGCGCGAATCCGCGCCAGCGTCTCCAGCGCCTCCCCGCCCCGGAACAAGACGCCCCGCTTGGCCGCCGCGCCCAGCGCAGTCCAGACCGCCAGCGGCGTGGCGAGCGCCAACGCACATGGACAAGCGATCAACACGACCGACAACGCCGTCAACAGGCCGAATTCCCAACCGCTCCGCCAGCCATGCACAACGAATGCCGTCAGCGCTATCGCGCCGATGATCGGAAAAAACCACTGTGACCAGGCATCACTCAATCGCTGATAGCGGCCCTTCGACATTCGAGCCGACCGCACGGCGTCAATCACCCGTGCGAACGCGCCGGCGTGAGGCGGCGAGGTGACTTCGACGAGCAGATCGCCGTCCAGATTCAAGCTGCCTCCCAGCAGCTGAGCGCCGAGTTGTTTCTCGACGGGCGTGCTTTCCCCGGTGAAGAATTGCTCATCCACCACGCCCCGTCCGCACACCACGCGGCCATCGACGGGAATGCGTTCCCCCGCCAGCACGCGCACGACATCACCGATGGCCACCGAATCTCGGGGCGTGGAAACATCCTGCGTGCCGACGCGCCGGCGAACCGTGTCCGGCATCAACCGTTCGAGCTGATCCAGCGCGGCCGACGCTTGCGACCGCCCGGCCGCTTCCAGCCAGCGCCCCAGCGTCACCAGGACCAGAATCACGCAGCCGACTTCAAAATAGACATGCCCTGTGCCGCGCAGGGTATTGATGATCGACACCGCGAACGCCGCAACCACTCCGGTGGCCAGCAGCAAGTCCGTCGAAAGACGTTGCTGTCGCATTCCCTGCCACGCCTGGCTCAACAGCGGCCGGCCCAATAGCAACAGCACCGGCATCGCAAACGCCATCGCGCCGAAGCGCAGAAAATGTCCCAGCGCTTCCTGAAACGGGGATTTCACTCCATCCGCATAACTCCATAACGCCATCGTCAACATCACGACGTTCATCGTGAAGAAGACCGAAAACCCCAGCGCGCTCGCCGGTCCAGCCAGCGCAGACGAAGCGGAATCTGTGCTCGTCATGCCGGCCGCAAACCGGCATCCATAGCAACAATACACCGCCTCCGGCGCGCCCTCATAACCCGCGGTCGGCAACCCGCAATAGCTGCAGGCGACCTGTCCGTCGCCCGTCGATTGTTGAGAAACGGCAGGCTTCATGGGGGTGTCAGCAGTTCGGTTTGGATGGCCGGCAGGAAATTCGACACCACGTAACCGATGGCGAAAACCCAGAACACCAGCCACATCAACCGGACGTACCACGGAATGACATGACTGACGTAAGTGTGATATCGCAGTTCCTGTTCCGGCTTCGCCGAGTCGTGGGTCGCAGCGAGGGAAGCTTTCTCCGTCGTCATCATTTCACTCCGTCGAGCCGTTGCTCGTTGTCAAACATGGCCTGACTGGGAGCGTCGAGATCTTGAAACGCCCCTTGCATCGCCGTCCAGACCAGCAGGCATAAGAAGCCCGCCGTCGCAAACAGGTAGTTCACAATCGGCGTGACGGCAAACGCCCCGTCTTCGTCCCCTTGCACCACTAAGATCAGATCAAGAAATTTGTTCGCGAATCCCAGAATCGTCGGGATCAGAACCAGCGCGGCGAAAATCCACGTCAGCCAATGTGTACGGTGCGGCGTCTTCACAGAAATTCCCTTCGGCGGATGCACGTTGTCCATTTCCGCAACTGTTCTCGTTTCGGGTCACTCGGCTGCCGACGTGGCCGCCGTCTTGAACGGCGCCGGCGTGTAATCTTCGTAATCGGGATAGGTCTCATGCCACGATCCGAGCCATTGAATATAGGTGATCAGCGCCAGCCCCCGCACGTTCGGCTGATTGGCTTGCCCGTCGAACAGCCAGGGGTACCGCGGCATCGGCGATTTCGCCGACAGCGCCGGCGGATCGAAAAAATGCACGGCATGCCAGTCGCTCGAACGCCGTCCCCCTTCCCGGCTCAGATCCGGGCCGACGCGGCGCGTCCCGAACATCACCGGCCGCTGAAGCTCGTTCTGATAT
>JAXMBR010000088.1:0-3052 GCA_046349715.1 Planctomycetaceae bacterium | reverse complement strand
CAACAGATCGCCAATCGGCGTATTGTCCCAGTTGCCGCCGAGTCCGTGGAACGATTCCCAACCGCCGATCATCACCAACCCGGCCCCCTGGCGGACGCGGTCGGCGATCATTTCCTGCACCATCCGGTCGGCCATGGCCGCGGGGTAATCGCTGAAGACGTAGGCGCCTTGGGGTTTCGCCACATGGTCCGGCGTCAGCGGGACGTCGCTGGGCACGTAGTCGAACGACCAACCCCAGCGGGCCATGAGCCCGCACAAATAGGCCGCCGCGCCGTTCAGGCTGGTGTCACCGCAGTAGAGGATGGTCATGACGATGGCCGCTCAAAAGGAAAGAATGAGAGCGGGATGATGATAGCAGAAATCGATGAGTGGTGATTGGTTGTTGGGGATTGGGGAATGAAAGGAGCCTGAGCTTTTTGGGACCCGGGCATGGAAACAACAGACAATTGCCGTGGCATTCGAGGAGGCCATGAGAAGCAGGCGACCCCTCACCGCCTGCCGCGCCTTCCGCAAAGCCTACAGACCCGGGCACCCCGAAATTACTGGCTACAAAGGTTTAAAATGATCCTTCAAAGTCTTTCGAGTCCTGTACTCAACGGGTTGTCCTGGATGCAATTTGATAGTCGTTGGAGTTTTGTTCTCAATCGACAGATCAAATGCCGTCTCGACTTTGGCGCGTTCTCTCAATTTACGCCGAAAAATAGTAACTCGCTTAGCATACGAACGCTGATCATCAATCGCTTCCAGTTCTGAAACGAGCTTGTCTGACAAAACTGCGGCGGCTCGTTTGACATAAGAACGCTGGTCATCAACGATCCGCAGCGCATCAGCCGGCTGTTCATCGACGAGCTTCCACCGAAGATAGTCTTTTGAAACCAATTGCTTAAGATAATGCGGTTTCCAGGACGCCCAGTTTACGGCTTCCGTAGAGGATTGCTCGTTCCGGGGTTTCTTCTCCAGAAGTCGAAGGTTTTGTTCCCAGACTTGCTCATGGCGATTCCAGGATGCCTCGAACAAGTCTGTGGGAAAATCCTGTTGCACCTGATTCCACAGTGCCGCCCGTTCAATGGCATTCGGCAGATAGGCTCCGATTAGATACTGAACCTGCTGCGAACGGGATTCTACTGGTACGCCCGGCTGCCAGTTCAGAGCCTCGGAACGACGTGAATAGAGTACGTCATCCACCGTAACGAGCGTGCCGTCCACGCGAGCCACGGGAAAAGAAGAGATCGCATTCCAGAAGGCGCCCCTTTCTTTCTCTGTCGGAATCACATCTCCCACGATGATCGCTCCAGAAGTCAAAGGGCTTGGCGCAATGCCATTCTCCTGAAAAACCGCCTGACAAAGCAATGCGATCAACAACATGACTGACTCCTTTCACCACGTGTCGGTGCTAAACCTCCATCAATTTGCAAAACGGCGGACGAGTTTTCTCATCCGCCGTTGGTGCTTGACATAGAAACACGCTCCGCTTCGAAAGTCCTGCGCGTCGGGACGAACGGAAATCGCGGGAATCGGAATTAGGATCGTAGATCTTCGAACAGGGCGGTCGAGAGGTACCGCTCGCCGCTGTCGGGGAGGATGGTCACGATCACTTTACCCTTATTCTCCGGCCGGGCGGCGACTTTCAAGGCGGCGGCCATGGCGGCGCCGCAGCTGATGCCGGCGGAAATGCCCTCTTCCTTCGCCAGGCGTTTCGCCATTTCGAGCGATTCGTCGTCGGTGACCTGGACGATTTCATCGATCAGCTTGGTGTCCAGAATCTCCGGGACGAAACCCGCGCCGATCCCTTGAATTTTGTGCCGGCCGGGAGCGCCGCCGGACAGGACCGGGCTGGCGGCCGGTTCGACGGCGATCGATTTCATCGGATGCTTTTTCTCGCCTTTGATGTAGCGCGAGACGCCGGTGATTGTGCCGCCCGTGCCGACGCCGGCGACGAAGATGTCAATTTTGCCTTCGGTGTCGTTCCAGATTTCGGGGCCGGTCGTTTTGACGTGAATGGCCGGGTTCGCCGGGTTCTTGAATTGCTGCGGAATGAACCAGCCGGGTTCTTTGGCCAGTTCCTCGGCCTTGGCGATGGCGCCTTTCATGCCTTCGGCTCCCGGCGTCAGGATCAAATCGGCCCCGAAACCTTTGAGCATCATGCGGCGTTCGACGGACATGGTTTCGGGCATGGTCAGGGTGAGGGGATATCCGCGCGCGGCGCAGACGAAGGCGAGGGCGATGCCCGTGTTGCCGCTGGTCGGTTCAACGACTTTCATGCCGGGCTTCAAGAGGCCCCGTTCCTCGGCGTCCCAGATCATGGCGGCGCCGATTCGGCACTTGACGCTGTAGGCGGGGTTGCGGCCTTCGATCTTGGCCAGGACGGTGGCTCCTAATCCTTTGGCAAGGCGGTTGATTCGAATCAACGGCGTGCGGCCGATCGACTCGGAATTGTCTTTAAAAACAGGCATGGTGTGGCTCCCTCCGGGCGGTGACGTGTTTCAGACGCTCTGTCGGGGATTATGGGGAAAAATCGTGCCCAAGGAAAGGGCGCACCGCCCACTGACGCCGCGTCGTCGTCCTATGGCTCGCTTGCCATTTCGCGCGCCGATAGACTGTTCACAGCGCGCGAATCTCAAACACGGAACAGGTCTGATGAACGCCGAACAAATTCGTCTCCAGCAAGCCGCCGACCGCACGGCCAACTGGAAACGCTGGGGGCCCTATCTCTCGGAGCGACAATGGGGCACCGTCCGCGAAGACTATTCTCAATGGGGCGATTCCTGGAATTACTTCTCGCATGACCAGGCGACCAAACGCGCCTACCGGTGGGGCGAAGACGGACTGCTGGGCATCTGCGATCGCGAATGCCGGCTTTGTTTTTCCCTGGCCCTCTGGAACGGCCGCGACCCGATTCTCAAAGAGCGGTTGTTCGGCCTGACGAATTCCCAGGGGAACCACGGCGAAGACGTCAAGGAATGTTATTACTATCTCGATTCCACGCCGACGCATTCGTATCTGCGAGCGCTCTATAAATATCCGCAAGCGGAATTTCCATACCAGCGCCTGA
>JAXMBR010000087.1:0-3380 GCA_046349715.1 Planctomycetaceae bacterium | reverse complement strand
CGACGCCGCCACCGACGTGGCGGTGATGAAAGTCAGCGGTCCCGATCTGACGGCAGCCCGCTGGGGCGACAGCAATCGTCTGGAGATCGGCCATTTGGTGTTGGCGATGGGCAGCCCGTTCGGGCTGCGGCGGTCGGCCACGCTGGGGATTATCAGCGCCCGCGGGCGGCGTTCCCTGAAACTGGGTGCGGGTCGGGAAGTTCTCAACCAGGATTTCTTGCAGACGGATGCGGCGATCAATCCGGGCAACAGCGGGGGACCGCTGATCGATATGAACGGTCGGGTGATCGGCATCAATACCGCGATTGCGTCGCAAGGCGGGGGCAACGAAGGTATCGGCTTCAGCATACCGAGCAATCTGGTGCAGTGGGTCATGGACCAATTGCTCGAGCACGGCAGCGTGCCGCGGGCCTATCTGGGTGTGCGGCTCGATCCGGCGTTTGACGCGAAGACAGCGCGGCGGTTGCGGTTGGATCGAGTGCAAGGAACGCGGGTGGTCGAGGTCTATCCTCGAACGGCGGCCGCCTCGGCGAATCTTCAACTGGACGACGTCGTGCTCAACTTCAACGGCCTGGATGTCGAAGATGAGGCGCATTTGATCAACCTGGTCAGTCTGACGCCGATCGGCAAAACGGTTCGCGTCATTATCTGGCGAGACGGCAAGAAAATCACGCTGAACGTGACGCTGATCAACCGCACTGAGCTGCAATAATCCCCTGTCATTCGTCATCGGGCGACGAAATCGTCTTTTGCAAACGGCGAACGCCGTTACAAATCGCGGATGCGCTGTAAGGAATGTGGCTTCACGATCGGGCCGTACATTTCCGGGCGGCGGTCGGCGATGCGGTTGACTTCATTCTTCCCGGCGACGCGCACATGCCGTTTGTTGCGCGCCCGCTCGACATCGACCTCGCCGTAGAGGATTGACTCGCTGGCGGCATCGGCCGAGGCGACGGTCTTGCCGAGCGGATCGCAAAAGCTGCTCTGGCCGATGAACGTCACGCCCTGTTCGACGCCGACGCGGTTGACGGCGAGGTAATAGACCACGTTCTCGAGCGCACGCACGTTGATCGTGTGCTGCGCGGCGCATTCACCGCCCGGAGGCCAGTTGGTTGGGAGTAAAATCAGGTCGGCCCCGAGCAGTGACAGGCACCGTGACGATTCCGGGAACCCACCGTCATAGCAAATGTTGAGACCGATGCGGACTCCCTGGTACTCATGCACGGCAAACGGGCGATCGCCGAAGTCGGTGAACATGTCGATGCCCAGATAGGGCAAGTGAATTTTGCGATACGAGCCGATCACCCCGTCCGCGCTGACGAACGCCAGCGCGTTGAAGAGACGGTCTCCATCGCGTTCCAGCATGCCGAAGACGACGGCGCCGCCGACGTCGCGACACGCTTGTTGAAAACGCTCGGTCGCCGGGCCGGGAATCGTCTGGCTGTGTGCGAAGCCCTCGGCCCGGTTGTCGAAGCAGTACCCGGAGAGCGCGCATTCCGGGAAGACGGTCAAGTCCGCCCCCTGCAGCCGCGTTTCTCGATGAAACTCGATCATGCGCTGCAGATTATGTTCGAGATCGCCCAGTTTGATGTCGCATTGCACGCCGGCAATTTTCATCGTGGTCAGACTTTGAAAGAGAAAATGCTCCGCAGGCGCGTCGCGACTAACGAAGCAGTTGAATCACATCGTGTTTCAAGGCGGCGTTGACGGAAAAGCCATTGCCGCTGTAGATCGAGGGAGAGCCGTTCCAATCGAGGAAATGGCCGCCGGCTTCCTGGAGAATCGGCACGAGCGCGGCGCAGTCCCACGGGTTGAGGCGGGGATCGTACATCACCTCCGCCCGGCCGGTCGCCACCAGGATGTGCCCGTAGCAATCTCCCCACCCGCGGGCGAGTCCGCTGGCGGCCAGCACCTTTTCGTACGTGGCTTGCCGGTTAATGGCATGCCAGCCATCCAAGTCGGTTGTGCAGATGGTGGCTTGCTTCAAATTCGCAATCGCCGAGACGCGGGCCGGGCGCCGCGGGTGCGAACCGATCTGCCACCAGGCCCCTTCCCCTTTGGCCGCATAGACAACTTCGTTGAGCGGCGGAATACGACAAACGCCCGCGACGCATTCGGTCCCCTGTTCCAGGCCGATCAGCGTCCCGAACAACGGCACGCCGTGAATGAACGACTTCGTGCCGTCGACTGGATCCAGGATCCACCGATATCCGCTGCTTCCGG
This sequence comes from Planctomycetaceae bacterium, assembly GCA_046349715.1. GTDB lineage: Bacteria > Planctomycetota > Planctomycetia > Planctomycetales > Planctomycetaceae > CAZDGB01. The sequence continues at coordinate 1,157 of JAXMBR010000087.1, read as the reverse complement.
GGCTTTCGCCGAATTCTTCTCCGAGAATCGCGTCGTTCGGAAACGATTCGGCAATCCGGCGGCGGATGAGTTGTTCCGCGCCGCGGTCCGCTTCGGTGACGGGGGAGGCATCTCGTTTGCTTTCGACAACCAGATCGGACCGCTGATAGAAGCTCAAAATGAATTCACTGGCTTCCGCCGCGGCGGAGAGGGCGAATTCGAGGCGATTGGTTAGTTCGGACATGAATGATCGTTCCTCTAATTCTATAACCAAAGCTGGAATCCGGCCGGATGCGATCCCGCGGCTTCATGTCAGCCGATAAAGGTACTCGCCGGCTTTTCGCACCAGCAGCACGCCTTCGTGTTCGCGATTGGCGAACGCTTCGACGTCGATTGACTCGGGATCACGATACCCGAGGTTGATTCGTTCGCACATGTCGCGAGGAATCTGCGAAGCGAGCGTCACCTGGACTCGCGGTTTTTCCACGCCGTCTTCGAAGGTTCCCCCGCCGCGGACATGCGTGGAATGAGCCAGAATTCCCCAGGGATAGTGCTGAAATTTGTCCCATTGGCGGGTGATGTAATCGCGCACGTGATAGCCGACCTGCTCGATGAGCTTGCCATGCGTGATCGAGATTTCGCGCAGGTGCGGCGCGTAGATGATCAACTCCCCGCCGTCAGCGACGACGGGTTCGAGCTTGTACATGCACTTGCCGGCGGTCCAGAGTTCGTCGTACATCGGCGGGCAACACGACAAGACCTGGCGAAAGGGTTTCGGATAACGGCGGATGTGGACCTGGTTCGATAAATCAGCCGATTGCGACCAGGCGGCTTCCGGAACGCCGTAAGCGAGTCCGTGCAAATTGCCGTCCGAGGCGACGACAAACGTGATGGCCCGGCGAGCGACAGGAATCATCGCAGCGGCGGCATCGACAACCTGGCGGACGGGCGTTTCTTTCACACCGATGATTTCGGCATTGGAGATCAATGCGCCCAGCCAATGGAAGAAGTTGAGAATTTCGGGGCCGGCGATACCGGGGAAGAAGTATTTGTTGCCACCGGAAAACCCGACGACTTCATGCGGAAAGACCGGGCCGAGCACGAGCAGCAAATCGTAGTCGGTGATGCGGGAATTGATCTGCACTGGAACATCGAGGGACAGCAGGCCGTTCGAAATC
>JAXMBR010000086.1:0-3480 GCA_046349715.1 Planctomycetaceae bacterium | reverse complement strand
GATCTTTCCCGCATCGAGCCGAACGACGCCCTGCTCCGCGTCGATCAATTACTGAGGACCCGTTGGCATGACGCGGGCGTGTCTCCAGCCCCGCCCGCGGACGACCTCACGATTTTGCGACGGCTGTCGCTGGCCTTGCGCGGCACGATCCCCTCACTGGAAGAGATTCGCGAATTTGAAGGCGATGACCAGCCGCGAAAGATTGATCGGTGGACTCAACGATTGCTTGCCGATCCGCGATTTGCCGAATATTTCTCCGCCCGCTTGTCGCGCGTGTTCGTCGGCGCCGATGACGGGCAATTTCTGTTGTTTCGCCGTGACCGATTCCAGGCGTGGCTGTCCGCGCAGTTCCAGATCAATCGCCCCTATGACGAAATCGTGCGCGAGATCATTTCCGAACAGGGCTTGTGGACCGGCAGCCCCGCCACCAATTTCGTGACGGCCGCCGTGGCGAACAACCAGATCGATCCCAACGAACTGGCCGGCCGCACCGTGCGGGCGTTTCTCGGTCAGCGGATGGATTGCGCGCACTGCCACAATCACCCGTTCGCGGAATGGAAACAATCACAGTTTGAAGGGCTGGCCGCCTGTTTCGGACAGGTGCGTATTACAGCCATCGGCATTGAAGACGATCCTCGCAAACCCTACGCGGTTGAAGATCGAAACACGCTGAAAAGTCGTGCCGTCGAGCCTGTCGCGCCATTCCATCCGGAATGGTTTCCTGACCCCGGCACGCTCCGGCAGCGCCTGGCCGTGTGGGTGACGCATCCCGACAACCGCCGATTCGAACGAGCCGCCGTGAATCGCATTTGGGGCTTACTCTTCGGCCGGCCGTGGCAGGAACCGGTGGATGATTTGCCGAACCCGCAGGAAGGAAGTGGTGCGTTCGAGAAGGAAGCCTCGCCAGACCTGACCTCGGGCCCTCCTGCCGACTTGCTGGACATTCTCGGCCAGGATTTCCGGGAACAGGGCTATGATCTGCATCGGCTGATTGGTTTGATCACGGCGACGGAAGCGTTTCGGTTATCCTCGGCTCATCCAATGGGAGACTTAGAGCCGGCGGCGACGGCCATCGATCAGCAGTGGGCGGCATTCCCGCTGACGCGGTTGCGACCCGAACAGGTGATCGGCTCAATGAACCAGGCGGCGTCGCTTCAGACGGCTGATCAACGTTCCCTCCTGTTGTTTCGGTTGGTGCGATTGATTCGTGAAATCGAATTCGTGAAGGAATACGGCGACCTGGGTGACGAAGAGTTCACCGATCGCGCCGGGACAATTCCTCAAGCCTTACTGCGCATGAACGGCCGATTCGCGAAAGAGATGGGCGAGGCCAATCTGTTCAATGCCGCGGGGCGCATCAGTGCGATGTCGCCCGAGGTTGATCGGTGCATCGAAACGTGCTTTTTGGTCTGCCTGACCCGCCGCCCGACGCCGGAGGAATTGCGGACGCTGCGGGAAGCGTTCGAAGCCGCCGGCTCACAGGAACGGTCCGCAGCCGTGGAAGACCTGGTCTGGTCGCTCTTCAACTCACCGGAGTTCTCCTGGAGCCACTGAATGCGACAACCCACGAGAGAGATGACCAGTTGTTCTCGCCGAGATTTTCTCCACTCGGCGGCCGGGATGGGACTCTGGTTTGCATTGCCGGCGCTGGATTTGCGCGCGGCACGACAACGCGGACCCGAGCGAAAAAGGTCTATTATCACCCTCTGGCTGGCGGGCGGTCCCAGCCAGTTGGAAACCTGGGATCCGCATCCAGGCGGCAGCATTGGCGGCCCCACCCTGGCGATCGCCACCAGCATTCCTGGGATTCAGATTGCCCGGCATTTTCCTCAAGTGGCGGAGCAACTTCAGCATCTCTCGCTGATACGTTCGCTCGTCTCCAAGGAAGGTGATCATGAACGGGGCTCGTATCTGCTGAAGACCGGCTATCGCCCGGAGGTGACGCTGGTCCATCCGGCGCTGGGAGCCATCGCCGCGCACCAGTTGCCTGACTCCTCCGTCGACATCCCGCAGTTTATTTCCCTGGCCGAAGGACCGTTCCGCTCGCGGGGCGGATATCTGGGAGATCAATTCGATCCGTTTCATGTTTCCGAACCGGGACGCGACGGACACAACCTGGAGTCCCAGGTTTCCGCCGATCGTCAGCAGCGGCGGCTTCAGAACCTGGAGCTTGTCTCTCGCACATTTACGGCGAACCGGCGGATTCGGGTCGATCAGACGCTGCATCAACACACCATCGCTGCGGCATTGCGAATGATGAGTTCCGTGCAGTTGCGGGCTTTTCAGATCGAAGAGGAGCCAATTCCCATTCAGCAGGCGTACGGCGATACGAGTTTCGGACGCGGATGCCTGGTGGCGCGGCGATTGGTCGAACAGGGAGTCCGCGCCATTGAAGTCAGCCTCCAAGGATTCGACTCGCATGCCGACAATTTCACGGCTCATGAACTGCGAGGAAAAATACTCGATCCGGCCTTGGCGACGCTGATCCAGGATCTGCGGACCCGCGACCTGTGGGCATCGACGGTGATATTCGTGATCGGAGAATTCGGCCGGACGCCGAACATCAATCCGCTCGACGGGCGCGACCACTGGCCCACCGGCTTTTCCTGCCTGGTGGGCGGGGGAGGAATCAGCGCCGGGGTCGTCATCGGCAAAACCGACCCGCAAGGAGTGAAACCCCAGCCGGAAGATCCCGTCGAAATCAAACACCTGTTTGCCACGATCCTGAAAGCCCTGGGGATTGATTACACGCAGGAAATCGTGACACCGATTGGCCGGCCCGTGAAACTCTGCGACGGCACGCCGATCTCGACGCTCGTTTGAAATCTCTCGTGGAGAGGCAGAGATGATCATTTCCTGACGGGCGGATAGAATCGGGGCATGAACACTGCTCCCCCGCCCCGGCCGTTGGAAGAGACGGTGGCGATTGTCGGCGTCGGATTGATCGGCGGATCGCTTGCCGCTGCGCTGAAAGCACGGCGGGCCGCCCGGCGGGTGATCGGCGTCGGACGGAATGCCCAACGATTGGCACATGCAAAATCGGCGGGGTTGATTGACGAAGGGTTTACCGACGCGGCCGCCGCGGCGCAACAGGCTCAATTCACGGTCGTTTGCACCCCCGTCGATCACATCGTCAATGATGTTCGCCAGATGTCGAACGCCATGCCCTCGGAGTCTTTGATCACCGATGCGGGGAGCGTGAAAGCGACAATCTGCGGTCCCTTAGCGGATTTGACAGCGGGCCGCGTCACGTTCATTGGCTCGCATCCGTTGGCGGGTTCGGAAAAGCAAGGATTTGAACACGCGTCGGCCGAGCTTTTCGCCGGCCGATTATGCGTAATCACGCCGACCAGCGGTTCGCCGGCAAACCAGGTGGAGCGACTGCATCAATTCTGGCAAAGCCTCGGAATGCGCACGGTGGAATCGTCGCCGGAACAGCATGACCTGGCCTTGGCGTCGACCAGCCATGTTCCGCATGCA
>JAXMBR010000085.1:0-4127 GCA_046349715.1 Planctomycetaceae bacterium | reverse complement strand
CACGGTAACTTTGAATATCCTTCAGACGCTGGATGTGCTGCTGAATGGCCCGTCGCAACTGGCCCTCAACCAGGTACTCCTTGTCCAGCAGGTTTGAAATCTTCGCCAGGTCGTCGTCCGACAACTCACGAGCCTTGCGGTGAGGATTTAAATGGAGATCAAAACAGATCTCCATCGCCCGCGCCTGGCCGATTCCGTACAGGTACTGTAACGAGATGTACGTCGGCTTGTCGTTCGGAATGTCGACGCCCTGGATACGAGGCATTGCGCAAAACTCCGCAAACGGTTTTCGAGGCGCGGGGACTATCCCTGGCGCTGTTTATGACGCGGATTGGCTGAGCAGATCACGTACGTCCGCCCCTTGCGACGAACCATCTTGCAGTTCTCGCAGATTCGCTTCACGCTGGACCGAACTTTCATCGCAGCCATCCTCAACACGGCGACGCCAAATGCATCTGGTTGCCGTTATTCAAGTTATGAATCGCCTATGATGGCGAGTCGTCAGAGAATCCAGGATTATAGCCAACCCGCGGCCCGTTCGACAAGGATCCGAACCAGGAAATCCTGCGAGAAAACTTTCCGTCTCGCTGAAATCAGCTGGGGGTATCCGATTCCAGCAATCCCGGGTAATTTCGCATCACCAGGTGGCTGTCAATCTTTTGCACCAGATCCAAGGCCACCGAGACGCAGATCAACAGTCCCGTGCCCCCATAAAAGCTGGCGACCAGGTAGTCGATCTGCAGGCTGTTGGACACAATCGTGGGAATGATCGCCACCAAAGCCAGGAACGCCGCTCCCACGTAGGTGATCCGGACCATCACCTGCTCCAAATAAGCCGCAGTCCGCCCGCCGGGTCGATACCCGGGGATAAAGCTGCCGTAATCCTTCAGGTTATTGGCCATGTCTTTCGGGTTGAACGAAATTGCCGTCCAGAAATAGCAGAAGAAGTAAATCAGACCGATGTAGCACAAATTATAAATCAGCCCATGATTGGAAAATGCGTCGGAAATCACCTGGAGCGGAGTGAACGTCGGCCAAAAGGCGGAAATCTGCCGAAACAAGTACATCGGAAACAACAGCAGGCTGGACGCGAAGATGATCGGCATCACGCCCGACTGGTTGAGTTTCAGCGGCAAGGAATGGCGCTGGCCGCCAAACACCCGCGTTCCCCGGACATGCTTGGCGCTTTGCACCGGGATGCGACGTTGAGCTTGAGTGATGAGGATCACGCAGACGACCACGGCGATGAACAAGACGCCGAGCATGAGGAATTTTTCAATCCCGGAATTCGAGCCGAGTTTCACGCCGTCGCGAAAGGCGGGCCCGAACAAGGTCTGGGCGGCTTGCGGCATCCGGGCCAGAATCCCTGCCATGATCAGCAGGCTCACGCCGTTGCCGACGCCGTACTCGTCGATCTGCTCGCCGATCCACATCAGCAGAATCGTTCCTGCCGTCATGGTGATCGTGCCCACGAAGTACGTGAACCAAGCGTTATAGGGCGTATTGTAGTCGGCCAGGATCAGACTGGTGCCATTGCCGAGAATCCCCGTGTCGCTGCCCAATTGGAACATCCAGAACAGGCTCTGGCCCAGGCAGATCACGACGGTGGCATAGCGGGTGTATTCATTGATTTTCTTGCGTCCCGCTTCACCTTCCTTTTGCAATTTCTCGAGCGGCGGGTAGACGGTGCCCATCAATTGAAAAATGATCGAGGCCGAAATATAGGGCATGATCCCCAGACCGAAAATCGTGCACATGCCGATGTCGGTCGCGGAGAACAGCGAGATCGTCGTCATCAACCGGGCCAGATCACTCTCGCCTCCGGCCATCTTCTTGATGGACGCCGCCAGTTGTTCCTGGTCGATGAACGGCAACGGAATCGCAAAGCCGAGGCGATAGACCGCCAGGAGCACAAACGTCAGAATAATCTTGTTCCGCAATTCCGGGATGCGGAAGATCAGCGCCAGCTTCGAGAACATGTCGGATTCCGTCAGTCAACACGCCGGGAGAACCGCTGACGCGGCACCGTGCCGCCGCCAGTCAGGAACTTCGGACGCATCCTTGATTGCCTCGGAGTGTAGCGATTTTCCGCAAGTCCGCCAATGGCTTTCGGTTTGAACGCCTGAAATCAGCGGAGTTCCGTCACGGTTCCCCCGGCCGCGGTAATCTTCTCGGCGGCCGCTTTGGAGAAGCGATGAGCGCTCACAGACAGCTTCTTCTTCAGATCGCCGTTGCCCAGGATTTTGACTTCGTCAAACCGTCCCTTGGCAAGACCTTTTTCTTTCAGCAGTTCCGGGGTGACGGTCGCACCCGCCTCGAACGCCGCTTCCAGGGCGGCGACATTCACTTCCGCCACGACCGGCGCAAAATAATTGTTGCTGAAACCTCGCTTGGCAATCCGGCGCAACAGAGGCATCTGTCCGCCTTCAAAGCCCAACGATCGCTTATACCCGGATCGGCTGCCGGCCCCTTTATGCCCTCGACCGGACGTCTTCCCATGCCCTGAGCCGATGCCCCGGCCGACGCGCTTGCGAGGACGGGCGCCGACAATGCCTTGATGAACGTCGTGGAGCATCATGATCGGAAACAATCTCTAAAAGCTGTGAGCTGAATGACAAATGAGGCCGAGGCCGGTCAGGATTGACTTAAATCTCGACACCGCGCAACCGCGCGACTTCTGCTCGAGTACGAAGTTGCTTAAGGGCCAAAAACGCCGACTTCACCACGTTGATCGGATTGCTGGAGCCGCGGCATTTTGTCAGCACGTCCTTGATCCCCAGGGATTCCGCAATCGCCCGGAGACTCTCACCGCCGATTACGCCGGTTCCAGGATTCGCCGGCATGAACATCACCTTCGACGTCCCGAACTTGCCGTAGACCTGGTGCGGAATGGTGTTCCCGCTCAGCGGAACGCGAATCATCCGGCGATTGGCTTGCTTGACCGCCTTTTCCACGGCCAGCGGCACTTCCACGCCCTTGCCGTAGCCGTAACCGACGCGGCCTTGACCATCGCCGACGACAACGAGCGCCGTAAAGCTGAATCGGCGTCCGCCCTTCACCACGCACGCGCAGCGGCGGATCTGGATGACATGTTCCGGGGATTCCGTTGTTGATTGATTGTCCGTCGCCACAGGCCTCTCCGCTCTCTAACGAATCGCTGTCGAATCTGCATCTGATCGCTTCGACGGGCAAGATCTCGTCGGCAATGTCCCTAGGATTAAAAGTCCAGACCGGCTTCACGCGCCGCGTCGGCCAAGGCCTGCACGCGGCCATGATACCGATACTGGCCACGATCAAACGCCACTTGCTGAATTCCCTGTTGCAGCGCCCGCTCTGCCACGCGCTTGCCGATTTCGGTCGCCGCGGCCACCGAACTGCTCGACTGCTCGTCGCCGCTCTGATCGTTTTCCGCGGTGGACGCGGAAACCAACGTGCGCCCGTGCGTGTCGTCGATAATCTGCGCGTAAATGTGCTTGTTGCTGCGAAATACTGACAAACGCGGTCGCCCTGCGGCGCGCAATTTGTTGCGCACTCGAAACTGACGGCGTTCTTTCTGCAGCGTGACTCGTTTTTGAAGTTTCATATTGTTTCAGCCAGGGAAGTTCTAATGATCAGCTGCCAAACGCCTTGCCAGACTTGCGACGCACTCGTTCGTCGACGTACCGGATCCCTTTACCTTTATAGGGTTCAGGAGGACGGACGGAACGAATGTCTGCCGCAAACTGCCCGACGGCCTGTTTGTCAGCACTCTTCAGGATAATATGCGTGTTATCCGGCAATTCGCACGTCACGTTCGAGGGAATCGGCAGCTTGATCGCGTTGGCATACCCCACCTGCAACGTCAGCGTCTTGCCGCTGACGGAAGCCTGATAACCGACCCCTTGAATCTCCAGCTTCTTCTCGAACGGCGTGATCACGCCGAGCACCATGTTGTTCAACAGCGCTCGTGTCAGGCCATGCAGCGCCCGGTTCTCGCCCCGGTCGTTCGGCCGATTCACGACCAGCTGCTGGCCATCTTTTTCGTAAACCACTTCCATCGCCGGATGATGGTCGAACGTCAATTCGCCGTGCTTTCCTTTGACAGAAACACGACCGTCCTGAACCGTCACCGTCACTCCGGCGGGAAC
>JAXMBR010000084.1:0-4181 GCA_046349715.1 Planctomycetaceae bacterium | reverse complement strand
GCCCCCGCCCAGCACCGCCATGAAGACCAAGCCGACTGCCGCTACACCCCGCCAGGACATATTCCGCCTTCGCTTCGACCCGGTTCCCTTGTGCGCATGCCTATCCTAGGCTGTGCAGGGCCATTCTGTCGAGGAGAACGAAACAGGCTGGGGCCTAAGTCGCGGCTCCGGAGTAGAGCGGCTCGATGACCGTGCCGTTAAGCAGATGATTGGGGCGTCCCAACGGGTCCATCAACTGGGCGTCCGAATCGACTCCCAGACTGGTCAGCAGGGTCGTCAGCACATCGGCGGGCGACCAGGCGCGCGAGACCGGGTAGGCGGCGATGGCGTCGGTCTGGCCGACCACTTGACCGCCGCGGATTCCCGCGCCCGCGAAAAGCGCCGAATAGGTCGACGCCCAGTGATCGCGTCCCGGGAGCGATTCTCCCGCCAGGTTTGAGATTTTCGGCGTTCGACCGAATTCTCCCATGACCACAACGAGCGTGCTGTCGAGCAGACCGCGTTCCGACAAATCGTCCATCAGTGCACCCAAACCGGTATCAAGTTGGGGCAGCAGTTGATTTTTCATCCGGCCCCAGTTGTCGACGTGCGTGTCCCACGTCTGCACAATCCCCATGGCGGCCTGGACGACCGGCACCCCGGCTTCGACGAGCCGGCGCGCGAGCAGCAACGACTGGCCGAACTTGTTGCGGCCGTAGCGGTCGCGCACCGCGCCGTCTTCGTCGTTGATGCGAAATGCCTGCGCCACCTGAGCCGAAGTGAGCAACGAAAACGCCACGTCCTGCTGTTCGGCGAAGGAAGCCAAACGTCCCGGACCGCTCGTGACTCCTGAATTCAATTGTTCCAGCAGATGCCGGCGCGAGACGAGCCGGGGGGGCGTCACTCCGGCTTGGAGGCTCAAGGAATCGATCTTGAAATTCGGGTCGTTGGGATCTTGATTGATTTGCCACGGATCATGTTTCGGCCCCAGAAAGCCCGCATGCTGGCCGGGCCAAGTCAGCGGGCCTTCGATAAAATAATTCGGCAGCGAGACGCCGGTCGGCACCCCGTCGTGGCGGGGATAAAGGTAGTCCATCGCCGCCGCGAGATTCGGAAAGTCGTGGCGTGATTCCACACGGTCGAGGTCGCTCCCGCCGCGCGGAATTGGCGTCGGACGTCCAGTGAGCGCCACGTGCGTCGCCAGCAGATGGTTATGCTCAGGATGAGACAGCGTCCGGACGATCGACCAGCGGGCCATTTGTTCCGCCAGCCTGGGCAGATGTTCGCAGACAATGATTCCCGGAACCGCCGTGGCAATCGGCTGGAATTCTCCTCGAATCTCGGCCGCCGCCTCCGGCTTCATGTCGACGGTATCGAGCTGGCTCGGCCCCCCGCTCAAATGGACGATCAGAACGGTTTTCGCGGGGTGGTTTGAGTTGTTGGCCAACGCCCCCCGGGGAGCCGTCCAAGGCAGCGCCGCTCCGATCACCCCCGCTCCGCCGACCTGGAGGCAACGGCGTCGATTCAATGGATAGCGAGGATGATTCATGGCCGACTCTCTGGGCAGGCAGGTGTTTGGGCGGGCAGACAAGATCGAGTTTGATCACCCTCGACGGATCACAAGATTCCGATCTGTCTTTCAATTCTTATAGCTCCGTTCCGACCGAGAATCAATTCCGAAACGGAACTTACGCCGTAACATCCATCCAGCATTGACGTTTCGAACCGTGCATGCCACTCCGAGAGCAAAATCATTCTTCTGTACACCCAATTCCCATCAGGCGTTGCCTATTGGTACACTGGAGGGCTCGAGAATCGCCCTCTCAAGGGATCTTCTGATGATGTCGCGCAGTTGTTTCGTGGAGAAGTTTCTGGTTTGGACTTTTGTGACTTGGGCTGCACTGCCTACCGGCCACGCGGATGAAATCCAATTCAACCGCGATATCCGGCCGATTCTTTCGGAGTACTGCTTCGCTTGCCATGGGTTCGACGCGAAGAAGCGAGAGGCCAATCTCCGTCTCGATGTGCCGGACGATGTGTTTGCCGCGCGCGACGGAAAAACAATTCTAGCGCCGGGAAATCTGGCTCAAAGTGAATTGTGGCGGCGGATCACGTCGACTGATGCGGATCAGGTGATGCCCCCGCCGGCGGTCAAGCATCCCTTGTCGGCTGATCAACTGACGGTCCTCAAACAATGGATCGAACAGGGGGCGAAATATCAGAAGCACTGGGCTTTTGAGACGCCGGTCAAGCCGGAAGTTCCCGGCGTTAAAGACGCCTCCTGGCCGCGCACTCCGATTGATCGGTTTTTGCTGTCACGATTGGAACACGAGGGGCTGTCTCCACGAAAGGAGGCCGCGAAGTCGGTGCTGGTTCGCCGGGTGGCATTCGCTCTGACCGGCTTGCCGCCAACCAGAGAAGAAGTCGCTCTCTTCGAGGCCGATCCCTCGCCGCAGGCTTACGAACATCTGGTGGACCGCTACCTTAAGTCGCCGCGGTTCGGTGAAGAGATGGCCCGGCATTGGCTGGACGTGGCCCGTTATGCCGACACTCACGGCCTGCATCTCGACAACGAGCGGACGATGTGGGCCTATCGTGATTGGGTAATCGGAGCCTTCAACGACAATCTGCCGTTTGATCAATTCACGGTCGAACAGTTGGCCGGAGACCTGTTGCCGAATCCCACGCGGGAACAATTGATCGCCACGGGCTTCAACCGCTGCAACGTCACCACCGGCGAAGGGGGAACCATTCCGGAAGAGTTTCTTTATCGCTATGCCGTCGAGCGTGCCAGCACCACAATGGAAACCTGGCTCGGACTCACCGGCGGTTGTGCCGTCTGTCACGATCACAAATACGATCCGATCACCTCGCGTGATTTCTACTCGCTGTACGCCTTCTTCTACAGCGCGGCGGACCCGGCCCTCGATCGGAATGTGCGCGACACAGAACCGTTTCTTTCGATTCCCACCAGGGATCAGAAATCTGCGCTGGAACAGGCAAAATTGCACGAGGACGCCACGCGACAACAGCTGGACCGTTTCGCCGGCACGCTCGCAGATGTCGAGCCGTCAGAAGGAGCGGAAAAAGTTCGCGTGGAAGACCTTTGGCTGGATGATGTTTTTCCGCCGCACGCCAGAACGTCGTGTTCGAGCCGGAATGCGTCTGTCTGGAAATCAGGAGCGGTCCTGGAACCTCCGCTCGGCCGCCGGGCGTTGTTTCAGGCGAGCGCTTCAAAGTATCAGGACAAGTTCGAGAATCCGGGCGTGCCGTTGATCATTCCGGAATCAGCCGTCATTGAGGTCTGGGTGAAAGCCGATCGGCACGAACCGCCACAAGCCTTGATGCTGGAGTTTTCCGACGGCCAGGCGACTCGGCGCGCGTTATGGGGAGACGCGGAACTGCTGGCCGGAGGAGAAATCGGCACGCCCGATCGACTTCGACTCGGCGACATCCCGCAACTCGGTGTCTGGACAATGCTCAAAATCCCCGCGGAACGATTGTCGCTTCAACCCGGCAGCGAAATCAGAAGCGTCACGCTCAATCAGTTTGGGGGCGTGGTTGATTGGGACGGACTCCGTGTCGTCGGCGAGATTCCGCCGAGCAGCGATCCTCGCGCGTCGTTCTCTGCGTGGTGGAAATCGCGCACCGGCAAGGACACCCCCGGCGTTCCTGGCGAACTCGCCGCCGCTTTGAAAGACGGACCCGAAAAAGACCCCGCACCGGCTGCGGAATTGGTGGAAAAACTTCGCCGTCATTTCGTGGCGAACGTTATGCGTCCGACCGATCCCGAACATGTCCGCCTGCAACGAGCCTGGCAGGATGCTCAGTCGGCCCGATTGGTGGCAGAAGACGCCATTCCCGGCACGTTCGTGTTCAAAGACCTCGACAAGCCGCGCGATGCGTTCGTCATGCTGCGCGGACAATACGACAAACCGGGTGACAAAGTGGAGCCGGCGGTTCCCGCCATCTTTACGCCGATCAAGTTGGCGTCTCCTGAAGCGCGCCCGACCCGGCTGGATCTCGCGCGCTGGCTGGTTGCGGCCGATCATCCGTTGACGGCTCGGGTCGCTGTCAATCGTTTCTGGCAACAGTTTTTTGGCACGGGACTGGTCAAAACGAGTTTTGATTTCGGTTCGCAGGGCGATCCGCCGAGCCATCCGGAATTGCTGGATTGGCTCGCCGTCACTTTCCAGGAACGG
>JAXMBR010000083.1:0-4230 GCA_046349715.1 Planctomycetaceae bacterium | reverse complement strand
GACGACATGCCGTAGCCAAGGACTTCGGCCAGAATTTCCGCGCCACGCTGTTTCGCGTGTTCGTATTCTTCCAGGACGACGATGCCGGAACCTTCCGACAACACGAACCCGTCGCGATCACGGTCGAACGGCCGGCTGGCGGTTTCGGGCGACTCCGTGCGCGTCGACAGGGCGTTCATGCGGGCGAACCCCGACAGTCCCATCGGCGTGATCGCGGCTTCGCTGCCGCCGGAGACCATCACGTCCGCCATGTCGTTTTGAATCATCTTGAAGGCGTCGCCGATCGCGTTGCTGGCCGAAGCGCAAGCGGTGGCGACGGCGCTGCTGGGACCGCGGAGCCCCCAATAGACAGAGACATTGCCGCTGGCCGCATTGACCATCAGCTTGGGGATCATGAACGGCGAGACGCGCGTCGGGCCGCGGTCGAACAGCCGCGCGTGCTGTTCCTCAATTTCATTCAGTCCGCCGATGCCGCTGCCGATGATCACGCCGCAACGGAACGGGTCGTGGTAGTTGCGAAAGTCGATCCCCGATTGATTGACGGCTCGTTGAGCCGCCACCATCGCGAACTGGCAGAAGCGGTCGAGTCGGCGGACCTCTTTCGAATCGAGGTGTTCTCCCGGTTCGAAGTCTTTCACTTCGCCGCCGAAATTCACTTTGAACTCAGCGCAGTCAAAGCGGTCCAGGCGACTGATGCCGCTTTTGCCGGCACACAGCCTTTCCCAGAACTCACCCAGCTCGCAACCGAGCGCGGTGACGACCGACATCCCTGTCACAACGACTCGTCTGGCCATCCGTCACTGCTTTTCCTGAATGTACTTGATCGCGTCACCGACCGTGCGGATTTTTTCATAATCCTCGTCGGGAATCGTGACGCCGAATTCGTCTTCGAATTCCATCACCAATTCCACAACGTCTAATGAATCAGCCTTCAGATCGTCGACGAACGAACTTTCGAGCTTGATGTCCTCTTTTGGGATATTCAGTTGTTCGCTCACAATGGCGATGACTTTTTCTTCCACCGACGACGACACGCGTCACTCCTTTTTACCCAATCTCGATTGTTTACCGGCGATGCTACCGGTCTTTCCGACGAAGAGCGGCCCACCCCTGGAACGTCCCGCCGACCGTTCGCTGAAGATATAACGCCTTTTCCGTTGTGTGTAAACGCCAGACCGGCAGGGATTTTCGCAAATTACGCCCCCTCGCTGTCGTTCACCGATTCACACTTCGCCTTGCGGTCGATCCGCCGCATCAAACCTTTCAGCACCTTCCCTGGACCGACTTCGTAAAAAGCGCTGACGCCTTGCCCCAAAATCGCCCGTATTCCATCTTCCCACAAGACGGGCTGCGTCACCTGCCGGACCAGCAACTGCCGGATTTCTTCCGGATCGTCGTGACTGCTCGCATCGACATTGGAAACGACGGGGATGCGCGGCGGTTGGATTTTGACCGACGCCAACGCTTCCGCCAGCGCGCCGCAGGCCGATTCCATCAACGGGGTATGAAAGGCGCCGGCGACGGCCAGACTCACCGCTTTCCCGCCCGCCTGTTCGATCAGTTCATACGCGCGCTGGCATGCTGCTTTTTCTCCGGACAAGACAATATTGCCCGGGCACAGGTAATTGGCGATCCAGATTCGTCCGGCCGATTCGGCTCTGGCGCGCACTTCGTCAACTTTGTCTCGCTCCAGCAGCAGCGAACTGACCATGCCGGATGGCGTCGCGTCGGCCGCCTGCTGCATCGCTTCGCCCCGCCGACTGACGACCCGCAAACCGTCCGCGAACGACAGGGCGCCCGCGAACGTGAGCGCCGTGTATTCCCCAGACTCAGTCCGCGGCGATCGTGCACGACTCCGTCACGCCCGGGTGTACCGCCTTCATCAATTCCAGGGCAGCCAAACTGGAAACGAACGGCTTCGGCTGACTGATCACCGTGGCATCAAGCCGTTCCGCTGGCCCATGAAAGCAGATCTCCGCGAGATCGTACCGGAAATTTCGCGGGCCTCGTCGAACAGTTTTTGCGGCGGGGAAGCGTTCGCACAACCGCTGACCCATGCCGATGTGCTGAAGCTCCTGGCCGGGAAGGCGCGGTGGAAGTCATAAATCGCGCTCGAACGGAAACGCTTCGTTGAAGCGTCGCCAGGAGCAATCGCTACGTGGCGTCTGCCGAAGTGTCGAACGCCGGGATTCCTGCTCGATCTGCTCGTTCAGACGGCGGTTTTGAATGTGGTCGCCGCGCGCAACTGGTAAAAATCGAACGACTGTTGCTGGCCCCATGGCAAATGATGCTGATACCGTCGATGCCCAGCAGGGGCGCGCGGCTTCGTGATATTGATATTTCTTTTCCAGGTTTTCGAACGCTTTTTTGGCGAGATGCTTCTCGTTCTGCAACGTCTGCATCAGTTCCTGCGCGACCGTGCGGATGAACATATCGGCCATCCCCTCGCCGGCCTTCAGCGGCACGTTCCCGACAGGCCCCTCCATGAACCACGACGTCAGCCTGTCCGCCAGAACAGGTCGCGGCCTTCCACATTGCCGATGAAGCTCTCCCGAAGCGCGGGCTGTTCATCAATAATGCATGCGCTTCGCGGACGAGATCGGTCCCTTTGCCATCCTCGCTGCCGATATTCATCAGCCCGATGCGGCTGTTTGATACCCAGCACTTCGCGAGCGTAAATCGAAGCCATCACGCCGTATTGCAGCAGATGCTCGGGCCGCGCGGCAGGATTGGCGCTTCCCACATCCATCGGCACCGATTTTCCTTTGAGCGTCGGCAACGCACGCGATTCCGGCCGCCGCATATGATTCCAGAAACAGCCGCGTCCGCGAGCCGAACCACCGCCCCCGTGTAGCTGGGCGGCACGACCAGCGCATCCACGTGTTTACCCATTATCAGATTGCCAGCAGACGGAAATCGAGCAATTGGGCTTTTTTCGCGAGTGCTTCGGCGAGTTCTCTTCCATGGAGACCCAGCCGTCGGCGGGATGAACCCGCAGACGCTCCGCCGCCCTGGCCAGCCTGGGCGACCAGAGGTGCGAGCATCGGCTCATCGCCGACCAGCACGATCTCCAGCAGGATCCTCGGCCAGCGCCCGCCAGCGGCTCCCTTCGACATTCGGGCCGGGGAAATCATCCCCGCCCATCGCATCCAGCGCAATCCGCATGATGCGTCATTCCTCAGTGACGACGAGCGCACGGCCCTGATAATGACCGCATGTCGGACAAACGACGTGCGACGGGATCCGCGTCTGGCATTGAGGACACGCCTGTAACTGCAACGGCTTAATCGCGTTATGACTTTGACGCTTCCGCGTACGCGAATGCGACTGACGACGATCTGGAACGGCCATGTAAACCTCTGCCTCGTTCGGGGAAGCTTGCTCAAGAGACCATCGAACGCACCCCGCAGACTCCCCCGTGTCTCGGGACCGATTTCAATTGGCTTGATGCTATGTTACGGCGATTTCAAAAATGAAGTCAAGGCACCCACGGCGCCGATTGATTCCATTTCGCCATTTCGCGGCCATTCTGCGGCAAACGCATCAAGGTTTACCGTTGAACCAACCATGTAATTCCATCACGTAAAGCGTGCTACCGCTCGGTACCGTCAATTTTCTCTAATCCCTTCTGCGTCCGTCCTTGCTCTCGGCTTCTTCCCGCCATCCCTTCCCACCGCGCAACCGATTCCCTACACTCTGCCCTATCGGATTTCTCCGCAACAGACCCCGGTTCTTTGACCCGCCAGCACAGGAGTTTTACGGCATGGCCGAGCAGCTCGCCACCAATGTCACGTGGCACGATCACACCGTTTCCAAGACTGAACGCGCTCAACTCAACGGCCATAAAGGGGCGGTCCTCTGGTTCACCGGCCTGTCCGCCTGCGGCAAAAGCACCGTGGCCAACACCGTTGATCACATGCTGCATGCTTTGAAGAAGCACAGCTACATTCTCGACGGCGACAACATTCGCATGGGTCTGAACAAGAACCTCAAGTTCTCCGCCGAAGACCGGGCCGAAAATATCCGACGCATCGGCGAAGTCGCCAAATTGTTCGCGCATGCCGGCAATTTCACCCTGACGGCGTTCATTTCTCCCTACAAGGCCGACCGGGACAAAGTGCGAGCGCTGCTCGAACCGGGCGAATTCATCGAAATCTATGTCGATGCCTCGCTCGAAACGTGCGAAAAGCGAGATCCGAAGGGCTTGTACAAGAAAGCCCGCGCCGGCGA
>JAXMBR010000082.1:0-4769 GCA_046349715.1 Planctomycetaceae bacterium | reverse complement strand
CGGAGAGAAAGACCGAGAGCACGCCGATCACCCCTTCGCGGATGTCGTTGTTCTCAATGGTCACTCCTTTGATCTTGATGTCGTGTACGTCGATGTAGTTTCGGACTGCCTTGCCGATCGCGGAACGGAGTCCGGATTCATGCGTGCCGCCGGCGTGCGTACGGATGCCGTTGACGTAGCTGCGAATCTGTTCGTCAGTGGCTTCGGTCCAGCGGAGGACGGCTTCGATTTTGACCCGTTCGTCGTCGCGGCTGATGTTGAAGGCCTGCTCGTGCGTGGCGCGTTTCTGGCTTTCGCTGATCAACTTGTCGAGGTAGGCGACGATGCCTTCCGGATGATAGAACTCGGTCGATTCCTTCTTGGCTTCATCGACGAAAAGAATCTTCAACCCGCCATGAATGAAGGAAATGTCTTCCAGATGCTGGCGGATCGTATCAGGATGAAAATTGGTCTTGGTGAAAATCTGCTCGTCGGGCCGGAAGAAGATGGCGGTGCCGTGTCCGCGAAACGGTCGGACTTTTTTCACCTCGGTGGTCGGTTTGCCCCGTTTGTAGCGCTGGGACCATTCGAAGCCGTCCCGGTGGATGGTGGCTTCCATCTCGACCGAGAGGGCGTTCACGACCGAAGACCCGACGCCGTGCAGTCCGCCGGAACGTGCATACGCCTTGTTGGAGAATTTCCCGCCGGAGTGGAGCGTGGTCAGGATCGTCTCGAGCGCGGATTTCCGGGTCTTTTTGTGGATGTCGACGGGAATGCCGCGGCCGTTGTCTTCGACCGTCGCCGAGCAGCCGTCCTTGTGGAGGGCGACTTTGATTTCGGTCGCAGCGCCGGCGAGGAATTCGTCGACGCTGTTGTCGATGATTTCCCAGAGCAGGTGGTGCAGGCCGCGCACGTCGACGCCGCCGATGTACATCGACGGCCGCCGCCGGACGGCCTCCAGGCCTTCAATCACTTCAATGTCATCGGCGGTATATCGAGCTGCAGCGGTGGACATGGCAGTCTGAGCGAATAGGAAACAGTGAGTCAAGAATTTACATCGACGTCAGTGGGCGGCCCTTCGTCAGAGCGGATCACCGACGCGAACGGAGCATAGCCCAGGAGGCCCATTGGGGAAAGGGAAAGCCGAAATGCCCGCGAGATTGTCTTTCCAGCTCTATGGTGGAAATTGATCGGCAAGCCGGAGCGTATGTTCTTCGTCGCACCGCCGGATCGGTCCCTGAAGATCTCGCCAGCGGGGTGATTTCCCTTTCTGCCGCAAATAACCGTCTTGCCCAGTGTGGCGTTCTGCGAAATCCGCCCATTTTCCGGCCCGAAGTCCTGATGACAAGGACGTCTCTGGCAGAGCCGATCATCATTTTCATCATCGGAATCGTCAGTGGGACGGCCGTCACCGCGGGTGCATCACAGTCATCTGGTGCGTGACGGATGAAAATTGGATCATCGTGCCACGATCCGGGGTGACGCTGAAGGACGCGTATGCGGACATTCGCCAATGGTCCGTGAAAGAGTGGCGCTGAACATCCTGAACTGATGCGCGATCTGGTGAAAGCCGGCCGGGCTGAAGTCATCGGTTCGGAACTGACGGATCGGATTCTGGATGAACTGACCCGGGCGCGAGTCTCGGAACGCGACGAACCGCCGTCCGACTGGAGATGATGGGGAATACGCCGGCGCGAGTCGCTCGCCGGGGATTTCACGCAAAGAACCATGGGGCCATTGAGACATCAGGGGGGACCGAGCGCTTTCGGTGAGCATGTGACGCCATGACGGCCAGCCTTGTCGCCACCGCCGGTTTTCGCTGCGACGACCTCGCCGGCTGGCACATCGTCTGGCGAGGCTGGAACTGGAAGATCCGGCCCGATCACGCGGACGAATGGCAAGCGCCAGCTCTTGTTCCACCCGTTGAAGTCATCCACCGGGACCATCATCAAGCGGGGCCGCATCGCACGGTGCGGCAATTGGACGCGTTGACCGGCGGAGGACTTATTTTCTCAAAGTCTTTCATCGCTCAGGCTGGCGAACTCGTTGGAAGCTGCTGCGAGGCGTCGCGGCAGATTGGGAGTCTCGCGATACCGGTTGGCCGTCCGCCGGCAAGTCCCCACCGCGGAAGTCGTCGCGGTCGGTTTTCAGGACGGGCTGGTCGAGTCAGAGCGCGTGGTGGACACGAGGAATCGAGCAGGCGTCGCCGCGCTCGACGAATGGCTCCCGGGAACGGCCGCAGAGATTGACAGTGTTCCAGCGGCGCGCGCTGGCCGAGGAGTTGGGCGAATTGATCGCACGCTTGCACAGTCGAGGAGTGGTTCATCGCGATTTGCATGGAGGCAACATCCTGCTTCGCCCGGCCGCGGGCGGATTTCGCCTGTGGTTGGTCGATCTGGCGCCGCTGCGGTTTCTCCGCGAGTGTCCCGCAGAGGCGGTGCTCGCTCAGAACCTGGGCCGTTTACGCGCCACTCGGTCTTGGAACAACTAAGTCAGGCCGATCAAGCGGCGTTTTTTCACGCCTAGTGGAGGCTGTTCTCCGGGAATGCCGCCGGGAAAGTTCTTCCGTGGCATGGCGATCAACATTTTGCCTGGGCGAATTGTCGTACCGCTGTGACGAGGTGGCCCGCTGCGCGTGGGAAGAAATGGATCGTGCTGGAACCGTGGCAACAGCAAGCAAATTGTGATCAAGACCCGAATTCTCGCCCGGGGCCTGGCGCGATCGGGCGCACTTAACTGGAAACCCGATGTCGGCTGGCCGGCCCGACGGTTCCTCTCTCGAAACGATTCCGATGGCCAGTCGACAAATGACCGTCGGACCCGAGGAAACGGCAGCGCGCGTTGTCACTCGTCCTGGCGTCATCATCATCTCCGGCGGGAGCTTCGTGGGCACGGCATTGTTGGAATATCGGCCATGCTTTAGCACGCAGGTGGATCTCCGCTCCCGTGCCAGTTTACGTTTTTGGAAAGCCGATCCCCTGGAGTCGACTGGGGTGAAGTCGCGTTCGCGCAGGAACTCGGCTGGACGCTGCTGTCGTCCCAAACTTCGGAGTGGGCGGGATCGCGCTGGAGGCGGATCGACTTGTTGAAGCGGGTTCCATAATCTCGATTCACGCACGCCGCTTTATCTCTGTCCGCGATTGAGGTTTGCCAGGCTGACGGGCGCTTGGCGGTGCCGGTTTGGCTCTTTGGATTTCATTCAACAGGCGAGAACCGTTTCGCTTTCGCAACGCGCAGGCGACCTCCAACCGCTGGCGGCCGACTTGTCACGACGTCCCGGAGTGTCCTTCGAGCATGAAACTGCGTCGGCTCAAAC
This sequence comes from Planctomycetaceae bacterium, assembly GCA_046349715.1. GTDB lineage: Bacteria > Planctomycetota > Planctomycetia > Planctomycetales > Planctomycetaceae > CAZDGB01. The sequence continues at coordinate 1,474 of JAXMBR010000082.1, read as the reverse complement.
AGTGTCTTGCTCCGGAACACTTCCGTCCATTGGAAGAACTGTTGGCGAGCGATCTCGCCATCGATCCCCTCGGCCGATGCCGAAGCTCCGTGCCGCAATCCCCATGCTTGTGCAACCTGACGATTGCCGATGTGCTTACGCCGCGATGGAACGTGACGCCGGTGGGGAATCGTCTTGTCTCAATGCGCATGGCCGCTGGCGGCCGATGCTGCCTGTTCAGCTGGGTGTTATTGCTGGCTCTCACCGGTTGTCGAACGGTCAATCAGACTGTCGGTCTCCCCGCGCGGCATTCCATCGCGGGCGATCAACTGCTGATCCGCAGTGACGTGAAGTTGCCGAAAGACCATCCGCTGATTGATGATCTTGCCAAGCTTCGCGGCGAAATCGCCCGCACGCTGGAGCTTCCCATGCAGGAAGATCAAGTCACGGTGTATCTGTTCGCCGATCAGCTTCGCTATGCACAGTACATGCAGTCGGCCTACCCGCAGTTGCCGCCCCGGCGGGCGTACTTCGTGGGCACCTCGAAGGAACTCGCCGTCTACACGTTCTGGGGCGATCGCGTGCAGGAAGACTTGCGTCACGAGTATACGCACGGGGTGCTGCATGCGACGCTCAAGGCGGTTCCGCTCTGGCTGGATGAAGGGCTGGCGGAATATTTTGAAGTCACCGACGGGCCGACCGGCATGAATCGCGATTATGCGGTGCGATTGACGTCCGCTGTCGAAAACGGCTGGCGACCTGACTTGTCGCGGCTGGAGCGACTGACCAAAGTCGAGCAGATGCAGAAGGCCGACTATCAGGAATCCTGGGCGTGGGTCCATTTCATGTTGCACGACGGCCCGGAAACGCGCGGCGTCTTATTGGACTATCTCAAGGACCTGCGGACGACGGAAGCCCCGCCGTTTCTGAAGGACCGTCTGCAAGCCGTCGTGCCCCACTTCGAAGAACGGCTCCTGCAGCATGCATCGGCGTTGCCCAAAGGACAACTGGCCACTGCCGGGCAAGCCGCGCCGCATTGATCGCTCATCGCAACGGGCTCACAACGCGCTCGTGCGTTAAGACGGTTGGATCGATCGCCAGATTTTCCTCAGACAGTTCTGGCCAATTCCGCCGAGACGTCTGAGGCGATCAGTCGATTTTGTCAGCGTTGTCTGGTGGCGGAAACGCCCCCATGGGCATCGGAGGGTACGTTTGGCGGCTCAGATATTCAGGGGCGACGATCCCTGCCAATTGCTGACCGGCCAACGACGACGCCAAGTCGACTTCCTGAATCGTCCACCCGAATTCCTGAGCGACACTGGACGGAAGGTTGTGTGCCAGATTCAACAACCCCTCCGCGGTGTTGACGTTGAGTTGCCGACAGATTTCATAGGTCTGGCGAGAGACGGAGATCTTTCCCTGATTGATCGACAGCCCAAAGTCTCCTGGTTTGAAAGGCGAGGCGGTGGCAACGCCAAGCGGATGCATCACGTAT
>JAXMBR010000081.1:0-5033 GCA_046349715.1 Planctomycetaceae bacterium | reverse complement strand
GCCTTCGGCCCGCTGAGATAACCCATTCAGCGCGGCATTGTGTAGAGCCAGTTGAACGGCTTGAGGTTCGTAATCGCTGAAGGTCACGGAGTCGCCGCGGGCCAGCGCGGCCAGGCCGACCAGTCCGATGCCGGCGCCCAGTTCCAAAACCTCGCGGCCCGCCTGCCATTCGGCTCGATAGACGAGTCGCGCCATGTGCACCGCCGACGGCCAAAGGTAGGCCCAATAGGGCATGTATTCCGATTTGTCGTGCGCCGCCTGGACTTCGGGGTCATCCAGAAACGCATCCGGCAAGGCAGGCAGCGTGAGCCGCAAAGTCCGGTCGTCAATCTGATAGTTCGTTTCCGTCCATCCGCCGGGCACGGCAGGCAAATCCGAAGGGTGTGAAGCCAGGTTGCCCTGCGGGGGGCGAATTTCGACTAAGTCCGACATCGAATTTCTTTTGATCGATTGGTCCGCCGGTCGGGGGAGTTATTCAATTCGTTTTTTCATCACGCAGGGTGAGATGGGGCCGGAGTTTTTCCATGGTTTTATCGCCGATCCCTTTAACACGTGAGACATCATCGATGCTGGTGAAAGGGCCGCGATCGTCGCGGTCTTGGACAATGCGCCGCGCGAGCGTTTCCCCGATTCCGTCGAGTTGAGCCCATTCCGTCCAGGCCGCGGAGTTAATTTCCAACGTAAAGCGATACGTTGCGGGCGTCAGCGCCACCGCTGCCGGTCGAAAGCGCAACCAGCCGTTCGTTCGCCCAAATTGCACGCCCAGCACGAGGGTTAGCAGCAACATCACGGCCCCAAGAAATCGCTGGTCCGATGCGCGCAGCCAGAGAAACGCAGGCGACGGCCCGGGCGACTTCGAAGGGGCTGAGGGTTCCTGTAGCATTCCCGGTCCCGGTTAAACGGCGATGATCAGAAGTTCAGAATACCGGCGGAAGGGATGTAAGAAAAGTGGCGCTGCGGAGCAATCCGCATAATCTCTCTCCCAGGACAAAACCGCTGACGCGACGCGAGTTTGCGGAAGTTTTGAAACGCGTGTTTCACGTAAACAACGCGATCTGCGGGGAATTTGTTGACCGGATGCAACCTGTGAGGTAGGGTTGCGGACCCTCATTTTGTATCTCCCAGCGTCCTGCGGAAGGACGGCCGGTTCGTGCTGGAGCACAGCCGGGCGGATTTCCGCAAGTCGGCATATTCCCGGCAATCGCTGCGACGGTCCTTCCGTTCGATCAGCCTCCGCCGGGACTCGGCCTCCGGCTTCCTGTCGGCAACGGTTTCCGAGTTACCTGGGAAAGCATTACGCACCATGAATCAAGGTTCGCTGCTCGTCGTGGACGATGATCGTCCGTTATTGGAGTCGATGGCCGACTATTTACGGAGCCTGGGCCACCGGACTGAAACGGCCTCCAGTTGCGGGGAAGCGATGACCCGCATGAAGGAATATCCGTTCGACGCGGTGATCTGCGACGTCAATCTGCCGGACGTGGACGGCTTCCATCTCTTGGAATGGGCTCGCAAAAGCGTGCCGGAAACGGAAGTCATCCTGCTGACCGGTTTCGGGACGATTGAAAACGCCGTCGAAGCCATCCGCATGGGAGCTTTTGATTATCTCACGAAACCCATCATCGAAGACGAATTGAATTTTTCGATCGAGCGGGCGCTCGGCAAGCGCCAGATCGTCGCCGAGAACAAATCGCTTCGCGCTCAGCTCAGCCAGCGGTTCGGGTTGGGCAATATCGTCGGTCATGACTATCGCATGCTGAAGATGTTCGACCTGATCGAAAGCATCGCCGACACGCGCACGACGGCTTTGATTCTGGGCGAGAGCGGCACGGGCAAGACGATGACGGCCCGCGCGATTCACCAAGCCTCGAGTCGCCGCGATAAACCGTTTGTCGAAGTCGCTTGCGGGGCATTGCCCGATTCGTTGCTCGAGAGCGAATTGTTTGGCCATGTCGCCGGCGCCTTCACCGGAGCCACGCACGACAAGCAAGGAAAGTTCTTGCAGGCGCACGGGGGAACGATTTTCCTGGACGAGGTCGGCACCGCTTCGGCCAGTCTGCAGGTCAAACTGCTCCGCGTGCTGCAAGACCGGGAATTCGAACCGGTTGGCGGCAGCAAAACGCACAAAGTCGATGTCCGGATGATTCTGGCGACCAACCTCGATCTCGAGGAGGAAGTTCGCAAGGGAACTTTCCGGCAGGATCTGTTCTATCGCATCAACGTCGTCACGCTGACGCAGCCGCCGCTTCGCGAACGCATCAGCGACATTCCGCTGCTGGTCGAGCATTACCTCAAGGAGTTCGTGCAGCAGACCGGCAAGCCGGTTTCCGGCGTCAGCGAGGCCGCTCTGCAATTGATGCAGCGCTACAGTTGGCCGGGCAATGTCCGCGAACTTGTCAATGTGGTCGAACGAGCGGTCGTGCTCACGAAAAACTCAGTGTTGCAACCGGCCGATCTGCCGGAGTCGTTGCGCGAGGAAGATGCTCATGTGGATCTGGTCCACGGTCGGCTGCCGGGCTCGAACCTGAAAGCGGCGTTGGCCAATCCGGAGAAACAGCTGATTCTGGACGCTTTGAACGCTCACAGTTGGAATCGGCAGGATACGTCCAACTTCCTGGGAATCAACCGAACGACTCTCTATAAGAAGATGAAACGCTACGGCATCTCCTTCGAGCAACAACTGATGGGGACCTAATCACGGACGCACTCTGATCTTTTCAACTCAGACCAAGGCGGCCGCAATCGGCCGCCTTGGTTGTTAATGCGAGCCAGACAAGTACTCCCGGCGCGATTCGAACGCACGACCTACGGTTTAGGAAACCGTCGCTCTATCCAGCTGAGCTACGGGAGCAAAGATTTCCAGCAATTGTCGTCATTGATTCACGCCCAAGTCTACCGGTTCAGGCAGGTCATACAAGCCTGCTCGATTGCGTCGTGCACTTCACCTTCCCGCCTTGCTGCCGTACTCCCGAAGTGCGACTCACTTCAAAAGACTTAAATCTTCGTGAGATTCACTTCGCCGAAAGCGGATGAAACCCATCAGATGAGCTGGAAAACCTGAGTTCTTATGCATTTGACGCATCGCCGCACGGTCGAGGCAGGCAACCGGTGCGGCATATAAACTGCGGACCGCTGGAATCTTAGCCGATCTCGCCCGAAGTTCTCAATTGTCGTCCTGTCGACGCCTTAATCCTAGGCATGATTGCCGCGGCTCAAGGCGGTTCCAGTTGCGTGGGGTTGGGCGGCAGAGAAGACAGGGTGGTTCATCATCGATCGAAATTCACCGTCGACGCGAGTGAGATCGTTAATACGAGGCGCCAGTCATCTTGGTCGACATTGTGACCATAAAGTAAGTTTGCTTCCGATGCGTTTCCTGAATTTACCGTTGGATACCCGGATCTGAGGGAAGTCAAATCTTGCCTCTCTCGGATCAAGAAATATGATAGACCAGCTGGGATTCGAAACAGATGGTCCCCGCACTCCTGATGAGATCGTCACAAATTGAAAAGCTGTTGCGAATTGAAGAAATCGACCGATTCATTCAATCCGGCAGAGACTCCCGGTTCTGCGATTCGTGCCGATCAGCGGGCCTAAGCCCGAAGGTTCGGCATGGCAGAAGGACTGGAGAGGAACAGTGAGATTGCCAAGGTTTTAGGCGCTGGGATGATAAAATCCCTGTCTGGTGCCAAGAATCGAGCAGGCAGAGGTCATTGAGGTCTTCTCAGGATCGAGGCACTGATAATGATGCAGGCGAATTGCGTGAGTCGATCTTCCAAATCAATCAACGAAAGCTTTATGAACGCTTCATGGTTCCCGACGATCCTCGTGGCGCTGTTTTGCGTCTCTCTGCCTGGCTGTGCGAAGCATACCGAAGAGCATCAGGTCGAATCGCATAAGATCACGGCAACGTGCCCTGAGTCCAAAGCCGTGACCCTGACGCAGCGGTTTGTCTGCCAGATTCACTCGCAACGTCACATCAATGTTCGCGCGTTAGAAATCGGGTATCTGGAAGCGATTCAGGTCAAAGAAGGCCAACCGGTCAAGGAAGGCGAGTTGCTGTTCAATGTCCGGCCGGTGCTGTACAAGACCAAGTTCGAGGCTGAGCAGGCCGAAGCGGACCTGGCAAAGTTAAAGCTGACCTACACCGAGCAGTTGGCCCAGAAAAACGTGGTCTCGCAAAACGAGGTGAAGCTGCAAGAGGTGGAAGTGGCCAAGGCCAAGGCTAAGGCGATGCGGGCCAAGGCCGAACTGGACTTTGCCTACATCAAGGCGCCGTTTGACGGCATCATCGACCAGTTGTTTTGCCAGCAGGGAAGCCTGGTTCAGGAAGGGGAGATCCTCACGACGCTCTCCGACAACAGCGTAATGTGGGTTTATTACAACGTTCCGGAAAAACAATACCTGAATCATTTGGCGCGATCGGAAGAGGAGCGGGCGAGCCTGAAAGTTGAACTCGAACTGGCCAACCACGAGAAGTTCCAATATGCCGCCGTGCTCAACACCATTGAAGCCGATTTCAATAATCAGACGGGCACGGTGAAATTTCGAGCGGACTTTCCGAATCCGGATCGAATCCTTCGTAACGGCCAGACGGGCACCATCCTGGTCAGCCGGGTGCAGAAGGATGCGATCGTGATCCCGCAACGGGCCACCTTCGAGGTTCTCGACAAGCGTTATGTGTACGTCGTCGATCAAGATAATGTCGCCCATCAGCGCGAGATCGATATCCAGAATGAACTGGAGGATCTGTTTGTCATTAAGGACGGGTTGGCCGTCACCGACAAGATCGTGCTGGAAGGGGTCCGCCAGGTCCGCGACGGCGAGAAGGTGGAATATGAAGAACGCAAAGCGGACGAAGTCCTCGCCGATCTGAAACAGCACGCGGAATAGCGGCTGTCGTCCGGCACGCCGATCCGAATTCCCACGAGACGCTCACACCCCTATGTTTTCAAAATTTCTGCATCGGCCCGCCCTCGCGATCGTCATCTCGATCATCATTTTGTTTCTCGGCGGGTTGTCGATCAAAACGCTGC
>JAXMBR010000080.1:0-5217 GCA_046349715.1 Planctomycetaceae bacterium | reverse complement strand
GGTGTCTTCCCATCTCCCCACCTGAACTCCACCGCAAACGAGATCGAATTGTTCGAAGCTCGACGATTTATCCCGGCTGATGCGGTTGTGGACGCCGTGATGAACCCCGCAACGCCGGAAGCAGGAGCGTCCGCTGCCTCACCTGGCGACCCGCATGCGGCGGGGCCTCCTTTGCGTCGCTTTTTCCGTCGAGTTACACTCGCCGGGAGTTTCACCACAGAGAAGGTCGTTTTCCCCGGAGCAATCCTGATGGCTTACTTTCCCGAAGTCCCCAAAATTCCCTTTGAAGGCCCGAAATCAAAGAACCCGCTGGCGTTCAAGCACTACAATCCCGATGAGACGATTGAAGGTCGCAGCATGCGGGAATTGTTCCGGTTCGCCGTGGCCTATTGGCATACGTTCCGCGGGACCGGCAGTGATCCGTTCGGCGCGGGAACCATGGTTCGTCCCTGGGACGACGGCAGCGAATCGCTGGAAAACGCCAAACGGCGGGTCGAAGTCGCGTTCGAATTCATCGACAAGCTGGGAGCCCCGTTTTACTGCTTTCACGACCGAGACGTCGCTCCGGAAGGAGCAACGCTCGCGGAATCGAACAACAATCTCGACGCCGTGGCGAAGGTCTTAAAAGAACAGCAGGACAAAACGGGGATCAAGCTGCTCTGGGGAACGGCAAATCTGTTCTCGCATCCGCGGTATCTGCACGGAGCCTCCACCAGCTGCAATGCCGACGTGTTCGCCTATGCCGCCGGACAGGTGAAGAAGGTGATGGAAGTCACGCACGAATTGGGCGGGGTGAACTATGTCTTCTGGGGCGGCCGGGAGGGCTACATGAACCTGTACAATACCGACATGAAGCGTGAACTGGATCATCTCGCCAAGTTCATGCACATGGCGGTCGAGCATGCCAAAAAAATCGGGTTCAAGGGTCAGTTTTTGTTTGAGCCGAAGCCCAAAGAACCGACCAAGCATCAGTATGATTTCGACGCCGCCGCTTGCTGCAATTTTTTGCGGGCGTATGGGCTCTGGGATCATGTGAAACTGAATATCGAAACCAACCACGCGACGCTGGCCGGCCACACGATGATGCACGAACTGGCCTATGCGTCATTGCAGGATAAACTCGGCAGCATCGACGCGAACACCGGCGACCTGCTCCTCGGCTGGGACACCGACCAGTTCCCCACCGACATTTATCTCACGACGCAGTGCATGCTCGTCATCCTGGCTCAGAACGGCCTGGCCCCCGGCGGCGTAAACTTCGATGCCAAAGTCCGCCGGGAAAGCTTTGACCCGATTGATTTGTTCTATGCCCATATCGGCGCGATGGATACGTTCGCGCGCGGAGCGAAGATCGCCGCTGCCATCCGCAAGGACGGCGCGTTGAGCAACTTCGTAAAACAGCGTTACAGCAGCTATGACTCGGGAATCGGGGCCGAGATCGAATCCGGTCGGGCGACGTTTGAATCGCTCTCGGAATACGTGATCAAGAAAGGCCAGATCGCCCCGAATCAGTCTGGCCGTCAGGAACTGCTGGAAAACGTGGTGAACGAGTATTTGTGATTCGTCGACCCGGCGCAACCGCGATTCACAATCCGGGCACAGGCGGCGGATCGACGCGCCGCGTGGTACTCACGGGTTGAGTGAACAACCGCCCGTTGCGGGACGCTTGGCTGTACGGGTTGTTATTCAGCAAGTACTGAAATCGGTCGCTGTTCACGGACGACGCCGCGGTTGTCACCGGCGTCGTGGTGGTATTCGAATTGACGTAGGACACCGCGGGACGGGTGACGACGGGAGTCGTCGTCGCCAGATTGTAACTCGTGATGCCATAATTCACGGGGTAACAATTGCAGCCGCCGTATCCCGTTCCGGCGTAGTACGCGGGGTACGCTACACCACCGCCGTAGTAACCGGGTCCAAACGCGTTGCCGATGCCGAGCCCTAATCCCAGGCCGCCCCAGAAACCGGGGTAGCCGTAGAAGCCGCCGTAATACCGGGGGCCGAAGCCGGCATAATAGCGGGGGAAGAATCCGCCGCGATAAAACCCTGCGCCGCGAAATGGGCCGCCATAAAACCCTGGCCCCCACCCCCGCCCCCAGCCGCCGCCCCATCCGCCACGATATCCCCCCCAGCCACCACGGAATCCCCCGTGGAAACCGCGCGCCCAAGCCGTCTGCGGAGCCAATGCCAGTGCAGCGCCGATCACACAGATCGCCAGCGTGCGAAATGCCGTTCGTGATCCCGTCATTGGTCGTTTCCCGATCAGAGACCGCGGGGGATAATTTTCCGGCGGGACGGAATCCCATCCCTGACCACCGAACATCACCCCGCGAATGTCTTCTTGCATCATGCAATTCTACGCTCGACTTGACCAGCCGAAAATTTTTCCGGCTTGCAAGTACGAAAGCCGACGTCTCGGCAAACGCTGCGAGGAGTGCCGCGGAGCGAGAACTCTCGGCTGACAAATCGGTCTTGGACGATTTTCGGACATTCACTATGATCCCGCCTCTTCCATTCCGACATTCCGCTGCGAATTTTGTCCCTCGACTCGAGCCAGGAGGCTGCGATGTCGCATCGTCGTCTACTGCTGGCTGCCTTGTTACCGATCTTCATGGGCGGCCTGCCAGGTTGCCTGCTGAAGGTGGCGCTTGATGCGCCGTCCAAGCCGCTGGAACGTCTGGCCCGTGACGCCGATCGCATGGCCGATTCCGCGGAAGACACATCGCACGCCATTCAGACGGTCTCGCACGAGGTGCGCTCTAAAGTCGGCCCGAATCTGGGGACCATCTATGATCAGGCCGCCCAAACGGCCGATCGCGACCGCAATCCGGTGATCGTCATTCCTGGCATCCTCGGCTCGCGGCTGGTCGACCAGAAATCCGAGCGCGTGGTCTGGGGAGAATTCGGCGGGGACGGGGTGAATCCCGACACAAAACTGGGAGCGGAAGAATTTGCGCTGCCGATGCAGCTGGGCGTCGCTCTGTCTCAATTGACCGACTCGGTTCGGCCCGACGGTGCACTCAGTTCCCTCAAAGTCAGTTTGTTGGGCCTGCCGATTCAGATCGGTGCTTATTTCGAGATTCTCCAGGCGCTGGGCGTCGGCGGCTATCGTGATCCGCACGGCAAAACGACGGAGATCAACTACGGCGAGGGGCACTTCACCTGCTTTCAATTCGGTTACGATTGGCGGCGCGACAATGCCGAAAACGCCCGCCGGCTGCATGAGTTCATCCTGGAAAAGAAGGCCTACGTCGAAGGCGAACGCATTAAACGCTATGGCACGACTGGGCCGGTTCGCTTTGATCTCGTCGCCCATTCCATGGGAGGCTTGTTGGGCCGTTATTACCTGATGTACGGTCCCGCCGAGTTGCCGGCCGACGGCACGCCTCCCGTGCTCACCTGGGCCGGGGCTCAACACGTCGAGCGGCTGATTCAGGTGGGCCCGCCGAACGCCGGGTCGGCCAAGGCATTGGAGGAACTCGTCAACGGCGTCACCTTCAGCCGCGTCTTGCCCAAGTATGAAGCGTCGCTCTGGGGGACGATGCCCGCCGCTTATCAGTTATTGCCGCGCACTCGCCATCGACGTGTGCTTGACGAGGCGTCCCAAGAATCCGTCGACGTGTTCGATCCGGCCGTCTGGGAAAAACATCAATGGGGCCTACTGGACCCCGAGCAAGACGAAGTTCTCAAAAAACTCTTACCGCGGGAACTCCATCCGTCACGGCGCCGTCAAATTGCCGCGGATCATCTGCGAAAATGTTTGCGTCAGGCGGAAAACTTCCAGGCCGCCATCGATCTGGCCGCCGCTCCACCGAAAAACACGACCATTCATCTCATTGCGGGAGACGCGTATCCGACGCTTGACGAATTACGCGTGACGAAACACGGGGGCGTCATTTCCACGGGGACTGCACCCGGCGACGGCACGGTCACTCGTTCCAGCGCCTTAATGGATGAGCGCCTCGCCAATTCCACGGACTGGGCTCCCCGGTTGACCAGCCCGGTCCGGTTCCAGTCGGTGACGTTTTTGTTGTCGGACCATCGCAGCCTGACCTCGGACCCCGCGTTTATCGACAATGTCTTGTTTTTACTCCTGGAGGCGCCGCGATAAGCCTGCACGTCGCCAAGGCGTGATCCCTGAATGATCGAAACAGGGGCGATTTCCTCAGGAAATCCCGGCCCCTATTTTCGTCTTGCCGGGTTTGGCAATCTGGGCTACAAGTCCCGACTGGCCAGAACGGGGGACTTGCGGCGAACGGATTCGCGGCGGGCCTCGTTGCAACTCCGGCAGCGGCATGGACTACCAGATCAAACCTCCTGGAAAACTCTGCGCCACAACCGGCAAGCCCCTCGCCCCCGGTTCCGAGTGCCGATCCGCATTGATCGAACAAAATGGCCAGTTGGTCAGGCTCGATTATTCGCCCGAAGGTTGGGCCGGACCGCCACCCGGTGCCATCGGCGTCTGGAAAACCCGGCTGCCGGAACAGGTCGGCCCGCCAAAACTGGATCCCGACCAATTGATGCGCTACTTCGAACAGCTTCAGGAAGAGGCCAGCCCGGCTCACTACGAAACGTGTTACCTGCTGGCGCTCCTGTTACTCAAGGTCCGCCGGTTGCGACTGGACAATATTCGCACCGACGACGAGGGAGCAGTTCTGGAACTGACCGGATTGCGGGGCGAAGGATCATTTGAAGTCCCGAATTTTGAACTCGCGGATGACGAACTCTTGCAGCGCCAGAATTTGTTGCGAACTCAACTCGCCGCGGAGTGGAACGGATGAATCACCCGGGCGCAACACCATCTGGCCGGCGGAAGTTCCTGCTGGGAATCGTCCTGGCGACGGGGCTGTTGTCCAGCACGGGTTGCGCCTGGTCTCGCTGGGGAAAACGTCAGGACGACTCCGCGTTCGGGAGAAAAGTTCCCTGCCGGCTCCCCCCTGACGCCACGGCTGAGGACTACGTCGATTACGTCAACCAAAATGTAAATCGGCTGGAAGGCTGGCGCGCCAGCGGCGTGAAATTGCGAGCCAACAACATGCCCCAGCTCGACGCGCTGATCGCCGTCGAAAAAGCCAACCACCTGCGGATTATCGTCAGCTCGTTCACCGGGAACGAGGTCGATCTCGGCTGCAACGAAGACGTCTTCTGGTTCTGGGCCAAACGTCAGCAGCCGGCGGCCGTCATGTACGCCAAACATGATCAACTCGACACAGTGCG
>JAXMBR010000079.1:0-5637 GCA_046349715.1 Planctomycetaceae bacterium | reverse complement strand
TTGAGTCGCCTGCCGATTTTCATTGACGACAAACCGGGTCGGACCGTGGCGCAGATCGGTGCGATCGCACGCCGGCTTAAGCGCCGCGACAAGCTGGGCCTGATCATCATTGATTACTTGCAGTTGATCGAAGCGGAAGACCGCAATGCACCGCGGGAACAGCAAATCGCCCAGATCACGCGGCGGTTAAAGGGGATCGCGAAGGAAACGTCGGTGCCGCTGATCGCCCTGTCGCAGTTGAACCGGGGCGTGGAATTGCGGGAAGACAAGCGGCCGAGGTTGGCGGACCTGCGCGAGTCAGGCGCGATCGAACAAGACGCCGACATCGTGATGTTTCTGCACCGTCCGGATGCTTATAACGCGGACGACCATCCTGGTCTGGCGGAAGTCATCGTGGCCAAGCACCGCAGCGGACCGACCGGAATCGTCAGCCTGACGTGGAAGAAAGAGCATATGCGGTTCCTCGACTACAGCAGCAGTTCGGTCCCGGCGGGCGGATATGATTTTCAGTGACAGGGATGGCGCTCGATCATCAACACGCCATCGGACGAGCAATCAACAGTCTCCTTCCAGTGGGTAGACCAGCCGCGGTTCATTGGTGATTCGCCGGGACCGGAACCCCGGCGGGGCATGTTTGCCAGCCTGATGATCGCATAGGCGAGATTGACCCGTCCCGCCGCATCATCGATGGCAGCCGTCACGGTCCAAATCGTCTGAAGTGATTTGTCGGCATAATGCTTACTCGCATTTCTCCCGGCTGTTGAAAAAACGCCACACGCCGGTTTAATCGGGAGCGGTGATTTTGGACGCGGTCGGTCCCGGATATGGCTTTCGATTTGACGGCTCCCGAGATGGTTCCTTATGATAGGATCAATGCTGGTTGATGAATGTCTCCCCTGCCCCCGATTTTTCAGCCGGCCCCGCCTGATGCTTACTGCCCACCGAATTGTCTGATTAAGTGCTGGAGTCGCTCATGCCGTCGGCCTGCCGAACTCGCTCGCTCTGGAAGCGGTTTTTGTATTCTGGTCCGGCGTGTTTGTTGACGGCCAGCCTCTGTGCTCAAGAACCCGGAATAACCGGGACGGTGCCGGGGGCGCTGGCGCCGGGCAGCACCGCGAATCTGCAATTGCAAGGAGGCGGACTGCAAAATGCTTCCAAACTCTGGACGAGTTTCCCGGCCACTGCGACCTTGGCGCCGGGCGTTGAAGGAAATGGAACGAACGCGGCGACGGTGACGTTTCAATTGACGATTCCCGCCACGGTCTCGCCTGGGATTTATGGCCTCCGCGCCGTGACTGATCATGGCGTGTCGCCATTGAAGCTGTTTGTGATTGATGAACTGCCGTCGGTGGCCGCGACGGGAAATTTGACGGCCAAAACGACTCCTCAGATCGTTTCGCTCCCCGTCGCCGTCGATGGCGCGGTGGGAGGCCAGTCGAGTCATTATTTCAGATTTTCGGTGCTCGCCGGCCAGACGGTTTCGTTTGAAGTGCTGGCCCGGCGAATCGGCTCGTCGCTGGATCCGGTGATTCGCATTCTTGATTTGTACAATCGCGAGCTCGCGTCCAATGATGACGCGCCTGGGCAAAGCGGCGATTCGCAGCTGAGCTACACCTTCCCGCTGTCGGGCGAATATCTGCTCGAATTGCGGGATATCCGTTATCAAGGCGGGGCGTATCGTCTCCGCATGGGAGATTTCCCTTGCGCCGCAACGGCTTATCCGCTCGCCGTCCAACGCGGGACGCAAACGCCGGTGATCGTGGCCGGTAAATTCGTGGACGCGATTGTGCCAACGATCATCTCGGCTCCCACTGAGCCGGGCATTCATTGGATCTACGCCGCGGTGAAGCGAAACGGCGGATTGAGCAGTGGTTTTGCTCCGGTCGCCGTGGTCGACAACCGGCAATTCCTCGAACAGGAACCGAACAATACGCCGTCGGAGGCGAATCGCATTGAGTTCGGCATGGACGTCAACGGCCGGTTTGAACAACCGGGAGATGTGGATCGCTTCGTGTTCTCTGGCAAGAAGGATCAGTCGTTCGTTTTTACCGGTTTCACCCGTCAGCAAGGTTCGCCGGCCGATCTGACATTCAAGGTGCTGGGCCCGGATGGTGCGCAAGTGGCTGCGGCGGAGGACGCCGGGACTTCGGAAGGATCGCTGACGGCAAAGTTTCCCGCCGACGGCGATTACACGCTCGTGGTCGAAGAACTGAACCGTCGCGGGGGCCCTGACGAAGCTTACCGAATTGAAATGGCTTCCGCGTCTGCGCCGTTTTCGCTGGCGGCGTCGACCGACACCTTGAATATTCCCGCAGGCGGCACGCTGCCGGTGGTCGTCACCTCGACGCGCACTGGTTATAACGGCCCGATCGAGCTTTCAGTCTCAAATCTTCCGGATGGGTTGTCGTGCAGCAAATCGGTGATCGGCCCTGGACGGAATAACGCCGTGTTGACGATTCAAGCTCGCCCTGACTTCGCCGGGGGAACTTTGTTTGGCGTGGCGATTACGGGAACCGCGAAGATCGGGGCCGCAGACGTCGTCGCCATGGCCGACGTGACCGGCGTGTTGAAGGCGCGCTTCTCGAATATGCGGTTTCCTCCCCCTGCCCTGTCCGATGCTGTCGCAGCGTCGTCGGCTCCGGCCAACGGGTTGGTCGTGCGAGTGGAACCGTCGGAAATTGTGTTTGGCAGGGACCTGTCAGCGAAGGTCAAACTCATTGCGGAGCGTTCCCAGGGCCTGGACGAAGCCGTGGCGATCGCCGTCTTCCCGGTCCAGGACGGTTTGCCGGCGGGAATCACCGCGGCGGTGAAGAACATCGACAAAGGCGCCAACGAAGTCGAGATTGTCTATTCGGCCAACAATAAGGCTCCGCTGGGAGAATTTTCCGCGGCGCTGCAGGGGACTTTGAAACAAGGCGACAAGACGGTCGTGCAATCGGCGCCGGCGATTCGCTTGAAACTCGAAGCGCCCATGACGGTGTCGGTGAATGCCGGCTCCGCCAAGCTCGCTCGCGGGGGCGAATTGAATCTCAAAGTGAATGTGCAGAGGAATCCGGCCTTTTCCGGTCCGGTGGCGTTGACGCTTCAGAACTTGCCCAAGGGGGTGACGGCGGCGGCGGCCACGCTCCCCGCGGAAGCAAATGAGATCGATTTGAAATTGACGGCCGCCGCGGACGCTGACTTGGGCGCCAAGGCCGATGTGAATGTGAAGGGGGAAGCAATGGCGGGCGCTGCGAAGCTCGAAGCCGTTTCCTCCAATATGACGTTGACGGTGGAATAAGTCGGAAGATTCCGGAATTCGTTCGTTTGTCATTTTGAGTCCTGCCATGGAGATTCATGGAATGCGAATCCAGCACCCCTGTCTGGCTGTTATGGTGGCGTTGTCGGCATGGACTTCCTGGTGTTCCGGAGCGGACTCGCCCGCTGTGGACGTCGGGCAACCGACGGCGATTGTGCTCGAACCGTCGAGTTTTTCGTTGCTGGGGACGCGTGCTCGACAGCAACTGCTGGTGACGGGACAATACGGGAACCAGGAGGTGCGCGATCTCACCGCGGCGACCAGCTTCACCTCGTCGAATCCCGCGGTGGCGAAAGTCGAGGGGGCGGTCGTGCTTCCAATCGCCAACGGGGAAACACAGATCATCGCAACGATCGGCAGCCTGACAGCGACGGTCAATTGCACCGTCAAGCAGATGGAACTGCCGGCGCCCATCAGTTTCAAGAACGAAACGCTGATGGCGCTCACCAAGACGGGTTGCAACATGGGGGCCTGTCATGGTTCGCCGTCCGGCAAAGGGGGCTTCCGGTTGTCGCTCCGCGCGTATGATCCGGAACTCGATATCATGACGCTGCGGACGGAATTCTACGGTCGGCGGACGAATATTCTCGAACCGGCTCAAAGCCTGATCTTGAAGAAACCGCTGATGGAAGTCGCCCACGGCGGCGGCAAGCGGTTGCGCAAGGGCGACCCGTCCTATCAGATTCTGGAATCGTGGATCGCCGAAGGGATGAAAGTTGACGCGCCGGAAGTCGCCGATCTGGTAAAAATCGAGACGCTGCCGACGAAACGGGTGCTCCGCGCTCCGGCGGCTCAGCAGCAGGTGGTCGTGTTGGGGCATTTCAGCGACGGAACGGTGCGCGATCTGACCCAGATGGCCGATTACTCGTCGTCCGCCGAGGCGGTCGGTTCGGTGAATGTCAACGGCCTGGTCACCAAGACGGGACGCGGCGAAACGGCGGTCCTCTGCCGGTATCTCGACAAAATGGCCACGGTCAACATCGCGTTTCTGGAAGACGTGCCCGGCTTCGCTTGGAACAACCCGGCGCAGAACAATTTCATCGATGGTCTGGTGTTTGAAAAGCTGCAACAGTTGCAAATCCTGCCGTCGGAAGTCTGCACTGATGACGAGTTTCTCCGCCGCAGCTATCTCGATCTGACGGGCCGGCTGCCGACGGTGGAAGAATCGCAGGCATTTTTGCATGACCCGAGCGCTCAGCGCCGGGTTGCCCTGGTCGACCGGCTGCTCGACAGTGACGATTACGCCTCGTTCTGGGCGCTGAAGTGGTGTGACATTCTGCGGTCGAACAGCAAAAAGCTGAAGTTGGCGGGAGTGCATAAATTCCGCAAGTGGGTCTACGATTCCGTGCACAGCGACAAGCCGATGGACCAGTTCGCGCGCGAACTGCTGACCTCGTCCGGCAGCGTGTTCGAGAATCCGGCGGCGAACTACTGGCGGGCGAGCCGCGATCCGCAGGACGCGACCGAAACGACGTCGCAACTCTTCCTGGGAGTGCGCATCCAGTGCGCGAAGTGCCATAACCATCCGTTCGAGAAATGGACGCAGGATAATTACTACGGCATCGCGGCGGCCTTCACCCGCGTCGGCCGGAAGAATTCCGTCGATCCCGACGAAGAGGTGATTTTCACCTCCGCCAGCGGCGAAGTGACCCAGCCGCGAACCGGCAAGCAGATGAAAGTGCATTTGCTGTTGCAGGGAGATGTGGACGTCCCCGCCGAAATCGATCGCCGGCAGATCTTCGCCGACTGGCTGACGAAACCGGAAAATCCGTTTTTTGCCAAGTCGCTGGTCAACCGGATCTGGGGCCATCTGATCGGCCGGGGCATCGTGGAACCTGTGGACGACTTCCGCGATTCGAATCCGCCTTCCAACGCGAAATTGCTGGATGAACTGGCCAAGCAGTTCGCTCAGAACCATTTCAGCCAGAAGTGGGCGATTCGGACAATTATGAACAGCCGGGTGTATCAGTTGTCGTCGCGTACGAATTCGTTCAACAAGACGGATGAGTTGTACAACTCGCACGCCGTGACGCGGTTGCTCGCCGCCGAGCAATTGCTGGATGCGATCTGCGCGGTGACCAATGTCCCGGAACAGTATCCGGGGATGCCGCTGGGGACGCGGGCGACGGAATTGGCTGATCCGCCGACGGACAATTACTTTTTGAAGGTGTTTGGTCAGCCGCAGCGCGAAATGGCATGTCAGTGTGAACGATCGAACGAGTCGAATTTGTCTCAAGCGCTGCAGATGATCAACGGACCCGTGGTGCATAACAAGCTGCGGGCCGACAACGGCCGGATTGCCCAGATGATCGCCGCCGGCAAGAGCGATGACGAGATTA
>JAXMBR010000078.1:0-5873 GCA_046349715.1 Planctomycetaceae bacterium | reverse complement strand
TCGCGGCGGCGCAATTCCAACGCATGCGACTGCTCGGCGAGTTCACGCCGCTGTTTTCGCTGCTGGGCTTCGCGATCGGTCAGACGGCTGCGTTGCTGGCGTAATTCCGCTTTTTGTAAATGAATTTCATCGACCGCCGATTGCATCTGCTCGGCGACAATGTACTGCTCATCCAGCGCGGCGCGGGTGTTCAGATAATGCAGATTCAATTGCCGCAGTTTCTGCACCGTCGCTTCTAAACGGCGAGTGGCTTCGTCGCTTTGTTGTTCGCGCTGGCGTTGCTCGTCCTGCAACCGATTCAATTGATCGCGCTGCGATTCCAACCGGTCGCTTTGCTTCGCGAGATCGAGCTGTTCCCGCGCGGCTCGTTCTTCCAGATCTCGCAATTGCTGTTCGGTCTCGGTCAACAAAACGTCCGCAGCCTGCCGACGTTCCTCGAAACCGCGCAGCGCCTGTTCGGCGTCGTGGGCTTCGGCCTGAGCGTGCGCGGCGGCCTGGCGAGCGGTCTCCGCCGCCTGGCGATGTTCGTCCAACTGTTGTGCCAGCAGTTTCAACTCACGGTACTGGCGTTCGATTCCCTGTTCGCGCGCCGCGAGTTCGGCCTTGGCGTCCGCCAATTGCTGCAAGGCGCGATCATGGTGAGCCGTCGCGGATTCAAGCTGCGTATCGGCCCCGGACAGCGAATGCGACATGTCGTCGAGCGCGGCTTCCTGCTCCAGAATCTGCCGATCCAGGTCTTGTAGTTCCTGTTTCAACCGCCGCAGTTCACTTTTGCGGGAAACAAGCGCCGTTTCACTCCGCACCATGCCGACGAACAGCGACCCGTTCGGTTCCAGGGCCTCTCCCTGCAAGGTGATGAACCGGCAGCCGCGGCCGACGGTGGTCGCCAGCCGAATGGCGGCTTCCATGGTTTGCACGACCCAGGTGTCGGCGAGAACCGCTGCCGCCAGTCCGGTGCGGCCCCGTTCCGCCAGAACGAGTTGATCGGCCCGGCAGATCACTCCGGGATGTCCGGTCAAATCGTGCCATGTCGCTTCATCGGGCATCAGGTGGATGAATCGCGATGCCCGCAGCGATTCTGGCAGTCGCGTCGCGCCGTTGCGCTCGGGAATCGCCAGAAATCCGACCCGGCTGCTCAATTGGCATAACCCCTGCTCGATGTAATCAAGCAACGGTTGGTATTCGGTGAGCACGATCAACTCGGCCCTCGCGCCGAGCGCCACTTCCAATAACGCGGCATGTTCGAGATCAACGTCGAGCAAGTCCGCCACGCTGCCGACCACCGTGTCCCAGGGAGCTTGGCGCGAAGTCTGCGCCCGGCTGAGAATTTCCTTGGCGCCGATCCCCAGGCCTTCCTGACGCAGTTCGAGGTCCTGCAGCAAACTCCGCCTGGCCGCCGCGGCGCTGCGGCGTTCCCGGTTTTCAAACAGCGTGGCCTTGGCGACATCTTGCACACTGAGCAACGTCTGCCGCCGCGCTTGAATCTGCCGCAACGTCTGCTGGACCTCGGCATGCCGTTCGACGGCCTCCTGCACGCGCAATTGCTGCTGCTCGCAGGCCGCACGCAGGTTCGCCAACGCGGCTTCGGTTTCATCGGACTGCGCGGTGACCCGTTGCAACGCGGTTTCATGCGACAAGACCTGTGACTGCTCCGCGGCCGCCGCCTGCCTGGCCGTCGACGCCACGTCCTGCATTTCGCGGTGCCGTTGTTTGAGGCGTTCGATCTCCGCGCGATGCAGCGATAACGCTTCCGCGTGTTGCTGCAATTCGCGACTTTGGGAGGCCACCTGAGTTTGCAGTTCTTCGGATTCCAATTCCAGCTGCGACAAGCTGGTCCGCTTCTGCTCCACTTCTTCGCGAATGGCGGCGCTGCGCTGCTGCAACACCGTTTGCTGCTGGCGGAGACGCGTGACGTCGGCTTCCAGTTCTTGCGCACGGGCCGCTTGATGCGTCAAGGTCGTCACGTGACCCGTGATGATCTCGCGAGAGCCGGAATTGCTGCGTTCGGCTTCGCGCACCCGCTGGTCCAATCGCCCCATTTCCTGGTCGAATTCCCGTTCCTCTTCTTCCAGGAGTCGCTGCGCCTCGTTGACGAGGGCCTGCTGGGCCTCCAGCGCAGTGTGCTGTTCGACCAATGCCGCCTGCTCGATCGACAGCCGGCGATAATCATCCGCGGCGAGTCCGTGCCACCAGATTTGCAGTTCCTGGCTGATTTCGCGATATTTCGCCGCTTTGGCGGCCTGATTGCGCGTCGACGTCAATCGGGCTTCGACCTCGTCGACGATATCGGTCAATCGCAACAGGTTTTGTCCCACGCGTTCCAGCTTGCGCTGGGCGTCGAGCTTGCGGGACTTGTAACGGCTGACTCCGGCCGCTTCCTCGAACACAGTCCGTCGACTCGTGGGATTCGCCTGGAGAATCTGGTCGACGCGTCCTTGTTCGATGATGCTGTAGGCCGATGAGCCGGTCCCCATGAACAAGTCGCGCACGTCTTTCAGCCGCGCTGCCGAACGATTGATCAGATATTCGCTGTCGCCGTTGCGCCAGATGCGCCGACCGATCTGGACCTCGGGCATGTCAAGCGGCAACAGGCGCGAGGTGTTGTCGAAGGTCAGGGTCGCCTCGGCGAATGCGCTGGGTTTGCGACCCGCTGACCCGTTGAAAATGACGTCGGTCATTTCCTTGCCGCGCAGACTTTTCGCCGATTGATCGCCGAGCAGCCATTTGAGTGCGTCGACGACGTTGCTCTTGCCGCTGCCGTTCGGACCGACGACGCACGTCACCCCGGACGCGAAATCGAACCGGACGCGATCCGCGAAGCTCTTGAAGCCATATAGTTCCAGGGACTTCAGCATGAATTGATCCAGGCCGCCTGTCGATTCTTACCGCCGAGGCGACTCGCAGGGTGCGGTATCCTTCAGCGGCGCTTGGCCGGTTTCTCATCGCTGGGCGGTTCGCTCGCCGACTCGATTTTGCTCGGAGGTTCGCTTTTCCTCGTCGGTTCGCTTTTGCTCGACGGTTCGGTGTTGTCGCTCGGCTTGTCGTCTTCCGAGAAATGATGGACCCGCGGCTGAAACCACGTGGAAAGTCCGGAATCTCGTTTCGATTCTTTTCTCTTTCCAGAGGATTTCTTGGTGTCGCTGCCGGGTTTCGACGGCGGACGATCGTCGGCGATATTGGCCATCGCGCCCGACGATTCTTCGACATCCTCGTCTTTCTCCGGCGTCTTGTTCTCGTCCGGGGCCGCCGGGAAGATGTTGGGAGACTGGTTTTCTCGACCGATGCGTATTTTTCGCGATCCGCGAGACGGAATTGCGCTTTCAACGGCGGGCCGCTCATACATCCGTCCGGCTTCCGGCAGTGCATCAGTCGTGAACCGTCCCGCCAAATTATGCTGCTGGCTCGCCTCGGTCAGCATCTGCACGACGTCGGGGTAGGTCCCATCCAGTTCCGCGACGGCGCGGATGACCTCCTCCACGTTCAGCGAGACTTCACGCCGCAGATTGTCGCGATCCGGTTCAAAGCGCGTCACGGCGACTTTTTGCGAACCCGGCTGCGCCGTCACCATGATGTGTTTCCCGGCGGACAGATACAGCGGTGTGCTGAATTGCTGCTCAGCGCCGAACAGTACGACTTCCGGACGAGTCCGGGTCATCAGGTGGACCAGCGGCTCGCCTTTCGTCTCCAGCACATGCAACATGAAGCCCGTCTTGCCGCTCATGGCGGTGATCAAATCGCCGCGGATGAACGGGTCGTCCTTGTCCAGCACCCATAACGCCCGGAACGAACCGTATTTCGTTTCCATGCTCTGCTCTTCCATCAGCTGGCGGAGCGCCAGATGGGCTTCACCGTCCTCAATGGACGATAAGGCGGCCAAAGCGAAGACGCGAAATGCCGGCTCCTTCTGCACGGCTTCTTTCAGCGCCGCAATCCCGTCCGGTTCCCCCAGGTAGGCCAACGCCGACGCCGCTTGAAAACGGCATTCGAGCAGCGGAGACTCCAAGCCGGACTTGAGAATCGGTATGGCGATTTTGCCCACCGCTTCCAGTTGCAGCGAGGCTTTCTCGCACTTTTCGGGAACCTGCAGTTCCTCTTTGAGACGATTGAGCCGCACCTGCCGAGCAATCTGCTGCTCTTTGAACGCCATGTGGCGGATCACCTGGAGATAACGGGGAAAGTTCTCTTTGTACCGCGGATGAACCGTCAGCACGATTTTCTGGTCGTTCTTGGGTTCGGCCATCGGCTTGGAGATGCCATGCTTGTCATAGTCATGAAATCGTTTGCTGATCACGTCTGAAATACGGATCGCATTTCGGGCGCCGCGGAAGTCGTTCTTCAGAAAGATGGACAGTTCGCGTTCGCGCATCACCGTCCCCCCGCCCAGGACGCGCCCCTTAATCAACTGGGCGGACGTCGCTTTTTCCGAGTCGGCCGTTCCGATGAGAATCGGCCCTTTCGCGCGAGCGAAATTGTTGCCATTCAACACACCTTTGCCCGGAACGAACGCCTGCTCGGACAAATAGGTCTCCATCAGCCAGCCGCCGTGCAGACTGGTCGCTTCGGCACTCTCGGGAATCTGAACGTACACGTCGAGAGTTTCCCCTTTTTCCATCAGGGGAGGCAAAAAAGCCCAGACTTCGACCAGCGCCGTGTCGGGGGAGCTGATGATCCGGTTGGGATTAGGGATGTTCCGTCGCTTCAGGTCTTCCAACAACGCCGTGCGGAGCGGCGACGGAGCCGGGTCGCCGCCGGTTCCCGACAGTCCCACGACTAATCCCACGCCGCGGATTCGAATCGGGTTCAGGCCCGCGAAGTTGACGTACTCCCCGATGAGCGGCGTTTCCACCTTCGTCTGATAGTCTTTCGCCCCTTTTTTGGACGATTCTTCATCCTCATCCTCCGATGTCTCGACCTCGATTCGCGGGCGGGGTTCGGCTTTCTTCGCGAACAGCGGCGTCCCCAGGAAACTCACGGAGAGAGCGGTCAACACAATCCCCGTCCACCAGCGCGTCGACCGAAGTGAAATCATCATGGTCGCGACTCCATTCGCAACGCTTTTGCCGTCGGGAGACACAGCGGCCGCCGCGCGACACCTTCGTCGCGCCAGCCACTGGAGTCGTGCCTGCCGGCAAAACGCCAAATCGAAATTGTGAAAAGGGAATTTCAGGGCGGGGAAGGTTAAGCAGAGCCCGTCCGCCGGTCAAGGTGAGTTTTCCCAGGGGCGGTTTCAACGCCAAGTCGCGGAGGAAACGCGAGAAATTGGCAAGAAACCCGGGAATGAAACAGAAAAATGGACGCTCTATTCCGCCTCTTCGCCGGCAGACATCGCAAAACTTCCAGCCTGACAGAACAGCCCCCTCACCCCCGTTGCCGGGAGCGGGCTTGTTCGGCGCGGGTCTCCCTGTTCGGCGCGGGTCTCCCGACCCCGCCGTCTGATCTTTGAGGTCTCCTGACCGATCTTGCCTGAGTTCGGCGGAGGCGACCGACCTTTCGATCACAGAGCGGTCAGGAGACCCGCGCCGAGCAGGGAACCGAGAAAGACCGTTACTTGAAGAACGCGAACGTCACCAGGATGAAAATCGGGATGAGAACCCCGACCGAATAGGCCATGTAACCGAAGAAGCTTGGCATGCGGACGTTGTTCTCTTCGGCGATTGCTTTGACCATGAAGTTCGGGCCGTTGCCGATATAAGTGTTCGCTCCCATGAACACCGCCCCGCAGGAGATGGCCATCATGATTTCATTGGCGGTTTCGCCGCCGGTCGCCAAATAATGCTGCAAATAGGGGCCGGTTAGGGGAATATGGTTCACACCGCAGGCCGCCGCGGAGAACGCCAGATAGGTGGGGGCGTTATCCAGAAAGCTGGATAAAA
>JAXMBR010000077.1:0-5889 GCA_046349715.1 Planctomycetaceae bacterium | reverse complement strand
TTTCTCAACAGTTGAGGGCATTTATGACCGCCGCTTCGGGAACAAAACAGCCGACACTTCGCGACCGCGTCAACGAAGCGATTCGCCGGAACGACTTCCTCCTGCTCGTATTCAGCCAGCCGCTGTCCCCGATGGCTCCGGCGCACAAAGTCAGCGTCCGCCCGGTCGAACTCCAGGAAGGCCGCCGGTTTCAATGGGCCTCGCGCTCCGGAGCGCAGGAACGGCATGAGAATCTTTCCGTCAAACTGCTGCTCGAACGGTGCGAGCAAGTCTTTGGGACCGCGTTCGGCGATGCGCACCTCTTCAGCAGGCAGGGAGACTTTACCGCCCGCGCCTTCGGCCCCAATAAAGTGAAATGGAAGATCAAGCCCCCCTCCAAAGCCGCGGTCGAAACGACTTCCCATAATCGCGAGAAGAATTATCTGCTGCCCGCCGGCGTCCCTTGCCCGTTCCTCACCGAAATCGGCGTCATGACGCCAGCGGGGCAGGTTCGCTCCACCATGTCGGCGAAGTTCCGCCAGATCAACCGTTATCTCGAATTCATCAATGACATTCTTCCCTCGCTTCCCGCGGAAGGAACGCTTCGCATCGTCGATTTCGGCTGCGGCAAAAGTTATCTCACGTTCGCACTCCATCATTTTCTCACGCAGGCGCATCATCGCTCGGTTCACCTCACGGGACTGGATCTCAAGGACGATGTCATCGCTCACTGTTCCGAGATCGCAAAAAAATTGAATTGCGTGGGATTGGAATTCCGCGCTGGGGACATCGCCAGTTATCAGCCGGAGGGCCCGGTCCATCTCGCGATTTCGCTGCACGCCTGCGACACCGCCACCGACGACGCCCTGGCCGCCGCCATCGCCTGGAACTGCCGCGTGATTCTCGCCGTCCCCTGCTGCCAGCATGAAGTTCAGCAGAACATGCGTGCCGACGCCGTGCCGGGACTGACGGAGTTCGGCCTGTTCCGTGAACGCTTCGCGTCGCTGGCGACCGACGCGCTGCGGGCGCAGTTCCTGGAAGCCGCTGGTTACAAAACGCAGATTCTGGAATTCATCGATTTGGAACACACGCCGAAAAACGTGCTGATCCGCGCCGTCCAGCGCACGGCTCCCGACGGTCCTGCGCGCGAGGCCGCCACCCAGAAGATCGGCAGCCTGAAAACGCTGCTAGGCATCGAGTCGTGGCGGCTCGAGCAACAAGAGCCGCATCGTGAATCACAGGGCTAAAAGGACGAAGATCGCGGCTCTTCGACCTTTCAGCTTCGGGCCGCTCTCATCCTTCTTCAATTCATTTCAGCAGCGATTGAATCTCGGCCGGAGTAAACTTGCGTTCGAGCCGGGCTCCCATCTGGGACACGACCCGCGCGGCGGCGTGGGACGCGAGATGCCCGGCTTGCTGCCAGCTCAAACCGTTGGTGATGCCGTAAAGCACCCCCGCGGCATACATGTCACCGGCCCCCGTGGTGTCGATGGCGCTCGTGCGAACGCCTTCGATCGGAAAAACCTGCCCGCCGTGCATCAACAACGAACCGTCGGCGCCGAGCGTGAGGGCGACATCCGAAGCGTGCTGATGAATTTCGCGGGCGCATTCCACCGGATCGACCTTGCCCGTCAACGACCGCGCTTCATCCAGATTGCAGAACAGCAAATCGACCGGACCTTCGATCAACTCCCAGAACAATTCGCGATGCAACCCGATGAGAAACGGGTCTGACACCGTGAAGGCGACCTTGACGCCGTTCTTCTTCGCCAGCTCGATCGCGCGTAATGCCGCCTGCTTCGTGCCCTCTCCGGCAAACAGATATCCCTCGATATAGACATATTTCGCCTGCTTGATTTCCGCTTCGCTGACGTCGTCCGGGCCCAGGGTAACGGAAAGTCCTAAATGTGTCAGCATCGTCCGCTGGGCGTCTTCTGTGATCAGTACGACGCACGTACCGGTCTGCCCGCTGGACTGTGGAACCGCGATCTGCACCCCCAAGTCGCGCATGTCGCGCAGCCAGAACTCGCCCAGCGGGTCCTTCCCCACCTTGCCCGCATAGGCCGCCTTGCCGCCGAAATCGACCAGCCCCATGATCGTGTTCGCCGCGGAACCGCCTGCGCACCGGCTGATCGGCGTCCCGTCCAGCGAACTCAGCACCCGGGTCTGCACCGCTTCGTCGACCAGCGTCATCACGCCCTTCGCGAAACCCAAGGTCTCCAACAGGGAATCAGGAATCCGGGCCTGAATATCAACCAGCGCATTGCCGACGCCATACACATCGTAAGCCATTGCCATCCGACTTTCTGAAACAAAGAATGAAAAACCCGCGCAGGAAAGCGCTTCACAATAACTGCGCACTCAGCGGTGGAAAAGAGCGCAGCCGCTCGTCGCGCCTCGCAGGTACCGGTTGAAAAACGCGAGTTCGACTCAGATAATGGCTCCTTTCAAGTCGATTTCGCGATCTTCGACCAAGTCGTCGCGTCCCTGACAAGGAACTGGCCGGTGAACCAAGGACGGGCACGCGACCGCGTCAAATCCAGCGGTATGCATTACACGCCAGAGCCGCTCGCCCGATTTCTCGTGGAACAACTATTCAAACATCTCCCGCGAACGACGGGTTCCATCCGCGTGCTGGATCCGGCCTGCGGGGACGGCGCCCTGCTCCGCGCGTTTGCCCGTTGCGTCCCGGCTCGGATTCGCAAACAACTTGTGTTGGTGGGGTATGAAACGGATCCCCAAGCGATTTCCCAAGCCGGCGCAAGTTTGAAAACATGCCACGTCGCAGAAGTCGTGCTGCTCCATGAAGATTTTTTGGCGGCCTGCCTCGATCACAGTTCCCCGCGAGGAGCTTTCCCTTCCGCCAACCGGCCGGCGAAACCGCAGTTTGATGTCGTGATTTCCAACCCTCCGTATGTGCGCACGCAAGTTCTGGGTGCAAGAACCACCCAAAGGCTGGCCAAGGAATTCGGCCTGACGGGTCGCGTCGATCTCTATCACGCCTTCGCCATCGGCATGACCAGTTTGCTTCGCCCCGGCGGTGCCTTGGGCTTGCTGACATCAAACCGCTTTTTCACGACGAATGCGGGCGAATCACTCCGGCGAATGCTGCGTCAGGAATACAAAATTCATAACGTGTTCGACCTGGGAGATACGAAGCTTTTCTCCGCAGCCGTGTTGCCGGCGGTCGTCATCGCCACCAAAGCACGGCTTACCGGCGCTGCGCAGGCGTGTCGTTTTACTCGCGTTTACGAGGACCGAAAACCCGAGAAACTCCTGACCGACGAGCGATCGCACGTGCTGGACGCGATCAGCGACGGCGCCGTCACAGGTCGCGTTCGCACTCCAGCAGGGACGTTTTTGCTGGAGCGAGGAACCCTGCCTTTCACCAGCGATCTTTCTGCCACATGGACGCTGTCGACTCCGGAATACGCCGATTGGCTTTCCGCCGTGGAGGAGGCGCAGGAGTGTTTCGTCGAAGACATCGCCACCGTTCGTGTCGGCATCAAGACGACTGCCGATAAAGTTTTTGTGCGCACCGATTGGGACGAATTACCCCCCGCTGAGCGGCCCGAGCCGAAATTGCTGCAACCGTTGATCACGCACCGCACCGCCGGACGGTGGAAAGCCGAGACCGGCGAACATCGTGTGCTGTACCCGTATGAGATGCATCAGTCCGGAAAAGTGCCGGTGTCGCTCCCCGACTTTCCCCAAGCCGGCAAGTACCTTTCCCGACATGCCGATGCTCTCAACAGCCGAAAATACCTTATAGCGTCGGGCCGAAAATGGTATGAAATCTGGGTGCCGCAAGTGCCGTCGCAATGGCGCGAACCGAAGATCGTCTTTCCAGACATTGCCGAGTCGCCGCGATTTTCGCTCGATATGACCGGCGCGATCGTTCAAGGCGATTGCTACTGGATCTCGCTGAAAGCGGGGATCGAGCCCGACTGGCTCTTTGTGATCCTGGCAGTCTGCAACTCATCGTTCATCGAGAAATACTACGACTTGGCATTTCACAACAAGCTTTATTCCGGTCGTCGCCGGTTCATGACCCAGTATGTGAAACGCTTCCCGCTGCCTGCTCTCGCCTCCCGTGTCACTCGCCGAATTGTTGCGCTGACGAAAAAACTCGTCGCGGGAACAGGCGACGTGGCATCTCTGGAGCAAGACTGCGACCGGCTCGTTTGGAAGTCATTCGGGTTGGTGAAAGAAAGTCCTCTGACCTCTGCGCCCGGCTGCGGACGCACCGACGAGAAGATTCGAGAGAGACAAGACTTTGCCTGTCTCTCAAAGTAAGCTGATCCGGATCGCAATTGCGGCGTCGTCAAACGGGGTCTGCTCATCGGCCAATTGAGGGAATCGATCGTCCATGAAATTGTCATTATCCGTCCGCATCGTCGAGGCGCCGTGCAAGACGAAGTTGTTCATTCCGTTTGAAGAACTCGTGGACATTGCCCGCGACACGGGATATGCGGCGATTTGCCTGCGAGCGAGCGCCGGAGGCGTCGACACGCCGATTCCGCGGCTGAAGGAAATGCGGCGCTGCGTGGAAGACGCCGGGTTGTTTGTTTCGATGGTGACAGCCGATTCGTTCGTCCCGCTGAATAATGACCTGGGACCGAGCGGCTTGCGAGACATTCGCCCCAGTCTGGATGTGGCGGAGGCGGTCGGCGGCACGCTGATCCGGGTCTGTCTCAAGCGACCGGATGACATCCCGTTTGCGAGCCAGGCGGCGAAACTGGCGGCGGAGCGCGGAATTCGGCTGGCGCATCAATGCCACACGTCGTCCCTGTTCGAAGAAGTCGAGCCGATGCTGGGGGTCTTGCGAGAAATCGGACAACCAAACTTCGGTTTGATCTATGAGCCGGCCAACCTCCTGTTGAACGGGCAATCGTACCGGGTCGATACGTTGCAGAAGTTGAAGCCGCATCTGATGAACGCCTATGTGCAGAATCATCGGCTGAATCCACAGGGAACCGACGTGCTGAAGACCTTCTGCCGGGGAGAGGTGCGGTTCGATCATTTAGACCCCTGGACGCCGGGCGGAGTCGACTTCGAAGCGATGGCGGACGGCTTAAAGCAAATCGGCTACGACGGGACATTCACCATCCATCAGGCGCAGGGGATCAAAACGGCGGATGACGCCCGGCAATTTGCCAAAAAATGTGCCGACTATTTTGCACCGTTGCTGGGAATCGCCCGCCGTTAAGTCGCTGCTCGAGCACGTCAGGCGAAGGCTTCCCAGACCGGTTCTCCGCCGTGCGCAATCGGAATCGGACGGTTGGAGAGATCGGGGACGGTGAGGGTCGGATCGACACCGATCGCCTGGTAGATCGTGGCCGCCAGATCCCCGGCTGAAACGGGACGGTCGGCGGGGTACGCCGCCTGCGCATCGGTCTTGCCGATGACCAGGCCACGTTGCAGGCCGCCGCCGGCCATTAGGACAAAACCGCATTGCGGCCAATGGTCGCGTCCCGCTTTGCCATTGATCCGCGGCGTGCGACCCATTTCGCCCATCACGACGACCAGCGTGGAATCGAGCAATCCCCGCTCGTCGAGGTCGCCGATGAGCGCCGCCACCATCTGGTCAAGTTGCGGCACCAGCGCCCGGCACATGCCAAAGTTGTTTTCGTGCAAGTCCCAATGATTGCCGCTGTCCGCTTCTTCCCAGTTGACGCTGCAAAACAGCGAACCGGCCTCCACCAATCGCCGGCAGATGATCAGGCTTTCTCCCCAGACGGTCCGGCCGTAGCGATCACGCACGCCGGCGGGTTCCTGGGAGAGATCAAATGCGCCGCGCGTCTTGACCGACGTCAGCAGTTGAAACACCTGCTGCTGAAACTGATTCATCCCCTCGACTACGCGGGCCCGATCCAGGGCAGCAACCTGGCGGTCGAGCTGTTCGAGCAG
>JAXMBR010000076.1:0-6000 GCA_046349715.1 Planctomycetaceae bacterium | reverse complement strand
CGTCACGACAACCAACCGCCGGCAGTGGCGGAGCGTCGGCCCTTGGAAATCTCCGGCGGGCCTGATCGGAATCATCCGGAACTCAATCCGGAGTCACGGAACTGTCGACGAGCGCGGTCCGTGGAACTCTAGCATCGTTTTGCGCTGTCATCAGACAACAGGATCGCAGGTTCCGGTAATTTGAACGCTGCCGCCGCCGGCAAAGTCGTTTCAATCGTTCCTGACGGCAAGTTGAGACCACCGGGCGGTTCAACGGGAACGCCGCCGGAGCGTGGCGGCGATCAAGCGGTGGTCCGACCCGCTGCCTGTGCCGACTTCGCAGCGAACCACATCCCATTCATGCGAACAAAGGATATGGTCGATTCGCACCCAGGGGGTATCGTCGAACCAACGGGCCTGGGGGCCGCAGGGGGACGTATATCCGAAACCAAAACCGGCGAGATTGAAGGCGTTTTGAAAATCGCCCCAGTGTCGCTGAAGCAGACTGCTGTCCGCGGGCGTATTGAAATCCCCCGCGGCAATCAGCGGCAAGCCGTCGCGATGCAATTCCAAGGTGTCTCGCGCGCCGAGCATTTCGGCGTCGCGGAGACGCTGATGTGATTCGATAATCGGCCGATCGCGGCCGTCGAGCATCCCCTCGGGGCTCAATTCCGTCAGCGCACGTCGTGCCGTCATAAAATGGAGATTCGCCAATCGGACGGGCCCCGCGGGAAGATCGACTTCCACCAGGATCCCGGTGACGCGGGAGAACGCCTGCGATTCCAGCGTTTTGATCAGTCGGACCGGAAACTTTGAACCGACCCACAAAAATTCGTCGCGGGCGACATGCCAGCCTTTGAAAAATTCTCGCAGCAACGGGTGATCATCGCCGCGGACTTCCTGGAAGACGACCACGTCGGGCCGATGAAGCGCCAACTCACCGATGACTTCGGGGAAATTGGGTTTGAACGCCTGAATGTTGCAGCTCACCAACCGCAGCTCGTCCTGCGACTCCGAAGCAACGGGACCTGTCCAGCGCGACACCGGCAACACGAATCCCATGATTGGTCCCAGCACGAGAATCAACGAGGCCAGGTTGATCGGCACCCAGCGGACGCGACGCACGGCGGTCAGCCCGATCAGGCCCAGGCTGGGAATTAAAAGAGGCATTTTCGGCAGATAAACCAGCGGCATCGTCCGCCACCAATCCTCCGAGGCGAAACGCAACAATCCGGCAACAACCAGCACGCCTAGCAGATTGACCAATGACAGTGTCAGCAGCCAGCGTGCGCGCCGCGGCTGGGACGGCTTCGGTGGTTCCGGCGGCGTGCGATACGCGGGATTGAACTGGATCACAGGGACGAGAATTCCAAAAGTGGCCCGACGCGCCAGCGCGGGACGGTCCTATTCGGCCCTTGGGGGCGCATCGGGCTTCCTCAGTCGGATCAAATCAGGGCAAACGCTTCTTTCGCCGCGGCCAACGTCGCTTGCAGGTGGTCTTCCGTGTGCATCGTCGACACAAAGTTGGCTTCGTACTGACTGCATGCCAGATAGACGCCGCGATCCAAGAGCGCGTGGAAGAACTTGCCAAAGCGGGCGGTGTCGCTGCGCGTCGCCTCAGCGAGGTTGGTCACCGGTTCCGGATTGAAAAACAGCGTCCACATGCTGCCGATGTGTGGGAGCGAATGAGGAATGCCGGCGCTGCTCGCCAAGTGGCTCAACGCCTTCGCCAATCGGTCAGCGTAGTCCTGTAATCGTTGGTACGGTTTTTCATCCCGCAGAATCTTCAATGTCGCGATGCCGCACGCCATGGCGACCGGATTTCCCGACAACGTTCCCGCCTGATACACCGGCCCCAGCGGGGAGACTTGGGAGAGAATGTCTTTCCGGCCGCCGTAGGCTCCCACCGGCATGCCGCCGCCGATGATTTTGCCAAGCGTCGTCATGTCGGGCCGGATGCCCAACAATTCCTGCGCGCCGCCATAGGCCAGGCGAAACCCGGTCATGACTTCGTCAAAGATCAGCACCGTACCGCAGCGATCGCATTCGCGCCGCAATGTCGCCAGAAATTCGCGCGTCGGCACGACCAGCCCCATGTTGCCGACGACCGGTTCCAGGATCACCGCGGCGATTTGATCGCCTTGTTTGGTAAAGACCTCGGCGAGCTGCTGCGGATCGTTGTACTCCAGCACGAGGGTGTCCTTCGTGCAGCCTTCCGGAACGCCGGGACTCGACGGGTGTCCGAGCGTGAGTGCCCCGCTGCCGGCTTTCACCAACAAGCTGTCGACATGGCCGTGATAACAACCGGCGAACTTGACGATCGTCTCCCGGCCGGTAAACCCGCGGGCGACGCGGATGGCGCTCATGGTCGCTTCGGTGCCGGAATTCACGAACCGGACGAGTTCCATGGACGGTTTGGCGGCGATGACCATCTCGGCGAGTTCGGATTCCAGGTCAGTCGGCGCGCCGAAGCTGGTACCGCGCGTCAGGGCTTCCTGAATCGCCGCCATCACCGCCGGATGGCGGTGCCCCAGGATGTGCGGCCCCCACGAACCGACGTAATCGATGTACCGATTGCCATCGACGTCATACAGATAAGGTCCGTCTCCGCGCTGCATGAAGACCGGCGTGCCGCCGACCGCTCCGAAAGCGCGGGCCGGACTGTTCACGCCGCCGGGGATGACTCGCCGAGCCCGTTCGAATTGCCGTTCACTGTTGGTTCGTTTCATGAAGCGTATGTTCCGTTCGTCACGACGTGAAGTTTGATGCGTACCAGTGGTCAGAGAACTTAAGATGAACGGGGAAGCCGTTGCCGCACGATCTCTTCCAAGCGATCGACCACCTCGTCTTGGGAAAGGTGGGACGTATCGATGCGGAGGGCGTCGTCCGCGGGGCGGAGCGGGGCACACGTACGGGATTCGTCTCGGCGGTCCCGTTCCGACTGCTGGACGAGCAGCTCGGCCAAGCTGAGTTCACGTCCCTGCGCGGCCAGCTCGCGCTGGCGGCGCAGCGCGCGTTCTTCGGGTGCTGCCGTCAGAAAAAACTTGTATTCCGCCTGTGGAAAGACGATGGTTCCCTGGTCCCGTCCTTCGGTCACCAGGTTGGAATCGCGACCGCATTGGCGTTGCAATTCGACCAATTGCCGGCGAACGGCTTCATTGGACGCGACCAGCGACGCGGCTTGCGTCACTTCTTCCAAATAGATGGCGTCGGTCACATCGCGGCCATTCAGATGAATGCGATTGTCTGCAAATCGCAATGCCAAACCGCGGCTCGTTTCCGCGACGCGGGTCTCGTCATCGAGACCGACGTTCGCTTCCAGGCACGCCAGCGCCACGGCGCGATACATGGCCCCGGTATTCAAAAACTCGTAACCCAACCGCTCGGCGAGCGCCCGGGCGACGCTGCTTTTCCCGGTTCCGGCCGGGCCGTCAATCGTAATGATCATGCACATTCACCGTCCGACATTTTGAGCCATGGCGACCAACAGGGAGTGTATCGGGTTTTGCGGCGCGATGCAGCGGTCAACAGGTCAAGAGACCAGAGTCAAGGGTCAAGAGCCAGCGGAATCATCCAAGC
Source organism: Planctomycetaceae bacterium (assembly GCA_046349715.1). Taxonomy (GTDB): domain Bacteria; phylum Planctomycetota; class Planctomycetia; order Planctomycetales; family Planctomycetaceae; genus CAZDGB01. The sequence continues at coordinate 2,442 of JAXMBR010000076.1, read as the reverse complement.
TCCGTACTTTACTGAGACTCAACCCCGATTAACTTATTCAAACCGCAACTCGATCTCTGCGATTTCGCCGGCGGAGAGATCGATGACCACGCTGTCATTCACGATCGGCAGGCTGGTCAGCGTGGCGCCGCTGAAGTTTCGTTTGCGGGCGGACTGCGGCGTGCGGAACGTTTGCAGGCGGACCTGGCCCGGGCGGCCCTCGGTTTCCAGCAGGCGCAAACAGAAACCCGTCGCGCCGGGAGCGTCCTCGTCGGTCAGGTCGGACGGCCACGGTTTCAAATTCCGCACTTGCAGAATCTGCACCTGTTTGGAATCGAGATGATAGAACCAGCCGCTGCGTCCCAGGCGCGGCGGGCCGCTAGTGGTCGGCACGACGAGCGGGGCAATCGTTGCTTCGCGGGCCGCCAATAAGGGATAGGCCTGGTCGATCGCCAGCGTGAACCGGAACCGGCGGCGGGTTTCCCCTTCGACCACCAGCAGCGTATCCAGCATCCGCGGACCGGTTTTGCGGTGAAACGGCAACCCGTGCGGGACAATCGTTGCCCGGTCCTGTTCTTCGGCGATTTCGATGTAATCCGGACTCTCGTAGCGCTCGCCGCCGACCGGTTGCGCACCGTGCCAGACAGCGCGGGTGATCGCTGCCAGGCTGTCGTTCCAGGCGAAGCGAGAGACGAAGGCGTTGTTCCAGGGATCGCCTTCAGGCGATTGGAGATCGGTCAGTTCCACCTCGATTTCCACGACGGGCCGGAGTCGATGCACCCATGTCCGTTGACGGAATTTCGCCAAGACCTTGGCTTCGCTGAGATCGACGATTTCTCCCGTGGTTTCGATCTCACCGATGATCGGTCCCGTCGAAACGACTCGTTGATCGCTGACTCGGGCCTGTGCGTAGAGGGTTTTCGTGACCTCGTCGGGTTCGGGTCCCGTGCGGACGGTTTTCTCCCGAGGAAATCGGTAGGACAGCACCTGGCTCAGGCGATTTCCGCGACGGCCGTGGAGTCGAATCTGGGCGATGCCGCCGGTTTCTTCGTTCATCAAGACTTCAAAATAGTCGTTGCGCAGCAGTCCTGCTTCCGCCAAGGGAAGTTTTGGCTGTCCCGAGGGAGGCCCGTGTTCGTCGGCACCGATCCACACGAACCCCGATCCCGGCAAATCGACGAGAACCGTCGTCTGTTGCGTGTCCGGATCGACTTGCGATCCTTTCACCGGTCCGCCGATGTTCGGCAGCGATTTCAGCCCAGGCAGGGCCACGGCCATCACGCGCGGAAACGAAACCGGATTGATGATCAGGAGTCCCGGCTCTTTCCCGCCGCCGTTCAGGACGAGTTCGGTCAAACGCCGCGGCCAGTCCTTCCGACAAACAGACAGTTGCTCGCCGGCGACTGCCAGGGATTCGGCCGAATCTCTCTGAGGGGCCGCCGATTCGAGCAGGGTCTCGGCGGGCGCCGCGTCCTCTGACTCAATCGCCAACCCGCGGAGCGCCTGCGCTGTCGCTCGGCACCAATCGAGCGCATCAAATTCCTCACGACGAGCCTGATGATCGGCAAAGCGGGTGATTGGGTCGGTTTCGCGACGGGCGACGGCTTGGATCAGATAGGGGCTGAGATATTCCTTGCTGTCGTAAGTTGCCAGGCGGCCGGGCGTTTCTCCTGTCTGAAAAAACTGCTCGAACGTGACAAACTTGCCCAGCACGGGGGCATAACCGGCGATTCGGCGGAAATCGGCGAGCCAGGGGGTATGCACTTCCGGCCAGCGGGCAAAGACAATGCCGGCGACCTGGTCGTGATCCATCGATTCCGACATCCGCGCCGGGAATCGAAGAAAAGTGCAGGCGGTATCGGCCGCCAGAGGGATCCGGCTGAGCGAATCGATGACGGTGCCGTCGCTGCCTTGCCAGCGAAGTTTGGCGTGTTCGTGATCGGGATAAATGCCGTCGTCGAACGCGACGTGCAGGCCGGCCTCGAAGCCGAACCTGGTCAAAATCTGCGGCAACGCGGCGCACAGGCCATAGCGACGCCGGCCCCAGACTTTCGGCGCTCGGTCCCACAACGAATGATACGTTTTCAAACCGTGTTCGAATTCCCAGAGCGCGGAATTCAAGGGGAGCAGCGGCAGGTTGGTTTCTCGTTCTTCACCGCCGACGAGGCAGACGGAGCCCCGTGACCAGGCTTCGCGGATTTTTTCTCGCAAATCGGGCTGCTGCTGACAGATGGCGGTCCAATCGGCGGCAGTTCCCATCATCGAAAAGGGGACCGCCTGATCCAACTCTTGCCGGAGATGATCATGGGCTTGTTCCGGCGCGATCAAACAGAGGTCCAGCAAATAACATTCGACAGGATAGAATCGTTCCCGGGCCTCCAGGATGATTTCAAACGCCACGCGCAGATGGTCTCGCGCCGTTTCTCCATCCTGGGCGACGGCGGCGCGCGCCGCGGAAACGGC
>JAXMBR010000075.1:0-6360 GCA_046349715.1 Planctomycetaceae bacterium | reverse complement strand
GATTGCGGCCCGACACGAGCCGCAAAGCATTGATCGGCGACCAACCCCGCCGAGGCCAGGCGATCAAGCTGCGGGGTCTCGATCCACTCATTCCCGTAACAACCGAGAATTGTCGCCGGCAGGCGGTCAAACGTGACCACCAACGCGCGGCGTGGAACCATCGTCGTGCTCACGCCGCATCCCTGATTGGAAGTGACCCGATGACGCCGGCCGCTTTATGCGGCGGAGAGCTCCCGGCGCCAGCGGGGATTGTGCAGCATCCGCTCGACCTGAAGCTCATGCAGCTGGTCGAGCCAACTGCCGTCGAATTCGAAGATCTCATAATAGCGCTGCGAACGATCAAAATACTGGTCCGAGGTGCTGTCGTCCTCGTCTTCTTTCGCGTACCGGCTGGGAACAATGAGCACCCACGTCCGATCCGCGGTGCGAACCCAGCTTGGTTTGGTCCAGCGAAATCCGATCTCTTCGAGCAGTGCTGTGGTCATGTCGGCCTCCCTGCCTAATGAAATGGGCGATTCACATCCTTGCGAACATCCATCATGAGGCGAATTATCAACCGCAACCGTGCCGGGGGTCAAGACTGAAATATGGCTTCCGTTCACCCGCTCCGCTGTTCAGACCGGACCCCGCATCGAAACGAAGATCACCCCAGTATGCCGCGCACGACCTCGCCATGCACGTCTGTGAGGCGATAATGCCGGCCCTGAAATTTATAAGTCAACTGTTTGTGATCGATTCCCAGACAATGCAGCACCGTCGCATTCAGGTCGTGAACATGCACCGGATCGCGCACGACGTTGTAACTGTAGTCATCCGTCTCTCCATAGGTCTGGCCCGGTTTGATCCCCGCCCCGGCGAGCCACACCGTGAAACAGCGCGGATGATGATCACGGCCGTAGTCTGTCGATGTGAGATGTCCCTGGCAATACACCGTCCGACCGAACTCGCCGCCCCAGATCACCAACGTGTCGTCGAGCAAGCCGGACTGTTTGAGATCGGTCAGGAGCGCCGCACATGGCTGATCGACGTCCCGGCACTGCCCGCGAATCGCTTCCGGCAGCTTCAAATGCTGGTCCCAACCCATATGAAACAGCTGCACGAACCGGACGCCGCGTTCCACCAACCGGCGCGCGAGCAGACAGTTGGCCGCGAACGAATTTGGTCGAGTGACGTCGGGACCGTACAACTCGAGAATGTGCTTGGGCTCTTGCGACAAGTCGGCGAGCTCAGGAACGGCGGTCTGCATTCGATACGCCAGCTCGTACTGCGCGATTCGGTTTTCAATCTCCGGATCGCCCAAATCTGCGAAATGCTGCCGATTGAGCGCCGCCTGATCGTCGAGCATCTCCCGGCGAAGCGAACTGGCAATCCCCGGCGGATTGGACAGATATAACACCGGATCGCCGCCGCTGCGGAATTTGACGCCCTGGTGCCGCGACGGCAGAAATCCGCTTCCCCACAGGCGATCGTACAATGGTTGGTCGTTCGGGCGGCCGGAGCCGCGAGAGACCATCGCGACGAAGGCGGGCAGGTCTTTGTTTTCGCTCCCCAAACCGTACGAGAGCCACGCCCCGAGGCTGGGTCGCCCCGCCAACTGCGCGCCGGTGGTGATGAAAGTGATCGCGGGATCGTGGTTGATCGCTTCGGTGTAAAGCGATTTGACGAAGCAGATTTCGTCGACTTTCTGCGACACGTACGGCAGCAGTTCACTGACAAGCGCGCCCGATTCGCCGTGCCTTTGAAATCGAAACATCGACGGCGCCACCGGAAATTTCGATTGGCCCGACGTCATGCCGGTGAGGCGCTGGCCTTGCCGGATAGAATCGGGCAGGTCTTCGCCGAAACGGTCTTTCAACTGCGGTTTTTCGTCAAACAGGTCCAACTGCGACGGAGCGCCGGACTGAAAGAGATAAATGGCCCGCTTGGCTTTCGGAGCGATCCGAGTCAACAACGTTTGCGCGCCGTCACCGGCCAACAGTTCGTTCAACGCGGCCGCGCCAAGAGACAAACTCGCCCCAGCGAGAAACCCCCGTCGAGAAACGGCGCTGCGGAGGTGCGTCTCTCCCGAGCGGGGGGCGTCAGCCCCTTGAATCATGCGTCCAGAAGAAGTCACTTCACAATCAAGGGGCTCACGCCCCCCGCTCGAAGAGTGAGAGAAAAATGTCATTGCTCATTCCCTCGTCACGAATTCGTCGAGATTCAACAAAACCGCGGCCACGCTCGTATAAGCCGCCAATTCCACCGGATCAAGATCCGCGCCGGCGGGGGCCGCTCCCTGCTGCAACAATTCCGCCGCCAGCGCCGGTTGTTCACGATACGCCCGCCACCGTCGATCCAGCCCCTTCGTCAACACGACCAGCTCATCGCCGGTCGGCCGCCGCGCGGTGGCTGTGCGGAACGCCCATTCGATGCGCGACGCGGGCTGCGACCCCCCTTCCCGCAGCATTTGCTCGGCGAATATTCGCGCAGCCTCCAGATACGTGACGTCGTTCATCAGGTTCAGAGCCTGCAACGGCGTATTGGTGCGAAGCGTGTTCACCCGGCACATGTCGCGCGTGGGCGCATCGAGCAGCGTCATCATCGGCGGAGAGACCGTCCGTTTCCAAAACGTGTACAGCCCGCGACGATAAAGACCAGCCCCTTGGTCCGGAACGTAATTGCTGAAAGACCCCGTGACGTCGGAACTGAGTTCCTCCCATAAGCCCGGCGGTTGATAGGGCTTCACTGACGGACCGCCCAGCTCTTCGACCAGCAGGCCGGCGACTGACAACGCGGCGTCGCGCAGCATCTCCGCCGTCAATCGAAACCGGGGGCCGCGCGCCAGCAACCGATTGTCGGGATCGCGCGCGAGCAGTTCCGGAGAAACACGGGCCGATTGCTGATACGCCGCGCTGGCCAGGATTTTTCGCTGGAACTGTTTGACATCCCAGCCGAGCCGGACAAATTCCAACGCCAGCCAATCGAGCAATTCCGGATGGCTGGGAAGTTCCCCCTGGGCTCCGAAATCTTCCGTCGTTTTGACCAGACCCGTCCCAAAGTATTGCGCCCACAATCGATTGACCGTCACGCGCGCCGTCAGCGGATGCTCGGGCGAAACCAGCCAACGGGCCAGATCGAGGCGATTCGTTCCCTCGTCGTTCGGCAGGCAAGCGGGCGTGCCCGGGGTGACGATGTCGCCGGGACGATTGTATTCGCCGCGCAACAGCAGGTGCGTTTCCCGCAGTCCGGGCTGGTCCCGCATGATCATCGTCGTTGGGACGGCCTCAAGAAACTGCTGCCGGGCAGCCAGCGCAGCGAGCCAAGCGGAACGGAGCGACTTAAATTCCTCCGCGGCCCGCTGCGTCAGAAAATACTCCTGCAACTTGGCCAACTCTGCGGTCGTGCGCCGCGCCACGGGAATCAATGCCAGTTCATCAATCGGCTTGGCCACGGAAACAGCAAGGAGCTCGTCAGGCGTCAGTTGGCCGCGATACACACGGATATCATCGAGGACGCCGCGGAACTTTTCAGATGTTCCCCCGCCGCCGATCTGAAACTTGCCGTCTTTCGACTTGAACGGGTTGCTCAACAGATCGGCGAGCACGCGCACCGCCGCCGGCCGTCCGTCAATGAACATGGCGATGCCCGTCGACAGTTTGCTGGCATCATAGGTCACCAGCACATGATGCCGGCCGTCTGCCAGCACGGCGTCGCGTGTTTCGACACGGATCAAATCATCGAGAATCCGCCCGGAAAGGATCAGTTGCAATTTACCGTCGAGCGTGCGGAGTTCGTAACCTTTGTAGGCGAGTTCCGGTTCCATACGGGCGAGAATCGTCTGCGGTTGCGGGTCATCAACTTCCACCCACGCGGAAAAAACAAACCGATCAGTCTCGCCGACATCACCGACATTCCCAAGATCGACGACGCGCGTTCCGTCAAACTTCGCGTGTTCCGCGAATGTCTGGCGGAATTCGAGCAATCGTGTCACGGTCCCGTCAGCGCGATCGTCCTCCGGCAAGCGCCGTTCCCAGGCGCGCTGCGCCTCGGTGACCATCGGCTGCGCTGCTTCCCAGGCGGCGCGCGCACGGCCGACCTCGTCTTCCAGCCTCGCCAGCTGATGCTGCTGATCTCGCGTGGGAGCCTTGATCAGCGGCGGTGAGTTCTCGTTCCGCAGCGTTTTACCCAGTTCGGGCACCTGGTTGAACAACGCAAACAAGCCGTAAAACTCCCGCTGCGATACCGGGTCGTATTTGTGATCATGGCATCGGCAGCAGCCCAACGTGAGTCCCAGCCAGACCGTGGACGTCGTTTCCACGCGATCGACCACATATTCCACCAGGTACTCTTCCGGGATGATGCCCCCTTCGGCGTTGCCGCGGTGGTTGCGATTGAAACCGGTCGCGATCAACTGATCGAGATTCGGTTGAGGCAATAAATCGCCGGCGAGCTGCTCGATGGTGAATTGATCGAACGGCAAATTGCGATTGTAGGCATCGATCACCCAATCGCGCCAGCGCCACATCACACGGGGACCGTCGGTCTGATAGCCGTTCGTGTCGGCATACCGAGCCGCCTGCATCCAGGGCATGGCCATCCGCTCGCCGTAACGAGGCGAAGCCAACAATCGATCCAGCAGCCGTTCATAAGCATCGGGCGCGTCAGCCGCCAGAAAGTCGTCGACTTCCATCAACGTCGGCGGCAATCCGGTCACGTCAAACGTGGCCCGACGAATCACGGTGGTGCGATCCGCCGGCGGCGACGACGACAATTCCTCACGAACCAGCCGGTCCCGCAGATAGTCATCCACCAGATTATAAGATCCGCGGTCCGTAGGGAATGACATCGGCGATTTCCGCGGCGCGATGAATGCCCAATGGGGTTCATACTCGGCACCGTCATTGATCCAACGGTTGAGCGTTGCGATTTCCTCGGTGCTCAACGTCAGGCCGGTGTCGGCGGGAGGCATGCGCTCGGACGGATCATTCGTCACTAGCCTTTGATAAAGCCGGCTGCGAGCCGCATCGCCCGCCACAATCGCCGGTTTGCCGTCCCGATGATCAAACGCCGATTTCGGATCATCAAGCCGGAGGTCCGCCTGCCGTTTCGCCGCATCCGGGCCGTGGCATTGAAAACATTTGTCGGAAAGGATCGGACGGACATCACGGCGATAGCGGACTATTGCAGCGTCGGAAGCCTCGCTGACCGACACCAGACTGATCAGCAGCCAAACGGCGAACCGGCCGGTGAGGGCAGACACGACAGTGTAATGAACACTCAGACGCATGAGAGACTTTTCTGCAAATCACGCGAATGGATCAGCGAGCGTTTATCGTACTCCCTGCGACTCCTCGAACGGAAGTGCGCGGCGATTTCTTGCGCTCGTGATCCAAGAGCCGCTCCGAACCGTTCCCCGTTGGTGCGCCGGAAAGTTGATCGAACGTCGGGAGAGCCATAAACTATTCCTGTCCGTGCGAACGGCCTCGACAAGGATTTCCGAATGCGTGTGTTCATGCTGGTCATGGCGCTGATCTCAGCCCCTGCGGAGGAGGAAACCTGGGAGCCGCCGGAAAACCCTGATCCCAGCGTCATTCTCAATGAGGCCCGAGCCGACACGCGTGCGCAGCGTTATGAAATCGCGCTGGCCAAGCTGGTCTGGTTCCATGAGCAGGCTTTGGCCATCCAACCGGCGTTGTCGGGAGTGCGCCTGTCGTTCGCGCTCGGTTATTGGCGTGAACTGGCCGAGAAGTATCCGCCGGCATGGGAAGGGCTCGAAGCGACTCGGGACCAGGCGGCGCTCAACGTTAAACAGGGCAAGAACGTCCTGGAATCATTCCAGGATCTGGCCGCGATCAATCGAGAATTGGACCAGCAGACGCTCACCAAGGACCTTTTTGAGGAACTCGACAAGGACCACCCGGATTCCGCCCTCAAAGTGTTTCGATTCAGCCAGCCTGCCCTGATCCAAACCAAGTCCTATGCACTCTTTGCCAAGTATGTTGTTCCCCAGCGCGATTTCAGGTTGATCCGACAGGCCTATACGGCGGGAAAGCGGACCGCTGGCAATCCGCGGTTCGACAAACTCCATCGAGATTTTGCGAACAAGAAGTTCGTCAACGATGCCACGACGCTGGTGGCGATTCTGGTGATCAACGATCGAAATGCCGAGGCCCTGGAAATCGCCCAGCTGGCGAAGCAAGAATGGGACGACGAAGATTTTCACGATCGGCTCGACGAGGCGCTGGAAGGTTTCGTCCCTGAACCTTGGCCGTAACCCATCGAGCGCAAATAATGCCCGGGCGTAAGGACTTGATGAGCGTCAAACGAATTATCGTGCTGGGCGGCGGTTTCGCCGGTTTAAGGGGCGCCGTGTCGACCGAA
>JAXMBR010000074.1:0-7412 GCA_046349715.1 Planctomycetaceae bacterium | reverse complement strand
ATCTCGTTTCCGACGCTGGTTGCGTGCTGTTGATGGTCTCCCGCCAACTGATCGGTCTTCCGGAAGTCGCCGCCCCCGGGCCGTTCCATTACTGCGGTTCTCTCGGACCTTGGCCGGTCACCGCCGCAGCCAAAGACGAGTTGTTGAGAATCGGCGAAACCCTTGTGGACGGTCTGGAATATCGAGGCCTGTTGGGAGTCGATCTGATTTGGCATGACGGTCGGTTCTGGGTTGTTGAGGTGAACCCTCGGTACACCGCCTCCGGCGAACTGCTGGACTTCGCGACGGGAAAGTCCGCCGTGGGCTTGCATCTCTCCGCATGCGGTTTCGAAACTCCAGGGCTGCGATCGTCCGCCCCGGTCGATGTTCTCGCGATGAGCGCCATTTGCGTCGGCAAACTCGTGCTCTATGCCGATCGCCGTGTTGTTGCGCCGGATTTGAGTTGTGGCCTCGCTCTTCGTGGCGACTGGTCTCTGCCGATGATCGCAGATATCCCGCAGGAGGGATCGAGCATTCCCGCCGGTGCCCCGATCTGCACGCTTTTTGCCTCGGCGGATTCGGCGGAAGCCTGTGAAGTCAAACTCGTCCGGCGGGCGCGGCGGATTCGCCAGTGGTTCGAGACGGCTGAAAACTCTTTGGGAAATGGCAATAATTCTTGATCCCGGACCCGGTCCTGGGCTAAGATCGCCACAGTTTCGTCCGCAACGCGCCCCCCGACTTTAGCGACCAAGCCAGCGAGTCATGTCCAAAGCGACCGACGTCTGTATCAAATCCGCCAATTGCGCATTCGAACCGCTTACCTTTCGAACGCCTCTGAAATTCGGCGGCCGTATTCTCGATAAATCGTTCCTGATCAATGTCGACGTCACCGTCGAAACACGGGACGGCAAACATCGCGAAACCGGTTTTGGGAGCATGCCGGTCGGCAATATCTGGGCCTGGCCGTCGGAGGCGGTTTCGGGTGATCAAGCCGAAGCCGCGATGAAACAGTTCGCGGATGAGACCGTGGAACTGGGCGGCATCTGCCGCGAATTCGGCCACCCGATCGACTTGATTTATCATCTTTCCAGCGAATACGAGCACATCGCCAAAACGATCACCAACAAGATGAAGCTCGCTGAGCCGATGCCCGCGCTCGCTCGACTGGTGGCGGCAAGTCCGTTCGACGCTGCCTTGCACGACGCGTACGGACGCGTGCACAACAGCAGCAGCTACAACACGCTGACGTCGAAATTCATGAACCATGATCTGGCGGAGTATCTGGATCAGCAGTTCAAGGGAGAATATCTCGACCAGTACACGCTCCGCGAGCCCAAGCCCCGCATGCCGTTGTATCACCTCGTGGGTGCGCTCGATCCGCTGACGGACGCGGAGGTGGGCAAAAAGATCGGGGACGGGCTGCCGGAAACGCTGTTTCAATGGATCGGTTACAACGGCCTGACGCACATGAAGATTAAACTCGCCGGCGACGATTTCGACTGGGATACCCAGCGAATTCTCGCCGTCGACAAGGTCGCTGTCGAGGCGCAGGCGAAGCGCGGCTGCGAGGCGTGGCATTACTCGCTGGACTTCAACGAGAAATGCGCCAACGCCGATTACCTCATCCGGGTTTTGAAAACGATTGAGGAAAAATCGCCCGCCGCTTATGACCGAATTCAATACGTGGAACAACCGACGCACCGCGATTTGAAGGCTCATCCTGAGCATATGATGCACGAAGCCGCGAAGCTGAAGCCCGTCGTCATCGACGAATCGCTGGTGGACTACGAATCGCTGCTGCTCAGTCGTGAGATGGGATACAGCGGTGTCGCGCTCAAAGCGTGCAAGGGACAGACGGAAACGCTGCTGCTGGCGGCCGCGGCGCAAAAGTTCGGGTTGTTTCTCTGCGTGCAGGACTTGAGCTGCCCGGGGTATTCATTCCTCCATTCCGCCAGTCTTGCCGCGCGCATTCCCGGCGTGGCCGCGATTGAAGGCAACGGACGGCAGTATTGTCCCGCCGCCAACAAACCCTGGGCCAAGCGCTATCCGGGCATGTTTGAGTTCACCGACGGCAATGTCGCCACGGGCGCTCTGAACGGTATAGGATTGGGGTTCTGATCAATCGAAACCGTTGATCGGCCGCGGCTCGTGATGGGTTGTTGCAAATCCACGACGACATCCGCAGGTCCGACGCAGCTTCCTACGTCTCTTCTTCCGACACTCATCAGTTTTCAGGGTCCTCACCATGCAGCTCGGTTTCGTGACCGCGATTCTGGCCGATCAAACGCTCGACCACGTCGCGAAATTTGCCCGGATCACCGGCTTTGATTGCATCGAAGTCATGTGCTGGCCCGTCAGCAAGGCGGAACGCCGCTACGCCGGCGTCACCCACATCGACGTGACGGATCTTTCTCAATCGCAAGCCGACGACGTCCTGGCCATTCTGGACAAGGCGCGCGTGGCGATCAGCGGCTTGGGCTATTATCCGAATCCGCTGTCACCGAACCAGGAAGAATCCGAAACGGCGATTGCGCATTTGAAGAAGGTGATCGTCGCCGCGCCGAAGCTCCAGCTGACTCGCGTGAATTCGTTCATCGGCCGCGACTGGACAAAGTCGGTCGATGACAATTGGCCGCGCTTTCTGGAGGTCTGGAAACCGATCATCAAGCTGGCTGAAGATCACGGCGTGAAGGTCGGCATCGAGAATTGCCCCATGCTGTTCAGCCGTGATGAATGGCCGGGCGGGAAAAATCTGGGAACGACGCCGAAAATCTGGCGACGGATGTTTTCAGACATTCCCAGCGATTCGTTCGGCCTCAATTACGACCCGTCGCACATGATCTGGCAGCATATGGACTACCTCGCGCCGATGCGCGAATTCCATGACAAGCTGTTTCACATTCACGCGAAAGACGTTCGTCTCGATGTCGAACGCCTCAATGAGGTCGGCATCCTGGCGCATCCGCAGGAATATCATACCCCCAAACTGCCCGGGTTCGGCGAGGTCGATTGGGGCAAGTTCTGCTCGGTTCTCACCGATACCGGCTATCGCGGCCCCGTCTGCGTCGAGGTGGAGGACCGCGCCTATGAAGATTCCCTGGAATCGCGCCAGGCGTCGCTGCGGCAAAGCGCGACTTACCTGCGAAACTTCATTCCGTCCCGGGGATAACCGTTCACCGTCACGGGCTCACCATTGAAGAGTGGGGGCGGATCGTCACTTCTTCTTGACGGTCTTCTTCGGTGCGGTTTTTTTGGCAGACTTCGCCGCAGCCTTGGGCTTGTCAGCGGACTTCTTTTTCGTTTTGTCGCCGAAGATCCGCTCGTAATTCTTCCAGAATTCCGGAGTCGTGCCGGTGCGAACAATGGGGCCGCTCATCGTTATTCGTCCTTTGATGAATCGTTTTGCGAAATTTGAAACGCTATTTTTTCGTTGCGACGCACGATGTCAAGCATGGGCCGCCAAAAATCATTTGAACGTCAGGCGCCGAACTTTGTGATTGCTGCTGTCCCCGATGTACGCCGTTCCGTCGAGGGTGATGAAAATTCCATGCGGGCGGTTGAGTTGGCAGTTCTGTGCCTCGCCATCCGGACCGTCTCCCGGTTTTCCCTTGCCGACCAGCGTCGTAATCTGGTTGGTTTGCACGGAAATCACGCGAATGGCGTGGTTCTCCGTATCCGCCAGGTAAATATCGCCGTTCGGTCCCAGCGCGACACCTTTCGGCCCGTTGATCTTCGCCTTGCGGGCCTCACCGCCATCGCCGCTGTAACCCGCTTTGCCCGTTCCCGCGATGTGGTGCAGAGTTTTTGTCGCCGCGAAATACCGATAGACGGCATGTCCTTCGCGCAGGGCGATGATCACGTCGCCGTTCCCGGCCACTGCGAGGGTGCGCGGCCCGAACAGCGGTGCGGCGGCGAGGGGCGCGCCGTCAGGCGTCGGCAGTTTCTCTCCGGTGCCGGCCCAGGTGGTGATCATCCCGGTGGCGCGATCCACCCGCCGAATGCGGTGGTTGTTGATGTCGCAGATCAACAGATTCTGCGACGGGTCCAATGCGACAGAAATGGCGTCGTTGAGGAGCGCTTGCGTCGCCGGTCCGCCATCGCCTGCGAAGCCTGATTTGCCGCCTGTCCCGGCGACGGTCGAGATGATCTTCGTCTTTCCGTCCACGCGGCGAATCACATGGTTCTTGGCATCGGAAACAAAGAGGTTTCCCTCGCGATCAAACCGCAATTCATGCGGGTCGGTCAGTTTTGCCTGGTCCGCCGGTCCGCCGTCTCCTGCGAAGCCCTTCACGGCGCCGGTGCCGGCGAATGTTGAAATCAGACCGGTCTTCAGATCGAGCCGGCGGACGACGCTGTTTTCCAGCTCACACCAGTAGAGCGCCCCATCGGGCCCGATTTCCAGGCCGAACGTCTGATTGCATCCCCCCTTGATTGCGGGGCCTCCATCACCGGAAAATTCCGCCTTGCCCGAACCGGCGATCGTGACGATCTCCGCGGCCTCGGCAGCAGCGCTCAGGGATAAGCTTCCCGCCAGCAGGAAGAACAAGCGTAAGGCCATGATGGCTCCTCTCCGGATCTTTTCCGCGCTCGCAGCAACCACGGCAGACAGCCGCGGTGTAGATGTTCGTCATTGTCCTTGAAATTTCACCCAGCCCGATCCTTCATGCCTGAAATTCACCAATTCCGGATGCAAAATCTCCGCTAGAATCTCGGCCGATTCCGCCAGCCGCGGCCCAGGGCGATTGAAAAATTGATTCCCGTCCGTCAAATAAACTCGTCCGGTCCGCACCGCGCGCAAGTCTCGCCATTGGCTGCGCGAAGTCAGTGGGTCCATTTCGGCTCGCGTGCGGGGAATGTCGAACCCGCACGGCATGATGGCGATCACCTCGGGATCAACGGCGACCAATTCCTCCCACGTCATCCAGGGGGAATGTTTACCTGCCTCGCCGAAGAGGTTTTTCCCGCCGGCCAGTTCCACCAGTTCCGGCACCCAGTTTCCCGCGGCCATCAGGGGATCGATCCATTCGATGCAGGCGATCGCCGGTCGCGCGGCGGTCTGCCCGATCGTGGCTTGGGCCACGTTGACCAGTTTGGCGTTGAGCCGATCAATCAATTCCTCGCCACGTTCAGGAGCGTTCAGCGCTTGCGCCACACGGCGGAAATCATTCCAAACATCGTGCAGCGAATTGGGCTCCAGCGACACGATTTTCGGCTGCGATCTGACCAGTTCGCAAACAGCCGCTTCGACATCCTTCAAGCTGACGGCGCAGACTTCGCATTGCGTCTGCGTGACGATTACGGTCGGGGCCAGCCGATCCAGCAGTAGCGCGTCGACGGAATACACGCTCGTCGCTTGTTCCAGGACGGCTTTGACGCGATCGTCAATTTGCTGACTGGAACCGTGCACGTCGATTTTCGCGGCGGAACACGCCGGCAGCTCGAGCACGCCAGCCGGATAATCACATTCATGCGACCGTCCGACCAGTTGATCTTCAAACCCCAGCGCGCAAACGATCTCTGTCGCACTGGCGATCAACGAGACGATTCGGTGCGAATCGGTCATCCCCGGGCCGCTTCATACGCCGGCTCGGGCGACATCGACGGGGTTGCCAGCCGGACCCCCGCCAACCCGAGTGCCCAGGGGCTGAAGAAGAGCATGGCATAGACCGCCGTACTGATCAGGCTGCGTCCGAAGAACGGCAAGGCTGCGGCATAGCAAGTCCACAGGCCGCTGCCGGACAGCTCATACAGCGGAACCGTCGAAGCGGGAACAAAACCGCTGAGCCAGGTCGCGAAATTCGTCAGCACAAAGAACAAGACTTCTCCGGCGAAGGCGGCTGGGATTCCACGCCGCCATCCGGGCTGAGGACGCACCCACATGCCCAGGCTGGTGGTCATCAGGATGCCGGCATAAACCCAGAGTTGAACGAAATAATTGCGCACGGTCGCGAATTGAAAACCGGTGATGAGATCGATCAGCACGTCGCCGACGAGCATCAGCACCAGCGGCAGACCCAACCCCCAGCTCTTGCGGGGAACAATCGCTCCGCACAGCACGCAGGCGGCGGCCACCGGCGAAAAATTCCACGGATACCACGTATTCGCCGGGTCGATGGGAAATCCGGCGGCATTCACCTGGTGCAAGACCCAGGGCAAGATTCGGCAGGCCAACGCATAACCGAGAACGGCCATCATAAACTTCATTCGCGACGACAACATGACTCTGCCTTCCGCAATTCAACGTCCAGATTCTTCGTCAATTCGAATTACGCACACAAGCTCATCGGCGAGACGAGCGACAAATCGCAATACCAGAACGGCCCGGATTGCGAGACCGTTCCCCGCCGGAACAGGATCGGAGACCGAAAGCCCGGTCCATCGAAGGTGAACGTGTGAAATTCTCCGTTCTCTCCGCACGGATCGATCTGTCCGTCGAGACTGTTCACGAAGGAACGATCATACCATCGCCCGACGTGATTCGCATCCAGCACGCGGCCGTCGCAGCAACAAACAACGGCCCGCCACCCGCGTTGGAAAAACTCCTCCGCCAATTCGTCCGTCTCCTGCTGCCACAAGGGAAACAGCGGTTGCATGCCGATTCGCCGCATGAGCGCTTCGCGATACTCGCGAATGTCCTGCAGGAACAAGTCGCCGAACGCCACCGTCTTCACGCCGCGTCGTTGAAATTGCTCCAAACGGCCTCCCACCGCACCTTCAAAAATCGCGTTGCCAGCCCGCGGCGGAATGAAAACTTCTTCCAGCGGCACCCGCAACGCATCAGCTTGCGCCTGCAACAGTTCTCGCCGAACGCCGTGCATGCAGATCCGTTCATCGCCTTGAGTCAACGTGGTCAACAAGGCGACGACTTCGTACTGGTCGGATCGCGCCAGCCAGTCCCAGGCCAGTGCGCTGTCCTTGCCGCCGCTCCAACTGAGAACTACGGGTTCCCGCATGCTGAGCCTCCGTTCTTCAGCAGCCGTCGCCGGCGGCCAGGGTTATAACTCCATCGTCCCGTCGGGAATCTCTCCTTCGAATGTGCGCGGAGTCCGGCACTTAGGACAGTGGAGCAATTCGGGGTGTCCATACAGCCGATCAGGGGGCGGCGAGGACTTCCACTCGCCGCACTGCGGACAGTATACCCCCGGCGCCAATGTTGCAAGCCCCGTTTCCGGATGATGTTGCGTCTTCAACAGAGTTCGGCTCACAAACAGGTCACCCGTTTTCCGGCAAATATAGACCGTGAGCGGGCCGGCGTCCGCGTCGAGCTTCGGCAGCGCGGAGAATCCTGCCACCAATGCGCCGCCTCCCGCCACGCCGATCATCACCCATAAGACCAATTGACGAGTCATCTCGATCCTCCGCCTGGATTTTCCATCACTCGCAGGAACCGCCGAAACCCGCGGTTCTTCGGCAGCGAACTACTCGCGATCGTA
>JAXMBR010000073.1:0-7659 GCA_046349715.1 Planctomycetaceae bacterium | reverse complement strand
GAGTCACCTCAACACTAGGCTTTTTTTCTCTGAGGATGAAAAAAGACGGTGACCGCGATCAAAAATCAGCAAGGTGCAACCACAAGTGTTGCTTCTCCACGCTTAAGCGGCACGCGCGGAACAATCGTTACCAACCGGATGCCGTCACAAAGATTCACCATTCCCGAGCGAACTGCACCGGTCTGAAACTGGCCGGCGATCGATCTTCGATCACTGGGCTCCTCGGTTCCAATAGATCCGCACGTTATGGGTTGCCCGGCCCCCGGCAACCAGGTCCGGCCGGCCATCGCCGTTCAAATCCACCGCGCGGGCGTCTTCCGCCGCACAACCCCCGTCGTCAATCACATGTTTTGTCCACTGGGTCCCCTCCGCGTTCTGGCTTTCGAAGACATAAAGTCCCGGGCCTCGGACTGATCCGGTCCCCGGCTCCCGATGTCCCACCAGAATCTCGTCCTGATCGTCCCCCGTTAGTTCGACGGCGCCCACCGCATGACCTTGCTTCAACGTGTCGTCCAAGACCTGACGTCGCCAGGTATCGTCCGACGAATCCGTCCGCGGTGCGAAATAAACCACCGCCTGATTTCCGTGCATCGGCTCCACCGTCGCCAGGATCCGACCGGTGTTCCAACGCCCGACGCGGACCTCTCCGGCGCCTCGGTCTATCGGCTTATCGGCAGTGGCGCCGGGTGCAATGAGCGTCCGTCGAAATGTCGCCTCGCCATTTCGTTGAATCAGGTAAATCCCTTCCTCCGCGGCTGCGAGGGTCGCGATCGATTTCGAACCATCCCATTCGACATGCGCATGTCCATGCACTCGATGCAACGATTCATCCAGCACAATCGGCATCCACCGTCCCGTTCGCGGGTCCCGAGGTATCTCATAAGCCAGCAACCTGGCGCCGTCGGAAACGGAGGGATTCAGCGGCGACACGACCAGCTGAGGCCGGCCTCGACCCAGCACGTCGGCAAACGTCATGCGGTGCGTGCTCAATTCTTTTCCGATGAAATGGACGGACCATTTCCCCGCGGGATCGGCCGTGCGTGAAATCCATTGAATCGTCCCGATCTTCGTCCACCCGGCTCCCAAGGCGAAATCGACCTGCCCGTCTTCGTCAATGTCCAACGGGGCGATGCAGACGTTATCCCTTTCCGTTTGATCTTCCAGGATGATGTGTTTGGCCCAAGTCGGATTCTCATACCATTGCACGCGATTCTCGCTGACCGCCACGACGTCTAGCTTTCCATCTCCATTTACGTCCGCCGTCGTCACGGCATAACAGACATTGCCTACATGTTCATCGATCGTGACCGCTTCGAACCTGGGAAATTCGCCCGCCAGCGCAGCGCTCGTCGACAGGGTCCACGCCGCCAGTCGGAACCAAGCTTGGAAATGCATTGATTGTTCTCCGTTAAAGCAAATCGTGGAGTGCCGTGTTCAACGATAAAACGGTTCCCACGTCACCCACCGCGGGCCATATTTTGGTTCCGGTTTGCCAGCTTCTAACGCTCCCAGATCTGGCGCGCTGCCAATAAAACCGTCGTTCACGGTGGGGAGTCTCTCTCCCGCGTTCACCGCTTTGCTGCCAGACTTCAGGCGGAAATTCAGGTCCATGGCATGATAAACCGCGTGCCGCAGCGCTGGGTTCGGCGGCGAGAGGTTTTCGAAAATGTCGAAATCCACTTCGATTCCGTGTGTTTCCTGGTTCGATGCCGCACGAAACTCGGCCAGGGTCGCGAAGCTCTGCCAGTCGTCTGCCGTGGGTTCAAAGATCGGTGATGAGTTTTGATGTTTAAGCCAAGTGAATTGATCCGGTACGAGTCGATTAGGCCGGTACCCGTTGAAGTCCGAACTGAAAGCGGCATCCGCGTTTGACCAGGTCATGACGCCTCGTTCCGGCGTGTCGCGTCCTAAAAACAGATTGTTGCGGAAGTGCAGGTTTGACGACGGATCGCGAATCGTCTGCTCGCCGATGATGGTGTTGTGATAAACGAACAGACCTGCCGGTTTTGCGGAGAATTTGAAGGCCACGCCGCTCGGAACGTGATACAGCAGGTTGCCGATGAAATACACCGGCCCGCCGAACGCCGGTTGGGCGCTGTATCCTCCGTGGGCCGCGTTGACGCCACGATTGTTCATCACCCGCACATTGTGGACGCCGCCGTCGGCTTCAATGAAATCGTCGTTCATCAGGTGAATGTCGTTGTTGTAGATGTCGATTGCCGAAGCGCGCTGGTCCGGATCATCGGGCGGCGTGCCATACGTCGAGATGCCGATGCCGTCGTGAAAATACGCGATGGCATTGCGTGCAATCACATGTCCCGGGCCGTAAACCTTGATGGCGTAATAGCTCGTTAATGAATGCGACCCATAGGGACCGGCGCTGGCCCACAGCGGTCCCGTCCAACCGACAAGTCGGAAGCGATCGTCCCGCCCGAGAAACAGATTGTCCGCGATGTAGAAATCGCGCGAACCGGCGAACTCGGTCCACACGCCGAACCCGACGTTTTCGAATCGGCAGTTTTTCACGGTCAGCGCGACGGCCCCGAGGACTTCCTTTTGCCCGGCGAAGATCGCCACGTCGGTGTTGCGGAACGTGACTCCGTCAAAAATGTGATGTTGCGATGCCATCACGTCGAACAAGCGATGATTGCCGGCGCCGTCGAACACGACTTCGCCGTCACCCGCCGAGGTGATCGTGATCGGTTTCTCCGCCGTACCTTTCAGCGTTAACGACATCGTCCCATCGAACGGCGTCATCTGCGGGTCAACGTAATTCCGCCGGTCGTTCTTGTAGAGTCCGGCATGCAGCACGATCACGTCCCCCGGCTGCGCCCGCCGCTCCCAGACCACGCTCCAGTCGCCTAACCCGGCTCCGTAGTAGGCTTCGAGCAGGCTCGTAAAGTTCGGTTCCTCTTTCGGCCCCTCATGGTCCGGCGGATAGACATGCAATTTGCGACCCGATTTGTATGCCATCGGTTCGCTACGCGTTTTCACGCGTACGATTTGCTTTGCTTCGCCCGTGAGACCATCGGGGTCGCTCGCTTCGAGCCGGCATTCGTATTCGGTATTTTGCTCGAGATTGAGGATGCTGCCGGCGAAGCCGTCGGGGACGGTGTAATCGAGATGTTCCCGGCGGCGGTAAATGTTCTCTCCGCCGATGCGCACGAGCGGCAGCGCGTCGCGCCAGTTCGTTTCACCGACTTTGCGAAACTTGACGGCAACCCTGGCGTTGCGATTGGCGTCGCCTTGGATCGGCCACTCAAAGCCGAGATTGATCAACGTCGGCCGCTCGACGTGGAGCGTCCCCACTTTTGTGGCGTGATGATCGTCCGCACCGGCCAGCAAAACACACAGAGACAGTAACTTCGACGACCACATCGGCAGCGCTCCTGGGATGGTTGTCTGTAGATTCGTTTTGGGAGGCGGGCTATGCCCCCTCCACTGCAACTGGGGCAGGCTGGTGTGCTCCGCGATTGAACACGCCTCGCTCGGAGACTCTTCGCGTGCTGGTTAACTGATGATCTCCTCGATGACGTCGCCATGCACATCGGTCAACCGCCGGTCGATGCCGTTGTGGCGATAGGTCAATCGCGTGTGATCGATGCCTAACTGCCGGAGCATGGTGGCGTGAATGTCGTAGACTTGCGTGGGATGGTTGCGGTCGACGGGCTTGTAACCCCAGTCGTCGCTGGGGCCGTAGGCCATGCCACCGCGGAAGCCGCCGCCGGCGAGCCAGTTGGTGAAACAGAAGGGGTTATGGTCGCGGCCCAGGCTGCCTTGCGCGCACGGCATGCGGCCGAACTCGGTCGTCCAATGGACGATGGTGTCGTCGAGCATGCCGCGTTGTTTCAAATCGGCGATCAATGCCGCCGAGGCGCGGGCCATCGCCCAGGCGAGGGGGCCGTGATCCTGTTTGATGTTCTCGTGCGAATCCCAATTCCGCCGCGGGAAGCCGTTGTCGCAGCCGGACCAGACCTGCACAAATCGCACCCCGCGCTCGAGCAGACGTCGCGCGACGAGGCATTTGCGGCCGAAGTAATCGAGTTCTTCCGGTCCGTTGATCTCACTCGGCCAAGTTGGCGAACCGGTTTGTACGCCGTACATGTCGAGTATGTGTTGCGGTTCCTGCGACAGGTCGAGCGCCTCGGGGGCTGCGAGTTGCAGTCCGGCGGCGAGTTCATAGGCGCGAATGCGCGCTTCCAGACGGGCGTCGCCGGCGCGCTGCTCGGCATGACGCTCGTTCAGTTTCTTCATCAGTCCGCGCGCGGCGTCTGAGCTTTCCTGCGTGAGGAACTTGGTCGGCGTCGGGAAGAGGTCTTCGATCGGCGTGTCGCTGCCGGGGCGGATGACGGTCCCTTGATGCTGGGCCGGCAGGAACCCGGCGTCCCAGTTTTTCTGGCCGTTCGACGGGTAGCCACGATGATCGGGCAACACGACGAACGTCGGCAGATTGTCGTTCATGCTGCCGAGACCGTAACTGACCCAGGCCCCCATGCCGGGAAATCCTGGCGTGAGAAACCCGGTCGTCTGTTGGAGCGTTGCTGCGCTGTGCACGCCCGATTTGCCGACGAGATTATGAACCCAGGCGATGTCGTCGATAACGGGGCCCAAGTCGGCGACGATTTCCGACAGATGGTGGCCGCAATTGCCATATTGTTGCCAAGGCCACGGCGATTGCATGGTTTTTCCCGGCGAACTTTGAAACAGCTCGACGGCCTCGCCGGGGTTCCACGGTTCTCCGTTGCGGGCGATGAGTTCGGGTTTGTAATCGAACAGATCGACATGACTGGCCGCCCCGGCCATGAAGAGTTGAACGACGCGTTTGGCTGTTGGTGGGTAATGGAATTCGGAAACAGCGCCGCGCGGGGCGGCATCCGCCGCGAGCAGTCGCTCTTGATGGAGCAGCGCCGCCAGCGCGATGCCGCCGAGTCCGCCGCCGGTTTGCCAGAGCGCGTCTCGGCGGGAGAGGGGAATGGCGGATTGGGGAAACTGGATCGCGGATCGCGGATCGCGGACGGCGGATGGGGAAGACCCCGTTCGGCGCGGGTCTCCTGACCCCGCCGTCTTCGGTTGGAGGTCTCCTGGCCCTTGTGGTTCCTCGTTCATTTTATCTCCTCTCGGCGGTCGGGAGACCGCTGTCAAGATGCGGCGGGGTCAGGAGACCCGCGCCGAACCGCGGCTCTTTGAGGGTCAATCGATGAATACAAATTCATTCAGGTTGAACAACACGCGGCAGACGTTTTCCAAACCGTGGACATGGGCGTAGGTGGTCAGGTCGACAAGTTCCTCGGGTGTCGGTGAACGGTTGAATGTGGAGCGGAACAGATTTTGGAGTTGTTGGTCGAGTTCAAGGGATTGGTGTCGCGCCCGGTCCGCCATGTGGTTCGACATCGCCAGCATCAAACGGTTGTTGAGCAGCGCCAGGGCTTGCAGCGCGGTGAGCGTTTCATTTCGCTTGTCGACTTGCATCGAGGGATCGGCGCAGTCGAGCGTCGTCATGAACGGCTGCGGCTGCGAGCGGACGAGGAACCGGTAGACGCTTCGCCGATGCGAGGCCGGGTCTTCGGGATCGTGCAAACGATATTCGTAGTGAGGTGAATGCTCTGGTTTGACGACGACAAAGTCTTGAAACGCCGGGCCGGTCATGCGGTCGTCGAGTTGGCCTGCGAGGAGCAGCACGCTGTCACGCACGGCTTCCGCTTCCAACCGCCGCCGATTCATCCGCCAGAGCCATTCATTTTGGCTGTCCTTCGCGGCTGACTCCACGTTCGTCGCCGATGACTGGCGGTAAACGCTGCTGGTGACGATCAGGCGGTGCAAATGCTTGAGCGATCCGCCGTGATTCTGGAAATCGACCGCAAGCCAATCGAGCAACTCGGGATGCGACGGCAGGCGGCCCATGTGACCGAAGTCGTTGGGAGAATCGACCAGTCCCCGGCCAAAATGATATTGCCAAACGCGGTTCACGATCGACCGCCACGTGAGCGGATGATCGGGCCGCGTGATCCAGTTCGCCAAGGCGACACGGCGTGCGCCTTCTGCGTGATTGGTCGGTAAATCGAACAACCCAGGTTGATCGGGAGCGAAAGGCACCGTTCCCGGGCCGACTTCCTCGCCGGGTGTGCGCAGGTCACCGCGGTGGAGCACATGAATCGGCCGCGGCTGGCCGCCGTTGGCTCCGGTCCCGGTGAATGAGCCGCCGCCGGTGTGAATCATACCGGCATAAACCAGTTGTGCGGGCGGTAGTTCGCTTAGGGATTTCGCCAGCGCTTGCAGCTCGACTTCGACGTCCGCCAAGGCTTGCCGAGTTTGATTGGACACGCGGGCCAGCAGCAATTCTTCACGCTGGCGGAGCAGATCGTCGACATTTTCCTGTCCGACCCCGTAATACAGGCCGTCGATCAGGTTGGCTGCTTTCCAGCGAGGGGGCGATTCAATGGAATCGAGAGATGCGACCGTTGCCGACGCGGTGAGATTGTTTCCCGCGGCGTCAAACGCTTTGAGTTCGGCGAGCGCGAAGATGAAATCATTGTCGCGCGGCGCCAACTTGGTGGCCGTGAAGCGCAGATAGCGGGCGGGTTCGGCGTTCACCAATACGCGTTGCGGTGTCACGCCCGGATTGCGGACATCACTCTGCGTCTGATCGACGACAGGCTGCCTGGCGTTTTCAAAACCGGCGTCGTTGGAGAGTTCGATTTTGAATCGCAGCGGAAACCCGAATCCGGCGCCGATGTTGTTGTAGTCGTCATGGCAGCCGATGAATTCCAATTTCGCGATGCTGACCGGGCCAGCGAAATCGAGTTGAACCCACTTGATCGAGTCCTGTTTCAACTCGGTCTGGCTGTGATAACCGAATTCCGCCGGCTGCTTCGATTTCGCGGCCTGTTTCGCCGCGGTGATCCGGCGATCCAGCTCAGCCAGGTCGGTCCCCGCCTGTTGGGCGATATCTTTCTCGACGGCTTGTTTTTGTTGCTGGGCGTTGCGCTGTTTTGCCAGCAGATCGGCGCGGGTGCGGGCAAGCTGGGGGTCGGCGTCATAGCGGCGATCGGCCCGGTCGAGTGCGGCGAAGACGGCTTGCAGGCGGTAATAATCGGTCTGCGTGACGGGGTCGAATTTGTGATTGTGGCAGCGGGCGCATTGAACGGTGAGGCTGCAAAACGTGTTGAGCGTATTTGTCACCATGTCGTCGCGGTCGAGCAACCGGGCGATCTTGCCGTCGAGTTTGGTTTCGGGAAGTTCGGCATGGCCGATGAAGTCCCAGGGGCCGGCGGCGATGAAACCGGTGGCGGTGATGCCGTCTTCGGTGTCGGGCCAAAGGACGTCGCCCGCCAGTTGCTCTTGCACGAAGCGAGCGTAGGGTTTGTCGGCGTTGAGCGAACGGATGACGTAATCGCGATAGGGCCAGGCGTTCGGTCGGGGCTTGTCTTTGTCGTAGCCGTGCGTGTCTCCGTAGTGGACGACGTCGAGCCAGTGGCGAGCCCAGCGTTCGCCATATTGGGGCGAGGCCAGCAAACGGTCGACAAGCTTTTCGTAAGCGAGCGGATCGGGGTCGGCGACGAAGGCGTCAATGTCGTCGGGATCGGGCGGCAAGCCAATCAGATCAAATGACAGTCGGCGATAAAGTGTGCGCCGGTCGGCCTCCGCCGACGGCTTCAAATG
>JAXMBR010000072.1:0-7987 GCA_046349715.1 Planctomycetaceae bacterium | reverse complement strand
TGGGCCGCGGGAAATTGCAATAGTTTCGGTGCAGCGCCATGCGGGGATTCTTCATCACGGGAACCGACACCGGTGTCGGCAAAACCCAGACGGCGTGCCTGATCGCACGGCAACTCGCTGCACGGGGACTGCGAGCGGGAGCATACAAACCCGTCTGTTCGGGTGCGGAATTCGATTCCAACGGTCAGCCGTTCTGGGACGACATTCGGCGATTATCCGCGGCGATCAATGTCCCGGCGGGCATCGACGAAATCTGCCCCCAGCGCTTTCTCGCCCCGTTGGCGCCGCCACTGGCGGCAGCGCAAGAAGGACGAAAAATCGACGACCGCCTCCTGACGACCGGTGCCGACGTGTGGCAAGGCCGCGTTGATCTCTTACTGGTCGAAGGGGCGGGAGGGCTGCTCTGTCCATTGACGGCGACGCGCAACTTCGCCGATTATGCTGTGGAATTAGGTTTCCCGTTGATCATCGTCGCCCGGCCCGGGTTGGGAACAATCAATCATACCTTGTTGACGATTGAGGCGGCCCGCAGCCGGCGACTGGCGATCGCCGGGATCGTGTTCTGCCAAACAAAGGAGATGCCCGACGATCCTTCAGTCGCCACCAACGCGGCTGAAATTGAACGGCGAAGCGGCATACCGGTGTTCGGAACGATTCCATTCGGCAACGAGCATGAGTTAATCTGCCACGGCAAGTCGGTGTTCATTCCCTGGGAATCGCTGGCAGCAGGAAATGTCGAATGACGAAATCCAAATGTCGAAAGTGAAGGCAAAACGATCAGAGTTAGCTGACATTCGTTACCCAGATCGTCCTCATGCAGGGAACTCTCGTCATGAATCACTTGGATCGTCGCGGATTTCTTGGAGCTGCGGGAACGCTGGCCGCGGCCAGTATGGTGAACAGCGCCCATGCCGGGCAGCCTGACCCGGTGCCGATCGCCCTCATCGGTTGCGGCGGCATGGGATCGAACCATCTGCGGGCGCTGGCCGGAAACAAGGCCGTGAAGGTCGTCGCCGTCAGCGATGTCGACGCAAACCGTCTGGCGACCGCCGTCAAAACCGTGAAGGACGCCGGGCATGACGCGCCGGTCGCGGCGCAGGATTTTCGCAAAATTCTCGACGATCCGAAGATCGTCGCGGTCTGGATCGCCATGCCCGACCATTGGCACGCGCCGGCGACGATTCTCGCGTGCAATGCCGGCAAGCACGTTTATGTCGAAAAGCCGTGCTCGCACAATCTGCGCGAAGGCCGGCTGATGATCGAGGCCGCGCGGAAGAACAACCGCATCGTGCAGGTCGGCACCCAGAGCCGCAGCACCGAACACATCATCGAAGCGATGAAGCGATTGCATTCCGGCGCCATCGGCGACGTGCTGGTGGCCAAGGCGTGGAACAGCCAGAAGCGCGGCAATATCGGCCACAAGGAACCGTCCGACCCGCCGGCAAATCTCGATTTCGACGCCTGGCTGGGGCCTGCGCCGAAGCGGCCTTATCAAACCAATCTGCTCCCCAGCGTCTGGCGGTTCTGGTACGACTTCGGCGTCGGCGACATCGGCAACGACGGTGTCCACGACATCGACATCGCCCGCTGGGGCCTGGGCGTCGACAAACAACCGTCGACAATTGCCGCGCTCGGCAGCAAGTACTTCTTCGACGATGATCAACAGCACGCCGACACGCAGTATTGCGCCTTCGAGTGGCCGGGCGACGGGCAGGTCGGCCACAAACGGATGCTGATTTACGAACAGCGTGACTGGTCGCCGTATTTCCAGGAAGGATTTGAAAACGGCAATGCGTATTACGGGACCAACGGCGTCATGATTCTCGGCAAAGCGGGCGGCTGGAAAATGTACGCTCCTCGCGGCAAGCTGATCGAAGAAATGTCCGGCACGCCCGACCTGGCCGCCCATCATCAGAATTTTCTCGAGTGCATCAAAACGGGAAAGCGTCCGAACGCCGACATTGAAATCAATCATTTGTCGACGTCGCTCTGCCACTTGGGGAACATCGCCTGCCGCGTGCAGCGGACGTTGAAATTCGACCCAGAGCAGGAAGAATTCCTAGACGACGCGGAAGCCGACGCCCTGTTGCGACGGCAATACCGCGAAGGCCACTGGTCCGTGCCGAAGGGCGTGTGAGAAATAAAAAGCCCGAAGCGCGAGCGAGGGATCACGGTCGATCGTCCCTCGCTCGCGGCTTTCGGGCTTCTTCAAGGCGGGGCGGCCCAGACGCGGCACGGAGCGTCTGGAGTTTACGAGAGGTAATGATGCCCTGAAAAGACCTCTTGTGACTTCGTCACCCAGACGCCCAAAGCGGCGTCTGGGGCACCCGGCCGCTTTCGGATGGGATTGGGCCACATCAAGATGGGGGCTATCGAACCCGTTGATGATAGACTTATTAATGCATCTCCGAACCCGATAGCGTGGGGCAAGACATTGACACGGAGCGCACAGGTGCAGGACCGAATCGAATGTTTTTCGGGACATCTCAATGATGAATGGCCATGCAAACCGTCTTACTGAAATATTTAATGCTGCGCGTTGGTTTGTGGTAAGGGCCCATTTTATTTGATACTGATGCTTAGTGCTCCGGTTGTGATATTATATGCGCTTTTTAATAGCCTTAGGCAAATAGTTATTGCCATGTATAGATGGAGATTAAATTGTGAATGGCATTTTATGGCTTATTTATTAATCTCTGTCTTATCGGCTCTTTGCGGATGGCTGTATTATGTCCTGGTTATTGTTAAAATGAGATCGGTTCCGTGGGTCTGGTTCTACCGGACGATAAAACTTCTTTGGGAGGACAGGTTCGTAGGGTGCGTCGTGACGCACCTGATTCAAATGGCGAGAACTCGTCTTCCTGCCAAGCTTCCCGCCGAAGAATACGGGCATGCGGCTACCACGCAAATTTAGCGGTTTTCGCACGATCCCGAACGATGCGTCACGACGCACCCTACGAAACTTCATCTACGGGAGTTATAAGCCCGACGCGAGCGAGGACCATGGTTCATCTCCCCTCGCTCGCCCGTCAGGCTTTTTCTGACGAATCAGTGCACTTCCAAATCGATGCGCATAGCGCGCTCCCACTTGTGGAAGCCGAGTTTTTCGTAAAACGGCATCACCTTTTCGGCGCAGTCCAGAATCACTTTGTAGCAGCCTTCTCGGCGTGATTCTTCCAAAACTCGCTCGACCAATAGCGCGCCGACCCCTTTCCCCTGGCACTCCGGGTGGACGGCGACGTCTTCCACGTGGCCCGTCACGCCGCCGTCGTGGATGAATTTCGGCTCGATCAGCAGCGACGCCGTCCCGACGACTTTGCCGTCAATCAGCGCCACAAATGTACGGACCTTGTTGCGCATGCGGCGGCGGAACACTTCGACCGCCTGATCCAGCGTGAGATTGGTCGGCCGCAGCGCCCGCACCGTTTCCAGAAATCCCCGCTGGAGGTCGACCGCGTTCATGTGGCGGATGACGATGGACGAATCTGTGGGCTTCATGCCGGAGATCCTCGACGAACGACTCGATGAAAGTGTAAAGCGACTTCCCGATCCACCACCCGGCGCACCCCTTCGACCAGGCACGTCGGCTCGTGATCCGATTCCCCCTGCCGTTTAATCTGTTCCAGCGGCGTCCCCGGCTGCACCGTGAACGTCGATTGATGAATGATCTGGTTGCCGGCATCCAGCTCCGGCACGATGAAATGGACCGTGGCGCCAAACGTCAGCATACGGTGTTGATACGCGTCTTCATAGGGACGAAATCCCGGGAACGGCGGCAATAAGCCGTGATGCAGGTTGATGATCCGGCCGGCGAATTCCCAGCAGGTGCTGGGCGGCAAGACCCGCATATACCGCGCGAGAATGATGTAGTCCACGTCGTATTGATCGAACAATTCAACCAGCCGCGCTTCGTCGGGAGCCCCTTTGTCATCGCCGATCTGGTGCCAATCGACGCCGAACTGCTCGGCAACGCCGCGGCACGAATTGCGGTTGCCGATCATCACGGCCGGCTCGGCGCGCAACCGGCGATCGCGGATCGCGCGGAGCAGCGCCAGGGCGGGTTCCGGGCGATAGGTCGTGCAGATCGCCAATCGCGGCGGCCGATCATGTTCTTCCGGCGACCAGGTCCGCACGGACAGCCCTTGATCCGGCCGATTTCCTCTCCTCGATGCCGCAGCGTCGCCGGGACTTGCATCGCCCGGCCAGTCGATCCGCAGCAGCATGGCAAACAGCTTCTGCGAGTCGTGGTCGTACATCTGAATTTCAAAGATGTTCGCCCCGGCTCCGGTGACGTGATGAATGATCGGATCGGCGAGCCCGCGATTGTCCGGCCCGACGGCGGTGATGTGAACTTGCATGGAACGATGTTCTCGATTCGGTGACAGCGATCGCCGCGCGGGGCCTGACCCCGCCGGTTTCCGGGGATAACAATAGCGGATTCCCAAAAGTGATGCATCAGCGGTTTGCCACGGGTTCGCCGCCGGGGGTAGACTGTGGGACAGCCTCGCGCTCGCGAACGATGCCTGTTATCCAGGAATTTGGCATGAAACCTCGGCTTGAGCATTCTGTAATCCAGGGAATTCGGACTTTGCTGGTGCTCGTTTCCCTAACAGGCTGGAGCCTGGCAGAGGACTGGCCCCAATGGCGGGGAGTGAATTGCAGCGGCATTTCCACCTCGTCAAAAAAGCTGCCCGCCACGTTCTCCAACACGGAACACGTCAAATGGGCGGCGGAGATCGGTGACGGCATCTGCGCCCCGTGCGTGGTCGGCGGGCGAGTGTTCGTCACCTCGATGCGTTACGCCCCCGGCGAGGAGCCACGTGAGGGAGAACCGGACGCCAGCGCCGCGCCGCCGCAACGGACGCAGTTCCACGTGTATTGTTTTGGCGCGGACACCGGCGACCAATTATGGCACAAGACCTATTCGGCGGGCGAAAAGCCGCTGCCTACGATTCATGAGACGAACAGTTATGCCTCCGCCACGCCGGCCGCCGACGCGGAGCGGGTCTATCTCTATTTCACGCGGATCGGCCTGGTCGCCCTGGATGTGCGGACGGGCGATCAAGTTTGGCAACAACGCATTCCGGAACCGTTTTTCGTGTTTGACTGGGGCCCGGGCATGTCGCCGGTGCTGTATGAAGACAAGCTGCTGTTCTGCCAGGACGACGATTTGACGCCGGCGCTGTACTGCCTCGACAAGCGAACGGGGAAGATTTTGTGGAACGATCCCCGGACCGATTTTGCCGTCAGCTATTCGCATCCGGTGATCTGCGAGACGCCGGAGGGGCCGGAAGCGGTGGTGGCGGGAACGGGAAAACTGGTGGGATATGACCTGGGCACCGGCCAGCGAAAATGGGCGGCGGAAATCTTCTGCCGGAACATCAAAACCACGCCTCAATCGCGGGAGGGAGTGATCTATTTGTCGGTGGAAAGTCTGGGAATTTCGTATCAATGGCGGGCCACGGCCGATGAAAACGGTGACGGCAAAATCACCCGCGAGGAGATCATCAATAGTCGGAAGGACAAGGCCTCGGGCATTCCTGATGTGTTCTGGAAAAAGTTCGAACGCGGAGATTTGAACCAGGACGGCGTGCTCGAAGGAGAAGAGATCGACGCGGCGTTTTTGGACCCATCGAATCAGGGAGGTCTGCTCGCGCGGGATGTGCAGTCGCGCGCCGGCAAGGAAACCGACTGGAAAAAATTCGACAATGAATTGCAAGCCGAGGCCTCGATTCAGGCGGTCCGCGGCGGCGGCCGCGGTGACGTTTCCAAAACGCACACGCTCTGGAAGCATAAGACGAAGGCGGTGGATCACCTCGTTTCGCCTCTCGTCGCGGACAACCGGATGATTCTGATCAAATCGAACGGCTTGGTCAGCGCCTACGAAATCGGACGCGGCGAACCTCTGTTCGTTCGCAAACGAATCGACAATCCGAGCACGTATCTCGGAGCCCCGGTCTGCGGGGACGGGAAAATCTTCTGTCCCGCCGAGAATGGCAAAGTGGTCGTGCTGGCCAACAGCGCAACGTTTGAAGACCCGCTGGCGATCAACGACATGGGAGAAAGCGTGATCAACGCCCCGGCAATTTCCGATGGCCGCATTTTTTTGCGGAGCCGAAATCACCTCTACTGCATCAGCGAATAAGCGCCAATTCGAACGCGTCAGACCAGCAATTCGCCCAGTTTCAACAGAATTTCCTGCACCGGAATGGCCGTCGCCAGCAGCGGCAGCATCGGCAAGAGCGCTGCCAAGACCAGCACGGCAAACGCCTTGACGTCGAACGGCATCGGCCACATTTCGTTAATGTGGTCATAGCAGGACGCCAGATCGGCCATGGATTGCACGTCGGCCGTCCCCAGGATGCTGGCGGGATCGATTTTGGCCGCGTTGTGAATCCATTTTTCATCGAAGGCCCGGTCGTGCCGCCAGACCAGCGCGCCGAATTCGAGCAGTCCTTTGAATCGGCAGCGCGCCAACTGGCCGACGAACGCCAGCAACGGGGCGTGCAAGATCACCAGCGCAATCACGACGAACGCCGCGACGTGATATTTCAAACTGTTCAACGATTCATGTTTATGGATGATTTCAGTGGCAAATCCCGCCGAGAAGACGGCGGACGTCGCCATCAGCACGGCGGCAAAACTCGCCAGCCCCCAGCCGAGAAATCCCAAACCGCCGGTATGATCCGGATGCGTGGGCGTGAGTTCCAACGGGATCCGCGAGACCAGGTATAGAAATGTCGCCCAACTGACGAGCACCAGCAGCCACCTCAGCAAGAAAAAGTACAGGAACGGCAGGCTGACCAGCATGTGCCACCATCCGGCCGCCGTGACGGCTCCCTCGGTCCGTTCCCAACTCGAGGCCCCGTCGTCGATGCCGATGAATAATCGAAACAGGATGGACAGGAAATATGAGAGCACCACGATTCCGACTTCCGCCACGACGGAATCGCGCAGCCACGCCACTGCGGCCTGTGCCGCACGAAACTCAGGCAAACAACGGGCGGGAACGACTCCCCGTTCCACCAGGTGCCGGGCCTGCACGCGCAGGCTGAAGGCAACGACCACTTCCCCCAATTCCAACAACGGCAAGGCGAACAGCAGTCGGGCGTGGACCTCCGGGTCAAGAAAAAACGGTACTTTGACGGACGTCCCCCACGCCTGCCCGGCCATCAGCGACAGCGCCGCCAACGGCAGCCAGGTCAATGCGAGCAGCAAACCGATTTTCAGCAACCGACGGGAGGACTGAGATCCGACGACGCCCAGCCGTTGGCCGATCCAATGGGAAAAGCCCCGTTCAACGATGTCGAAGTCTTCGTACTCGGGGACGGCGTTCTCATCAGCAGGTGAGGACATGAAATGAGCCGTATTTCTGGTTGAAATCGCGAGGGAGGAGCAGGGAATTTGCCAGGCAGCGTGCAAAGCTTCCCGAAGGATAGCGATCCAGGGCCAAAAATCCATGCGAGCGCCCACCGAATCTGCCAGCAAACCCGCTGGCCACCCCCGGGGAGATGCGAAGCAGGCCATCAGAAAATGTAAGCCACACCCAGTTGGGCCAGGAACGGCGACGGCACATTGGTCACCCCGGCGTTCGCGGAACCAAAGAGCATCAGTTGTTTTGAGCACTGATAAAAGTAACCGGCGCCGACCACGGCCGAAAAATCATTGATCAAGCCGACTGGTTGCGCGAAATATCCATGAATGAACACCTCGAAGCGATCGGTCACTTCCTGTTCCAGCGCCCATTGAAACGAGGCGACATAGATGTTCTCGTTGACTTGAACGGGGGTCGGCGTGGCGCCGTCGATCGCCGATCCGGTCGTTTTTCGCGTCACGAAATTGATGTCAGTCAGGTTACCCGAATAGCCGATTGTTGCTTCGAAGTTGGTTTGCTCCGTGAAGGGAAAGTCCATGTTGATGTTGATGCCCGGTTCAATTCCCGCCTGAAACGCCGAACTTCCCCATTGCGTTTGCAAGGTGGCTTCGA
>JAXMBR010000071.1:0-8884 GCA_046349715.1 Planctomycetaceae bacterium | reverse complement strand
TCTCGACGCCTTGATAGACGTATGCCTTGAGCGTCGGTTCCGGCGAACGGTGATTGAGGATCCATAAGATGTCCGTGACCGACCGCGTTTCCCATTGACCGAGACCGAGCAGGATGTAGCCCTGCCGGATTCCCGCCGCGGATGCCGGGCCGTTGTCATTGACCTCTTTGACCTCGACGCCGTAGCGACCGTCATTGGGGCCTAGAAAAACGGTCTCCTTTTCGCCGAATTTCAAACCAAGTTCATTCCAGCAGCGATCTTCGGCAGATGCATAGTCTTCCAGGGACACTTCGGCGGAAGGGACGCGGGACAATTTGTTCGCATGCGTTGCGGCTTTGCCCGGAGTCTCTTTGTCTGGCGGCGGAAGGTTGAACCGCAGGACGGCGAGGATTTCGCCCTGCCTTTTCGCTTCCTCAATGGGATCGACCTGGGGGTTAAGGCGGGTGGAAACAAGCGTCTCGATCGCGGCGTCGGGCAGCATTTGGAGCTTCGCCTGGGGAAGGTAAGCCACCTTGGTCACAGAGTTGCCGGACGCGATCTGATCGAGATCCTCGTCGGTGACGCGAAACCAAACGTGGTGCTTGTCCACGAATTTCCGAACGCTGTCTTTCGTCGAATAGATATCAAGATTGGCCGAGATTCTGGATTTCCACTCTTGGGAGTTCAGGGAGAGCGCATAGGAAAGAAATTCTCCCGGACCCTGAGGAAATTCGCATCCGTGCCCCTCTCCCAGCATGGCACTCCGATGAGGAATGAAGACAGACAGGCTGCTTGGCCCTTGGAAATGCACGCTCGTTGACGCAGGAGATGTCGCGGCGCCAGTTGGCTGCCGATCGGGATTCTCCGCTCGGCGCGGGTTTCCCGACTCCGTCGAAATGGTTGGTTCATTGCCGTTATTCCACTTCGTCGCGTCGCCGTCGATGAGTTCCTGGGCGCGGCGCTGGACGATTTTGTCGCGCTGGGCTTTACGCTGGCCGATCTGCTGTTCGAGTTGGCTGAGCCGGGCTTGCAGGTCTGAGATCTGGAGTTGTTCAAGCTGAAATTTGAGATCGAGCGCGGCGGCGAGCGTTTCGCCGAGCTGCTGGCGCGATTCGGTGACTTCGCGATGTTCCGGGCCGAGTTTTTGAATCAGTTCGCGAATTTCCGAGGCCATGGCGGACGCTTGCGCTTCACGCTTCCACAGCTCCGCTGCCAGGCGTTTCGCGTCAGGGCTTGCCGGTTTCGCGGACGATTTGGGGGGAGTGATCTCCGAAAACGATGTGGGGGGAGCGGCGATGTCAGGACCTCGCACCTCGTCAATGTATTGCCGAAGCTGTGCTTTGGTCACGACTCCCGCTACACGCCGGAGTTCTCGCCCGTGACGGATCAGCACCATGGCCGGGATGCTTTTAATCTGGTATTGCCCGGTGAGTTCCTTGTTCGTATCGACGTCGATCAGACGAATCGGATTGCCTTCGTTGATCAGCGAGTCGAGCATCGGCCGAATCTGCTGGCACGGCCCGGACCACTTGGCCAGAAAGACGAGGACTTCGCTTGGCTGGTCCGATGCCGTGACGGTATCGTTACCGGACACCGGTTTGCCGTCGGGCGAGAGCCACTGCCCGGTTTTGGGCGAGAGAGCGAACGTTTTGTTGCCGATTTTCGCCGTTACGATGTTCAGGGAATGAGTCGGTACGACCTTACCGACGGATTCCGGCGGAATGGTCACCCGTCCCCATTTTCCCGCCTGACTGCTGTAGCCGAGGAGTTGGTCGTCGATCACCGTCGTGGCGAAATGCGCACTGCCCAAAGCCTCGGTCAATCGCGGCGAGCGGTCCTTGGGTAATGAAATGGGCATTTGGTCCCAGGTGCCGGTGATCCTGCTGAAGGCATTGAGACCCTCATCGGTCTCGAAAATGATGAACTCTTCGCTCACCAGCCGGTCTTGAAAATCAAAGACATTCGGGGTCTCTGCCTTCAATTTCTCCGATGAGATATCAGGATGGTGAATGCGATCCAGCAGTCCCTTTCGCTCTCCGTTGGCAATCTGACCAAAAACATACAATGTTTTCCCATCAGTAGAGACGTGTATTAAATCTGACGCTTGGGATTTGCCCGGTTCCCAGGTGATTTCGAAGATTTGATCGGCTTCTTTCCAAGTGAGCTGTTCCCCCTGACTTTCGGCAGTCCATCGCAGGATAAAGTCACAAGAGTCGGTTACCTTTGCTCGGCTGATCTTCGGAAAACCGTCGCCGTCAACTTGTGTCGACCGATTCCACAGACCGGCGATATTCGGCATGCCGGGTTTGGTTTTCACCTCGGCTTTTTCGTTCGTGGCGGCCTCGGTAATGTCCTCGGCGGAGGTCCACTTTCCAGTCTTGGGAGACAAGGCGTAGGTTTTGTCGCCGATTTGGATAGTCAATGAGTTAAAGCCGTGTATCGCTATCGCTTTCCCTTGATACTCGGGGGGAATGGTGAGCGCGTCGATGGAATCCACTGAAGAACTGAAACCGTAGATCTGATTTCCGATTTGCACCATGGCGAGGTCTTGGCCCACAAATGGCTTGGCGGTTTCATCCTGTTCAGGATCGATCAGGTGCCGGCTCCATTTGCCGGTGCGGCTGCTGTAGGCCAGGAGTAGATCATCCACAACGACCATCGCGACGTGCTGCCCGCCGGTGATCGATAACAGGCGGGGAAATTCATCCTTGCGCGGCGGAACCTGGATGCGGTCCCAGATTCCCAGGGACCCACTGTAGCCGTCGAGGCCTTCTGGAGTTTCGACGATGAAGTAATCGTTGCCGGTAAAACGGGTCTGATTTTTGTATGTTCGTAGCAAGCCGGTGGCGAGTTGATTGAGGGCGATCGAGTCTCGTTTAGGATCGCCAATTTTTTCTTTGTCCAGAAGGTTCGTCAGTTTCGCGTCGTCTTCAACCTTGAAGACGAACATGGCTTTGCCATCGGAGGGGGGCCTAAGCAAGTAGGTCTGTTCTGCCTCGTCACCTTGTTTGACGGTGGTGGCCTTAAAGACTTGGGGATCGGGTAACCATTGGATTTCCCAGTGGGTGCCATTCTGGAATGTCATCAGGAAATTATCGCTGCCGCCCTTCTCTCCCGGCGTGATTTTGACTTTTTGTTCGGGTTCGGAGCCCTGAAAGAACATCCAGAC
This sequence comes from Planctomycetaceae bacterium, assembly GCA_046349715.1. Lineage (GTDB taxonomy): Bacteria > Planctomycetota > Planctomycetia > Planctomycetales > Planctomycetaceae > CAZDGB01. The sequence goes on along the minus strand of JAXMBR010000071.1, from coordinate 5,736 downwards.
GCCGACGATGTCGGGCATGGCAGGGTCGGCTTTCGCCTCGGCGGTTTCGTTCGTGGCGGCCTCGGCAATGTCTTCGGCGGAGGTCCACTTTCCAGTCTTGGGAGACAAGGCGTAGGTTTTGTCGCCGACGATGACGGTGAGGGACTTCAACCCCAGCTCCGGCTTGACTTTCTGGGCGTCTTCCGGGGGCAGATTGAGTTCTCCCACGTGGTCGACATGTGCGTTGTAGCCATATAAGTGAGTGCCGGCTTTGGCATAGGCGAAATCGGCTCCCACCGTGGGAATCACCTTCTGCGAGAGTTCGGGCGGAACCTGCTGCTGAGTCCATTTGCCGGTATGGCGTCCGAAGAATAGAACGCGATCGTCGAGGGCCACCACGGCGACACCCTGCCCGACCGTGGCTCGCATCAGCCGCGGAAATCCGTCGTTGGTCGGAGGCACGACTGCCCGATCCCACGTACCCGTGAGTTCGCTGTAGCCGTCGAGGCTGTCTTTGGTTTCGACGATCATCAGGTCACCGCCGGCGATGCGCGTGTGGTTTTTGTAGGTGATCAGTTTGCTGGCAGCGAGTCGCTCGAGGGTTTTGGGGTCAGTTTTCGGATCGCCGATTTGCCACTTTTCCAGCAAGTCCTGCAGACGCGCCACGTTTTCAGCCTTAAAAACGAACATAGTGCTGCCATCGGAGGGGGGCCTAAGCAAGTAGGTCTGGTCTGCCTCGTCACCTTGTTTGACGGTGGTGGCCTTGAAGACTTGGGGATCGGGTAACCATTGGATTTCCCAGTGGGTGCCATTCTGGAATGTCATCAGGAAATTATCGCTGCCGCCCTTCTCTCCCGGCGTGATTTTGACTTTTTGTTCGGGTTCGGAGCCCTGAAAAGAACATCCAGACGCCGACGATGTCGGGCATGGCCGGGTCGGTTTTCGCGTCATCGGTTTCGGCAACCGTCGGGGGCACCAATGCTTCCGCCCCCACGAAGTCTCCGGCCGCCGTGAGTTCGTACTTCGTAAAACCAACCTGGACCGAGAACTCATCACCGCCGTGAAAAATGGAGACATTCTCCATGTCCTTCTCCGAGATAGTCTTCCGGGCCCAGCGTCCAGCTGGGCTGCTGAAAGCAGAAGAGTTGGTCATCGAAGTGGACTGAGACAAAATGCCGGCTGTGGATTGCATGGCTGATACGCGACGATCCGTCTTCCAGGGCAGACCGACGGTTTGCTGATGCCAGCGGCCTGTTTTTCGTTATGGGCCGCGAGCCGACGGACGTTTCGAGAACCAGAGCATCATCGGATTGTTCGGCGGCAGCCGGTTTGTCCGCACGACGCACTGTCTGGCCATCCATGACCCCGCGAACCAACTCCTGGTGCGTCGGTTCCCCGTTAACCGGATCAACCCGCGAAAGGCGTGGCCGTCGCAGGTCGGTTTCAGCAACAGCTCATTTCCGGGACCACGGTCCGCTTCAAACGCCGCTTCGAATTGCTTGTCGGCTGACCGCTTCAGCTGGTAGGGGCTTTTCTGCCCGTCAATCACCAAGCGATAATCGAACGCTATCCGCCGGCTCGGCAGGGCGGAACTGCGACGAGTTTCTCGCCGTTGTAGAGCCAGATGCCGGACACGTCGGGGATTTTGGACTTCGCCCGCGGTCGACGGAAGCGGCTGGTGCTTCCGCCGAAACCGGGGCCTTGGAGATGACCGCCGGTTGATCGTCGGCCCGGAGGATGAGCAGCGACAGCGTACCGATGGTCGTCGCGATGGCGAAGGCAAGCCAGAACTCGGAGCTTATTCATAAAACGTCCTTAGCATGGGGCGCGGTGTTTTTATGTTGCCAGAAGCCCGACGCGCGGCGAGGACCATCGTTCATCGACTTTCACTGGCGTCGCGGGGTTCCTGCGTCGGTAATAAGTCGTTGTTCATCGTGGCTTCGAGATGTTCGATCTCGCCGCCGGTCTCATCAAGAACTTCTTGCGTGGATTGCCAATCGAGAGGAACGTCCGGGTTCGGCAGCGGTTGCTGAAAGTTCGTTTTCCGAGAGTGGCGGAGGGAGCTTCGCGTTGAACCAGAAGGGGAACGTCAGCAGGGGAAGAATCAGCGGCAGCGCCATGACCCAGGAGAGCGAAACCACCCGCGTGTCGGAGAGGTTGAGGAAATGTTTGATCGGACTGCGGCAGGGGAAGAAGCGGCCAGTCGCCAATCGATTCAGGAAGCAACACGTTCGTCAGTTGCTGAACATAGACCCGAACATTGTTCCAGCAGCGCGGCGACTTCCTGCGCTGTGGCGAAGCGATCGGCGGCTTGTTTCTCCAGGAGTTTCAGGACGATCCGTTCGAGCCAATCGGGGATGTCGGGATTGATTTCGCGAATCGGGCGTGGTGACGTTTCGCGAATTCGCCGCAACACGCCGAATGTCGTCTCCGCACGGAACGGCGGCCGGCCGGTGCAGAGTGCATACAGGACTCCACCGAGGCTGAAGAGGTCCGACCGATGATCGATGGCGTCGCCGTTGGCCTGTTCGGGCGACATGAATTGAGGCGTGCCGGCGATGACGCCGGTGCGGGTGAGCGTGGCGTCGTCCACGGCTCGGGCGAGGCCGAAATCGGTGAGGAGCACGCGGTCGACGTTCGTTTCCAGCAGAATATTCGCCGGCTTCACGTCGCGATGAACGATTCCCTGTGCGTGCGCGGCGGCCAAACCATGCGCCGCTTGCAGACCGATGCGCAACACGTCTTTCATATCGAGAGAGCCGTTGCGATTCAGCCGTTGCTGGAGCGATTCACACGGCACAAACGGCATGACGAGGTACGGCAGCTTGGCGGTCGCGTTGACGGAATGAATCGCCATCACGTGCGGATGAACCACCGCCGCCGTGGCCTGGGCCTCGCGGGCAAATCGTTTCCGCGCCGCGCCGCTGCTCGCCAGATGAGGAGCGAGAACTTTCACGGCGACATGGCGATGGAGCTCTTTCTGGAATCCTTTGAGCACGATTCCCATGCCGCCGCGACCGATGACTTCGCTGATCTCGTACTCGCCCAGCTTGCCGAGAAATGCGGGATCACTGCTGGGTTCCAGAAAATCGACGGCAAAATCGGTGGCGAAATGGAGCGAATCATCGTCACTCCAATCATGCGTGTGCTCGGCCCCGCCCTGGCTCAACCGCCGGCTCGCTTCGTCCCACCACTCCTTACCGGCCGCGAGCGATTCCAGTTCCTGCTGGCACGCCGGACAATCGCTCAGGTGGGCGGAGACTTCGTCCAGCGCAGCATCGGGAAGCGCATCAGCGAGCAGCCCCTGCAAACGGCGGCGATCGCAAGGAATGTCAGGCATCATGGCCGGCCTCGTATTCTTCAACAATCTGCCGCAGCCGGGCGATGATCCGGCTGCGGGCCACGTAAATGTTTCCCACGCTCGTGTCCAAGTCCCGCGCGACGTCGGCGATCGGCTCCTGCAATACACAAGTTCGCCAGAACGCGGTCCAGGTCGATTCGCGAAATTCACCGCGGATCTGGTCGGCGGCCCGGTGAAACGTCTCGTTGCGATATTCTTCCTGGAAGGCGGTGACGATTTCCGGCGCCGGCTCGGGCAGATTGTTGAGCAGATCAAGCATGTCGCTTCCCCCGACCCCGCGCCGCGGCAATCCTCGCAACGGCTGGCCGCGTTGCATGGATTTCAACGCCAACTTTCGTGCGATGGCAAATAACCACCGCCGGAACGACGCCGCCTTGCCGTCCGGCTGCCATTTTTCGACCGCTTGTGTGACGGCCAAAATCACCTGCTGGGTGACATCGCGAGCATCGGCCTCCTGCAAGCCGCGTTGCCGCATCAGCCGCAATAACAGCGGCTCATACAGCGAGACGAACTCCCCCCATGCCTGCTGATCCGCCGGATCGCGCAGTCGCAAGAGCAGGCTGGGACGTGTGCCGGGTTCCACCATCACGGAAATCTCTCCCGCAGACTTATTCTTTCCGCGGCCTTGATCTTACACGGGAAGGAAGATTTTTCACGAAGGACCGGCAAATCGGCGGAATGAAAGAAAAATTCGCACCAGCGGGGATGAAAATCAGCCGTCCTGCGGCCATGATTCGCACTGAGAGATTCTCTCATTTCTTGTTCAATCAGCGAATGCAGGCGCCGGGCGACGACCGATGAGCGGCAGCGTCATTGCCGATCTGGAAATCTGGGGACCGCAAGGATCGCGACGATCGCAGCCGCCGTCCGTCGCGGAGGCGGACGCGTATTGCCGTCAGCTGGCGACGAGTCATTACGAAAACTTCCCGGTCGTCTCGTGGTTATTGCCTAAGGAACTGCACCAGCATTTCTTTAACGTCTACGCCTTCTGCCGCTGGGCGGACGATCTGGGCGATGAAGCAGGCGACACACGCCGCGCTTTAGAACTGCTCCAGTGGTGGCGTGAAGAAACGGAACGATGTTACGCGGGTGAGTGCGTGCATCCGGTGTTCGTCGCGCTGCAGCCGACGATTGATGAATTTCAGATCCCCCGGCAGCCGTTTCTCGACCTGATTTCCGCGTTCGAGCAGGATCAGCGCGTCACCGAGTACGAGACATTCGACCAACTGCGCGACTATTGTCGTCGCAGCGCCGACCCTGTCGGCCGGCTGGTCTTGCTGTTATGTCGCCAATCGACGCCGGAACACATTGCCTGGTCGGATTCCATCTGCACCGGGTTGCAATTGGCCAATTTCTGGCAGGACGTCTCTCGCGATCTGGACATCGGCCGGACTTATCTGCCACGCGAAGACCGGGAGCGATTTGCTTACCCACGCGAGGATTTACACCGCCGGGTCACGAATGACGCGTTTCTGGACTTGATGAAATTTGAAGTCGATCGCGCCGGGGACTATTTACGCGCGGGGCTGCCGCTGGTTGAGCGCCTGCCGGGTGCGTTGCAGATCGACATCGATCTGTTCCTTCATGGCGGCTTGCGCATTCTCGATCGAATCGAGCGGATCGGCTATCGCGTGTGGGACGTTCGGCCCAAGGTGACGAAAGGAGATGCGTTTCGATTGCTGCTGGGGTGCCTCGCCCGCCGCAGTTGGCGAGCTTTGTTTGGCCGCAATCGCAGGTTTGGCGCGGGAATGACGGCGGTGTCGCCATGACGGTGCACCTGGTGGATTCGCACCGGTTCTGCCGGCAAGTGACGCGGCGTACGGCGGCAAACTTCGGCTATGCCTTCTGGGCGCTTCCAAACGACCAGCGGCAGGCGATGAATGTGCTCTACGCGTTCATGCGACTGACTGACGACCTCGGCGACGATCCCGATTTAGATCCCGCGACTCGCGCTCAATCCCTGATTCAATGGCGGCACGATTTGCACGCAGCCTTTCTTGGTCATTACGGAAGAGGCCCTCATTGGCCGGCATTGGCTGACGTGGCGCGCCGCTATGAAATCCCCTGTCGATTATTGGAAGAAGTGATCGACGGCGTCGAGATGGATCTCAATCCTCGCGATTTTCCGGCGTTTTCCGATCTGCAGAATTATTGCTATCACGTCGCTGGGACGGTCGGATTATGCTGCATTCGCATCTGGGGATGTCATGAGGCTCGCGCCAAGCAGCCGGCGATTGATTGCGGGCTGGCTTTTCAGCTGACGAACATCCTGCGCGACTTGGCGGAAGACGCTGACATGGGGCGGGTCTATCTGCCGCAGGAAGACCTGCATCAATTTGGATATTCTGCGCACGAGCTGCAGCAGCGGCGCATCACTCCGGAGTTCATGAACCTGA
>JAXMBR010000070.1:0-8932 GCA_046349715.1 Planctomycetaceae bacterium | reverse complement strand
ACGATGTCGCCGTCCGCGTGGATGCGGATCGGATCATCGTCGCCAACAAGCATCAAATCGCCTATCGGCCCGGAGAGAATTCCAAGGACTTGTTTCTACGGGTGCTGGAAGCCGTGGATAGAGAAGCTCAGGATTGGGGCAAACCCAAGCGAGGGTTCTATTGGACTCCGCGCTTGCGGTTCGTGATCAGTCCCGGGGGAAATCAGGCGTTCGAACGAATCGACCCGCTGGTCACGAAGTCCGGGTTGTCCCTGACGACCGATTTCACGCTGAGTTCGGCCCGTTCCTCGCAGGGGGAGGCTGAACGATGAGTCGACGCCCTCGCAGTGAATCGCAATTTGGATCGGATTCATTCCTCGACGTCGTGGCGAACATCGTCGGCATCCTGATCATTCTGATCGTGATCGCCGGCCTGCGCGTCAGCCAATCGCCGGCGATCTGGAATCGGACCGACGCCGCGGCGACCCAGGAATTGGCCGAGGACGATCTGCCGTTGGCGCCCGAAACCGCGGCAGACGATCCGGCTCCTCCAGCTTTGTTGGGGGACCGTGAAACATCAGCCGGGGAAGCTTCCTCGAATTTGTCGACAGCCAGTGAAGAATTGACGGCAGAGGTTGACCGGTTGGAGCGGCAATATCTTGCCGTCAAGGACCAGGCTTCGGCCAACCGCGAGACCGAGGCCGAACTGCAACAGCGTCTAGCGAAGTTGCGCGAGCAAACGGAGTCTCGTGAACAGCAGGCCAAGACGCTGGCCGAGTCAACCCAGTTGCAATTCACCAATCGAAAGCAATTGGAAGCAACGCTGGTCTCGTTACGCGAACAACTGGAAGTCGAGCAAAGCAAGCCGGCGCCGGCCCGCAAGCTGGAACACCACGTCACTCCAATGAGCAAGACGATCGCGGGGAGCGAGCAACATTACCGGCTCAACGGCAACCGGGTTTCCGAAGTGCCCGTCCTGATCCTCACGCAACGAGTGCGAGATCAGATCGAACGGCGCAAGGAATGGCTGCTCAAACAGCGGTCTCACCAGGGGGAAGTCGGTCCCGTCGAAGGCTACTCGCTCTTTTACCAGGTCGTGCGCGACAATCTGGGCGTGTCGGACGAACTTCGCTACGGCGCGGGATTCGTCCGGATCAGCGTGTCCAATTGGCGGATCGAGCCGCAACGCGACCTGGTGACCGAATCCGCTGAAGAGGCGCTACGGCCGGGGTCTCGCTTTTATGAATCGTTGCTCGCCGCCGATGAAGGAACTTCGATCACCTTCTGGGTTTATCCTGACAGCTACGAGGCGTACCGCAAGCTGCAGGTTTTTGCCCATGACCAGGGATTTCTGGTCGCGGGCCGCCCGTTGCCCCATGGTGTCTTCATCTCCGGCTCTCCCAACGGCAGCAAGTCGGCGGGACAGTAGGGTCAGACGTTATCTGTGCGCGGGGCCGCCGAGTCGATTGGTCATTTGGCGGGCGTCACCTTCACATTCAGCGCCTGCTCCGGTGCAATCAGAGCACCCTGAGAGGTCACTCGCAATCGGACATTCGCGAGCGGTTGCTCCTGTTCGACTTTGGGGGCTTTCACCATGATACTAAATGCCCCCTGATCGCCCGGTACGCCCGCTGCCGTCACCTGATACTCGTTGGGCAACCCGACCAGGGTCACTTCCACGGGGCCGGTAAAGCCGGCGGTCCGTTGCAATTGGCCCGTCACCGCATGATCCCGTTCCGCGACGATGGCCAGCGTCGGATCATCAGCTTTTGGACTCACGGCATTCTGAACTTGAATTCGGTACGGCTGTGAATACGACGCGCCCATCACCGCGTCGGAATAGAGGTGGCGAAGCGCTTCGCCGCGAACGTACAAATCGATGGGGGATTCCGCGACGTCCAACGGCACCTGCAGCTTAAGCACCGTTTGCTCGCTCCCCGGTTCCATGGGATTGGAGGCCGCCAGCGAAACCAGCGGAAAACTTCCCGCGCCAGGATTTCCCGGCTGGCGCAATCGCGTGGCCTCCGTCGTCGTCAGTCCAAAACGGACCGGATGGTCAGCCCACGGAAGACCGGCTTGACGCTTCAGAACGACGGGGACGTCAACGGTCAATCCGCGAAACACGATCGGGGGCAACGTCGGAGCGTCAACCGCGATTCCGATCGGTGACATGATTCCCAGCCCGAGCGTTTCTTGAAACATCGGTTCGGGCACGATGGTCGACACATTGGCCGAACGTTGAAGGACCGGTTGCATCCCGATCGATTCGCCGACAAGCCGCACGAGCGAGGCGATTCCGGCTGCGGATGGCCCTTGCCGAGACAACCGCAGATACATCCTGCCGGAAACGCCTTCGGCAATTTGCGAAGGCGTGACCGAGATGGTGGAATCGCCGGCGATGCGGAGCGCGATGGGGCCGTTATAACCCGTTCGAGTGATTCGCAATTCCAAAACAGCCGTCCCGTTGTCCGGGAGTTCCGCGACGGCGGAATTGAGGGCCAGCGCGAAGTCCGGTTGTCCCGCCGGGGAGATTTCCAGCCGATAGAAGGATCGCTCTCCTCCGTGGCTCAGCAGGTCACGCACGCTGACTTCGATCTGGCGTCGTTCCGCGGGAACGGCATATTCCAAGACCTGGTCCTGCAGCGTCGGCTGATCGCCGGTCATGGCCAGCACATTTCCTTCGGGATGTTGAAACAGCGTGATTTCCCCTTCGACCGACGACGCCAGCGATTGGGTCATCAACCGGAATCGCAGCTTTTGTCCCGGTGTGACGTTCAACAGATAGCGGTCTCGCTCTCCCCGTTGCAGGAGTCGCCCGTTGATTCCGACGGGTTTCGAGGGCATGCCAGGAAGCGTGGCGTCGACGGTCTGCAATTGATCCGGCGCGGCAGGCGCCTCCACGATTTCGTTCGACTGTGCCAGCAGAATCAGCGGCACAGCGCCGTCGATGGGCCTGGCTCCCGACAGACTCAACAGCCCATATCGGCTGTCCGGAAGCGGATTGACGATGGCCGACCATTCGTCGGCTGCGGTAATCCCGGTGCCGATCGTCTGAACTTGCGTCGGGGTGAACCCCGTACCGATGGGTTGAATTCGCGTCGTCCCGGGTGCTGCGACCGCCGGCAGGACGGCGTCCAACAATTTCAAATCCCCGATCTTCAGCCGGAACGGATTCTGTCCGGGGGCGTTGTAAGTCAGATCATGCAACTCGATGGCATAAATGCCGTCATGAGGCAAGGTCGCCGTCACACGGGCGTCGCCTTGCAGGGACTTATGTCCCCACGTGATCTGCAGCGGAGTCCCTTGGGCCGATTTCAATTCCAGGACCGGATTCGCCTGCCCACCGAGCCGTTTCAACTCCACATCAGCGACGACACGCTGCCCCTTCTTGCCCGTGATGTAGGCCCGCAGTTGCTGTCCTCCGGACAGCGTGCCGTAATAAGCCGCCGGCAACGCCACTGGCGCTTCCGCGCCGCTGGAAGGCAGCGGCATCTGCGTCATCTGATCGAAAACCACCGGGACTGGTTGGCTGAGGCCGTGTAACGTCGCCACCCACAGCGGATAGATCCCCGGAACAAAGCTGCCGCTCGCCGTCACTTTCGCCACGAGGCGATTGGGCTCGGCGGAGACGATTTCCCAGGCGACATTCGGCGCCGCCAGGACGAGTCGCGGATGGGCCGCCAGGTTGCTTCCCGAAATTGTCAACGTGGTGGTTTTGCCAATCTGCAATCCCGGTTGAGAAAAACTGCTGATGACCGGCGTTAACGAGGGAGCCTTCGCATCTTGCGCGATCAGTTCATGGACGTTCGCACCCGCGACTTCGAGGAATAATTTCTTCACATCCTCCGGCGCGAGGGCCTGCGGAAAGAGTGAAAACTCATCGATCACGCCGTTTGTGTATTCGCCGGCGGCGTCGCTGCGCCCCAGGGTCAATGGTTGATCGTTGACCAATCCCGCCGGATTGATATCCGTGATCCACCCGTCGTTGCCTTCCGCAAATCCTCCGCTGACGCTCTTCGGCTTAAGCAATTCGCCATTCGAGAACAGCTGAATGCGGACGTCGTCGGCGTCCGGATCGGCGTCCGCTCCGGGCGCGTCCGCGACTTGATAGGTCGCCGTCAAAAAAACCATTTTCCGGATGGGAATCGCGGCTTGAACGCCGTAGTGCACGATTTTGTACCCGCTGCCATCGTTCACATAGACCTGCAGCGTGTCGCTCTGTTGAATGAAGTTGAGGCCGTAGTTGGCGACGGCTTTGCCGTCTTTCTGTCCGCGCTTTGCGATGAGTCCATGAACCGAACTGTCGCCCGGGTCATTCAAATTGACGAACAGCAGGCTGAAAGTCAGCGCGTCGGGGCGATTCACATCGCCGCTATTGGGAACTTCCACGAACTGCTGCTTGGCGGCTTCCAGCTTCAACGCCTTTTTACCCGATTGATTCCAGAACGGGCTGGCGCCGCGAGTCGGATCGCCGGAGAGTCGTCCTTCATCTGGTGCTTGCCCGACGGCGGCGATGTCTCGGGCCGGTCCGCTGTCTTCATCAAACGTGAAGTTGACGACGGCTTTCGAGCGCACGGTTTCTTGAGCGGCCAGCATGTCCGGGGCGAGCGCTGAGAACGACAGAACTGCGCAGACAAAGCCAGGGAAGCGAGGGCGAGCAGTCATGGGGCGGGATTCCTCGGCGGGCGGAGCGTGATCGATGGAGTTTTTCATCGTACCGGCTGGGATGGCCGAATTGAAGTGGTTCCTGCCAGCGCCGCTCGACTCGGAAACCCTCGCGTTGTGGCTCATCGCGCGGTACGGTAATGCGGCGTTTCCTGACCTGTGATTCGAGACCCGGGAATCAAACGACGTGGATGAGCCGCAACTTTCGCTGGAATCGGGACTCGAAACGCTCGATTTCGTCGCCATCATCGGGTATCTGCTGCTCACTTTCGGCATCGCGGTCTGGTTCGGATCTCGCCAGAAAAATACGGAGGATTTTTTCGTCGGCGGGCGGTCGATGCCCTGGTTCGCCGTAGGATTGAGCATCCTCGCGACGCTTTTTTCCACGCTGTCCTATCTCGGCATGCCGGGCGAAGCGATCAAGAACGGGTTCGGCGTGGCTCTGGGAATTCTGGCGTCGCCGCTGAGCATGGCCGTGGTGATGTTCTTGTGGATTCCCTTTTTCATGCGTTTGCGGCTGACGAGCGCGTATGAGTACCTGGAACGGCGATACAACTACGCCGTCCGCTTGATCGGAGCCGGATTGTTCATTCTGCTCCGACTCGGCTGGATGAGCATGGTGATCTTTGCCGCCTCGCTGGCGCTCGATCGGGTGAAGGGGCCCGATCTCGATTGGCTGCCGGGCCCGGATCTGTATTGGTGGATCGGGTTGATCGGCGTGGTGGCGGCGGTCTATACGGCCGTCGGCGGCATCGAAGCGATGATCTGGACCGACGTGCTGCAATGCCTGCTGCTGCTGATCGGAATTTTCCTGACGATCGGCTATGTGATGATCGTCGACGGGACGGGCCCGATGGATTGGTGGCGAACGGCGGCTTTGACGGAAGGTCGCAACAACCTGCCGCCGCTGTTCAGTCTCGATCCGACCGTCCGAGTGACGATCGTGCTGGCGATCGTCAACAACTTTTTCTGGACCATCTGCACCCACGGTTCGGATCAAGTCGTGTTGCAGCGATATTTTTCAACTTCGTCCCTGAAAGCCGCGCGGAAAAGCTATCTCGTAAACTTCTGCGTCGATCTGACCATGCTGACGCTGCTGGCGGTGTGCGGCATGGCGTTGTTGGCGTTCTATTTGAAACACCCCGCCTTGACCCCGGACGGCGCGAACCCCGTGGAGGCCGCCGACAAGCTGTTTCCCTATTTTCTGGGAAACCAGCTCCCCGCCGGGTTCGCCGGTCTGATCATCTCCGCGTTTCTTTGTGATGCAATTCAAACCCTGGAGTCCGGGGCCAATGCCATTTCCGCCGTGGCGGCGAACGATCTGGTCCCGCGATTGCGGCGCGGCGGCAAACGGGTGTTGAGCGAGTTGACGTTCGCCCGGCTGTTGAGTCTGGTCATCGCCCTGCTCGTGACGGCGAATGCCTACCTGGTCGCCAATCGATTTCACGTGATGGGTGAGACGATCGTCGGTCTGATGCCGAAATTCTTCAACATGTTCGTAGGTCCCCTGTCATCGCTGTTCATCATCGGGATGTTCTTTCCGCGATGCACCGCCCGTTCGGCGATCCCGGCGGTGATTTGCAGTTTCACGTTGTCGGTCGTCTGGAGCTGGTGGGTCGAAGTGGGGTACGGAGTGATGGCCGTCGCGAATCTGCTCGGCGTGAACTTGTCCAGCGAATGGGAAGCCTGGTTTGCCAAGCCGCCGACATTTCTGCTGGCGATCGCGCTGCCGTGCGTGACGTCGTTGTCGCTCGCTTGGCTACTCAGCCGGGTGATTGAACGCGGCGGAGACCATCCGGGACTGGCCTATACCTGGAAGGCGATCGTCGCCCGGCCCGAAATCTCAGCTCAGGTCAAATCATGATGCGGTTTCCTCCCGGCATTCTGTGCACCTGCGTCGTTCCCTGGGACGAAAACAATGAATTTCTCGAATCACTGTTCAGGCACCAGGTCGAGACGCAGCTGAAACTGACGCCCCATTTGTATGTCTTCGGGACCGCCGGGGAAGGACATGCCGTCAGCGATCGGCAATTCGAGCAAATCGTGCGCGCGTTTCATACCGCTATGAAAGCCGGCGGGGCGGAGGCGATGGTCGGCGTGATCAGCCTGTCACTCGCCACGATCCTGGAACGAATTGATTTTTGTCGGAAACTGGGCGTTCGACTGTTTCAGATTTCGCTGCCGAGTTGGGGCGCGCTGACTGACGCCGAGGTCGGTGCGTTCTTCCAGGAAGTGTGCGGCCGGTTTCGCGACTGCCAATTCCTGCATTACAACCTGCTGCGAACGAAGCGGCTGATCACTCCGCAGCACTACGCCGAAATGGCGGCCGTTCATCCGAACCTCGTGGCGACAAAGAACAGCACTGATTCCTTGGACCGCATCCAGGGACTGCTGGAACAGGCTCCGCAGTTGACTCATTTCCTCACGGAGACAGGATACCTGATGGGCAGCCAATTGGGGGAATGCGGCCTCTTGGCGTCGGTCGCGACGAATCACGCAGCTTGCCGCTCGTATTTCGAGGCGGGCCGGCAACAGGATCTGGCAAAGCTCTGGGAAATGCAGGGCGAAATATCGCGATTGATCTCGGCGCTGATCGCCGCCGCCGGACCAGGGTGCCATATCGATTCGGCGTTCGACAAGATGCTGTGGAGGCTGACCGACGAGCGGTTCCCGTTGCGGCTCTTGCCGCCGTATCAGGGAGCCAGCGATGCGGGCTTTCGAGAATTTGCCGAAGCCGTTCGGACACAAACCCCGCGGTGGTCGCCTCGCGCCTCTTAGCGGGAAACGCTGTTGAGAACGGGGTATCCATGAGTCATGGTAGCGAGTCGAAGACTGATCCCGATGAGGATTGCCCGCTCCCGGTGTCGATGCAGAATCGAAATATCGCGTGTTTCGCGACATTCTGGGCGGTGTATTATCTCGTGGCGCCCGTGTCGTACATCGGGTCGACGCACGCCAACATGCTGGAAAAACTGGGAAACAGCGACGACATCAACAATCTCCCTTCGGCGATGTACCTCTGGCTGACGTTCGTGCCTGTCGTCGTGACGTGGCTCTTTCCGCATCCCCGTTCGCTCAAATGGCTGGCAACGGGAGCCATTAGCGTGATGACCATGATCACGGGAACCGTCGCGCTCACGTTGGGCGGCGGAGCATCCGCCGAGATTTCGACCCTGGTGGTCATCGCGCATGGTGCGCTGTTCGGGGCGGCCAACGGATTGCTGATCGCCGCGCTGTGGGACTTCTTGCGTCGTGGCGTGTCGACCTCGCGACGCGGGAAAGCGCTGGGGTATGCGTTCGGGCTGGGGCCGTTGTTCGCGTGTGTCGGATCGCTGTTTCAGGATGCCTGCCTCACCGGCCGTTTACTGGGCGGGCGAACGTTTGGACTCGAATTTCCGCAGAATTACGTGGCCATGTTCGCCGCGGCCGCGCCGTTGCTGTTCCTGGCGGGATTGATCCTGAGTCGATTCGTGGTGCCCGATTCTGTCGATGCCGACGAAGCGTCGACGGATCGCCTGGCTGAGATTCGTCGAGGACTGTCGCAGTTTGTTCGCGATCGCACGGTGTTCTGCGCGGTGGTGATTTACGTGCTGGTCTATTCCGGCGGGAATGCGATTCTGTCGAATATTTCGTTGTTGGCGGAGAACGTTTTTGGGGCCAACTCGGATACCGTCGGCCAGCAGAGCTTCCTGCGATTCAGTTTCAAAGCGGCCGCCGGCGGACTGCTGGGGATCCTGCTGGCGAAAGTCAATCCCCGGGCCACGCTCCTGGCGACGACCTCGATTCTGCTATTCGGACTGGCCTGGATGCTCTCGACGACGGGAAACGAGCGGCTGTTCCTCGTCACCTTTGGCATCCTGGGGGCCGGCGAATTGTTCGGCGCTCATTTCCCGAATTACGTGACGACCGCTTCGAACCGGCGTTATGTGCGAATCAACATGGCCTATCTGGGCGTGCTCAATGCGTTCACGGGGTTTGCGGCCTACGGGTTCGGAGTGATTTCGCAACATTACGGGGCGTTGTACGGCCAGATGCAGGGACGGATTATCAGCGTCTACTTCGCCGCTGCGATTTTGGTATTGTCTGTGGGGCTGATTCTCGTGCTGTTGCCCGCCAATCCCTCGCCGCGCGGAGTTTCTGATGTCCACTGAATTGATCCCGGCCATCGACGCGCATGCCCATTATGGAAAGTATTACGGAGGGCAGGGCGATATCGGCGACCGGTTCATGACGGCCGACGGCCCCGCGGTCGCTCTTCGGGCGAAGCAGGCGAACATCCGCTGGACCA
>JAXMBR010000069.1:0-9300 GCA_046349715.1 Planctomycetaceae bacterium | reverse complement strand
GCAGCCACCCTCCGACCGCGAACACCAGCAGCGCGCCGCCCCAGCGGAAGGGAAGCTTGCGCACTTGCCAGAAATCAATCTCCGAGTGATCGCTTGCCAAACGCCCTTGCCAGGCGATCGCCTCGTCTGAAACGGGCAATTCCCAGCGATGGCTCATCGCGACAGCATCGCCCCGGTTACCGACGTCCGGCCTCAATTGATTGACCGACTCCGTCAAAGCTTCCCAGCGCCGTCTCAACTCGGCTGGCAGGCGCCCCTGGCGAATGCGATCGCCGAGGTCTGCCGCGGTCCGACGATACTCCTCGTGAATGAGCTCCAGCAATCCGGACTCGGCCCCGCCCGACGACTGCAACCGCGCCTGACGCCGCAGCAAGACGTCCAGTCGCTGGAATCGGCATTCGAGCGGATCACAGCCTTCGACACCGGAAAAATTCCTCAACCAGGCCCCAGGGGGCGACAGGATCGATACCATCGTCACCGGCGGCCGTTGTTGAACGGAGCGAGGCAGAAATAGACTCTCCCCACGCAAGAGAAAGAATTCGGCTCCGTCGGCCCGGCAACGCCAACGCAGGGTCAGCACCAGCTGCTCGCCCGCTCGCAGAATTCTCACTCGTTCCGGAGACTGATTCCAATCGCTGTTCGGCAGCAATTGCGAGCCCGCCAGAACGCCGAGGATTTCCCACCCGTCCGGCACGATCAACTCGACGGTCCCGGCCGAAGCCGTCGGATAGAAGTCGGTCTCTCCCTCCCAACTTCCGTCATCGCGGCCTGACAATCGGTGTTCGACGAAGAGCACAGAGGATTTTCCGTCCGGCGACAGTTGATCGGTTCGTACCAGGTGGACGCGAAAACCTGGAACGGCATACACGCTCGTTTCTGCAGCCGCGGCTTCGCCCGGAAAAAACTCACGGAGTTCCGGAGCCAACGCGTCGATCGTCTGCGGCGTGCCGCGATCCACCGTCCATTCGGAATCTGGCGGCAACGCAATCAGGGTCTCCACGGATGTCGCTTGCAGCACTTCCGGAAGGTCAAGACTCACATCGGACTCGGTCGTCGCAGACGTCTCTCCGCGCCAGCGCAACACGCGCGGCGTGCCGGCGGCATCACAGGCGACCCCGAGAAACAATTGCCCGTCGCCGTCGCGTTCGCGTGCCAGGAGCGTACCCTGTTCATCCTGAAATTCGGCTTCGCTCAACCATGCCGGTATCCGCACGCGAACTTCCCGGGTGGCCTCTTCCGGCACGAGCCGGAGCCAACCCTCCAATGTCCATCGCTCGCCGGTGAAGGTTCCTTGCAATCCCAGCCGGGCGACAGATCGACCGACGGCCGGTTCCAAGCGGACCAGCAACCCTGTTTCCCCCTCCGCCACTTGCAACGTCTGGAAGTGCTGCCAATCAACGGTTTCCGAGTTCGTCCCCGGGGAGAGCGGTAATTCCGCCGACGCCGCATAACGACCCGTCAGCTCCAATCGATAGGCGGACTCGTGAAACAAGCTGATTGTTCCCGGCCCGGCTCGCGATCCTTCGAATTTTACGACCGGCAAGGCCGTCGCATGGGAAATGCGAATCGGCAGGCTGCCCGCGACCTGAAGTTGAAACGTCCCCGTCGGCTGCCGATTGAGATCGATGGTGAGCCGTTTCTGGCTGAAATTGATCGACGGCGTGACGGACCACCTCAACTGTCGCTCGACGCCGTTCTCTTGAACCGTGGCCGACTCGATTTCCAATTGTCGGTCGAGCAATAGGGTCTGAGTAAATGTCGGCAATTCCGTGGGTTTGACGTCGGCCGTCAACGACCAATTCATTTTCCGGCCCGATAATCGGATCTCCTCACGCCAGGATAAAATCTGCTGTTCCAGGGCGCGAGCCACGAGGCGAAACGACGGCCTCGCTCCTTCTTGAAGTTGATAGGCCGCCTGCGGTCGCTGCGTGGGTACCGTATCTCCCCATTTTGAAACAAATTGCTCGATCGTGATGGGCAACACCCCGGTTTCATCCGGATTCACCAGCCGGACTTCCGATTCCGGTCCGCAGGCGACCGCGAGATGGCTGCGGACGATTGGAGCCGCTGCGTCATCCCCGCACCGCACTTCCAACCGGGGCGCTTCGAAATCGGCGTCGTCGGAAGACCGCGGAAACACCAAGTCGCCTTCCACGACGAATTCCTGCTGCTGCGGCTCGGTGAATTCCACGATCACGGCGAGGGATCCGTCGAGCAGCGGACGCGAGATCGTCCGCAGCAGCTTATGGCAGCGCAAATCGCGCAGCAGCCCCCCCGGGGGAATGCGAAGCTCCAACCGCTCCGGCGCGCCTTCCAGCACGCGGCAGCCGATCCGGAAGGTTGATAACGCCACGCTGGAACGAAGACTCAACAACTGCGACAGTTTTAATTCCGTTCGTGCCGCCTGAGCAGTGGTTCGCTCTCCCTTGGCCCAAATCACCGAAAAACGCTGAACAGGCCCCAACTGCACCTCCAACAAGCGGCGATCCCCGGAAAGGGAGACAGCGCCGCGAGCCTCTGGCACGTCGACTTGATTGAGTCGTGCGGGAGTCTGCCAGGAAAGACGACTGTTCAATGCCGGAAACGTTTCCAGCAGCAGCGTGTCCTGGAGTTCCTGCATGCCGGCCGCCAGTCGCACTTCCAATACGACTTCATGCCGACGTCCCCTCGTTGCCGCATCGGCTGGCTCAGCGGATTCCGACAACGGCAGCAACAGCATCGGCCGATCCGTCGCTCGTGTTGGTTGTTGCGGGCGGCCGTCCACCAGACAGGAATCCAGTCCTTTGATCCAATCCTCCCCGACGGGGACACGCAACACCACCGGGGAATTTCGACCAAACTCCTCCAATTGATATTTGACTCGCATCGCCAATCGCTGCGATTGATCGGCATAAACCATGTAGTCAACGGCGTGAATCAACTGCTCGGGATCGTATGGTTCCGTCTGTTCAAATTTGCGAAACTCTTTCCGCCAGGCTGCCGGCGAAACAAAGACCAGCGGCATCGTTTTCGACGGTTGACCCGGGAGGCGTCTACGGAACCAGCACGCGGAAGGATGAGTCGCCATCGGCCTGCTGGGCGGCCGCCAAACGCCAAGAATACAGTCCCAGCGATATCATCAACCCTACCGAAACGACTTGATGTTGAAACGTCGCCGTACTTCCCATGACATCCGTTCGCGCAGCGGGAAACAAAGGCCAGAAGCGCAAGAGCGGCTTGGGCAGGAGGAGGGCGAACGTCAATCCGAGAAATGCGCCGCCGCACAGTTCATTCCCTGGCTCCGGTCCGAAGACCGCCAGGCTGGCCGCCCCGCTGAGTAACGCCCCCGCCAATAGGGTTCGCCAAGGCTCCGGCCGCCAGCGTATGAAAATTCCCAGCGGAAAGCAGAGCAGCGCCAGAATCCAAGCGGCCATATCGAGCGAGTTCCGCGACCAGCTTTGAAACGCTTCCCGATCCGGCGAGGAAACTGCCGTCGCTCGATAAACCGGCCAGTTCTCCGGAAACGCAAATCCCGGACTCGCGTGAGTCGCTTCCGTCGCTTCCGCTCGTCCCTGGTCCCTGGTCAGGCGAGGAGGACCATTGACCCAAGAGACAAACGGTAGAAATACGCCCTCTCCCGCACGACGGGCCAACGGTCCCCACAGACGCTGGAACCATCGTGGACGGACAATTTCCGGTGTCGGCCGCAATCCCAGCGGTTCATCGCCGAGCACCGTCCCTGGCGGCACGCACAGCGACCAGTTGAACCCGGCACATTCCCAATCCAACCGCGGAATGATCAACCGATGATCGGCACGCAGCAATCCCCGGCGAACCGGCACGCGATACAAGACGCCGATGTCCCAGTCTTCACCATCCACCGGCGCCGCCACCACCACTTCCGTGCCGGATGCGGCGAACGGAATGCGCTGATCATTGCGTAAGACGGCGATGAACTCGGCGGGGTGATCCAATCGAATTCGTAATTCACCGCTCGCGGGGCGGTGGCGGAGGTCCAACCCGAGCTTGTGATAGTCATACCCTTGTGCATCGGAGGACAGGATCGACTCCAAGGCAAAGATCGTCCGGCGATCAGAGGCGAGCTCCTGCGAATCGCGACCGACGGCCCATTCCCGATCCCAGGTCCGGTATTCCCATTGAAGCCCTGATTCCGGAAGCATCTCCTGCCGGCGCACCGCTGCTTCTCGATCGACCGATTGACCGTCCTCGGCAGGGAATGCTCGCTCCCGGATCTCCAATGGCTCGGTCAACTCCGACACGATCGACACGCGACCGCGGAACGACGTGGCTTGAGGGACGAACACCAGCGGAACGACGTCGCGCTCAGTCCGGGCTCGTCGAAGAACGCCCGTGATCAACAGCGGCTCACCCGCCTCCAGCGGGGGAACTGCGATCGACCAGAGTTCCCCGCCCGGCGGCAACTGCGGCCGGCTCATCGTGGGTGACAAAATCCGTTCGGGGGTGACAGAAACAGGGCGGTCCTGGCCGCAGGACCATTCGCTCCCTGCTGCCGAACTGGGGAAAAAAAGCTCGATGCGACGATCACCGGGAAGTGAATCCAGCCGAATGCTCCACCGCTCCTCAATGCGTTCCACGCCGAAGGTCAGTTCCACGGAGGCTTCCGCAGCACCGATCTCTTCTCTGACCAGCCGGGATGAAGCGAATGGGAGCGAATCAGCGGAGGTCAGTCGAAACAACAAGCGAGACGGTGTCGCCGGCGTCTGCGCATTCCCCCACGAAGGCAGCGTGTTCCAGACCGCCGCGGAATCCCCGTCAAACCTCTCGAAGGGGGTCCACTGCGCTGAAGTGAACAGCGTTTGAACGTCCGCCGCGACAGCCAGCACGACGTTCGACGATTCGCAATCCATCGGCAGAAATAACGGCAATGCCTGAGGCGCTTCAGGCCCCTCCGCGACGCGACGGGCGACGATCCCGATCGGCTCGACCCGTCCCGGCGTCAATCCGTCCGGAAATTCCAGCAGCAGCACCTGCCCCGACTCGGGATGAGCTTGCACTTTCCAACCCACCAGCTCACGGCGCCTCGGGCCGGCGCTCAACTGTTCCACATTGACGATCCGCCAGTCGTCCGGAAACCGGCAGGCCGCCTGAAACACGGTGCCTGCCCGCGATTCCCAGGCGATTTCAGCTCTCAGCGTCCAGACGTCGCCGGACACCGACAACAGATTCAAGGCATGCGCGATTCGCTCCGGCGTGGGACGATCAAGATTCAACACCAGCTGCGCACGAGGGGTCAGTTGCTGAAAGGAAATCGATTCTCCCTCCGCCGAGGAGGCCGAAGAATTCGCCTCGGTGAACGACACTGCGGAATCTTGCCGGTAACCCGTTGGACGATACGAACGAATTTCCAGCGGTCGCAGCACGTTGACATTCAACCGGCCGTTCAGCCAGACGCCGCCTTCCAGCACGACTTGCGGCAGGTTCAACGCTTCGCCGGGAACTCTCCGTTGAAATCCTTCCAATTTCACGGGGCGCGGCCGCTCACTGATCCGGCCAAACTCGCTCAGCGATCGTTCGCGTATCGGTTCAGGCAAATTGATCTGCAGGCGCGATACCGGACCGTCTCCGGGCAATCGTTCCCATTTCAGGCGGGTCTCATACGGCTTGTCGCCGTACGTGACCGCATCAATCTCCACATGCCGGGGCAATGAAACCGTGAGCTGGCCAATTTCTCCTTCGAGAATCTCAAGCCGCAGCGTCGCCAGCAGTTGCAATTCCTCCTGGCTGATTTCCACCGCGAGGTCCTGCTCGTACAAGACGGCTTGAGGCTTCGTGGCCGCATGCTCCTGATGGGTGATCAGCAACCGAAGTCGGGAATGGGAGCCCAGCGAGATCCGCCACTGTGTCAAATGCTCATTGATGCGCGTGGCGGCCGTCTCGCCGACGTCGGCCACGACCCGGCTGCCGTGCGGCACGATCAGATTCAGCTCGGAGATTTCCGCGGACAGCAGATTGAGATCGAACACCACCCCCGACTCGATGCCCCTTCCGCGCGCAGACCAACGACCCGTCGCCCGATCTTGCCCTGGCTCCAGCTGTAGCCAGTTCGCCCCTTCCAGATCCGTTCCCCAGACCGCCGGACGATCGACCCAGGCCAGCTCTTCCACGGCGATCGTGGGCGTCCCCAACGACAGGAAGTGAACGTTCTCGGGAGGCTTTCGTAATTCCGCTTCGAATTGCCCTGCGGAAAGCATGTTGCCGGACAGCGTCGCCGTGTATCGAATCGACTGCCATTCCGCAGCCGCGGGTGTCACGGCGGAGTTCCAACGGGAGAAGATCCGTTCAAATTCGGCGCGCTCCCGGGGGAGCCAGTCCTGGTCGCGGAATGGCCAATTCTGCGGTTGACTGTCGGGAACGTCGATCCGCTGGATGCCGCCCGTCGGTTTTTCCGGCGCTTCCTGTCCCTGTAAGGGCAAGGCGCTGGCCAACAGCACAGCCGTCACCCGAATCATCGCCCGAGATGGCCACGCAAAGTTCATGACACCCCGCTGCCCGCCTCGGCCCGCAGGAAGTCGCGCGTGCTTCCGGACGGCACACGCAAGACCGTCGGTTCCGATCCCGGTTCCAGCGGCGCAAGAACCGATCCCGATGGAGAAGAAATCGGTTCGCCGACATCCAACAGCGGGTCATAATTCATGACGGCGATCGGACGATGCCCGCGCCGCAGAAACTGGATCCCCACCGCCAGGACAGGGAATAAAAACCCGACCAGCACGGCTTGAAGCAGCAATTCCAATTGGGGTTCAAACCATAAGCCCGCCAACGCGATCAGGAAGGCGGCGGCCCACAGCGTCAGAATGTGGCGCGACCAGGCGAAGTTCAGCAACAAAAACCCGATTCCCAGCGCAACCGACGCTCCAATCAGCAGAATCAACGAACGACTCATCGTCGACACGCGCCATTCCAGCACGTCCCCTGGAATTCGAAAAGCATAGGCGTTCCCCGACGGCTCAGCCGCACCTTCCGGTGTTTCGGACGGCTCAAATCCGGGCAGTCCCTCCGAGATGGTCGGATCGGTTTGGCGGCTCCAGAAGAAGCCGGCCCGTTGCCAGGCAAACAGCGGCGAAATCGTCGCCGGGTACGAAAACAGGTGTTGATCCCCTGGAAAATTCAGCCGCCAGACGCGCGGCGAGAGCCAGACCCCCTGGGGCAATTGAGGCGCGATCACCGTCCAACTGTTCGATGCGCCAAACGCCTGTTTCTCGACCACGTCATACCGGATGACAAATTCGTGCACTTCACTCTCGGTTCGAGGCGCTGGCACTCGAATCGTCAAGTGACGCGGCTTACCAGGAAGCGCCTGATCAACGTCCCGCTCCTCGGAGACCGGTTCGCCATCCCAGAAAAACCGCGGCGACTGGCACAGGGCCGGCAGGATCACGTTGATTTTCACAAACCAGCCCGACAGACGATATGTCGCCTCGCAACGCGCGCCGCCGCTGCGATCCCAATTCGTGGAAACGGCCGCCGCGGAAATTAAAAACTGCTTGGCACCGCCTCCCCCGGGATTCAAATTGACGTCAACGCTGCCGACGGCGTCTTCCGTCGCCCAGCGACGCTTTCCGGTCAAGTCCGGACGAACCGCCCAACCCGCCCCAGCCACCGTCATCTCCAGCCAATCCGCCGGATCAACCTGGACTTCTGTCTGACGCGCCGGGTAGCCAACACACGTAAACAGCGGCGCTTTAATCGTGGCCGCTCCGGACAGCGCCTCATCCGGCAAGGGCAGGTCATAGGAGACGTCGAGTTTGAATCGACCTAACTTCGGCTCCGGAAACACTACGCGGACGCCGCCGGATTCCCCGCGCGCGCCGGTCCACCATTCCACCTGAGGTCGTTCGCCATTGACCTGAAACTCCAGCGAACGCTGGCGCCAGGATTCCGGTATCTGGATCTGCACCTGTGTCAAGCGCTCGTGTTGCACGTCAAACAGGAAGCTTTGCATCGCCGACAATTGATTGCCGCTTCGCTCCAGACTCAATTCCGTGGTCAACTTGACAAGTTGCTCCTGCCGATCGGCCTTGAGTGAAATCGTTTGCTCGCCGGGAAGCACCTGGTAAGTCCGCCTTAAGTGCGGTTCCGCCCCGGCATCCGGCAACGGAGGCGCGGACGATTCAAATTGCGGCTCAAGCCGGGTTTCTCCCAGCGCGACCACCTCCGAGTGCACATTTTCCGCGTCGACGATCTCCAACTCCGTTCGCATCTCGTCGGGAGCACTGAGTTGCGGCAATGACAGCGCCGCGGTCTCGCCGGTTCGCAACGGCCGCCGCGCCTTCAGACGAATCACGAACTGATCCGCATGGCCTTCGACCAGATGCAGGCGCAGATAACCCGACTGGCCTTCCGTATCCGAATCAAGACTCTTCAACGGTTCCACCGACTGAAGCTTCCAGTCGTCAGTTTTCCAATTTGGCCACTTCAAATCCAGGAAAGTCAGGTTGCCGCGAAACACATGCACCGGGAATTCCCCTTCCAGGTTCAATTCCTGGGCGTTCACGAACAATCGGACTTTCGGCTCCACCACGAAATATGGCTCTTCCGCCTTCACTTCGACCAAGAGCCGGAACGGCTGGCTGGAAAAACGATAAGCCTGCGTCACGGACGACGACAATGGACGCAGTTCTCGCGCGTCGATCTGCACCAGGTGAGGCTGATTGGCTTGCGTCACCCGCATCCGCTGACTTTCCGATTGCACCAGTCCGATCCAACCCCGCTGGCGACGGGCCTGCTCGACCTGAAATCCCTCCAGGGCAAATCGCCGTGATTCATCGGAAGACAACAGGACCGACCAGGTCAGTTGAAAATAGTTGCCGTCTTGGCTCGTCAGTTGGACCGTCACCTTCGTCGGATCGTTCGGGTCGACCCGGTGATCGCGATAGTCGCGGCCGTCCACGCTGAACGATTCGGTGTTCGCTGGCAATCGAATGGTCGCTTCGGTCAGCGCCCCCTGCGCCACATGTAATCGTTGGCTGGCGTCCAATCGCAGCTTGTCTTCTTCCGCCTGAACCAGAATTCGAGTTTCCGCCTCGATCAGCGGCGCGGCCGTCACTTCCGTCTCAACCGGCTGCCAGTTCAAGTCGAGTCGCGTGCCGAGCCCAAACGCTTCAATCCGCGCCGGTGCGCCTGGCTCCGCGGCGATCTGTACGCTGGTCCCTTCGATCTCCTTCGTCAGCTTGATGTCGTGAAATCGGGTCGTCAGTTCCAACAAGCTCACGGTCGACTCCGGCAGGGTCAGTTGCAACCGGCGATTCGGCGCCTGCTTCTTGATCGGGGCGCTGAATT
>JAXMBR010000068.1:0-9727 GCA_046349715.1 Planctomycetaceae bacterium | reverse complement strand
GGTGAATCGCCAGTGGACTTTGCAGTGGTGGGCGTTTCGCTGGTGTTGCCACGCGGCGATCTCGCGGCTTAATTCTGCGGGAGTGCCGATCCGTCGGTCCAGGCATTGTCGGCTGAGGACCGACAGTTCGATCTCGGCCACGTTGAGCCAGCTGCCGTTGCGTGGCGTGTGGATGATCTCCAGACGGCGGGCCAGTCGATGGGCTTCGGCCGCCGGAAAGGCCTCGTAGAGCGAGGCTTTGCCGTGCGTGTTCAGGTTGTCGCAGACGAGTTTCACTTTCCGCGCCTGCGGATAATCTTCATCGAGCAGGCGACGGATCTCCTCGGCCCAGTCCACCCGGGTGCGACTGTCGCGGCAACTGACCCGTCGTTGACCTGCCAGCGGGTTGAAGAAGAGAAAGATCGCCTGGGTTCCCCGACGTTCGTAGTGATAATCCTCGCGCCGTGGTTGCCCCGGTTGGGGCGGCAAGGAGTGAACTTCGTCCCGCAACAGCTGTTTGCTGGCTTCATCCATGCAGATCAGCGGTTCGTCGTCGGTGTGCTCGGCGGTGTAGACATCCAACACTTCTTCCATCTGGCAGACGAAGCGCGCCCGGTCCCGCTCGGGAATGCACCAGCAGTCCTTACGCCAGGGCTGCAGTTCGTTTTTTTAAAACGCGGCGGACCGTCTCGGCCGAGACCTGTGTCACAATCCGACGTTCCATCAACGTGTCGGCCAGCAGTTGCATCGTCCAGCAGGTGCGGCCTTCCGGCGGATCGCTGCAACAGATCGCCACCAGCTGCGCTTCGACGTGTCCGTCAATGATCGCCGGCGTGGGCGGTGTCTCCCGCGGCTTGCGATCCAGCGCCGGAACTTCCCCTTCGAGCACAAAGCGGCGACGGATGCGGGCCACTGTGTTGAGATGCATTCCCAGGAGTTCCGCAATCTCGCCGCCGGTCTTGTGCCCGCCCACTCGGTCTCGATCACTCAACAACAACACCTGCGCGTGTCGAATCTTCTTCGCCGGCGCGCGACCGTTCCGACACAGGTCCTGCAACCGCTGACGTTGTTCTTCCGACAGAAACACCGGATACTGATTCGGAGTCGACTGTGCCATCCGTGAGCCTCCTTGCTCCATGGGAAAATCCCCGCAGAAGGCTACCACAAACACACCGATTTAGACGAGGCTGTCTAATAGTGTTACACGCGAAATTGTTTGAAACCTGAATTTGCCCCTTTTAAGCAAGAAAAACTGCCAGGAAATGGCGCCTGAGTCCCGGGTCGCATTAGAAATGCGGTATAATGGGCAAGCACTGATCACGACCGGCAGAGCGCCCGGTGTTGGCCGTCGTGGATGTGCAATTGATTGCGACCCAGCGATTGGGAGCGGGCCAGGCCGTCCTGGGCGCGGTCACGCACCAGTTCGGCCGAGTCGCCGGGTTCGCAATTCGCGTAGCCGAAGCTGGCGGTGACCAGCACTTCCGGCCCGTTGTCATCGACGCGAAAGTGATAATTCCGCACCGATTCGCGAATTTTCTCGGCGACTTTCATCCCCGCCAGCGGGGCCATGGCGGGACACAGCAGCGCTAGCGTGTCGTCACTGACCCGACAGACCAGGTCCTGGTCGCGGGCGGATCGTACAACGACCGAGATCAATCGACCCAGCAGTTTTTCAACGGACGGCGCGCCTAATCGACGACGCAGCGCATCGGCTTTGTCCATCTTCACCAGCAGCAGTCCAGATTCCTGGTCGCATTCCTTGCCTTGAAACAACATGTTGGCCAGATTTTGCTCAAACGATTTCAGGTCGGGCAGACTGGTCAACGCGTCCGCTGTTTCCTTCTGCCAGGTGATGGCAAATGTTTTGGGACCGGTTGCGGCGGGATCTTCTCCCGTCGCCGCCGCGTCCATGCCGCACGATTTGGCAATTTTTCCGAATGATTCGCGGAACTCTTTCTGAAGACGATCGAATCGAGTCCATTGAACAGGAGAGAGCGACCCCGGGGCGGTCGCCAGTTCCGCGCACATTTTCTGAGCACGTTCGACCTCGGTGACAACCAGTTCGAACATGCGTTGGATCTGCTTCGAGGCGCGCCGCACCGCCCATTCTTGCAGCCAGGGCGCACACAACACGCCGGCGACGAAGCCACCTGTCGCGGCGCAAAGCAACGCTAAGGCGACGCCGCACGACAGCAGCATCGGACTCGGCGCGCTCGCGAAAGTTTCCGGAACAAGCATTTTGCCGCTAGCGTTTGAAGTTTATTAACAGACATATGTGGCGGAATCGCAACACTCAAAGTAACTGTAGCTCATGAACCGCCAGGCGGCTGATTCGAAACTTTGTCTCAAAATCGTCAGAATTGATACTTCCCGCAGAGTCATCGTCGATCGACGGTCCGTCAATGTTGCGGACAGCGCAGAAAAACGCCATAACCTGAGAAACTGTAGAGGATAGCCACGAGAGCAGGGGGAGATCGTCCTGAACCCCGTATTTTCCCTGATCTCGGTATTTTCTTCCTTCCAGGGCGACGTTACCATAAATTCAGTTCAATTCGGACGGTCACACGAATGCAGCACGCATTCGATATTTTTTCAGCAAGGATGCGAACTTTTCGTCATGGCAGCCGACGACGTCTCCTTCGATACCGAAGTGGAACCGCTCCGTCAGCGGATTGAAGAACGCTTGGCGCACTATGTGATCGCCACGAAAGATTGCCCCGACCGGCTTCGGGAAGCGATGGCCTACAGTTTGCTCGCGGGCGGAAAACGACTGCGGCCGCTCCTCGTGCTGCTGGCCTGTGAAGCGTGCGGCGGGACCGCGGAATCGGCGTTGCCGGCGGCGTGCGCTCTGGAAATGGTGCATACCTACTCGCTGATTCATGATGATTTGCCAGCCATGGACGACGACGTCCTTCGCCGCGGGCGCCCGACAAATCATGTGGTTTATGGAGAAGCGCTGGCCATTCTCGCCGGTGATGGCCTGTTGACGCGTGCGTTTGAAATCATGGCTCAAGACGTGGCCCCGAAGAGCGTGGCCGCGGACTGTTGCGCCGATCTGGCCGCTGCCGCCGGTTGGTGCGGAATGGTGGCCGGCCAGGTGGCCGATCTGGAAGCGGAACATCAGGGAATCGTGAATCTGGACCAGTTGGAAGCGATTCATCGCCGCAAAACCGGCCGGCTGCTGTGTTGCGGGCTCAGTCTGGGAGCGCGGATCGCCGGCGCCACGGCCGATGCTCGAAAACACCTGGAATTCTACGGAACAGCGGTTGGGTTGGCGTTCCAAATTACGGATGACGTATTAGATGTCGCCGGCGATTCGGAAGCGATGGGAAAAACCGCCGGTAAAGACAGTGAACACGGGAAATTGACCTATCCGGCGCTCTTGGGCCTCGAGGAAAGCCGACGTCGCGCGCAGCGGCTGATTGATGACGCTTGCGGAGTGCTCGAGCCCTTCGGCGAGCGGGCGCGATTGCTTAAGGCGCTGGCACGTTATGTTTGTGAAAGGGATCGGTGATGGACTACGTGATTCTGCCCCGGATCGGTTCGCCGAAAGATTTGGCGACGTTGTCCGATCAGCAACTGCTGCAACTGGCGGACGAAATCCGCGAAACGCTGTGCAACCTGGTCACCGTTCGCAGCGCCCATTTCGCCAGCAACCTGGGAGTCGTCGAGCTGTGCCTGGCGCTGCACCAGGTGTTCGATTTCTCCAAAGACCGATTGATCTGGGATACCGGCCATCAGATTTATCCGCACAAATTGATCACCGGCCGTTTCGCGGAGTTTTCGAGCATCCGCACCAAAGGTGGGCTGATGGGCTACCCCAACCCCCAGGAAAGCGAATACGACCTGTTCATGACGGGACACGCCGGCGCCAGCGTATCGACCGTGCTGGGTCTCAAAACCGCCGACGACCTGTTGCATCAGGATGGCCGAAAGGCCGTGGCCGTGATCGGCGACGGTGCACTCCCTTCCGGCGTGGTGTTTGAAGCAATGAACAATGCGGCGGAATTGAAGAAAGACGTGCTGGTCATTCTCAACGACAACAAAATGGGGATCTGTCCGCGCGTCGGCGGGCTGGCGCAATATCTCGACAAAGCCCGCGTTGCTCCCTTTTACGACGGACTCAAGCGGGATGTTTCCTGGCTGCTCAACAAAGTGCCACTCGTCGGCGAAAGCGCCCAGCATACGCTGTCCCAGCTGAAAGACGCCGTCAAAGGATTTTTGCACGGCGGCATGCTGTTCGAGGAAATGGGTTTCCGTTATATCGGCCCCGTCGACGGGCATGATCTGCTGGGTTTGCGGCGATACCTGGAGCTCGTCAAGCAGATGAGCGGCCCGGTGCTGCTGCACGTCATCACTCAGAAAGGACACGGCTTCGAACCCGCCTGCGTCGATCCGGTGTTATTTCACACCCCGCCGCCGATTGAACGCAGCGGTACGAACGGGGTGGCTGCTGTGAAGAAAGGCTCCGCCAAGGCCTATACCAACTCCGTCAGCGACGCAATCTACGAGGCAATGCAAAGCGACCCGCGCGTGTGCGTATTGACGGCCGCCATGTGCGAAGGAAACAAGCTGGCCAAAGTTCGCTCCGATTTCCCGGACCGCTTTTTCGACACCGGCATCTGCGAAGCGCACACCGTCGCCTTCGCGGGCGGAATGGCGAAATCGGGCATGCGGCCGATCGTCGACATCTACAGCACGTTCCTGCAACGCAGCTTTGACCACATCTTTCAGGAAGTGGCCCTGCAAAATCTGCCCGTTACCTTCTGCCTCGACCGCGGCGGACTCACCGGCCCGGATGGACCGACGCATCACGGCGTGTTCGACAACACGTACATGCGTGTCTTCCCCAACATGGTGGTCACCGCTCCCGGGGACGAGCATGACGTCGTGCCGCTGTTGCAATTCGCGCTGCATCATGACGGCCCCGTCTCATTGCGATATCCCAAGGCGAACGTCGAAGCCGTCGATCGGGCGGAAACTCCTGTCGAACTCGGCAAGGCCGAAGTTTTACGCTGGGGAACTGACGGCATGTTTGTGGCGTTCGGCACACTGTTCACTCATTGCGTCAAAGCCGCGGAACGATTGCGGCAGGACGGCCTCGACGTGGGGGTCATCAACGCCCGCTTTGTCAAACCGTTGGATCGAGACACGATCCTGCGCGCCGTGGAAGAATCGGGATTTCTGATCACGGTCGAGGAAAGCTCGCTGTGCGGCGGCTTCGGGTCCGCGGTGCTGGAATGCGTCAACGCCGCCGGCCTGTCGACTGACCGCATCAAATGCCTGGGCGTTCCCGACCGATTTGTCGAACACGGCGAGCGAGACGAGTTGCTGGCGGACTTAGGATTGGACGTCGACGGGTTGATGGCGACGGCGCAGGCCATGGCGGAACGCGAAACGTACGTGAAATAGCACCGCGTTCGGTCGATGGCGCACGGTTGAGGAAATCGTCGACGAGGTGATGAGGCGCAAGGAGGCGTTCAAATGCAGTCTGGACCCCGTTTATTCGTGATATTTGCCGTCTGGCTCGGTTGGTCCGCTCTGCAAGCCGACGACCTCAAATTCCACTTGGAGGAACCTGCGGACGACGTGCGCGTCTTCGGCGTCGGATTGCGGGTGACAGTGAACGGCAAGTTGCAGGTCGGCGTCGGCGACGCCAAAGTCACGCCGTTGCCGCTCAACGTCTCCGCCGCGCTGTCCTATCGTGAACGCCGGCTGGTGGGCGTCGGGCAAGACGCCGAAGGATTACGCGCCGCGCGGGAGTATGCCGTCACCGAGGCCGACATCGAAGTCAAAGACGAAAAAACGCACCTGAAGCTCCCCGAACCGCTCAAATTAATGGTCGCTCAAGGCCGGATCGAAGGGATTGAGTTGTTCAGCCTGACCGGCCCGCTGACCAACAACGAACTCGACCTGCTGCGTTCCCCTTGCGACACGCTGGCGTTGCCGCAACTGTTGCCGGGCAAGGCGGTCGCCATCGGTGAGTCCTGGAAGCCCGCCGCGTGGGTCGCCCAGTTGCTCGCCGGGATCGAGGCGGCGACCAAAAGCGAATTGTCGTGTGAACTGGAATCCGTCAAGCAGAAAATCGCCGTAGTGCGGTTTGCCGGATCGGTGGAAGGAGCGACCGTCGGCGCGCCGACCAAGGTCTCGCTGAAGGGAACAGTCGATTACGACTTGGACACCAAATCCATCACCGCGGCGGATATCACGCAGACGGAACAGCGCTCCATCGGCGCCGTCAGCCCAGGACTCGACGTCACCGCCAACGTACGCCTGTTGCGAAAACCGGCGGTTGACCCGGGTCGACTGGGAGACAAGAAAACCATTGATCTCGCCACGTCCGAACCCGAGGCCGCCGCAAAATTCTTGCGTTTCGATTCCCCTTGGAACCTCTCGCTGTTGCACAGTCGCTCGTGGCACATGTTCCACCAGACTGACAAGGTCGTGATCTTCCGGCTGCTCGATCAAGGAGCTTTGATCGCCCAATGCAATCTCGCGGCGATTCCGAACGTCGCGGCGGGCTCGCACACGTCGGAAGAAGAGTTTTTGACCGATATTCGCGGGGCCTTGGGGGAAAACCTGAAGGCCATCACGACGACGCGCGTCCTGCCGGCCAAGGACGGTCGGTACGTGCTGCAAGTGATCGCCACCGGCGCCGTGAAAGAGCGGGCGATGACCTGGATTTATTATCTCGTCGCCGATCCCTCCGGTCGGCAGGCCTCGTTGCAATTCAGCCTGGATTCCTCGCTACTGGATGCACTGGCCGATCGCGATCGCGAACTGATCGAGTCGCTCCGCTTTGTGCCGAATCCGGCCGCGCAGTCGCCGACGCCGCGAAAACAGTAAGGCCCGAATTTCGCCGTCCATCGGGTTTCGCCTCGCGGCAGGCTGAGAACCTGGTCTCGGGTTGGCGACAGGCGACCTTCATCGAGTATAGTGGGCGTCGCTCTGCCGAATCAGATCGTCGTCGGACACTCGTCGGGAAGCTCGCTCGCCATGGATGTTCCCGTTTCAGAATTCTCGTATGTCGTTCGCTATGGAGCCACGAGGATCTTGGGCGAATTCACGGCCCGCGGTCTGCCCCCGTTGGCCCGCAGCTCTCCGGTGATCGTGCGCAGCGATCGCGGGCATGAATGGGCGACCGTGCTGTGCACCGCCACGGAAGCGACCCGCCAGTATCTGGGTGCTGCTGACGAACATGGCCGCGTCGTGCGCATCCCGACTCCCGACGACGAGCGGCAATGGGATCGCGTGCGGGAAATGGAACGGGGCGAGTTCCTCAGCTGCCGGGACCTGATCGCCGAGCGCAAACTCCAGATGCAGCTGGTTGATGTCGAGCATTTGTTCGGCGGCGAGCGTGTGGTCTTCTATTACGTCTCTGAACAGCGCGTCGACTTTCGCGAACTGGTCAAGGCGCTCGCCTCTCGGCACAAGATCCGCATCGAAATGCGACAGATCGGCGTGCGGGATGAAGCCAAACTGCTGGCGGACTACGGAGACTGCGGACAGCCGGTCTGCTGCAATACGCATTTGCGCGAGATGCCTCCCGTTTCGATGAAAATGGCCAAGCTGCAAAAAGCGACGCTGGATCCGAACAAAATCTCCGGACGCTGCGGCCGGCTAAAATGCTGCCTGCGTTATGAATACGATACCTATGAGGAATATCGCCGCGAATTGCCGCCCGTCGGCGCCGTCGTCGTCACGAAACAAGGGACCGGCAAAGTGGTGGCCCAGGAAGTGTTGTCGAAGAAGGTGATGATCGTTTATGAAAACCAGCGACACCTGCCGGCCGACCTGAAGGACATTCTCACCGTGGTGAGCAGCAAGGGAAACAAGGGCCCTGCGAAGGAATCCAGCCGCGCGCCAGCGCCCGAGTCCGACGACAATCATGAAAACGCGTCGAACGCTGACCATGAATGACCGTAGACGCGCTTCGCGTTGGAAGTCTCCCTCACGTTGCCGATCAAGGATAGGAATTCTCTTACGATGAAGTCTTTGCTTCCAGTCTGCCTGGTCCTGGCGGCCATGCGGCCGCTCTCCGCGGAAGAACAACCGTCCCTCGCTGATTTCTATGGTTTCCGTGAACTGGAGGTTTACAAGGTCACGGAGCGCTCGGGCAATCTCCTCGCCGGCGATGTCAATCACGACGGCCTGACCGACCTGGTGATCGGCGACAACAGCCATCATCGGATCGACCTGTGGATTCAACGCAAAACGCCTCCGGCCGAATCCAAGATCAGCAAGGCAAACGACATCACCGACTCCTGGCGCTTCCAGCAGCAGAAACTCCCCGTCGACCAGGAGTTGTTCGCCTTGACCCTGGGCGATTTCAACGGCGACAGCCGGACCGATATCGCTCATTTTGGCGCGCCCGACAAGCTCATCATTCGGTT
This sequence comes from Planctomycetaceae bacterium, assembly GCA_046349715.1. Taxonomy (GTDB): domain Bacteria; phylum Planctomycetota; class Planctomycetia; order Planctomycetales; family Planctomycetaceae; genus CAZDGB01. Next base: position 1,355 of record JAXMBR010000068.1, on the reverse strand, counting down.
TCAACCCGAGCAAGGTGAATGGAAAGACAAGACACAGCAGCGGATCCCGGATGTCGCCGCCGCCCCGTGGTGTCTCGCCGCAGGCGATCTTGACCATAACGGTCTGGATGACCTCGTCATTCTCGGCAAACATGAAACGACGATCCTCTATCAAAAGGAGAAGGGGACGTTGACCTCGGGGGCGAAGCTCCTCAACACGTCCGATAAGCTGGGGCTGGTTCAAGTCGCCGATCTCGACGGCGATCAACGCCATGACCTGTGCTATTTGGCTGGCGACGGGCTCAGCCGCGTGCTCTGTTGCCGGCTGCAATCGGCCGACGGCTTGCTGGGACCGGAGTACGTGTTCGATCTCGAACGTCCGCGGGCCGTCACGCTCCGCGACGTGGACGGCAAGCCCGGGTTCGAAATTCTCACCATCGATTCGCGCACCGGACGTCTGAAAATGTTTCAGGTCCGCATGCAGCCCGTCAAGCCAGGCGAGTTGCCGGAGCGGCTCATCGCTTACGGTTTCGGAAAGCAGGGAGCAGGCAAGGACCGCGACTGGGCGCTCGCGGATTTTAACGGCGATCAGTTGACCGATTTGATCGTCAGCGATCCCGCGGCCTCCCGTTTGCTGATGTTTCGCCAGTTCCCGCAGCGCGGACTTGATCTGGGAACGCCGTTTCCCGCCCTGTCCGACATCGATGAATTGCACGCTGCCGATTTCGATCGCGACGGGCGCGTCGAACTGATCGTGCATAGCGGCAAGGAAAAAATCGTCGGTGTCAGCCGTTATGACGGAGGCCGCATGACGTTTCCCACGGCGCTCTCGTTGGAGGCCGACGTAGCGGCGTTGGAAGTGGCGGACGTCGACGGCGATGGCGGACCCGAACTGGCGGTGCTTTCCAAAGTGAAGAAAGGAAAGGAGACCGAATACCAACTGCAAGCGCTGCGCGGGCAGCGCGACGGAAACTGGACGCCGATCACGCTGGGAAAAGACGGGACTGCCGCGTTTACCCTCAAAGGCACGCCGGAACGATTGCGCCAGGTGGATTTGAATCGCGACGGTCGCGCCGATTTTGTGATTTTTCAGGGAACATCCAAGCCGCCGCAGACGTTTCTTTCCGATGCCGGAAATGGCACTTTGACGGAAGTCATCACGGCAGGCAGCCAGGGACTTCCCGCCGTCAGTTCGTCTGCCATGTCGCTGTGGCAGACCAAAGATCAGACGGGCTTGCTGGTTTCGCAGGAGAATTTCACCCGGCTGCTCACCTTCCAGCCGCCCAAACAATGGCAAGTTGCGGATCAATACAATGTCGCGGAATCCAACGCGGGAATTGCGGCCGCCGTCGCGATTGAACTGGATGGCCAGGGCG
>JAXMBR010000067.1:0-9919 GCA_046349715.1 Planctomycetaceae bacterium | reverse complement strand
CTCACCCGACAAACAAAATCTTTTAACCCCGCGCCGCACACCGGTCAGTCGACCACTTCAATGCCCATGCTGCGTGCGGTACCGGCAATAATTCTCGCGGCCGCTTCCATATCCACAGCGTTGAGATCCTCCATCTTGGTCTTGGCGATCTCTTTCAACTGCGCCCGGGTGACGCGACCGACTTTTTCCGTCTTGGCGTTGTGCGCCCCCTTGGCCAACTGGGCCGCCTGCTTGAGCAGCACCGACGCCGGCGGACTTTTCAGCACAAAGCTGAAGCTGCGATCCTCGAAAATCGTGATCACAACCGGAACCACCATCCCGTTCAGATCCCGCGTCTTGTCATTAAACTGCGAGACGAACTGCCCGAGATTAATCCCATGCGGACCAAGCGCCGTCCCCACCGGCGGGGCCGGCGTCGCCTTGCCCCCGGGAATCTGAACCTTCACCTGCGCCTTGATCTTCGCTTCTTTTTTCGCCATGACCGTTAATATTCAAACTGAAGATAGTGACGAACAACTCGCGAGCTATAACCGCTCTGCCTGCCAATGCTCCAAATCAACAGGCGTGGGACGGCCAAAAATCTGAATCAACACCGTCACCTTGCCAGTCGCCTCGTCGATCGACTCGACGGTTCCCTCGAAACTCTCGAACGCTCCCTCTTTAATCTTTACCGTATTGCCGACCTCGAAACCGATCTTAACACGAGTCTGCTCATCAGACTTGCTGGCCTTCTCCGCCTGACCCAGCATGCGCTGAATCTCATGATCGTCCATCGGAATCGGCTTGCCCGCCGCGCCGGTAAAATCGCCCACCCCGCCTGTCGTCCGCACGAGATACCAGGTCTCGTCATTCAACTCCATCTGAACCATCAGATAGCCGGGATAAAGCTTCTGCTCTGTGACCCGCTTCTTCCCACCCTTGGTTTCGACCACCTTTTCGGTCGGGATATAAATCTCGCCGAAATGCTCTTCCAGCCCTTCCTGACGGATTCGCCGCAACAACGAATCGCGAATCGTCCGCTCGCGATTGCTCTGCACCTTCAGGACATACCAGCGCTTGCCACCCGTTTGCGGTGAAACGTCAACGCCTGCTTGATCCTCACCCATGGCACGTCTTTCTTGCGCGAAGCTCGAACCGGAACAGCCGGACGAGGTGAACAACTGCACCCAAGGGACGGGCCTCACATCGGGAACGGGCCATCATGCCGTCGCTCGCGCCGAATTGCAAGGACACCGTGGAAGAATTGCCAAAACCTCAAAACTGCAGGATGCCGATCAGTCGCAAGATCCGCAGCCACAGAAAATCATACAGAAACAATACGACGCTCAGAGTGACCATCGTCACCAGCACGACGGCAGTCGCCCGTTTAATCTCGTCCGCGCTCGCCCACGAAACCTTCGTCATCTCCCCTTCGACATCAATCAAAAAGTCCGCGAACTTCGGAAAGTTCACCAGACGATAGACGGCCCAGCCGCCCAGCAAGGCGAATGCCGCGGGCACACCGTACTGCACGGCGGGTTCGGCGCCACCCAGCAAATGGATCGACATCGCCCAGGCTGCCAGCAGCACCGCCACCAGGGCGGCGCCAGCCGTCAGTTGACGCACCAGGCGACCCTGATTCCGCTTGTACAATCCGAATTGCGTCAGTGCGGTCAGGTACGATGACTCGCGATCAGTTTTGGACATGGGTCTCTCGCGGGAAAAACGACTTCCGGGCTGCAGTGATACGTCCGTGTCGCCTGGCCAACCCGAACTCAACACGGGCGGAGGGACTTGAACCCCCAACCTGCGGATTTGGAATCCGCTGCTCTGCCAATTGAGCTACACCCGTCAGTGGGAAACGACGACTCTCGAAATCCCAGCACCTAAGGAAAACAACGTCGAACCGGAGCAGCCTCCGCCCGCCATTTTTCCTCTCCGCTGGACGTCATTCGGCCGCTATTTCTTACGTGATTCCTTATGCACCGTATGCTTACGAAGCTTCTTGTTGTACTTCTTTAATTCCAACCGCTCGGTTCCACGGGTTTCTTTACTGACCCGATAGTTCCTGAGATTCGTTTCCGTACATTCCAACCAGACATATTCCCGGGCCATCGCTCGCTCCACTCAAGCCAAAACACCCCCGCCCTCTCACTGAGGGCAGGGGCGAATGTTTCAGAATCAAACTCACCAACACTATTCCAGAATCTTCGTCACCACGCCGGATCCGACCGTCTTCCCGCCTTCGCGGATGGCGAACCGAACATTGTCCTGCATGGCGATCGGCTTGCCGAGCGTCACTTCCAGCCGGACATTGTCGCCCGGCATGCACATTTCCGCGCCGTCTAGCAACTTCGAGTCGCCGGTCACGTCGGTGGTACGGAAGTAGAACTGCGGCTTGTAGCCGGAGAAGAACGGGGTATGCCGACCCCCCTCTTCCTTGCTCAGCACGTACACGTTGCACTCGAACTTGGTGTGCGGATTGATCGAGCCCGGCTTGGCGAGCACCTGCCCGCGCGTCACGCCTTCCTTATCGATCCCGCGCAGCAGAATCCCGACATTGTCGCCGGCCTGACCTTCGTCCAACAGTTTGTTGAACATTTCCACGCCGGTGGCAACCGTATCCTGCGTCGGGGCCAGCCCGATGATCTGTACCTTGTCGTTAACCTTGCAGACGCCCTGCTCGATACGCCCGGTAACCACGGTGCCGCGGCCGGAAATCGAGAAGACGTCTTCGATGGCCATCAGGAACGGCTTGTCGCGCTCACGCTGCGGCTCCGGCACGTCCTTGTCCAACGCGTCCATCAGGTCGCCGATGCACTTGTTGAACTTCGGATCGCCGGGGTTGTCCAGCGCCCCCTTGGCGTTGCCGCGAATGATGGTGACGGTGTCTCCGGGGAAATCGTACTTCGTGAGCAGGTCGCGAATTTCCATCTCGACCAGTTCGAGCAACTCTTCATCGTCGACCAAGTCGCACTTGTTGAGAAACACCACCAGTGCCGGCACATTCACCTGGCGAGCCAGCAGGATGTGCTCGCGGGTTTGCGGCATCGGGCCGTCGGCCGCGGACACCACCAGGATCGCGCCGTCCATCTGGGCGGCCCCGGTGATCATGTTCTTGATATAATCCGCGTGACCCGGACAGTCGATGTGGGCGTAGTGCCGGGTGGCCGATTCATACTCGACGTGCGAAACAGCAATGGTGACGGTCTTGGTTTCGTCGCGGACAGTTCCGCCCTTGGCGATATCGGCATAGCTCTTCATCTTGGCCAGACCCTTGACGGTCTGCACTGCCAAAATGGACGCCGTGAGAGTGGTCTTGCCGTGATCGATATGGCCGATCGTGCCGACGTTTACGTGCGGTTTCGTCCGCTGAAAGACTTCCTTCGCCATTGTTGCTCCTAAGCCTCTTCTGACTGATTACTGAGCGTGAATACTGTTGAAGCGACTCATCGCATTCCGCCTCGTTGACGTCAACTCCGGTCCACACAAACCGGAGATCATACACTAAACTTTCAATTTTGACAAAATCAGAAACAACAGCTGCTGGTGGGATTCGAACCCACGACCTCGTCCTTACCAAGGACGCACTCTACCGACTGAGCTACAGCAGCACGACTCCAATGGACGGGACAGGCTCTGCCACCCTCGCTCGCCGGAAGACGGTAAGGTATTCGCCCTTCCGCCGAATTTCAACTCGACGGACACCCGATCGGTCAAGCGCCGAAAGGCAAGAGCCGGCAGCCGGTGAAAAAACTCTCTCCAAGTTTCACCGACCCTTGACGCTCGCCCCTTGACAGTTGACCTCTTTTTAAAGCGGGCGAAGGGAATCGAACCCTCACCACCAGCTTGGAAGGCTGGAGCTCTACCATTGAGCTACGCCCGCATCGTCAAAACTCCGAATGACCAAATCCAAATGCCAAACAAAAATCACTCCGTCAGCTTGAAGCGTTGGGATTTTGACATCTGACATTTCATCGACTGGTGGGAACAGGATTCGAACCTGTGAAGGCATAAGCCGCCAGATTTACAGTCTGGCCCCTTTGGCCGCTCGGGAATCCCACCGAATGCGTCAAGAGACGAGAGCCAAGAGTCAAGAGCCGGTCAGTCCACTCGCGTTCTTTCCTTCCGGCCCCTGACTCTCGCCCCTATGATTCTTGACTCTGGACTGGAGCTAGCGGTGGGATTCGAACCCACAACCTCCGGTTTACAAAACCGGAGCTCTGCCGTTGAGCTACGCTAGCGATGGATACATACCGGCCGCAAACCGCTCACTATAGCAGCCCAACCGACTCCTGCAAGCGACAAACCTTATCGCTACCATGAATTCCGATGCAAGACCGATTTGAGACTTTTCCCGCCGAGATACGCCGCTTCCGGCGAAACCCGCCTCACGACGTTCCCAGATCTGAGACAAACTCCGGCGATCTGGTTCGGAGATGCTCCCGCTGCTGATCGTGACTTATGCCGAAGCGGCGGGCGCCGTGATGTCGGGGAAAGGGGCCAAAGCTTCAGGCGTGGCCACCGCAGCGGTATGCCCTGCCAATTTTTGCAGCGGCTGATTTCCCAGCGGTTTTTGGCATTTCGGGCACTTGGCCTTGGCGACCCCTTTGCCGTTGGCCCCTCCCAACTTCTGGGCCAGGCGCGTCGACTCGGAAATTACGGCGCCGCAGGTTTTGCAGCGGTAGCCGCTCGCCTCCAGCTTGAACGCCGGATCCTTCTGATAATATTCCAACTGCTGCAATTCATACACGGGAGCATTGGAAACATAACACGCGGCCGTCGAATAGCTGTCTTCATAGGGCAGCGGGCAATTCGCGCCAAATCGTTCGACACCGAATGTCTTTTCGAGAGCTTTCGAAAACTCGCGAAACTGCGAGAGCGAGAACGACAGAAAAGCCGTGTGCTTGTCGTCGATTTTTGGCAATCGCACGGCGATTCGTCCGGCGCCGAAGATCGGCACATCGCCGAAGAACGACTCAGACCCCGGCGGAGCAGGCTGAATCATGGTGATTTGGCCCAGCATTTCGACGGGTAACACCTGCTGATAACTTCGGGGAGTTTTTCCGGGCCGTCGTTCGCGCTCAGATAAACGATCACGGCTGCTCGGACCCGACTCTTTCTTCTCATTCTTGCCGCCGAACAGCCCGCCTGGGCCGGCCAGTCCGACCAGCAGCAATCGCTCCGGCGAGACGCCCAGATCGACCTCCTGGAAGTCGTTCAGCAGACTGTCGGCCTTGATCCGCAATTTTTGGGGGATCACGCGATGGAGATGGACGTCCAAGATCCAGGTCAGCGGCATGCGGACGTCGGGTTCGACGGGCGCCGCGGGCGCGGCTTCCGCGGCGGCGGCCGGCAATGACCCTTCCAGCGACTTCTGTTTTGCCATCGGCACCAGAAACATCGTCTGGCATTTGGGACATCGGCCCATTTTTCCGCGATGACGCTCCTGGACCCGAATTTTACATCCCATGGGGCAAAAGACGATGAACCCGTCGCCGTCGTCGGAACGCTTCGTTTTCTTCACGCGACGGGCACGCACGACTTCGCTTTCCTCCTGCCGAGCAATGCTGAGCAACGAATCCGTCTCATCCGGCGCGGGCGGAGGTTCGGGCGGTGCTACCGGAGCGTCCTCGGCGATCACGGGAGGCATCGGTGGGGCCAAAGAAAACGTTTCCCCCGTTGATTCGGCGGTTTCACTCGGGAGCGGCGGGGCAATCACCGGGATGTCCAGCGGAGGCGTCAGCTGAATCGGAGGGATCTCGGCCAACGGAGGGATATCCGAGAAGCTAGGTCCGTCCAACTCAAAATCCTCGTCATTGTCGCCGAACCCCGCGGGCAGCAGCGGCGGAATTCCAACATCGTCCCGCATCAAAAAATCATCGGACAGTTCAAAATCCTGGTCGACGGCGGAGACGTCCTGGCCCAGAAAATCAGAGGAGGACACTGCGGACAGCGCATCCTCCGCCGCGAAACTCTGCCGCGCCTCTTCCTCGGTAATTTCTTGAAGTTCGGTCCGCTGTCCGGCCGTGGCCAGACTTTGGGCATGACCCCGCAACAACCGGTAATAGGCCGCCTCGATCTCCGGGCGGGTGAACGCCCCGCAACTCCAGCACCGGACCAATCCCGTGCGATAGGTTTCGCCGCATTGCTTGCAGGTTTCCAGGTCTTTTTGAACCGCATCATCCGAAGCGAGGACCGATTCGCGCAAGTCCTCGGCCCGCTCTGGGCGAATGACGTGTTTACAGCGATGGCACTGAGCCGTGTCGTGCAGCAACAGAGTGGCGCAACGGGGGCACGCAACAATGGAAATCGACATGACGCCTACTGACCTTCAACCGGTAAACACCTCAAACATCTTAAACGACGCTGATGTAATCTCGACGGAAAAACGGCCGGAACGACCGCCAGACGGGATCGGCCGCCGCCTCCGACTTGCCGACAACTCCAGCTAAAATCATAGCAAAAGTCCCGGGGGCTGTGCATAATTCGCACGGGGGCGCGGAAAAATCTCGGAAATCGTCGGGGTGATTACCCGACGGCAACTCCCGCACTGAAAAGTCGTCTTCCTTGCATTCTCCGGGAATAATTTCAGACAAACACCTCGCACGTCAGGGTCGAACCGATTGTTCCGCCAAATACTGACCGACTTGCCGATTTCGAATCCTGGTCGGCTCCCAGGTGCCGTCCGGTCGTGCCGATTTTTCCGGTAACGGCGGTGGCGACGTGAAACGACCGGGCTCTCGCTGCCAATCCCGCGGTGCGCGACAGAACTGAGAAGTATTTATGAATCGTCTGCTCGATCACACTGATCCCATCGCGGGGCTGACGGCAAAGTCGCCGGACGCCGCCACGCGCTGGCCCCGTCTGTTCATCGGCGAAGATCCTGCCAAGCGGGCTCATCCGAAGTTTGTTTCCGAATGGGTCGATGCGCTGCTGAGCGCGGCCGTCGAGGTTCAGGCCAGCGATCTCCATCTCACTCCCGATGAAAACCGCTTGATCGTGCGTTGGCGATTGGACGGGGTCCTCTCGGATGTCACGACGCTGCCGAAATCACTCGCGGCCAACGTCGTTGCCCGACTGAAAGTCTTGTCGGAACTCCTTTCCTATCAATCGGAACTCCCGCAAGAAGGTCGACTGCGCTGGCGTGACGGACAGGTGGAAATGCGGTTCAGCACCTTTCCCACGATTTACGGCGAACGGGGCGTCGTTCGGCTGTTCGTGGGTTCGAAACGCTTCCGCTGGATCAACGATCTGGGCCTGCCCGGAGACATTCAGCGAACCGTTTCCGACATGCTGCGTGAGACGGCGGGCGTGGCGCTGATCTGCGGGCCGGCAGGCAGCGGCAAAACGACCACGGCTTATGCCGCGCTGCGGGAGATCCACCAGCGGGAGGGTGCCGGCAAGAGTCTGCTGAGCCTGGAAGACCCCGTCGAGGCGGTGTTGCAAGGAGTGACGCAATCTCAAGTCAATCGAGCGGCAGGCTTCGACTATGCCGCCGGTCTCCGCTCACTGATGCGACAAGATCCCGACGTGTTGCTGGTGGGGGAGATCCGCGATCGCGAGACTGCGGAAACCGTGTTCCAGGCGGGACTGACGGGGCATTTGGTCATTTCCACATACCATGCGGGCAGCGCCGCTGAGGCGATCAGTCGGTTGACCGACATGGGAATCGAACCGTATCTGATCCGCTCGGGCTTATTGGGAATTCTCTGCCAGCGACTGGTTCGTCAACTCTGTCCTTGCGCGGAATGGACCGACGCTGAGGAAGAGCAGTTAGGATTGCCGGTCGGTCGCTCACGGAAAGCAATCGGCTGCTCGGACTGCGCGGGCAGCGGTTATGCGGGGAGGTTTGTCCTGGCGGAATTTCTGAAGCCGCAGGCCAAGCCGGTCGGGCAGGCGATCATGTCTCGGGCTGATGCGGCCGAAATCCGGGAGCAGGCCATTCAAGGGGAAATGGTCGCACTGGGACGGCGGGCGGTGGATGCCGTTCGGACCGGAGTCACGTCCGCCCGTGAGATTCGCCGCGTCCTGGGTTTCCAACCGCTGGAGTCAATCTGATGGCGGCCTCCGCTCCGCGATTGGACGACATGATCGCGCTCAACCAGGAATTGGCAGCGCTCATTCGTGCCGGAATTCCGCTGGAATTGGGCCTGAAACAGCACACGGCCACTTGGCCCTCTCGCTTTGCCGCGCTGGCGGAGCGCGTTTCCCGGCGGCTGTCGTCGGGGCAGTCTTTGGTTGACGCCCTGCGGGAAGAAGGGCCGGCGGTTTCCCCGGCTTATGCCGCCGTCGTCCAAGCCGGATTGGAATCGGGCCGCTTGCCGGAGGCCTTGGAGCAATTGGCCGATTTGGGTTTGATCGTTCAAAATCTGCGACGCCGCGTCTGGCTGGCCGCGATCTACCCGCTGATGGTTTGCAGCCTGGCGTATCTGTTGTTTGTGGGCTTTGTGATCGTCTGCGTCCCGACGTGGCTGCAAACTCGGGACGCGATGATGCTGCCGCATCGCTGGTTGTTCGATTTGCTGGCCGAGTTGAACGCGACGGTCCGATATTGGGGCTTCGCAGTGCCTTTGGCGGCGGGAATTCTGTTCCTCGTGCAGCAACTGCGTCAATCGTCCGGGGGCGCCTGGGGGCAGATCCGCAGTTCGCTGTGGATGCCGGGTGTCGGCCACATGTATCGGTATCTACTGAGAGCGCAGTTCGCCAGGTTGTGCGCCGTATTGATCGAACACGAAGTTCCCGCCGGCCGGGCGGTGACTTTGGCGGCGGAATCGACGGGGGATGAGCGATTGAAACTCGCCGCCGAGGACATTTCGCAAAGCTTGGAGCGAGGAGCGACTTGGAGTCAAGCGATCGACTCGGCCGATCGGCTGCCGGAGTTTTTGCGCTGGATGTTGATCGCCGGCGAGAAGCAGCGGGCTTTACCGGCAGTTCTGCGGCAAGTCGCCGAGACCTACGGCCGCCAAGCCGATGGCTGGCAGTGGTGGCTCCAGCAGGCCGTTCCCGTCTTGCTGGTGATCTTCGTCAGCGGCGGGGTCGTCTTGCTGTATTGCTTGGGTTTGTTTCTCCCCTTGCAGATGTTTTGGAACGATTTGATGAGCATTAATCCCTGAGTCGACCGGAAGTCGCGCGGAACCTCGCTGTGCCAATTTATCGTTACTGGGCGACGACCGACATCGGCGACACTGTGTCCGGAGTTTTGACGGCCGACACGCCGGACGACGCCGCGCACCTGTTAACGCTGCGCGGCTGGATCGTACGCCGCATGGAACCGAGCGACGCGCCCGCGGAACCGGTGTTGATTCCCGACGAGGATTTCGATTCGCCACCGGATCATGCGGCGCCAACGAACCGGGAGAATCTGCCGTTGACGATCAGCCTGCGCGCGCTCGCGGAGGAATCGTCCCGATTCCGCACGCGATTCCTGCTGCTGCAAGTCGTCGAGGATCTGGAACGGGGACAACCGATTGAAGCCGTGTTCGAGAAACTGGAGTCGGCCTACCCTCGCCGGCTGTCTGCGTTGTTCGAGGCGGGGCTGAAAACCGGCCGCTTGCCCCATTTGATGCATCAGGGTCTGGAACAGGTGCGACGACTCAACGCCTTGAAACGCAAGGTCTGGTTCAGCCTGGCCTATCCGTTTTTCTTGTTTGTGCTCACGCTCCTCGTCGGGAGCGGCATCATCTTCGGCATCGTGCCGCAGTTCGCGCAAATCTACGACGATTTCGGTACGCAGATCCCCGTGCTCACGCAAGCCATCATCAATTTTTCGAAAATCGGCTGGCGGGTCGCGCTCGGGATGGGCGCCGCGCTCGTCGTCACCGTGGGCGTGCTGACGCTGCTGATCATTTCGATCGGAGGGCGGTCCGCCTGGCATCGGATTCTCGGCGGTGTGCCGTTGATCGGCGGATTGTTTCGTGCGGCCTCGCTGTCGGGAATG
>JAXMBR010000066.1:0-10596 GCA_046349715.1 Planctomycetaceae bacterium | reverse complement strand
GGAATGGCGTCCGCAACCGGTCGGCGGGGGGAGGCGAGACGCGAGGCGTCTCGGCAAGCAGAATTTCTCCCCCTCTATCTACTGAATACGCCAGGCGGGGTTGCCGGGGCCGAACTTTTTTCATCGCTCACCCGGTGGGCGCTTCGTGCCGGGTGGTATCCTCTATCGAGGACCGGAGAAACGAAGACGCCAATCTTGGCGAAAAATGGTCCACCGCCTCATTAAGCGGCATGTTCCGGCCAACATTTCAGCAACCGGCTGGCAACCCGACAGCAACCCGGCCACCGATTGACTGCGGTTGCGGACCGGTTCACTCTGCCGGTTGAAAACGGTAGCCCTGCCGTTGCCCGCGTGTGGCGTACCCGAACTTCAGCAGCGATTGCCAAGTCATCTGGTTTGCTTGCCAGACGAAAGGGTTGCCATCGGGGTGGTGGCCTTCCTTTTCGGTGGCTTGCACGATCGCGGGTCGCAAGCGACTCAAGGCCGACTTCACTTTGTCCACCGTGGAACCCGGCGTCGGGTTGCGGGAATGCTTCTTCCACAGGCTGCGGGCGACCCCTTCCGTCAGCGCTCCCCGTCCAGTGACGAACGCCTGCGCGAGACTGCCTGGCAAGCCACCGGGAATCCGCAAGGCACAGTGCTGGTGCCGACGCCATTGGCCATCCCGCCGTTGAAAGTGATACAGGTGCCAGCCCTGGTTGAGGTCCAATCCCAGACCCCAGTTTTCCCAGTCCCGATGGCCAACGAACCCGAATCCGGTGTTCTCTCGTGACTCTCGTTGCGTGGTCGCGGACGACGGTGGGTGCTTGCGACCAGTTTGCTTCCGACGCAGGCGCTGGCGGATCTGTTCTTGAATCCGCGTGCGGTCCACCCACGCGAGCGCTTCCTGGTACAACTCCGCCGCCGTCATCTGCGACGGATCGACTTCGATAATCCGCGCCAGGTGCAACCACGCTTCCAAATCCGTCCCCGGCGGATCAAACCCCAGCCGCTGCAAGTCGAGATCGACCTCCACGATCCGGCGGCGGACCTCCTCCAGGCGATGCTGCAGTTCGATCCGCTTCGCCGCGGACAACGGGGAAACGAGAACTCCCGTGAGCGGCAAGTCCCGAGACAAATCAGTCGCTTCCCCGGTCACTTCTGGAGCAGTGTCGGGGCCTTCAGGGCCTCGATGGTGGCGATGGGATTCCATGACGGAATTCTATCACACCCCTGAGATCGCTTAAGGTTCCGCGAAATATCCTGCCAGACAGGGTCAGAGACGCGTGCAGGATTCCGCACGGCGATCTGGCCATTAAAAAATGCATCCTAAAACATCGCACGCAACTAACGATCCGCCGGTTCGTCCAGAAATCGATGCAGAAAGCGGTAGGTTTTCCGGCCGTGGATCGTGTGTGGACCATCGAAGAATTCTAAGACGGCGTGGTCACCGAGTCCCAACTGGTCGTAATGTCGGCGGACTTTCCCGAATTCTCCGGCGACCCATTCGCTCGGTTGACCGCCATCGCGATGCCCTTCCTCCACCATGAACGGTCGCGGTGTCATCAGCAGGGCCAGTTCCGCATAGCTGGCGACATGCGATAAGTTCCACTCAAAGACTTCGTACTCGGACGTAAACAGGTAGCTGAATCTCTCATTGTTTGAGGCCAGCGTGCGCGGCCAGTCGGTGAAATCGCCCGAGCAGATGGAAAGCCGGTATCGCTCCACCAGCGGCGGAACGCGCATCGCCGTCTTGCCCCCATACGAGATGCCATAGAAGGCGATTCGCCGCGGATCGACGAATGGCAACGTCGACAGCCAGTCGAGGGTTTGTTCGTGCTGGGCGATGATGTAGCTGAACAAGGACCGCTGGAGCGGATTGGACATGCGCTGCAGCACACGGAACCGATCGCCGCCGCGATACGGATTCTGTGGCGCGTAGACGATAAAACCCTGCTGGACCAGTTCTTCACTGAAGGCTTTGTAGGTCGCGTAGGGTTTGGGCACGCGCGAAATCGTGTCAGTGGCATCCCCTTCAATCCGTGCTGGCAGACGATCAGGGGACGTTTCTCCCGCGTCCTTCAGCCCTTTCGGGATCAACAGCACGCCCGCGGCAATGACCTCGTCGAAGACGTCGATCACGATTTCGTAGGCGACATACCGGTCAGTTTCGAGAACGCGGCGTGAGCGCGGCCGGAGCGGGGAGCGGGCGAGGGACACGCGGCCAATCAACTCCTCATGAACCCACTTCCGCAGTTGTGGTTGTTGCTGCTTCCATGCTTCCGGTGCGGCGGGATTCAGACGCCAACGGGCGTCGCGGACCTGATGGCTGCGAATCCAGCAGGTTCTGGACGTGCGCCTGCAGTTCATCCAGTTGCCGTTTTTCTCTGGCGCGGGCAGACTGGACAACTTGCTCCTTGTCGACGCGCGGTCGCGATTCCGACAGCCGCGACGCGGCGGGTGCCGTGAGCCGACCAGAGACACGGAGTCCCTCGGCAAATGCACGTAATGCTGCTTCGTTTCCCGGCGCACCATCTCCCTGGTCGCCATTGACGACAGTGTGAGTTGCTGCTCCTGCTCATGCACCCGGTAGAAGATCAAGGCCCGATCCGCTTCGGCTCGCGCGATCAGATGGCATGTGGCGATACGCTGGCAGCGCCGCGGATACACGTCCGGCACAGGCAGCAGGCAGTCCGGGAACGATCACCGCGCGGCTGCCTCAATCACCAGACGTCTCGGCCGTCATGCCCGCAAGCTCCGCGTCGCCGAATTTCGTCAGTAGTCCCCAGACGTTGCGATAGATCGGCTCCTGCCACACGGATTCCCGTTGCTGAAAGTGGCCACTGACCCAGCACGAATGAATCCGTGGATCGGTCTACCGCCGCATGGAGGGCCAACAGGCCCCCTTCCCCGATGCCCACGACGCCGATCGGCGGGGTTGATCGTTGGTGCCCGACATCGATCGCTTCAACGACTGTTCCAGTAAAGTCAACTGCCGCCAGCGTCTTCTGGACCTCATAGCCAATCACATGCCGACCGACTTCGAATGCCTGACGATAGAGGAACTCGCGTGAGGCTGGTTGGTGAACGTCACATCTGGGTGGCCCGAGAACTCGTCGCTCCGACTGATCAGTGTGGGAACGGCCACCCAGACAACCCGCCTCGGCCAGCGTCCGGACGAATTGCACCGACTCCGGCAGGCCATCGGCCAGTCCGCACAACATCTCGGGTGTCAATCGGCATCGGGCAGGGCTACGACGCCTGCGCGAGCAGTTTCGGGAACCAGCAGCAGCCCTTCGGCCGTGACGCCAGCGAGCACAGGCCAGCGCTTTTACGGTGGACCGTTACAAAAGGACTTCGCGCTTACGATGGAGGTCTGGTCCAGCGTCGTCAGAAGTTCAAAGGCGGCCGATGGAGTTGGACCAGACGTCAATCGTGCATCAGTCGCACCGATCATGGCCCGGAGCCGCTCCTACTGGATGGCACATGCGTCTCCAGCAAGGCGCGAGTTGCCGGATGCGGTCGCCAGCGTTCAGACGCGCATAGGGTGAAGCGGCCAAGTCACGCAAGCAGAAGTTCTGTAAACCCTCGACCATCCATTCATCAATCGGGCGTTCGCTCGTCAGCCGATCAGTCCCGGCCAGCACGCCCTCCGCACCACAGGCTCGTGGGGCAGGCAAAACGGCCAGGCAAGCTCCGCAAGTGAAGAAGACAGCAGTAAATGACGGATTGAATTCATGGGGCCGTCGGCGTCTGAAGCGATCGGGAAGGTAAGGTGGGTTTCGACCGCGTCAAAACAATTTCAGTGCGGTTTCACTTCGTCCCGATGCCGCGGGCGGCGAGCTGGCTCTTGAGGCTCGCCGTATAGCGGCCGTGCGCGCTTCGTCAAGCACGGTCGAACCTCGAAGCAAAATGTCGAGATGGCTCGCCTGGTGCGCCCGTCTCGTTTGGACCAGTCCAGTGGATCGTTGCCGAGTGATGCGCAGCTTGGCGTCTCGGTTCAAGTTCAATAGGGACGGCATCGACCTTCTGCGGGTCGAATCCGGCTTAGTCCCCAGCTGAATCCCAGCACGCCGCTTGCAGCGTGTGGCTGGATTCCGTTCAAGTGCGAACCGCGGGCATACCATAGACACGCGGTGTGCGGTCGACCTGCTCGAGGGCGATCCACAATCCGCACGCGATATTCGGCTTGCGGCACCAATAAAATCCGTCCTGATGCGCCGGGGTCGCCGCGCGTCGTAAGGCCAGCTTGGTGAACCACTCGAGCCCCTGCGGACTGAACGTATCCCTGGCAGAAAGTATTCGAGGCAGCGGGACGTGCTTGCCTTCATTCATGAATCGGCGAAACCATGCGTCGCGTTTGTCGAGCGACTGCATCTTGCGCAGCGTCTCAGGACGAGAATAATCGTCATAAAACGCGGCATCTTTGGGCAACGTTGGGACGACTTCGCGAATGTATCGCTCCACCTGCGCATTCAGCTCGTCGACCTCCGCCGAGGAATACAAGGCGCGGATGACCACGAAGCCGTCCGCGTCATAAGACTTACGAAGTTCATCCTGGTTAAGCATGGTCGTATCTTTCGTTATTGGGTTGGCTGATTCGCTGATCTGCATATTACTCTTTGTCCTTGGCATCCCCGCTGGCGGGGGCATCGTAAAACCACGACTTGTCGATCACTGCGACTCGGAGATCGATCAGGTCCTGCATGGCCCAGTTCGGGAGATACTCGCAGGTCCAGTAGTTGATGATCGCGGCCGTCGCGTGTGAAGCGACAGCCCGAGGTTCGAGAACGCTCGGGTCTGGTCGGTTTCGATGTCAGCACTTGCTGCCGGAGTTTCCCGTGGTCTTTGGAAACAGCCGCGGTCAGCGGGCTGCGTTTGCCGAAATGCGATCGGAACTTCGGATCGTAGGAGTTGTTCAGATCATCAACAGGTCGCTCGTGCCGGGAATTCGAGTGAGCTCGGGACACGATTCCGGCGCGGTCAGAGGGGCTGGCATAGGCGGGCCCCCAGGTGACGCCCTCGTCTTTGGATTCGAAGTACAGCTTCCCGAGCTGGTTTCGCATGACCATCAGCACGCGGCCGTCAGCCGTCTGTTCGACATGGGGCTCCATCGCCCCTCGCATCGGCAGCTCGACGCGGGAATCGGATACCTGCCATGTCCAGTCCATCGTCATCGCTGTAAAGCATGGTCGCCGCATAAGGCCCGGTTTCTGCCGGCTTTTCCAGGAGCGGAGTGGATTGGCTGGCAGTAGCAGGCGCTTGGATGCCAGTCCTTCACCGTGGCATTGCACAAGGCAAAGTCCCGCTTCGGGACGAATTCCGCGTACGGGGAAAACGTCTTTCCCTCGTCGGTGGATTTCCACACGTGGTTGGTCAGCAAGCCGGGTCGGTGCTGTCGCATGAACAGCAGGAGAATTCCTCCTTCGCCGAATCAGATTGGGCGAATACACATTGAGATCACCCTTCAGCGTTTCCGTGATGACTCGATGCCGTCTCCAGGAGTGGCCGCTGTCGGACGATTCATGCGACACGAATCGTGTGGCGGCGAAGTCGCTCCCATCTCCACCGAATTCCATCGAGACCAGCAACAGGCGCCCGTCGTTCAATTCGATAACATCGCCTTCACTCTTGCGAGGTAGCTCCGGAGTGCTACGGCTGACGGTCACAATCGTTTTGACGCTCGCCTCGCGATCCCTCGGAGCGTTCAGGACAGGCTGCGGTGTTCTGTTGCTTGAGTTCATGGCCAGCAAGTTGGGCTTTGACCACTTCACGCGGCCGACCCACACCGTCCCGTCAGCTTTGGGATGAGGTCGTTTGCCCGCATCAGGATCGACCAGCCGCGAGATAAACTCTGCATCGGTGACCCAGGACTCGGTCGGCGTGATCGCCGCAGCCCCGGTGCCGACATCACTCCCCGCTCCGGCAGCAGAATCTGCTCTGTGCTGCGGATCACCTGGAGCGACTGCAGATCGACCTGAGCGACGAACAGGGGTGCGCGATGGCGGGCGATGTGATCGTTGTTCGCGCCGCGTCGCGTATAGGCCAAAACAGCCCGTCGCTGTGCGTCAGCCAGTGCGCTGCGTGTTGTAGCTGCCCAGGTCCTGACCGTCGTCGAACGTCCAGGCCCGCGGTTGACCAAAATTCAGTCCGTCGTCGCTGGTGGCCACGTAAGCTGCGGCGTCGTTCCTCAGTGTCAGATAGTACTTGCCTTGGAAGAGGGTGAGCGAGTTCCGCGAATCCCCGTCCGCCCGCAATCGCTAACTCGGTGCCATGTCGCAGATACTTCATCTCCGTGCCATCGAAGCTGCAGTGCAGAACGGTGTTCTGATAGTCGCCCTGCTTCGGCTGAAACTGGATGGGAACCAGCAGCGAGCCGTCGGGTTTGACCAGCCATTGTGAACAGCCACTACCAGCGAAGAACTTGCCGTCCGTTTCCGGCATCTCCCCCGGTGAGGCCGGACGTAGTTCTCCCCCCCCCCAGCCGAGATCCGCAGCAGGATCATAGAAGTTACACGAGTTTCGTAGGACCGGGGCATCGCCTGGAGCGACGCATAGTCCCCTGAGGCGGTGTGCAGAGTTTTGGCTCCGATCACGAGCAGACGACCGCTCTTCGCGTGCCAGCCGGGGGTGGTATCGATGACGGCGGCCGTGATGTCGTCGGACAGCTTTCTCCAGGCCAGTTCCGGAATCGCGGCGGGACGGGGCCACGTCCCGCCGAGGTCGTCGGTGCTATGAAATACAGCCCCGAGTAGTGGTCGTCGGCCGCCAGGTGCTTCATCAGCGTCATGACGACGGCGGGCTTGCCATCCTTGCCCGCGGGAATCGCCGCCGCGGGGTGGAACCAGCAAAACTCGGGGCTCAACTCCTGAACTGCGGGCTCCGCCGTGACCTCGAGGAAGCCGATATCGGGCAAGGCTCGGCGGGGAGGGGGCCCAGCCCGCACCCCGCGCGCAGGCGAAGGTGGTCACCCCGGCCACCGCCAGGCCTGTCCGCGGCTGAAGCGTTCATTGTTCTGCTCTCGCATATCCGGGGGGGAGCGGTGCGCATGTCGCGGTCCATCGGAAGAGCTTGGAAAGGGGAATCCCTCAGTGGGACGTGGAAGAGTCCGTCACGCAACAGACTGGGTTGCATGGTCATGTGGTATCGCCGTCAGAGTTCGCGGAGCAAGTCTGCCGCTGCGTCATCCGGGCGGCCGTCGTACCGTCCTGCAACACGAGCCGGAACCAGCCGAATCTGCGATTTCTCCCCAGGCACAACGACCAAGTTCACCCCACGATGCAACAAGTCGCTGCAGGTGGCTCTTGTCGAGGTCGCCGTTGACCCTCAACTCCGAAGGTACGGTCCGCCTGTCGGCACGCGATGATCTCGGTAACCCACCTCGGTCGGTTCGCCCAAGTCGAGCACGATGTCCGCGCCGTTGCCCCACACGAAGGTGAATTCGGTGCGGATCTCCATCGAGTGCCGCTTCGGGGTTCTGGTAAGCGTCTCTTGAGGTGGCGGAGACGAACTTGACATTCAGCCGACGCGGGGCCGGCTTCTCGCCCGCGCCACCCCTGTCCTGGAGACCTGCTGCGTTCTGCGCCAGCGCCGCTTGGTTCAGCAGCGGCGGGAGAAACAGGAACGCGATCAGAACCAAAGTCATAAGTTTCCGAGTCATGGGAGAATCTTTCGTTGATCAAAGGTCTTTTGGTCGATCCCCGTACCGCCTCAGCGCGGTTCGCGTC
Source organism: Planctomycetaceae bacterium (assembly GCA_046349715.1). Taxonomy (GTDB): domain Bacteria; phylum Planctomycetota; class Planctomycetia; order Planctomycetales; family Planctomycetaceae; genus CAZDGB01. The sequence continues at coordinate 2,890 of JAXMBR010000066.1, read as the reverse complement.
CGAGTGTCACTCGACTTTTGTAATTCCCATCTTTTCGAACGGAATCGGTTTGAAGCCCAGCTTCCACGCCGGGGACTCGGGCTTGAGGCTGTAGTCGCCCTGGGCGGGACCGACGAACATGGGGTCGGCGATGACCGAATTTCGGTCGAAGCCCAGCTTCTTCCAGTCGTCGATCGACCCACCCGGCAAATCGGCGATTCGCAGGGGCGCGCCCTGGGACTGGAAGTAGAGGTTGGAATCAAACTCCCGCCAGCCTTTGTAGGAGGCGGAGCCATCTTTCCACGCCTTACCGGCACGCATGAGCGCGGCTTCCGGCCTGGCATAGGCGATGATGTTGTGACGGAACCGGTTCCCGCTGGCGTGCTCCCCAACCACGGCATCGAACTGATAGATGCTGCTGTTCACGAAGATATTGTTTTCCACGACGCAGTCCTGGGGTTCGGCATAGCCACCGCCGAGAAAGACGCCGCCCCACGTGTTGTCGATACACAGGTTGCCATAGACTTCCGCCCGCCGTGGAGAGTTGTCGAAGTAGATGCCCCAGGTCATATGTGGACGATGGATGCGGCTGCTGCTGGGAGTATTCACCGGATCGTCGGCCACCGAGGCATGCGGAAGAACTCCCAGCACTCCCCGAATGCGATTGAAACGGACGATCTGGCCTTTGCCGAGCACCGGGTCGTCCGGCAGGATGCCCCAGCGGTTGCAGTAGACTCCCCCGGCATCGGCCATCACAAAGCACAGGTCGTGGAGGTCGTTGTATTCGATGAAGTTCTGTCCGAAGCCCATCGAGAAGTAGATCCCGTGATGCGGCTGGTCGTGAATGTGGTTGTGGGCCACGATATTGCCGTCGGTGTTCAACGCGTGGAAGTGAATCGCGGCGCCGAAGTTGTCGATCACGCCGCAGTCATGAATGTGGTTGTTCTCCACGACATTGCCCACCGCCCACGGCAGCCGGCTGGAGACCGACTGCAGCTTCGCTTCATTGCCGCGCCACACCGCCGGGTAGTGATACGGCCAAAATTCGAGGTCGGCGAAGCAGATGCCTTGTGCCCCGGCGCCGACGATTTCGTTGCGCGTGATCCGGTTTCGCGTGCTGGCGCCATGCAGGCGAATCGCGTCGCCTCCCACCTGATCGAACCGGCAGCCGTCGATCACGCAGTCTTCCGTGTTCTCCAGATAGAACGCGAAGCCGCCCGAGTTCGGCCGATTGCATTCCAGGTAGTCCGGGTTCAGGGGATGAATCCAGGGAAAGACCGGCAGGGTCTGGGTGAACGTCAGGCCGGAAAAGTGCAGATGCCGAACCGGTTCGTGGGTCGTGGCTCGCAGTTCGATGAGCCGATCGATGACGGGGATCGTGACTTCTGCGCCGTCGAGCGTTCCCTGCGGCGGCCAAAAGTACAGGGTTTGCGTCTGTGTATCAAAGCACCATTCGCCGGGCTGATCGAGTTCTTCTAGCAGGTTCTCGACGTAGAACCGATTTCCCTTCATCAGCCGGTCCCACACCTGATTCGGCCGACGGCTCACGGTGATCTCACCGGTCTGCGGGTTGTAGTCCCGGATCGGGATCAGATGACTGTTCCAGGCAAGGCCGGGAATGATGAAAACCTCCCCCTGGTCGGGTTTGGCCCACGGTCGCGGAAAGACTCCCCTCTCACCCGTGAAACGAATGGGAGCGGCATCATCGGCCGGGAGCGTGGCCCCGATAAATGCCCAACCGCCAAAGCGCGGGTCCTGGGGATCGCGGTTCGGATAGCGGGCGCGGATCTGGCGCTGGCCATTCAGGAACAGTTCGCGAAAGCGGTAGTAATGTGTCTCGATCTGCGGCAACTGGGCGGCCACGATCTGATCGCGATGAGGCTTCCAGTCACTGACAACGCGACCACCACTGAAGACCGGCGTTTCACCGGGATAGGCCTTGTAGGTGATGGGCGCGTCGGCCGTCCCCGAATCGCGTCCGCTGAATACGACCGACTGTTCGAGGCGATAGGTACCGCCGCGAATCAGCACCGTGATCGGTTCATTCGGTGATCGCGCCTTGAGGGCCCGGACGGCGTCGCGCGCGTTCCAGCGTCAGAAACGGCGCGTCGAACGTTCCGGCGTTCTCGTCTTTGCCCAGGGGCGACACGAAGAAGTTGGCCTGCTCCGCGGTGGCGTCCGGCTTCCACTTCACCAACACCGCTCCGGCCGGGTAGTTACCGTAGACCGAAAGCACGTGGCCGTCGTCCAGCACCACCGCTCCGATATGTCCGCAGACGCCGTCCACCCAATAACCGTCCTTGCGAAGGAACTCGAAGCTGTCGAGTTCGTAGCGGCGGTCGAGATTCCAGGTCTGGCCGTGGTCGTGACTGACCAGCGCGTCGCAGCCGCGGCGGTGACTGGTCAACTCGCCTTTGTGCAGCTTGCCCGCCTGGATGTCGTCGCGCACGACGAGTGTGCAGACCAGATCGCCGTTGGGCATGCGCTGCAAGTTAGCGTGATGCCGCCCGGCTTCAAACAGGAACTTCAAATCCGACCAGGTCTTGCCGTTGTCTTTGGAGATCGAAATCGCCGTGCCTTCGAGACTGTCATCGTGCGGGCCCTCGAAATACTTTGGCGGCATATCGGTTCGCAGGGCTGCGACCAGGTCGCCGTTGGCGGCCCGCACGATCGCCCCTTCGCTGACTCCGCGCAGCCACTTCTTGCCGTTGTGCTCGACGGTGAACTTCCACTGCGGCGGAGAGACTTCGTCAATCCAGGTCTTGCCGCCATCGACCGAGCGGCGGAAGATCCCGGTGAAGTCGCCCTGCGGATGTGATTTGCCGGCGTCGAGGTGATAACCGATTTCGAGAATGGCTTTGGGAACTCCCTTCTCGTCGCGATCGACCCAGCCGTTCCCCTCGATGCCAAA
>JAXMBR010000065.1:0-11911 GCA_046349715.1 Planctomycetaceae bacterium | reverse complement strand
AAACATCATCCGCAGCACCCGGATGAATCGCCGCAGGCTGACGCCGTCTTCCACAAAAACCAAATCAATTTGCAGCGCCGAAGAAATCTGTCGGTACTGAAAGCGCGCGGCGGGCGTCATGACGGTATGAAACGGCGGCCCGACGAGTTCATCAAGCACGGTTGAATGGCGGTCCCACACGACATGTCGACCGTCATCGCGGTTCAAACCAAGGATGAAGGGATGCTGAAGCCCGATCCAAAAGCCGCTGCCACCGGGCCGCCGCGCGAGCGTCATTCGCTTGAACAGCTTTTCCAAACCGCGCACTAATTGGCGCCGTCGTTGCACTTCGATCCGGCGTTTCCAGGTTCGCAGCTGATCCTCGCCGAGCACTCGTCGGAGCAGTTCGGGGGAATCACAGCCTACGGGAGTGCTGCGCAACGTCTGCAATTGCGTCTCCGTGAGTTCCACGCCGATTTCGGCCTGACGCGAATCCCGCCGTCCGAACTTTCCTTGCCAGCCAAGGATCTGGAGCGATTGCTTGATGGTGCGTCGTTCGCGATGCGACAAATCGCCCTTGATCCGCATCACCGGCAAGCGACGAAGATGCGGTTGCAGTTGATGCGTCAGCCAGACCGCGCGCAGACGATGACACAGCAACACGAGGACATTCGCCGCCGCTGTCCAAGCCAGCAGCGAGCCGAGAAACAGGGTTCCCGGCATGGTGGTTTCGCGCGGCAACGCACTCACGGTCCACGACCGATCGCCGCAGGCCAACAGGACGACGTCGATGGTGATGAGAAACAGCAAACACCACTGCGCCCATAACCACCGACCGTCAAAACTGCGCAGCGGCTCTCCCGGCCGTTCCGTCCAGAGCACGGAGAACCCCAATTGATACGGCAAAAACGACGCGCACCAGGCCAGGCTACCCCCCAGTATGACCACCAGTGGAATGCCTGGACCGAGCAGCGCCGCTCCCAGACAGAGGAGCATCCCCAAGCCCGATAACAACCGGATTTCCGCCTGCACCGGCCGGGAGCTTCGCTCGTCATGCGATTCGACGAGAAAATCGTGAATCACCGCGCTCGCGAGAAACCCATTGACGAATGTGGCGATCAGCAGCCCTGTCCAGACCAAGGCCAGGCAGGCCAGATAGCCGAGATAAAAATATCCTGCCGTCATGTCCCGCATGTTGGCCGTCATCAACCAGGACGCCGCGAGCAGGGCCGCGGAGATTTCCGCCGAGCCGACGATCAATCGTCGCCACCAGGGAGGGAATTCGTGGGGCACCGCCGGAGTCCTGCGGAAGTCGATGCCATAGATCAGACGACCGCCGACGAGTTTTCGCCGGCACCAACGGACGCTGTTCCTTAAGAGTCGCGGGATGAGCTGGACCGGATCCAGGGCCGGCGCGGCATAGGCCCCCAATCCCAAGGTCACGATCACGGACAGCAACAAGAAATCCGCCAGGTCGTTGGGAGCCTGGCGGCCTAACGACTCCATGACCGCCAGCAGCGCCAGCCAGCCGACATAGACGACGCCGTTGCCGGAAGCCAATTGCCAGCGACGACGGGCCCAAAACGTGCGCAATGCCATGTAGGACGATCCCGCAATCCAGTCGGTGAATTCCGGACGGCGGCGCGCCGTGTCTCGGTATCCTTAAGAGGTTCCCAGACCGTGCCGCGAATTGCAACTGAAGCGAACAGCGGAAACCTTCAGTTTCTCTCAGGACGGTCGCGGGGGGTCTGTCTGCGACGTCAACTTTGCCGTGCGTAGCGATCGCGACCGATCCCGTTGCAGCACGATTGCAAGGCGCCGGGAACGGCTTTAGACTGCTTGCTCCCGCCGGGATCACGATTCGACTGGCTCGTCCGGATCCTGCCCTGCACGCCTGATAATCACACACCGAGGAAACCGGCATGTCGCAGCCCGCCTCCACGCCCGCCCCGCAACCGATGACCTCCACGGTCTGGCTGATCTGCATCATCGCCGCCATCGGGTTCGCGTTCGACATTTATGAATTGCTGATGGCGCCGCTGATCGTGCGGCCGGCCATCATGGAGTTGGGACCTTACTCGCCGGGCAGCAAGGAATTTGTCGGCTGGGCCAGTTCGTTTTTCTATGTCCCCGCGCTGTTAGGGGGCGCGTTCGGCCTGGTGGGCGGTTATCTGACCGATCGCCTGGGCCGCCGGCGCGTGCTGACCTGGAGCATCCTGCTGTACGCGATTTCGGCGTTCGCCGCGGGCTTTTCGACCAATTTATGGATGCTGCTGTTTTTCCGAACGACAACATTCATCGGCGTGTGCATCGAATTCGTGGCCGCCGTTGCCTGGCTGGCGGAACTGTTCGACAATCCGGAGCAGCGCGAGAAAGTCCTCGGCTACACCCAGGCATTTTCTTCGATCGGCGGACTGCTGGTGGCGGTGGCCAACGCGCTCGCCGTGCAACTGGCGGCCAGTCTCCCTGCCATCTACCTCACTCACGGAATCAGCGCGCCGGAGGGTGTTTCGCTCGATCCGCATGCCGCCTGGCGATACACGTTGATGTCGGGTCTCATTCCGGCCATTCCGTTGATCATCATTCGCCCGTTCTTGCCGGAATCGCCGAAATGGGCGGCCAGAAAATCGGCCGGAACGCTCAAACGGCCCAGCATCGCCGAACTGTTTTCTCCCGCTCTGCGTCAAACCACGATTGTCACCACGTTGATGTTCGCGGCGAGTTATGGCGTGGCGTTCGGCGCGATCCAGCAGATGCCGCAGATCGTCCCTGGTCTCGACGTCGTGCGTGAGGAAATCAAAGCGGAGACCGCAGACAAGCCGAAAGACGCGGTGCCGAAAATTGCCGCGCGGATCACCCAGGAAAAAGCCGCCGACTACACCAAGGCCCAAGAGCTCGGGGGGTTGGTCGGCCGGTTTCTGCTGGCGGCGATTGTCGTCTTATTCGCGAGCCGTCGAAATCTGCTCCGCGTGTTTCTCGTTCCCGGCCTGATTTTGATGCCGCTGATCTTTCTGGGATTTGCCCGAGGGCACGAACAAACTTACTTCAGCGTCGACATCAGCTTCATTCCCGGATTTCATCAGTTCAGCGTTTCGCTGCTGGGACTGGCCATTTTTCTGGCGGGATTCTTCACCGTCGCACAATTCAGCTTCTGGGGAAATTACCTGCCGCACGCCTACCCGGTCCATCTGCGCGGAACGGGGGAAAGCTTTGCCGCGAACATCGGCGGTCGGATGCTCGGCACGATGTTCTTCGGAGTCACGCAATGGCTCGCCGTGGCGATTTATGGCGAATTCAAGGGCCCCGAGGCGTTCAAAGCCGCTCCTGGCCTGGCAACTGTCGCTGCCGGGGTGGCAACGGGACTGTTTCTGCTGAACCTGATCCTGTCGTTCTTCTTGCCGGAGCCGAAACCCGAAACGGAACATGCTTAACTTCGAGTGTTGAAGCCGGGGTCACGGACGTCGGGACCGGAAGGAAATCAATCGAGCGGCGGCAGGACGTCGGGTTCGATCTGGTAACCGTCCGCGATGGAATTGGTCGAATTGAACAGCCCGACAATCGCCAGGACTTCCCCCAGCGCGGTCGTCGACAGTCCCAATTTTTTCGCCGCGGCGGTGTGGGAGTTGATGCAGTAGCGGCAGCCATTGGTCGCCGAGACGGCGAGCGCGATGATTTCTCGCGTCAAAGGATCCAGGTGAGAGGTCCTGCCCGCGGCTTCCGGGTGCATTAGCGCTTTGAGCCGGGACCAAATCAGTTCCAGATGATCGGGGTTGGTCGCCAGGACGCGCCAGAACGCGGGCACGAACGAGATGTTTTTCGTGGCCTTGATGTCGGCAAAGATCTCGGCGACTTTTCCGCTGGCTGCGGCTTCATCAACCGGGATGACAGTTGCCAGACGCGGTTCGGACATGTGGCGAGCCTTCACAGACCGCGAATCTCATTCACGGATTCAACCGACCAGTTCGCGGATCGGTTTGGATTCTTCCGGCAGCACCGTCACTGGCCGGTCGTTGATGTCACGCACGAACTGGTGCGGATCGATCCCTAAATTGTGGTAGATCGTCGCCAGGATGTCGCGATAATGGACCGGCCGGCCTTCGGCGTACCCGCCGGTCTTGTCGGTCGAACCGATCACTTGTCCCATGCGCATGCCGCCGCCAGAGAGGAGTGCCGCCTGCACCGGAGCCCAATGGTCTCGGCCGGCGTCCTTATTGATTTTCGGCGTGCGGCCGAATTCCCCCCAGACGACGAGCGAGACATCATTCGACAATCCGCGTTCGTACAAGTCTTCGACCAAGGCGGAAAGCCCGGCATCCACGGCTGGCAGATTTCCTTTGAGATGGCCGAAATTGTTGCCATGCGTATCCCAGAACCCATAGGCGACCGTCACGACGCGCACTCCGGCCTCCACCAGTCGGCGGGCAACCAACAGTTGATCGTTCCAGAGCGGCGCGCCGTCGCCCTGGTGCTGGGATGACCCTTGAGAATACCGTTGGCGAACTTTCGGATCTTCCCGGTCGACATTGATCGCATCGACCAGCCGCGAAGAGGTGAGGACTTCGAACGCCCGGCGATAGCTTTCATCCAGATTGCCGAGGCCTGCGTGATCAGCCGACCGACGGAAAGCGTCCAAGCCTTCCAGCAGTTTCTGACGATTGGAAAACTGCGCCGTTTCGACATAACGAAGTTTCATGCTGGCCAGGTCTTCGCCATCTGCCCGCACCTGGTGGTACTGGCTGCCGAGATAACCTGCCCCGGTGCTGTTATACGGCTTGTGCTGCATCTTGGGGAATAAATCGACGAAGGGCGGCACGATGGGATGCGTCGGTCCCTGCACCTTCGAGACGACCGAGCCAAAGTTGGGATGACCGGTCTGTTCCGTTTCCCGTTGAGAGTAGCCGGTCAGATTTTGAAAGCTGGTGTGCTCGTCGCGCTGCCCCATGACGGAGCGAATGACGGCGCAGCGATCCATCACCCCGGCGAGTTTGGGCAGGAGCTCGCAGACCTCGAATCCCGGGACGACCGTCGGAATCGGATTGAATTCGCCTCGAATTTCCGCCGGCGCATTGGGTTTGAGATCGAACGTGTCCTGGTGGGACATGCCGCCCGACAAATAGACCATGATCACGGCTTTATGCCGCTGCCCCAGTCCGGCCTGCTGTTCCGCTTGAAGCAGTCGCGGCAACGTGAGGCCGCCCACGGCCAAAGAACCGATCTGAAGAAACGACCGCCGCGCGAGGCGATCGCAAAAAGTCTGGCCGGCTCCCGAAAACAACCGCATCTTGCACACTCTCCTGTCCGCGAAGTCGCCGATACGCGCAAGTGAGAGTTTATCCCAGAAAAGCGCTGTTCGCCATGGCAAACGGGAATCTGCGGATCGCTGGCAGGGATGACAACTCGCCTCCTCCTGAGTTCTCGCGTGATTCCGGACCGTTCCGCTCCCCTCAACTCATTGACATCATGAATTGTCGATGCGACACTCAAGCCGACCTGCTGACCAATGCCTGCCTGTTTTCCCGCCGTAAGGAATGATCGCGAATGTCGTTACGAAGATTGTTTCCCGCCGGTTTCCTGGGGGTGCTGTTGCTGATCGGCCACACGTCGTTACAGGCGGACAATTGGCCCAGTTGGCGCGGACCGACCAATAACGGGTTATGCACGGAACACCGTTTTCCGGTGAAATGGAGTCCGACCGAGCATGTCGCCTGGAAACTCGATCTCCCCGGGCAAGCCGGGGCGACCCCCGTGGTCTGGGACGATCGGATCTTTCTGACATCCGTCGACTCCGAGGGCCGTCTGCTGCTGATGGCGGTCAGCACGGAGGGGAAAGAAGTCTGGCGGCGAACGCTGGCGGTGGGGAACAAGGTGGTGCGCGGCGACGAAGGGAATTCCGCGTCACCGTCGCCCGTTACCGACGGCAAATACGTCTGGGCCATGATGGCGCAAGGAACGCTCGCCTGTTTTGATTTCAACGGCGAGGAAATCTGGAAATTCAATGTCGAGGAACGCTACGGCAAATTAAATATTGCGTTTGGCCTGACCTCGAGCCCGGTCTTGGATGACGGGGTGTTGTACCTGCAGATGATTCACGGCGAAGGGGATCCGAAAACCCGCGAGGCCTGCGTGGTGGCGCTGACGGCGGCGACCGGCCAGCAAATCTGGCGGGTCGATCGGCCCAGCGACGGCGAGGCAGAGAACGAACACTCCTACGCCTCACCGATCATGTACACCGACAGCAAACAGAAGTATCTGCTGACCCACGGGGCCGACTATATCGTGGCTCACCGGCTGACCGACGGTGCGGAAATCTGGCGCTGCGGCGAGCTCAACAAACGGGCGAAGTATGATAAAACGCTCCGGTTCGTCGCCTCGCCGGCAGCCGTTCCTGGGCTGATCGTCGTCCCCACGGCCAAAGCCGGTCCCGTGGTCGCGCTGCGACCGGACGGCCACGGCGACATCACGGCCGATAAAACCTTTCGGATCTGGGAGTACAAGCGAACTCCCGACGTCCCCTCGCCCGTCATTCACGACGGCATCATTTATCTCTGCATGGAGAACGGTACGCTCACCACCCTGAACGCTGAAACGGGCAAGGATTATTACACACAACGGTTTCATTCGCATAATCATCGCGCTTCGCCGGTGCTTGCCGGCGACAAGCTGTATATGACGGCGCGCGACGGCCGGGTGACCGTGGTCAAGACCGGCCAAAAATTCGAGCTGCTCGCGGAAAACGACATTGATGAAGACATGTCGTCGTCACCGGCGTTTTCGAACGGAACCATTTATTTACGCACGTTCGAACGGTTATGGGCAATTCGCTGACCGCTCTGACCGCCGACTCGCGACGCCGTCGAGCAAGTGGGTCAGGCCTGATCCAGCGTGGCCTGCTTTTGTTCCAGAAGGCGACGATTGTAAACGCCGATGACGTCCTTGCGGCGAAGCATGCCGACGAGACGTCGCGATTCTTGATCGGCGAGCACCGGCAGTTCGTCGAGGTTTAACTCGGTGAATCGCCGCAGCGCGGTGTTCAGGTCATCGTCCGGCGATACGCTGAGAATGTTCGTCGTCATAATGTCGCGCGCGACGGCGACCTGCCAGATTGTTTCATCGTAAAGGTAACTGCGAACGTCATCCGTCGAGAAAATGCCGGCTAACTTGTCGCCCGCGTCAATCACGGGGAAATAATTCTGCCGAGACTCGGGCAGCAGTTTGAGAATCTCCCGCAGGGACAGCGATTCCGGCACGGCCTTTCGCTCGGTCAGCGGCACATCGCCGACTTTGATTCCTTCCAGCACGTCGACGATGAAATCGCCCCGGTGGGCGGGAGAATCGAGTCGCGACGGGACCTGCTTTTCATACAGCGACCAGCGCCGGCAGAGGATGAAGCATAGCGTCGACACCCACATCGTGGGAACGAGCAGTTTGTAGTCGCCTGTCATTTCAGAAACCATGATGATCGTGGAAATCGGCGCATGCGCACAGCCGGCGAAGAAACCGGCCATGCCGACAATGCCATAGATCTCGGGGGTGGGCACCCATTCCGGCGCGAGCGTGTGAAAAAACTGCCCGACGGCGGCCCCGACGCAACCGCCAATCACCATCGATGGGCCAAACACGCCGCCCGACCCGCCGGAACTGATCGTCAGCGAGGTTGTCACGATTTTCATCAGTGCGATCGCCAGGAGCAGCGAAACCCCCATGCTCCCGGCGTCTTCCACAGCGGTTTGCAGCGCGCCGTAGCCGGTCGCCAGCACGGCGAGTGCGCGCGAATCCTGGCCCATCGTGTAATACAGTCCCAATCCGCAAATCCCCGCCATCACAGCGCCGATCATCGGGCGCAGGTGAGGAACAATCGGCATTTTTTTGAACAATCGATGTGTTCCATAAAACACCTTGATGTAGACCACCGCCACGGCCACCAGCACCCCGGCCAGCACGGTCAACGGCAATAATTCCAACGGAGAACTCAGCGCATATTGCAGATGATCGCCGAAGAGCGGCAGGAACTTCTGGTCGTGCGGCAGGAACTGGGAGAAAACGCTATAGGCGATGATCGACGACATGGCTGCCGGCACGATCACGTCAGATTCGAGATCGGCGTCGCGGTAGAGAATCTCGGCGGCGAATAACGCGCCGGCCAGCGGCGCGCGGAAGATCGAACCGACGCCGGCTCCCATCCCCGCCGCCAGCATGATCCGCCGATCGCGAGCGGAAAGCTGTAATTGCGTGGCCAGGAACGAGCCGAACCCGGCTCCAATCTGTGCAATGGGCCCTTCCCGTCCGCCGGAACCGCCGGTGCCGATCGTGATAGCCGAGGTGATCATTTTGATAATGGGAATCCGCGCGCGGATCAGCCCCCGTTTCTGATGAAACGCCTCGATGGCCGCGTCGGTGCCGTGCCCTTCGGCTTCCGGAGCGAACGTGAAGACGATCAGGCCGGAGACCAATCCGCCGGCGGCCATCACCGCGATCAGCAGGAACGGTGAGAACTCTTTCGTCGGCGGTTCGAACAGGGCATGCTCGCCTCTCGGCTCAGCCGGAGAGTAGCCAGCGATCCTTGCCAAGGTGAAATGCAAGACGGTCTGGCTGGTCAACTGAAAGGCCGCCGCGCCCAATCCGGCGGCGACACCGATCGCGGCAGAGAGCAAAAACCATTTACCGGACGACCTGTAATCAAAGAGTTCTCCGATTGACCGCCACCAGTTCCCTCTGCTCATCATCATCGCCTCCGTGCGTCGCAGAATAGCACGCGCCGGGAATCGCCCGCAATGACGATCGCCGGCATTGCTCCCTTGATTCTTCTCCGCCGTTGGCCGATTCTGGTTTCGATTCAACTTTCTAAAATTCAAGGATTGCATCATGAGCGTGGAAGCCCGCTTCGCCGAGTTAAAACTGGAACTCCCTCCAGCCCCGAAACCGGCCGGAATTTATGCGCCGGTGCTCATCGTCGACGACATGGCGTATGTCTCGGGACACGGACCGATCCGCACCGACGGCACCTTGATTGTGGGCAAGGTCGGCGAGGCATTGTCAGAAACCGAGGGCTTCGACGCGGCCCGCGCGGTCGGTCTGACGATGCTTGCCACGTTGAAACGCGAGCTCGGCAGCCTGGACCGCATCGTGCGGATCGTCAAAACCCTCGGCATGGTTAACGCGATCCCGGACTTCAAACATCATCCGCAGGTAATCAACGGATTCAGCAACTTGTGGGTCGAATTGCTGGGCGAACAGAACGGCAGGGGAGCCCGCGCGCCGTCGGGATGGGATCGCTCCCCAGCAATATCCCGGTGGAAGTCGAGGCGCAGTTTTTGATTCGGCCGTAGGCGACGATGGCGGTTGGGAACCCGCTGATTCGCGGCGACTTTCCCCTCTTCCCCAATCTCCCGATTTCGAATAAAAATCCCTCTTTGCGGAACGCTGGGAGCGTCCGCATCGACCGGGATGGCTGGCGAGCTGAAAAGACCGGCAAGCAAGACGCAAGGATGCGGGTACTATGTTGGCGTTGGATGCGGTGATCTTTGGCGGCGGCGCCGCCGGGTTATGGTTATTGGATCGGCTGTCGCGCGACGGTGCCCGGGTCGTCCTGCTCGAAGCCAGCGCGCTTGGCGCCGGCCAGACGATTTCCGCCCAAGGAATCATCCACGGCGGATTGAAATACACGCTGCAAGGGCTGCTCACCAAATCGGCCCGGCACATTCGAGGCATGCCCGGCGTCTGGCGAGATGCCCTGTTGGGACGCGTGTCTCCCAATTTGACCAGGACCAGCTTGCGCGCGGATTGCTGCCATCTCTGGCAAACGGAATCCTTGAGTTCAACCGCCGGCATGATTGGCGCGAAAATCGGGTTGCAGGTCAAACCGGAGTATCTCGAGCACGCGGAACGCCCGGCGGCGCTGGCTCATGTGCCGGGAAACGTCGCGAAATTGGCGGAACAAGTCATCTCGCCGGCTTCTTTTTTAGCGGATCTGTTCGAGCAATATCAGGATCGCATTCTCAAGATTGATGCCGAGCAGGGACTGGAATTTAAAATTCGCAGCCCGGGAGAAGTGGCGGCGATTCATCTCACGCTGAACGGACAGCGCTTGTCGCTGTCGCCTCGACAGGTGATTTTCACCGCCGGCGCGGGGAATTCTCGCCTGCGTCAGCAGGTGGGGTTGAGCGCCGACGTGTTGCAGTTACGCCCGCTGCACATGGTGCTGGTCCGCGGAGCGCTGCCGGAATTAAACGGCCATTGCGTGGACGGATCTGCGACCCGGGTGACGATTACCTCCGATCGAGACGAACTCGGCCGGACCGTGTGGCAGATCGGCGGACAGATTGCTGAAGAGGGTGTCGGCCGTGATCCGCTGACGCTCACGCAACTCGCCAAACAGGAATTGACCGCCGTGTTGCCCGGCGTGAATTTCGCTGACGCCGAATGGTCGACCTATGCGGTCGATCGTGCAGAAGGGCAGACGGCGGGCGGAAAACGGCCCGATTCCGTCCAGGTGTTATGCGCCGGGAATGTGACGACCGGTTGGCCGACGAAATTGGCGCTCGCGCCGGTGCTCGCCTTGGAAATCGCCTCGCGCGTTCAGCCGTCCGACCATGGCTTACTGTTCGATACGACACCACTGGCCGACTGGCCTCGGCCCGCCGTGGCATTATTGCCCTGGCAAGACCAGAATCGTTCCTGGTGGCCGCTGGAACTTCCGACCGGCCGTCAGCCCGACTTGGTGCCGGACCGCCGTGCGGCATAAGATATCTTAGGCACTATTTTGCCTGAGATCTCTTGCCGCTCCGTCGGAGTTCATGATGAGGCCGGAAGCCGGATTTATTCTCTTCTTGTTGGCCCTCGTACCGATTGGCTGGATTTGCTCCGAATTCGGCAACAACCGATTTTTGCGAATATCATTGGGAGCGATCTCACTGGTCATGATTTGCGGATTATCCATACTTGGGACAAACGTCTATAACCGGTTCAATTACAACGCATGGTACGGGTTTGCCGCTAAAGAACTGTTTCATACGATAGTTGTTCAGATTGAGGACGGTAAAACTGATCGCGTCCTGTCAGCCTTGAAACAACTCGACGAAGAGTTCTCTCCAACTTATGAAAATAGGGCGAACTACGACGAGTTAGTCGCTCAAGCGGTGAAACAGATGCAAGACGCCGCAGAGGGTGGCAATCGGTGACGAGTACACACCCCCGTCCGTCGCCAATCTTCACTGGCATCGCGTTCGCACTGACCGTCACGCGGTGGCTGCTGCCGGCGGAGGCCACGGCGGAGGGGGACACGCTTTGGATCGCGCTGTTGTGGTTTCTGCTCGCGGGCGCTTACGGCATTTGGCGATGTTCCCACGCGCGGCGCTGGCGCTTTGACGGAGCCGACCTGGCCGCGGCGCTGCTCATCGGCGGGCAGGTCGTTTCCGGCGGCGCCGTGCTGGCGGGAGAGGGGAACCACCGCGCCGCTCTCAACTTAATCTGGGAATGGTTGAGCCTCGGCTTGTTGTGGATCCTCTGGCGAGATCTGTTGCAGTCTTCAAGATTGCGCGCGGCTTTGACGACCGTCATGTTGGCGACAGCGGTAGCGTTGTCTCTTTGGGGATTGTGGCAATACGTCGAGTGGTATCCCCGCATGCAGCGGCAGTACGGCCCGCTGTTCGATGAGCTGCGCCGAGTGGAAGCGAATGGCGGAAATGCGACGGCACTGCTAAAGCAACTGCATGAAGCAGGCATCCCCACCGAACGCGGATCACGAGACTTATTCGAAAACCGATTGCGCAGCAGTCATGAACCCTTTGGGCCGTTCGCACTCGCCAACACCTTCGGCGGGTTACTGGCCGCGTGGCTGGTGTTGGGATGTTCGGTTTTATTGGGAAAAAAACCGAAAGGCCGGCCCCCTCACCCTAACCCTCTCCCCCGCGGCGGGGGCGAGGGGACCGGCGCA
>JAXMBR010000064.1:0-12342 GCA_046349715.1 Planctomycetaceae bacterium | reverse complement strand
AGCTGTCGCTGGAGGCTGGCCGGATCGCCTGGAATCAAGGCTTGCGAACCGGAGTCGATTGCATCCTCGGCTTCTTTCAAGTGCAAACTCCGGGCGTTGATCGGCGCTCCATCGCGCATTTCGAAGACGACAACCTCAAAACCGTCGGTGTACGCCGCGGCCGCGGGAGAAGTCGACGGAGCGGCAGCGCGATTGCAGGACGTAATCAGCGACAGCATGGTGAGCCAGGGGAAGAGCCGGAAGACTGCGAGCATCACGAAGAATCCTTGAGGTTCTTATCCGCAGCGAAAGAGCTGCCAGGAAACTTATCCTATCCGAGGCGAGCATCCCGCGGTGGATCGTCATTGACATTTTGCATTCGGCAGTTGTACAGCAAAACATGCTCACGCTTTGACGTGTCGCCAAAGCCCGTTTTATAATTCAGGCTCGTTCGGCCGGCTTCGATTTCGATGACGAGGTGCTTTGTGATTCGCTCTTGTTACACCGCGCTGTTTGCTTTCGCGTTCACCGCGTCGCTCCCTGCCGGCGACTGGCCGGAATTCCGCGGACCGGGACAGCAGGGGCATTCCGACGAGAAGAATCTGCCGCTCACCTGGAGCGAGACCGAGAACATTGCTTGGAAGACGGAACTGCCGGGTTTGGGTTGGTCGTCGCCGTCCATTGCCGGCAATCGCGTGTGGGTGACGACCGCCGTCAAACCGGAAGACCGGCCTGACGACATCGCGCTGATTGCTCTTTGTCTTGATCGCGACACGGGTGCAATCGTGAAGTCGGTCCAGGTGTTCGAAAAAGAAAAACCTGAGAAAATCCACGGCAAAAACAGCCATGCCTCGCCGACGCCCCTCATTGAGCGGGATCGGGTCTATGTACATTTCGGCAATCACGGGACGGCATGTTTGACGAGCGACGGGGACATCGTCTGGAAGACATCGCTGGCGTATAACCATCGGCACGGGCCGGCCGGTTCGCCGGTCCTCTTTCACAATCTGCTGATCATCACCTGCGATGGGACCGATACGCAGTACATCACGGCTCTCAACAAAGAGACCGGCGAAGAGGTCTGGAAGACGATGCGCGAAGAAGGTCGGATGGCTTATTCCACGCCGACGCTGATCGATTACGAAGGCCAACCGCAGGTAATCACGGCGGGCGGGGAATTCATCACCACGTATGATCCCGCCGCCGGCAAGGAATTGTGGAAGTTTCGGTATCCGAAGGGGTATTCGGTCGTCCCTCGGCCGGTCGTGGCGGACGGCATTGCGTTTGCCAGTTCCGGTTACGACACCCCGGTTTTCTACGGCGTCAAGCTGGGAGGAGTAGGGGACGTCACGGAATCGCATCTGGCGTGGAAGACGGAGAAGGGGGCGCCGCGCAACGCCTCGCCGATTGTCGTCGGTGACGACGTGTACATCATCAGCGACAACGGCGTCGGCTGCTGCTTCGACGTGAAGACCGGCAAGCAGCATTGGCAGAAGCGGATCGGCGGCGATTTTTCCGCCTCGCCCCTGTACGCCGACGGACGCATCTATCTCACGAACGAGGCCGGACTGACGACGGTTCTGCGACCGGGACATCAATACGAAATGCTGGCGGAAAATCAGCTGCCCGGCCGGTCATTCGCCTCGCTGGCGACATCCGACGGCGCGCTGTTCTTTCGGAATGAGACATCGCTGTACCGGATTCAGCAAAAGTAGATCGCTGTTCCGCCGCCTCATTCTTTTCAGGGGAACGGCGAGCCAGTGATAGAGAAGTTTCCGGGGCCCGACTACAATCGACGGCATGGAACGCTGGATCGTCTATGCCCTGATTTCGATGGTGTTCGCCGGGTGTACGTCGGTCATCGCCAAGCAGGGTCTGACCGGGATTTCCGGGGAACTCGGCTTGGCGGTTCGGACGCTGTTCGTCTTCGGTTATGTGCTGCTGTTCACCGCTTGGTTTGTCCGCCGGGAGGAATGGTCGTCTCTCGGCCGGCAGCATGTGATCTGGCTCGGGCTGTCGGGATTGACGACAGCCGCCTCCTGGATCTTTTATTACAAGGCCCTGAAGGAAGGGACGGTTTCTTCCGTTGCGCTGATCGACAAAGGGAGTTTTGTTGTCGCGGTCGTGCTGGCATGGTTGCTGCTGGGAGAGCGCATCACTGTGCGAGTCTGTCTTGGGTGCGCCTTGATCTTGTCGGGACTGCTGATCGTTTCGCGTCGCTAGCGGGTCGCAAGACGATTGATCGCCGGCCTCAGGGCAACTCCAGTTTGCGGGTCCTGATTTTTGGCGGTAAAATCGTCGATGATCGCGCGATCGCCGCGTGATGATTCCAAAGCCCTTCGCCCTGTTCATTCCGCGGATCGCCACGCCGTGCCTGTTCTGAAAGTCATCAAAGGAGGCGTTCCCGGGCAGTTAATTGCCTTGGAGGGGGAGCGTGTGATCTTCGGGCGGCATCCGAATTGCCAGGTCGTCCTGGATCATTCCTCCATCAGCCGTCATCACGCCCAGATCATCGAGAATCATGGCTCGTATTACCTGGAAGACTTGCGCAGCCGCAATGGAACGCAATTAAACAACATCGGCGTGCGGGGCCGTATCGAACTGCATGAATCCGACGAAATTCAATTATGCGATTATGTGTTCCAGTTTTTGTTGCGCTCGCCGGGAGAAGGAAGACGCGATTCCCGGTCGGACGCGGACGGATTGGCGAAATTGTCGAACAGTTCCGCTCGAGTCTCGCTGGTCGGGCAAGACGATTCCTCTCCGCTGATCACGTTGCCGTCGTCGCCCTCCGACGATTCGTTGCAGGGTTCCTCGATCATTTCGGCGCTGGACACCAGCTCGCTGCGTTCCGTCCGATTCAATGTTCGGCCCGAAGTGAAGCTGCGCGCTGTGCTGGAGATCAGCGCTGCCGTGGGCCGGATGCTGAAAGTCGACGACCTCTTGCCGGTGATCCTGCAATCGCTGTTCAAGATTTTTCCTCAGGCTGACGCCGGCATCGTCATGTTGAAAAACTACGACTCGGACAAGCTGGCGATGCGCGCCTCGCTGTCGCGAAACAGCGACGAGGACGAGCAGGTTCCCGTCAGTATGACCATCGTCAGGATGGCGATGGAGCAGAAGCAGGCCATGCTCAGCGCCGATGCGGTCGGCGACACGCGATTTCAAGCCAGCGACAGTCTGGCGAACCTGGCGATTCGTTCGGTGATGTGCGTACCGCTGCTCGATCAGTCGAATGCGGCGCTGGGCGTCATTCAAATCAGCACGGGAAATCTGGCTCAGCAATTCTCGCCGGACGACCTCGATCTCTTGGCCAGCGTCTCCGCGCAAGCGTCGCTCGCGGTCGAAAACGCCAAGCTTCACGAATCGTTGCTCCAGCAGCGTGATCTGGAACGGGAACTGGAATTCGCCACCCAGGTTCAACTCGGTTTTCTGCCGAACGAACCGCCGCGCGTGACCGACTACGAATTTGCCGACTATTATGAACCGGCTCACCGGATCGGCGGAGATTATTTCGACTACATCACTCTGCCGAGCGGAAATATCGCCGTCGCACTGGGCGATGTCGCGGGCAAGGGCGTTCCCGCGGCGCTGCTGATGGCCCGGTTGCATGCTTCGGCGCGGTACCATCTGCTGAGCGCGACCAATCCCGCCGACGCCATGACCAGCTTGAATGCCGAGCTCGCCCATAGCGGGCTCGGATTTCGATTCATCACGCTGATCATGGCCGTGTTCGATTTGAATTCGCATTGCATGCATCTGGCCAATGCCGGTCATCTGTCCCCGTTGATTCGTCACGTCGACGGGTCGGTGACGGCCGTGGGGACTAAGGAGTCAGGCATGCCGCTGGGATTGGGAGGTTCGCAAGTCTTTCGCGAACTGGTCATCCCGCTGGAACCGGGGGAAATGTGCGTGTTCTATACCGACGGCGTGACCGAGGCGATGGACGCGCAAAAAGAGATTTACGGCAGCGCCCGGCTCACCAGAGCGGTCGCCGGCGGTGCGAAGTCTGCCAAAGACCTGGTCCAGGCTGTCGTGGATGACGTGGAGAAATTCTACGGCGACCTGCCGCAACGTGACGACTTATGCATCGTCACCGCTCGACGGCGTTAAACCGCCGTTCCGCAACGCCCCGACGTTTCCGCGGGCGCCATATCACGATTGGCAACACGGTCCGTGCCGCTACATTTCGGCGAAGTTGGCGAGGAGTTTCAGACCGACCTGCTGACTTTTTTCCGGATGAAACTGCGTCGCGAACAGATTGTTTCGCGCGACCATCGACACGAACGGACCGCCGTAATCGGTATAAGCGGCGGCGACCGAATCATCCTGGGGCACGACGTGATAACTGTGCACGAAATACACGGAAATTGGCTCCGGAATGCCGGCCAACAACGGATTGGGGCGCGGCACAATCAATTCGTTCCATCCCATGTGCGGCACCTTCAGTTCCGGCGCAATTTCGAATCGCGTCACCTGGCCGGGGATAACGCTTAAACCGGGCCATTCGCCGTCCTCGAAGCTGACATCGAACAGCAGTTGCAGCCCCAGGCAGATTCCCAGAAACGGTTTGTCCGATTGGATGTGATCCACGACGGATTGAGACAGATCCAACCGGTTCAGTTCGCGAATGGCGTCCCGGAACGCTCCGACGCCCGGCAGGACCAGTTTATCGGCTCGGGCCACATCTTTCGGTGACTGCACGACTTCCGCCGCGTGTCCCAGCTTTTCGAACGCCTTCTGGACGCTGCGAAGGTTGCCCATGCCGTAATCCACAATCGCAATCATGCTTGTTCTGGTTCCTGAAAAGTAATCGTCTGCCGCCGCGCCGCTCTCGATTGTGTCCGAATTGGCGTCCGCCCTCCAGCACGCGTATCCCGCCGATCCGAACATCCTGGCGATTAGACTTGTCGAATTCAGGGTTGGTTCGGTACAGTCATCGCAGAATTTTTTGCCCGATAGTGTAACGGTAGCACAACAGATTTTGGTTCTGTTTGTCCAGGTTCGAATCCTGGTCGGGCAAGTTGCTCAAAACCCCTGAATTTCAGGGGTTTTTTATTTTGTATCCCCTTGTCTGTTGTGTTCCGTCTGTATCCCTCTTGTATCCCGTCTAATCCTAAGGCGTTCTTCGAAATGGACTTATCGAGACATGTTGATCAAATGTCACTCACGGGATTATATTCCCCGGATCTTCAAAGGTAGTGTGTGTCGAATCGCATTCTACAAAGCAATCGAGCGATTTCATGCGATTTGCTGCTCTGGCCATAATTGCGATGCTGCTGTTTGCGGCGGGTTGCGTCAAAAGCACGGCTATCTCCCACCGTTCAGAAACATCTGAGCTAACACAAGATAATCAGGTTCGGTGGAAGGGATTAAGCGATGGGCGATATTCGTTCGCATTCACCGAGGGAGATCAAGTTCGGGCGTCCGGTTCATTTAGAACGATGGAATACCGATGGAACGGAGTATTGGTGTCGATATCTGAAGGTGAACTGCGAGTCGATAATGAGGTAATAATGGAGATCAAAGATAAAGACTTGATCACATTCGACGAATCAGGAACTTTGCTGGTTAATAACGAGTTAGTTGGGACTTTCCCGTCAAATTGACTCTGACTGTTTGCGAAGTTTGCTGAAAGGGAAACATTCTGAAACCCCCAAAAGGGATACAGAAGCCAAGCCATAACCAGTTGTTAAATCAATGGTTACGGCAATCAAAAACGATGTAGTAAAACTTTTGGTTCTGTTTGTCCAGGTTCGAATCCTGGTCGGGCAAGTTGGATTGAGATACGCCGGGAGCCCGGAGCGTTCTCAGCCGACGATGGCCGGAAGAATCTGGAAGCACCAGAGCCAGAGCTTGAATGCAAACCCGGCGATTACGACGGTTCCCACGATAACGACCAACACGGCATTCGGTAGCATGGCGGCGGCCTCTCGAATGAGGTGGCGAGACGGGATGACGTCAGAATAACACGCCCGGCACCCGAATGCATGCCGGACCTTTGGTCGATGCTTCGCTTTTTAGCCGCTCGACTTGGCCGCTCCGGCTTAGTTCGTGGTCAATCAACGCCCAGGATTTAAGCGATCCCGTGCGAATCGAGTCGGGAATTGCGGGAAATTGTAAGATTTTCCCCGCTCAGCCGGCTTGGCATCAAAACTGCTTTTGTTCCTTCCCTGTGCATCTCACCCCCTTATGCCACGGAGGGCAATCGTGAATACTGTCCAACTGCTGACGCAAGAATTCGCGGCGATGTCTCTGCCGGAAATTGTCGTGGGAGGGGGAGGACTGATCAGCGCCGCCCTGCTGCTCTTTAGTGCCGAGATCCGGGGCAAATAGGGGCGAAAGACGTCAAGTCGCGATGTTCATCGCCGCTCGATTGACGCTGAGAAAACTGATGGGAGCCGTGGTTGCGCCGGCCAATGCCAGTTCGGCCAGGACTTCGCCGATCACTGGCGTGAATTTGAATCCGTGTCCCGAGAATCCGCAACCAAAGACGACGTTGTCGAACGCGGGATGCCGATCGATCACGAAAAGCGAATCGGGCGTGCGGGTATACAGGCAAATCGAATGGCGGACGGGCGCGGGCTCCACGGCGGGCAGGCATTGCCTGAGAAACGTCGACAATGATTGCGCATCGCCTGGCAATTGACGGCGTTCGACGTGCGCGGGATCGTGAATTGGTTCGCCGCCGGTGTGCTCCGCCGCTTTGAGGGTGGCGCCGTCGCGCGGAGGAAACCCGTAAAATTGCTGCCTGCCGATCTCGAAGAAAAAGGTCGGGCAATCCCGGATGCACGCGGCCGCTTCGGCGCGCAGCGGGAACCAGCCGACGAATTTGCGGACGACGGTTAACGGCAGGTTCAGTCCGTTGAGACACTGCGACGCCCAGGCTCCGGTAGTGAGAATCAATTGCCGGGCGGAAAACTCTTCCCGCTCGGTGCGAACGCGAATCGTGCGGCCGTCCGATTGCCAGGACGTCACGGGGCATTGAAACCGCAAGTCGGCTCCATGCCGTTCGGCCATATCAAGATGTGCCCGCGTGCAATCTTCAACCGCGAGATATCCCGCGTTGGCCTCAAAGACGACTTCATTTCCGTCCGGGACCGCAAAGAGCGGAAACCGGCGTAAGGCCTCTTCGCGAGTCAATGTTTCCAGCGGCAAACGATGCTGAAGCGCGGCCAGCCTGGTTCCAGCCACCGCTTCGCTGTCGCCGGGTCCGGAAATCATGAGTCCGGCCCGCGTGAACAGCGTCCGGCTGGCTTCCAACTCCAGTTCGCTCCAGAGTTGATAGGCCCGCGTCAACAACGGGACGTAATCGGGATGCTCGAAATAGGCCTGTCGGATGATCCGGGTTTCGCCGTGCGAACTCCCCCGGTCGTGCGCGGGCGTGAATTGCTCCAGACCGAGCACCCGAACGCCACGACGGGCGACGTGATAGCAGGCTGCGCTGCCGAAGCCTCCCAGGCCGAGCACGATGACATCAAAGGCAGAGGACATGTCGAGGGCCTCCCCTGGGCCGTATTTCCAGTGCCTTCCGTCGACAGGAAATCAGGCGGTCAAGAACGTCGGTTGTTCAAAATTCGCCGGTGGCGTGATTCGGCGGGCCACTTCCTCCGCATCGAGAGCGAACAAGGGGCCAATTTCGACCGGCACGTCGTCGGCGATGTTGGCTCCCGCCTCGCGCAGCCAACGGCGATGCAACGTCTGCATTGCCGCCTGACACGTGGCCGGGCTGTCGGCTCCTTCTTTATTCTTCACAGGATTAAACTCCGCGGCCCGGTCGGCCTCCACAAACAGCGCCTGCGACGCGAGCGGCAAGAGATCGAAAATGAATTGCTCGAACTTGAACGCGTTCGGACCGTCGGGAGCGACGATCGTCCCGGCATCGTCCAGATAGGGCACGGCTTTGCGGGCGATATGAAATGGAAAGGCGTGCTCTCCCGAGGCGACCCGCTGCAAAAAAGAGATCTGAAAGGCGTGAATCGCCGTACTGCCCGCCCACAACAGGAGTTTTCCCTGATCGTCGGTTTTCGCGGCGATGTCGGCCGGCAGATCGCTGTATTCGATGATTTTTGAAATGCCGTCGACGGAGACGGCCACGCCCATTTTTTCTTCCGCGGACCGTTTCGCCACAACCTTGGTGGAGGCTTGTGCCTGGCGCTGCGCATGCCAGCCCAGGAACGCCGGATCGCAGACCTGCGTCGTCGGGTTGTCGATCTGATGATAGAACAGCGTTTCGACGCCCCGCTGGGCCAGTTCATCGAGCCATCCGCTGTTGACCAGCGCTCGCAGCATGCCGCCGTGACCGTCTGGACTCAGCGCCAATCGGCCTGGTTCGCTGATCAGAGCTTTTCCGGTCACGCCGTCGACGGCGGGCATGTTTCCTTGGCGGAAGAAGCGCAGCTGATCGGCGGGCAGTCCGAAATTTCCTTGCTGGCGAAAGAACTCCTCGGTCGCTTCATGCGTGGCGTCGCTGGTCATCACACCATAAGGAATCGGCCGCTGCGCATTTCGGCTCCGCGCGATCACCTGTTCGACAAAAATCTGAAAGAACGAATGCCCCGAGACCGGGCCGATGTCCACCATCCCTTTGGGCAACGGCGAACCCAGCCGGGTTCCCTGGCCGCCGGCAACCACCACGGCGGCCACTTTGCCGGACGACATCAATTCCTGTCCGATTTTGCGGCTTTCATTCCAGTGGACGCCATCGGGGAGCGTGGTCGGTTGGCAGATCAGTTGCAGCGGCGGTTGAGCGCGTTGTCCTTCTGCGGCAGAGTGGCTCGTCGCGTTTCCGTCAGCCCCTTGAGCCAGTTCGATCAGGCGGCGCACGAGCGGCCAGTCGATTTCGGCCAGTTGGCGCGTAAACTCGCCTTGATGCTCGGCCGGCAGACTGCTTCGATGCCGCCACAAATGGTCCTGTCCTGCATCGGCCAGGGTTTGCTGCAATTGAGTTTCGTCGATTTCGCCCGACCCGGGGTTCCTCGCTGCTGTCACCACTCGCTCCTGCTGTGCACCCTCGTTCGCTCCGTCAAACCATTTAAATCAGTTTAACAAGTTGCGGAAACGGTGATACTCGCGGATCGAAAGTTTCCCCGTGGGCGACCGGGGCTCCCGCATGGGCTCGATACAGTCGAACACTGTAAACCAGCACGTAGGTCACCACGACGATGGCGAAGATCAGCACCAGACGAGCCGTGCGCGGACGCCAGCGGGCGATGATCTGAGTCAAAACACAGACGGCGGCGACCATGCCGAACTTGAAATAGATCATCCCCTTGAGGCCCCAATGGTCCAGAAAGAACCGGGCAATGGGGTTCGATTCGACGAACTGCAAGTGTTCGAGGTCTTGTTGGAGCAGAAAATAGGTGACGAACAAATCCGCGGCGCTGAGCAGAATATACAGGATGGTTTCCTGTTCGAAATAGAACGATCCCGTCAGCAAGGACCGCTGCGAATCGGGCGCGGGGGAATGAGACGTCATCTCGGCAATCCTCCCTGGAGCTTTGCGGGAAAACCTCATCGGCCGGCGTGGAACTCTCGAGAGACAGGCAGAACTATAACATCGTTCGGTCTGGGGCAGCCATCGGCCAAGTCAACCGGTTGTCGGGACCGGTGGCGGAGTCCGGGAGATCATGCTACAAACCAACCGTTGAACTTCGCCATGAAATGGAGGCCGCGATGGGCTTGTTCGGCGGAAAAGACTGGAACGTGATCGCCGTCATCTTCGAGACGCGGGAACTTTACCGCGTCAACGGCAACCGGGCGAAGGGAAGCGAGGCGGTGAAAGCGCGCGAGGGGGCCAAAGCCCATCCGCGAACGATCTATTATGCCGTCTTTGATCAAAAGCGGGCGTTTCTGGAAGGCGACGTCGGCAAAGGGCAGAACCAGATCCCTTTGGAGGTGTTGGAACGGCTCAAACGCGAACTGGCCACCAACATGACGGTGCAGACGATATTACGGATGCTGGAAAAAGGCGAAACAAACATGGCTGCGAAGCCGCTCGCCTGGGCAGGATACCCGAAACCCGATGTCCACCCGAGCGACCCGGAATTTGATTAGGCTCCTCACGCCGAGGCTGAAACCGAGCGCGACTTGGATTATTCTGAAGGCCGTTTCGGTTCCACCCGTTTTGTAATTTCTGTATCGACTCGCCGATCGTGGAAAGTCCCGCCTCATGAGCCGCCCGCACGTTCCGACCAACCTGCCTGAGCCGTCCATCTGTCTGGCCGAAGGCTGGCACTGCCTGCATGTTTATTATCGGGTCGATTCGGTGGCTTGGAATCGCCTTTCTCCGGCGGAGCGGGAGGAAGGGCGCCGGCAAGCGATAGAAATCCTGGATCCGCAGCGCGCCGGCGCGCCGTTGCGCCTACAAACGTCGGTTGTGTCGGGTCATAAGGCGGATTTGGCCCTGATGATCATGGATCCCGACCCGCTGAAAATTGATTCCGTCAAACAATCCTTGCGGGCCAGCCGCTTGGGGGAAGTTTTCGTTCCAAGTTATTCGTTTGTGTCGCTGACGGAGATTTCCGAGTACGTCCCGACGGTCGAACAGTATTCGGCCCGCTTGCAATTGGAAGGGACCTCAGCGGACGATCCCGCTTTCGCCGCCAAAGTGCAGGCCTATGAACAACGGCTGCCGATGATGAATCGGCAGCGCCTGGAACCGGATTTTCCCCCTTGGCCGGCGACTTGTTTTTATCCGATGAACAAGGCTCGGCATCCGCTCGCCAATTGGTACACCGAGCCGTTCAGTGAACGGTCGGCATTGATGGCCGAACACGCCACCAGCGGCATCAAGTTCGCCGGCAAGGTCAGTCAACTGATCACCGCCTCGACCGGCCTGGATGACTGGGAATGGGGCGTGACCTTGTGGGCCCGTAATCCGGCCTATTTGAAAGACATTGTCTACACGATGCGCTTCGACCGAGCCTCGGCCAAGTATGCCGAGTTCGGCCCGTTTTATGTCAGCTACATCCTGCCGCCCGCGGAGGCGCTCGATCACCTGCTGTTGAAGTGACGGCTTACGAAGCGGCCGCTTCCAGTCCGTAGACACGTTCGCATTCTGCGGCGGCGATGCCTCCCAGGTATTCCGCCATGGCCTGATAAGCGGCCCGGCGGTAGTCCCAGTCGTGCGAGCGCGGGACCTGTTCCAGCCAGTCGCAGACGTGCATCAACGTCAAATCGTCAAAATCCCGTTGAGACAGGAGATACTTTTCCCGAGTCAGCCGGTTGACGACCGCGCGTTCGCCGGTTTGATTGAGAAAGATGCTGTCCCAACTGGGGCGGTCCATCACGCAGTTGAGAAATGCCAGCCATTCCGCCCGTTCGCCGATCAATTCGTGCACCTCGGCCCGGCGATCGAGGGGCAGGCAGAATTTCTGGAACAGTTCGGTGCCGTAGATGGAGTGAAACATGCCGGCTCGGCAAAGGTCCTGATCAGCGCCCCAGCGTTCGAGGTCCTGGTAGACGCCGATCAGATGGGCCAGAAACCCCTTGCCGCTGTGCTCGACGTCAATCGTTCCCAATCCCACGAGAAAATCGGTCATTTGCCTGTATCGAGGGTCACGCATGATCCGCCTCCTTCAGTCGAGGGATGGTTTGCCGTTCCGAACCGCGAGCGTGATGAGCCATTCAGAATCTTATGCTTTCTCGTCGATTCTGACCATCAAAAAAATCGCCGCGAGATGCGACCGGTGTGCGATCACACCTCGGGCAGGTCTTTGATCTCGTCTTTATAGAATTTGAATCCCGCTTTTTCATAGTTCGGAATGGCCAGCGGATGATCGCGCGTGCAAGTATGCAACCAGAAGCGGTCCGGATGGGTGTCCCAGACGTAATCGATCATCCTTTGCAAGAAGTATTTGCCGAGTCCCTGGCCGAAATACTCCGGCATCAGGCCGAATTGGACGAGTTCCACGTCCTGGGGATTGCGGCGGTCCAATTCCGCAAATCCGGCGGGCGAGCCGTCCACATACAGTACATGCACTTCATTGAGCGGGTGATGGATCACCTCGGCCAGTTCCGCATCGGTCCAGGTCTTACGGCGGAACCACTTCCAAGGTCCGCCGACTTCGTGATACAGAAACCGATAATACGGGATGCTGGGGCGAAGGGCTTGCATGATCGTCAGGCCGTCCCGCGGCGGGGGAGCCGATCGCTGGGAGCGTTCCCGCATTTCCAGGTATGAAACTTTGACATCCATTGGGCAGGTCCGTGTGGAAGAAACGCGGTTTGACGACGCTGACCGAACGATTGCACGATCAGCGCCAACAGTCTGTGGAATCGTCGGCAACAAGGCAAGGGATGCCCAGCGCCTCGACCTTGGTCAGTTCCGCTTGGACGGGGAAGACGCCTCAGCGCCGTTGA
>JAXMBR010000063.1:0-13772 GCA_046349715.1 Planctomycetaceae bacterium | reverse complement strand
AAGCCCGTCGGGGCCGCGGTGGCCGGAGCCCGACAGACCGTCGGCGCCGCGGGTAAAATCGCCACGAGTCCCGCCGCCGTAGCCGGGCGGTCGATGAACTGGCTGGACGCCGTCAGCCAACTGCAGTTGAAGGCCGAACCGGTCGTCACAAAATCCCCGGCGGTGCGGCGCATCCTCGACGCCCCCGAAGATTCCGTGACCTCTTATAAACTGCCCCGCGCCCGGGAAGAGCACGTGGTCGGCGAGCGGATCTCGAAAAAGGCGTCGGAGTTCGCCGAAGCGACGGCACGTACGAATCGCCAATTCTTCAACACGTTTTCGCGGCTGTTTCGCAAGATCAACGACGCAACCTACGGCATCTCGTTGATCTTTCTGATCGTGGCCATCGTCGGCGTCATTCTGCAAAAGCACTCGGTCGTGGTGTTCGGCATCAGTTTGATCGTGCTGCTGAGTCTCGTCGGCTTGGCGGCGGGAATCGCCAACCTGATCACCATCAATTTCCGCCGGAACCCGATGCGCGGACTGCTGTTTCTGATCCCGCCCGTCACGGTCTATTACCTCTGGCAGGATGCGGAGAAGTGGCGCAAGCCGCTGGGACGCATCGTCACCCCGGCGGCGATTCTGATCGGGGTGATTGCCGCCTACATGTACATTCCGTGGCTCAACGGCAGCGAAACGAAGCACCTGGACTTGCAGAAGGCATTGAACGCCGTCAAGCAGGATGTCAAAGGTTCGGTGTCGAAATCTCGCCAAGAGCTGGAAAAGCTGAAAAACCAGATTCCTGAAGATCTGCAAAAACAGGCGACCGACGCCGTGAAGGACGCCACCGGCCAGCTTCGCACAGGTGAAAAAGCAGAATCTGGCAGTCCAAAGGATCGGCCGACGTCGCCTCCGCAAACACCGGGCCCATGATCAGCGGAGAAATTCTCTGGCTTTCCGTGGATCTGCCCTTCTGAGAATCCTTCATGACCGACGAATCTCGACCGCCGCACAACACACCGGCTACGCCGTCACTCCCTGAGGACCCCGCGGACGAGGTGATTGAACTCGATCCGACCAGTATGCCGGATCAGAGCGGCCAGTCGTATGCCGCGGCCACTGACGAGGCGACGATCAACCGCAGCCTGTCCTCGAGTGCCTCCCCGGAAGCGGCGGCCCTGTTGCGAAGCCGGCTGCGGGCCGCGGCGGGGTTCATTGCCGTCGCCTATCTCCTCTTCTGGTTCTTCGCGCTGATCAATCCAGGAACCGGTTACGACTTGCTGGGCCCCTCGTTCATCTGGCGGTTCCTGTTAGGGGCGGCGGTGTGCGGGTTGCTGGCCAGCCCGTTGCCATTCACGTATCGACAACTGCGGTGGCTCGAATATCTGTTTTTCGGCCTGTCGGCGTTGTTGCTGATCGTTTCGCAGTATCAGGTCAAAGACCTTCTGCTGGAACGGGACGGCCTGATTGCTCGGGTCGCCATCAGTAAAAACGGCGTCCTGCGCATGTGGATGCTGATGATGATCTACGGCGTGTTCATTCCCAATCGACCCCGGAAAACCGCCACGATGATTCTGGGCATGGTCGTTGTCGTCTTGATGTTGATGGCCCAGGTGATGCACCAGCATCTCATCAATGCGGAATTCGAAATCTATCGCGCGCTGGCGCTCAACGCCGGGGCGAACATTGTGTTCATTCTGGTCGGCGCCTGCCTGGCGATTTATTCGGCGTATCTTTTGAATGACTTGCGCAGCGAACTGCGGGCCGCTCAGCAACTGGGGCAATACCGGTTGATCAAAAAACTCGGCGCAGGGGGCATGGGCGAAGTGTACCTCGCCGAGCATCATCTGCTGAAGCGGCCCTGCGCTATCAAATTGATCAACCAGGACCTGGAAAAGAATTCGATCGCCATCGCCCGGTTTGAACGCGAGGTTCATTCCACATCGATGTTGACACATCCGAACACGGTATCGGTCTATGACTACGGGATCGCCGAAGACAACACCTTTTACTTCGTCATGGAATTTCTGCCGGGGTTGAGCCTGGCCGACCTCGTGCGACAAGCGGGGGCGCTGCCGCCGGGCCGCGTCGTCTATCTCATCCGCCAGGTCTGCGGGTCGCTGGCGGAAGCGCATCGCGCCGGGCTCGTCCACCGCGATTTGAAGCCGGCGAACATCTTTGTCGCCATCCTGGGCGGACAATGTGACGTCGCCAAAGTGCTCGATTTCGGCCTGGTTAAGCAGGAACAGCCCACCGACGGCCGGCAGTTGACGCTCGAGTATACGGTGAGCGGCACACCGTCCTTCATGTCGCCCGAGCAGGCCCGGGGAGAACGCGACGTGGACGGCCGCTCGGATATTTACGCGCTCGGCGCGGTAATGTATTTCATGCTGTCCGGAAAGCCTCCGTTCGAACGCGACAGCCCGATGTCGATCATGGTGGCGCAAGTGTCGGAAACGCCCCGCCCGCTCTCGGAAGTCGCTCCGGAAACGCCGGCGGATCTCGAACAGGTCGTGATGCGATGTCTGGCAAAATCGCCGGCTGATCGCTATCCAGATCCCGGGGCTCTATCCGCCGCCTTGGCGGCGTGCCGTTGTGCGCGCGACTGGGACCAGTCTCATGCGGAAAAATGGTGGATCGGCCAGGCGGCGGCGCTCGAGCTCCTGTCCGCCGAGACTGCGGAAATCCCGGCATCGAATTTCTGATCCGGTACAGGACAGGAGCTCCTTGGGGATCGGCAGTCGTTTCGCGAAGCTCCTCGACTGATCGCCAGGCGATCAGAAACGACCCATCGTTCACATGGGCAGGGATGAAGACGCGAGAACTCTGTTAAAAACCACAAAAACTGTGGAACTTCGAGGCCAGCACAGATAGACTGACAAGATGGAACCCCGTCGCCGGTTCACTCGGCCGAATCCGACTTCAATCTTAACTCAACGGAACGAAACAGTGATGGAAGTTCGCGGAAGCGCCCACGATTTTAGTTTCAGTCTCCGAACCATTTTGTTTTCCGGCTTGACGATTTGCCTGCTCACCACGCTCGAATCGTCATTTGCAGCCGATCCTGCCAAGCCGATGAAAAGCGAGCAGGAAACCAAGCTCGCCGAGCTGTTTGAGACGTTGAAGCAGCAGGTCGAGAAATCGGATTGGAATGCCGCCCAGAAGGTGATTGAACAGGCGGAGAAAGTCGAGCCGAAGGGGGCCGGGAGCGCCATGCGCGGACTCGTGTCGAATGGACGAGGCAACTATGACGAAGCGATCCAGGAGTTTGATCGCGTCGTCGCGCTGACCGGGCGGGACCCGTTGATGCTGATCGATCGCGCGGAAGCCTATGCAGGCCGCTCCTTCGCGTACTATCAGAAGGGAGAGTTCCTTCGCGCGATTGACAGCGCGTATTTCGCGCTGTTGGAGCAGGGGGACCATGCCGAGGCGCATAACTACCGGGCGATGGCCTACCTCGCGCGGGGACAGTATGACAAGGCGATTGCAAGTTGTGACCGGGCGATCGCGGCCAATCCGAAGTTCGCGGAAGCGTACAGCAACCGCGGCTTGGCTCACGGTTTCAAAAATCGCACCGACCAGATGCTGGCTGATCAGAAAAAAGCCCTGGAACTGAATCCCAAGCTGGCGATGGCGATCGAGCGCACGGGGCGAGGGCTGCTGGCCAAAGGGGAACTGGTCAATGCCTACGCCGAGGTCGAAAAGGCGTTGAAATTGAAGACCGACTTTCCCGAAGCGCTGAGCACGCGCGCGCGGTTGTTCGCGATCAAGGGGGATTTCTCCCGCGCCATGGCGGACCTCGATCAGGCGTTGAAAATCAACCCGAAACTCGCCTGGGGGCATTTGCAGCGAGGGATGGTGTATGTCGCCCAGAAAGAGCCGGAGAAAGCCAAGGCCGCCTTCGACGAAGCGATCGCCTTGAATGGTGAATTAGCCGAGGCTTACTGCTATCGCGGCTATACGCAGGAGAAAACCAAGGCGTATGAACTCGCCGTCGCCGATTTCAGCAAGGCGATCGAACTCGATCCCAAGATGACCGCCGCTTATTCCGGGCGCAGCGACGCCTATAAGAAACTTGGCAAAGCTGAGGATGCGCAGGCCGACGCCGCCAAGGCCAAGGAACTCAATCCTCCGCCACCGAGCAAGTCTGCCAAAAAGAAAGAAAGTGCTGAACGAAAAAAGAAGGAGGAACGGAAGAAAGTCGAGCCCCCCGAGAACCGGTTCCTCGTTCAATCGAGTAGCGTCGATCCGAAAAAGTTGAAAGACGCTATGAAGTCCGCCGCCGAGGTCGACCGGCTGGTCGCCCTCAATTATACGAAGCACCAGATCAAACCCAACGACCTCACCAGCGACGAGCAATTTGTTCGCCGGGTTTATCTGGACATCACCGGCACGATTCCCAGCTTTCCGCAAACCCAGAAATTTCTCACCTCTCGCGACGCCGATCGACGCTCGAAGCTGATTGACGAACTGCTGAACAGCGACGGTTACGCCAGTCATTTCTTCAACTACTGGGCCGACGTCCTCCGCTACACCGATCACTTATGTGAGGACGTGCGCGGCGAACCTTATCGGCAGTGGATCAAACAATCGCTCGCCGAAGACAAGCCCTGGGACCGGTTCGTCGAGGAAATGCTGACCGCCGAGGGACTGATCTGGGAGAACCCGGCGACCGGCTATCTGCAACGGGACGCGGGGATGCCGCTCGACAACATGAACAACACCGTCCGCATCTTTCTCGGGACGCGGATCGGGTGCGCCCAATGCCATAACCATCCGTTCGATCGCTGGACGCAGAAGGAATTCTATCAGACTGCGGCGTTCACCTTCGGCACGCAGTCTGGGACAGGCGGCGGAGACACGCGCTACTGGAATTCGAATCCCTCGGACCGATTGGAAGGGGATTATGCCGAATTGACTCAGGAAGAAGAGGATCGGCGGAACAATCATTACCGGTTCGAGCGGATCATTCGGGTCAATATGCGGATCGTTAACGATCAAATCGATCGGAAGATCACGCTCCCCGCGGATTATGATTATTCCGACGCGAAACCGGGCGAAGTGGTCGAGCCCAAGACGCTGTTCGGCAAGCCGGCGGAGATCAAACCGGGTGAAACGCCCCGGAAAGCATTCGCCCGATGGCTCGTCTCCAAGGACAATCCTCGTTTTGCGCTGACGATCGCGAACCGGCTCTGGAAGCAGGCCTTCGGCGTCGGGCAGATCGAACCGGTCGACGACATGATGGACGACACGGTCGCCGAGAATCCGGAGCTGATGAAATTCCTGGAAGCGGAGATGAAGCGGCTCGATTTCGACATGAAGGAATACCTGCGCATCATCTTCAATTCCCAAACCTATCAGCGTCAGGCCTGCGGAGACGAGATCCCTCAGGGAGCGCCTTATCACTTCCCGGGACCGATGTTGCGGCGGATGACGGCCGAACAGATCTGGGACTCGTTCCTGACCTTGGCCGTCGCGAAGCCGGATGAATTTCGCGAGCAGCTGGCCAGCGTGCGCACGGAAAAAATTGGCGTGGATTTGAGCACGGTTTCCGCGGACAAGCTGCTGGACGCCGAACACCAGGGAAATGTCGTCGATTGGAGCCAGGGCGGGCGGCAGTCGAAGTATCAGTACAAGGGGACTTTGTTGGCGCGGGCGTCCGAACTCCCCTCGCCGGTCCCTCCGGGGCATTTCCTGCGGATGTTCGGACAATCGGATCGCGAATTGATTTCCGCGTCGTCGACTCAAGGGTCGGTGCCGCAAGTCTTGTTCATGTTCAATGGCCCGATCAGCCATATGCTCCTGGAGCAGAACTCAACGATTTACAACATCGTGGTGAAGAAACAGTCGGTTCCGGAAGGAGTGCGCGATCTTCCTGACGATCCTCAGCCGCGAACCGGATGCCGAGGAATTGTCGATTGCCACGAAGGAAGTCAAAGAGAACGGCATGGCGGGGTATGGCAATGTCGTCTGGTCGCTCGTCAATACGCGCGAGTTTCTGTTTGTGCAGTGACAGTCCGGCGCCACCGCGACGGCCGCCTCATCGACTCAGGATCCATGGCAGGAAACGTAAACATGCAAGAATTTTTCACCCAATTGGATGGACTCGGCCGCCGGCGGTTTCTGGAATATGCCGCCAAGGCCGTGCTGGGCGTCAGCATCTTGCCGGCCGTGGGGCGCGCCGTGACGGCCGCTCCGGACGTCGCGGAAGGGAAGGCCAAGCGGCTGATTTACTTGTTCATGAGCGGGGGGATGACGCACCTCGATACGTTCGATTTGAAACCGGGTCACGCCAATCAAGGATCGACACGGCCGATCGGCACGTCGGTTCCAGGCATTCAGATCGGTCAATATCTTCCCACGCTGGCGACTCAATTCGACAAGATCGCCGCCATCCGATCTCTCTATACGCAGACGGGAGACCATCAAGCGGGCGAATACCTGATGCGGACCAGTTATCCGGAGATCGCCACGGAGCGGCATCCGTCCCTGGGGCCTTGGATCCAACAGCTCAAAGGCCGACAGAATCAGAACCTGCCCGACACTGTCTTGATCAGCGCGCCGGCGCGGCACCCCGGCGTCGGCTTCTTCGACCCGACGTTCAGCCCGCTGCCGATCGGCGACCCCAATCGAGGCTTGGAAAACACCAAAACTCCGGAATACCTCACGGAGCGGTCGTTCGATAAACGAACACAACTGATCAACGCCTTCGACAAGAAATTTCGGGATCAATTCCCGCTCCGCAAAGTGCAGACTTACAGCGATTTCTATTCGGCGGCGACGTCGCTGCTGGCCAGCGGCGAACTGAAGGCGTTCGACCTCAACGAAGAAAAGCCAGAAGATCGCAATCGGTATGGTCGGGATCAGTTCGGCCAAGGCTGTCTGCTCGCGCGTCGCCTGATTGAAAACAACGTCCGCTGCGTGGAAGTGACCTGCGGCGGGTGGGACATGCACAGCAGCATCTTTACGGGGGGCAATCTTCCCTCGCGGGCCGCCGTGATGGATCAGGCGGTCGGCAATCTCCTGAAAGATCTCGACGAGATGGGACTGCTCAAGGAAACGCTGGTCGTGCTGGCGACGGAATTCGGCCGTTCTCCGGTGATCAATTATAATGCGGGTCGGGACCATCATCCCGCCGTGTTTTCCGGGT
Organism: Planctomycetaceae bacterium; assembly: GCA_046349715.1. Classification (GTDB taxonomy): domain Bacteria; phylum Planctomycetota; class Planctomycetia; order Planctomycetales; family Planctomycetaceae; genus CAZDGB01. The sequence goes on along the minus strand of JAXMBR010000063.1, from coordinate 6,643 downwards.
TTCTCGCCGGGGCCGGCATTCGCGGCGGCCAACTCTACGGCCAATCGGACGCCGCCGGTCATGGCGTTGAAACCGATGGCGTTTCGCCGGCCAGTTTCAACGCCACCATCGCCAAAGCCTTAGGGTTGCCGATCGATCAGATCGTCCATTCACCGACCGGCCGGCCTTTCAAAGTCGCCAACGACGGCGTGCCGGTTCAGCAGTTATTGGGGTAGACCTGCGGTTCGATCTCGAGCCTGCCAGGCGTTGTTCGCGGCCAATGGCGCGGCGAATCCTGGCTGGTCGGATCCCTGTTTTAGAAGATCACTTGCGCGCCCAGGCGGAAGATCTGGATCTGGCTGCTGCCAATCACGTCGCGATTGCTCCATTCCGCGGTGAGCCGGGCGTTCGGGCCGTTCATCGTGTATTCCAAGCCCAGATCGGTCCCGCGCGAGTACAACCCGACTGACGCCGCCTGGAAATCGCGGTTGTATTGCTGATAGCGCACGAACGGCCTCCAGCGTCCGTTGAGCGGTCCGATCCGGCAATCGTAGGGAATGATGTACCCGGCGTAGATGTAACCGGCCTCTCCCTGTCGACTGCTTGTCGTCAGGTTGCCGTCGTTGTACCGGTACAGGGTCCCTTCCACGGTGATTACGCCGTCATTCTCCAGCGTTCGCTCGAACAGCGCATCCACGCTCATGCCCAGGAAGCTGGCGGGGTTGTCCGCCGTGCCGGTCGCGTCTTTTTGTCCTTGCACGGCATAGCCAATGGCGAAGATGTTCTTTTTGCCGTAGTAGGAGCTTTGATGATAGTAACCGGGCTCAGGATCAAAGAAGTTCACGGTCACGCGGGCGTCGAACTGAATGTTGCCGTTCGGATTCGGCGGGTTGTCGGGGGGATTCGTGTAAGGAGGCAATAGCGCCCCTCCGGTTCCGTTGAATGCGCCCATGCTCCATTTGACCTGCCCGCCGGCCCATTGCCCCCAGTAGGCCGCGCCCATCTGGCGGCCTTGAATCACCTCGGGGTAATTCGACACGAATGGAAAATCCCAGCCGTTGATGAAGAACGGCCCGTCGATATTGGAACGATCCGACGGCGGCAGAAACTGGCCGATCCAGAAGTTGAACACGTTCCCCGTTTCGATCTTCATGATGGCATCCAGCACATCATAAGACGAAGGGACGGCGAGCGCCGGCTGGCTCACGCCCTGAGTGAGGCTGACGTCGGAATTCAGTTCGAAGCCGATGTAGTCTGTCACCTGGCCAGAAGTCAGCAGCCGGACGTTGTCGAGATTGAAATAACTGCCGCTGGTTCCGGCGGATGACGGCGTGAACGAGTTGAACGACGTCCGGATGGCGGCGCCGACTTTGGCCCAGCGGTCCGGCGCCCATTCGTATTTGAAGCCGCGCGGATCGTCATAGGCGTCGCAACAACCGGCAAATCGGTTTGTGGGAACGCTGCCGTTTCCATGACCGTGCCAGCCAGAGTGAGGGAATGCTTCTGCCGTCTCAGTCCAGTTCGAATCCGGCGCAACCCACGGCTGTTCTATTTGAAGTACCGAGTCGTCACCTCCGGACGGTACGGGATCGCCCGTCGGCGTCTCGGCCAGGAGGGTCACCAGGTTCCCGGCGAACAGGATCGCGATCAACGCGCCGGCTGGCAAAATCCTCATGCTGACCCCAGGGAGCGCTGCGCGCAGACTGGAACAAATCGGCCGTAAAATCGCGAGATTCGGAAAAATCGATACAATCGCTACAATCACCTCTCGATTCTTGTCGGAGCGAGGCTGCAAATTCTTTAGCCGAGAAAGAATCCGCCGCCTCTTTTGCTCCGCAATGGTCGCTCAGCGATCGTTTTGTAATCTCTGCCAGTGGGAGCCCGAGCCTCCTCCATCGTCGCGGACACCGGGAGAAGTGCTGATATCGAGGTGGCACGCCCTGACGCTTTGGGAAGGGCGTGGATTTCTCTCCCGACCGACCACGCCCGTCGACGACTCCGGGACGTGCCACTCAGATTTGGCTGACAAATTCGCCCGCGACGATCAATCGTTGCGGGCTCTCCCGCTGCTTGACAGGCTCGCCGGGTAGGTATTCGGCGTCGACTCAGCAAGAATCTGGTGGATTCTGCTCGATCGCAGTCGTTGTCGCCGTTGGTCGCCGCAGGTCGCCCATGGCTGATGCATCTCGATCGCTGGATCGCAGCCGGTTCGGAAATCTCGCCTGGGCCGATGCGGCGGCGCCGCTGACTGGTCACCGGGCAGATCATGTTCCAGGACAGCCCGCTGACGGGTACGTTTTCCTGGCCGGTATCGCGATCGTCTCGCCGCTGATGGCGCCGAGCGGCAGCTCGATCATCGGAACGCTGACGGCCTATGCCTGCCGGTTGGAACTCAGTGAAATCCGCGGCTGGCCTCTACGGATTCGTCACCGGCCTGGTGGGAATCGCGGTCTTGGCCAACTACCAACCCGCACCGCTGACGTTTGGCCTGCTGCTGATCGGATCCATCGCCTCCACGCTGCTGACGTGGGCCATGCGTCGCCGCGTGCCGTTTCCGACCTACGTTGCCGTTCATTGTGACCACCTGGCTGGTGCTGTATGTGGCTCATCATTCGGGGTTGCCGGCTGTCGTTCCGGTCGCACCGGTTGAGAACGAGCCCTTCGACATGACGTCCGCGGTGATCAAAGGCATCAGCGAAGTGATGTTTCAGGCGAACGTACTGACGGGGGCGCTGTTTCTGATCGGCATCATGCTGAGTTCCTGGAAAGGCGCTTTCTGGGCGATCATCGGTTCGCTGGTGGGCGTGATGGTGGGCGTGTCGCATGATGCCCCGGCGGAAAATCTTTCGCTGGGACTGTATGGTTACAATGCGGCGCTGGCCGCCATGGCCCTCGCGCTGTACCGACCGTCCGTGATGCTGCCGTTGATGGCGGCGGTCGTTTCGATTCCTTTCACCGAGAAATTCCCGCTGCTGGGCTTGCCGACTCTGACCGCTCCGTTCGTGCTGGCGAGTTGGACCATCATCGCTTTAGACACTTGGGATGCCCGTTGGTATGACAGACCGAAACGGGCGGAGGGATGAATCCTTCGCCTGAAAGATTATGATGTGAGCGCACGCGACATCGTGACCGCCCGGGAGACGCCCTGCATGCATTTGACACCTCGCGAAATTGAAAAGGTTTTGATTTACTCCATGGCGGACATCGCGCTCAAACGCAAAGCCAAGGGTTTGAAGCTGAACCATCCGGAAACCGTGGCGGTGATTTGCGCCGCGGCCATGGATGGCGCTCGAGAAGGCAAGACCCTGGAAGAAGTCATGGAATCCGCGGCGCACACATTGACCCGCGACGACGTCATGGAAGGAGTCGCCGAGATGATTCCGTTCGTCCAATTGGAAGCCGTGTTCACCGACGGCAGCCGATTGATCACCGTGCACGATCCTATTCGATGACTCGGCAAATCACCGGGACGCCCGGGGCCGCAATCACGCCGATTTTCTCCTGAAAGGACCGTTCGATGGCGAAATTGCCGAAGAAAAAAACCGAGGAAGGAGTGGGAGATTGGCGCGGTCACAAGCATGCCGCTCCCCAGTCGGATCGGAAAGACTCCGCCCCCGTCGGGGGACTCATCCTCGCCGACTCGGAAATCGAAATCAATGCGGGACGCCCCACGATTAAGCTGAAAGTCCGCAACACCGGCGACCGTCCGATTCAAGTCGGATCGCACTACCACTTCTTCGAAGTCAACCGCGCGCTGGAGTTCAATCGCCCGGCCGCGTTCGGCATGCGGTTGGACGTCCCCGCGACGACGGCAATTCGTTTCGAACCCGGCGACGAGAAGGAAGTCACGCTGGTGCCGATCGCCGGCAAACAACGCATCTACGGATTTGCCAATCTCGTCGACGGGTGGACCGGGGGCGATGTTTCGACTTACCGGCCGAATTTCAGCGAGTCGGTCAAGCGAGCGCAGGACCTGGGATTCAAATCGAAGAAGTAGCCCTTCCACCTCGGGAAACACGCCATGTCCAAAATGTCCCGCAAGCAATATGCAGACCTCTTCGGCCCCACCGTCGGAGACAAAATTCGCCTCGGTGACAGCAGTCTGTACCTCGAAATCGAGAAAGACCTGCGCGAATACGGCGACGAAGCCGTCTATGGCGGCGGCAAGACGCTCCGCGACGGCATGGGAATGGACAACACTCTCACCAGCGCCGCTGGAGCCCTCGATCTCGTCATCACCAATGCCACGATCGTCGACCCCTATCTCGGCGTGATCAAAGCGGACATCGGCGTTAAGGACGGCTGCATCGTCGGCGTCGGCAAGGCGGGAAACCCCAGCACCATGGCCGGCGTCACGCCGGGACTGACCGTCGGCCCGGCCACCGATGCGATCACCGCCGAACATCTGATTGTGACCCCCGCCGGCATGGACAGTCACATCCACATGATCTGCCCGCAGCAGGTCGAAACGGCCTTGAGCAACGGCATCACCACCTTCTGGGGCGGCGGCATCGGCCCGACCGACGGGACCAACGGCACGACCATCACATCCGGGCCCTGGAACCTGGAAATGATGCTTCGGTCCATCGAAGGACTGCCGATCAACTTCGGATTGCTCGGAAAGGGGAATTCTTCGGGCCGGGCGCCGCTGGTCGAACAAGTGCTCGGCGGTGCGACCGGATTCAAGATACATGAAGACTGGGGTTCGACGCCCGCCGCCATTCGCAGCGCCTTGGATGTCGCCGATGAATACGACGTGCAGGTCGCCATCCACACCGATACGCTGAATGAATCGGGTTACGTGGAAGACACAATTGCCGCCATTGATGGCCGGACGATTCATACCTTTCACACCGAAGGAGCCGGCGGAGGTCATGCGCCGGACATCATCCGCATCGCCGGTGAACCGAACGTCTTGCCGAGTTCCACCAACCCGACGCTGCCGTACGGCATCAACTCGGTGGCCGAGTTGTTCGACATGATCATGGTCTGCCACAATTTGAATCCGAAGATTCCTTCGGATGTGGCGTTTTCCGAAAGCCGGGTGCGGGCTGAAACCATCGCCGCCGAGAGCGTTCTGCACGACATGGGCGTCTTGTCGATGATCACCAGCGATTCCCAGGCGATGGGACGCGTCGGCGAAAACTGGCTGCGGGCGATTCAAACCGCCGATTCCATGAAAAAGGCCCGCGGAAAACTCCCCGAAGACGCTCCCGGCAACGACAACTTTCGCGTGCTGCGATTCATCTCCAAAGTGACGATCAACCCGGCGATCGCCCAGGGCATCGGCCACGTCCTGGGGTCGATCGCCCCCGGAAAACTGGCAGACCTGGTGCTCTGGGAGCCGGCGTTTTTCGGCGCCAAGCCAAAAATGGTCATCAAGGGAGGGTTCATCAATTGGGCCAACATGGGCGACCCGAACGCCTCGCTGCCGACGCCCCAGCCGATGTTTTATCGGCCGATGTTTGGTGCGTACGGCACCGCGCTGTCCAAAACGTGTGTCACGTTCGTCTCCCGCGCCGCCTATGACCGGGGGATCGCCGAAAAGTACGATCTGAAGCGCATGGTCATGCCCGTTTACGGCACCCGCACGCTGACCAAACGCGACATGGTCCGCAATTCGACGCTGGCGAAAATTGAAGTGAACCCGCAGACGTTCGCCGTCACCGTCGATGGCGTGCATGCGACCGCGCCCGCCCCGAAATCGATCGCGCTCAACCAGCTCTACTTCTTCAGTTGATTCACGCCGGAGAATTTGATGATCCTGGTGGAAACGATTCTCGGCAACCTGGATGATGAGCGTTGGCGCAAGCAGCTGGATGGCATCTCACTCGATTATTTAGACGTCGATCAGTGGCAGGCGCAGAAAAATCGCTTCCGTCAAATGACGGCTCAAGGCGTCGAATTGGCCTTGTCGCTGGAGCGAAACACCCATCTCCGTGACGGCGATGTGCTGTTGTGGGAACCGGCGCAAGAGCGCGCGGTCATCGCCCGCGTCACGCTGCAGGATGTGCTGGTCATCGACCTGACCGACCTCAACCTGCAACCGTCCGCGGCGCTGGCTCAGACCTGCTTCGAATTGGGCCACGCCCTGGGTAACCAGCATTGGCCGGCGGTGGTGAAGGGCATGAAAGTCTTCGTCCCCTTGACCGTCGATCGCAAAGTGATGGCGTCCGTCATGAAGACGCATGCTTTCTCTGGAATCAGCTATGCCTTCATGGCCGGTACGGAAGTCATCCCGTATCTCGCGCCGCACGAGTCGCGTCGACTCTTCGGCGGCGCCAACTCGACGCCTCATACCCACATTCCTGAATCGTCTCAGCCGTGATTCCGCATTCGATGATCGACGAGACCACGTCCTCCGGCCTGCGCATTCCCGCGCTGATGCGGGCCCTGCAGTTTGGCGACTCCATGCTGCCGGTCGGGGCGTTCTCGTTCTCCAACGGACTGGAAGCGGCCGTGCAGGAAGGCGTGGTCTGCGACCTGGAGACGTTGCGGCAATTCGTCCGGACCGCGGCCGACCAGGCGGCCACCGGCGACGGCATCGCCGTGCTGGAGGCGCACCGCGCCGCACTCGCGAATGACTTTGCGCGGATCATCCGCGCCGACGAGGCCGTCTACGTCCGCAAGCTCAATGAAGAAATGCGGACGATGACCGTCCGTA
>JAXMBR010000062.1:0-15329 GCA_046349715.1 Planctomycetaceae bacterium | reverse complement strand
CTTTGCGCGGATCATCTGCGCCGACGAGGCCGTCTACGTCCGCAAGCTCAATGAAGAAATGCGAACCATGACCGTCCGCATGGGCCGCAAACTGGCCGAAATGGCGCTGCACGCGCTCCCCGCGGCCGCTCTCATGCAGGCCTGGCTGGACGCCATCGGGCAACAGGCCGCGCCCGGCTCCTATCCGGTCGGCCAGGCGATCCTTTTTTCGGCCCTCGAATTGTCCGAGCAGGAAGCCTTCGCCGTCCATCAATACGGCGTCGCATCGATGATGCTCGGGGCCGCGCTCCGACTGATGAAAGTCAGCTACCTGGACACGCAAAGCATCTTATATGAAATCAATGAAACGGCCGATGCCGCCTATCGGCGCGTGGCGCATCTGACGCTGGACGATATGTCGACGTTCGCGCCGATGACCGACATCCTGGCGGCCGTGCATGTCAAATCGCGCATCCGCATGTTCATGAACTGAATCCGACGACAGAGGACTGTGCAGGATGAAAAAAATCACTCGCATCGGCGTCGGCGGCCCGGTCGGCTCCGGAAAAACCGCCCTGATTGAAGCGCTCACCCCGCGGCTCATCGAGCTGGGGGTGCGGATGCTGGTGATCACGAACGACGTCGTCACCACCGAAGATGCCAAGCATGTGCAGCGGACGCTGAAAGGTATTTTGATCGAAGAACGGATTCTCGGCGTGGAAACCGGCGCGTGTCCGCATACCGCCGTGCGTGAAGACCCCAGCATGAACCTCGCCGCCGTCGAGGAAATGGAAGCCCGATTTCCCGACACCGACCTGATGTTCATCGAGTCGGGAGGCGACAACCTGACCCTCACCTTCAGCCCCGCGCTGGTCGACTTTTTCATCTATGTGATCGATGTCGCGGCCGGAGACAAGATTCCCCGCAAAAACGGGCCGGGCATCGCTCAATCCGATATTCTGGTGATCAACAAGACCGACCTCGCCCCGTATGTCGGAGCGAGTCTGGAAGTCATGGAACACGATTCCCGCATGATGCGCGGCAAGAAGCCTTTCCTGTTTACCAACTGCAAGACCGGCCAAGGCATACAGGAACTGGTGCAATTGATCCGGGACCAGGCCCTGTTCGATCTCGTACTGCCCGCCTCGAAACCATGAGACATCCGCACCTCTTGCCCGAATTGGCCCCGTATCAGGACGAACCGAAGCAGTTGCCCACCGGTTCGCCCGGCAAAGTGGCCGAGCTGCGGCTCGGTTTTGAGCGCCGCGGCGAGCGGACCATTCTCGCCGACCTGTACCGCCGTGCGCCGCTGATCGTGCACCGCGCCATTTACTGGGACGAAGAACTCCCGGAGATGCCCTGCGTCTTCATGATTTCCAACTCCGGGGGAATTCTCCAGGGCGACCGCAATACGATTTCCCTCACGCTCGAACCCGGCGCGCAGGCGCATGTCACCACCCAGTCGGCCACCAAAGTCCATGAAATGGACGCCAACTTCGCGTCCCAGACGCAGCAGATCGTGCTGCGGGAAGGAACCTACCTCGAATACCTGCCCGATCCGCTCATCCCCCACAAGCACATGCGGTTCGCCACGCAGACCCGCATTGTCATCGACCCGACGGCCACGTTGCTCTATTCCGAAATTTTGATGGGCGGCCGCAAACATTACGGCGACGGCGAACTGTTTGAATACGATCTGTTTTCTTCGACGATTCAAGCCGCCCGGCCGGACGACTCGCCGCTCTTCATCGAAAAATTCATCGTCAGGCCGCGGGACAATTCCGTTCGCCAGGCCGGCATCATGGGGCCGTACGACGTCTTCGGCAATGTCGTGTTGCTCACGCCCAAACATCATGCCGATCGCATTTTCGAACAGGTCCCCGCCGTTTTCGACGCCGAGGAACAGTGGGCCTCCGGCGCTAGCCGCCTGCCCCACGACGCCGGGCTGATCTACAAAATCGTGGGGATGGAAACAGAAGTCGTCCGGAGCAAGGTGCGCGAATTCTGGTCGCTGGTGCGTGAGGAAGTCGTTGGCGCCAGAGTCATGCCGGAATTTGCCTGGCGTTGATTGCGGAGCTCATTTCTCTTAGCACGCAGGGTTTGACCGTCCGAGGAATCATGTCGCCGTCCACGGGTACTTTATTGATTGTGCGCGATATCGCCGTCGCCTGGGACCGCCTTCAGGTCGAGGAACTTGCTCGGTTGCTCGCATCGCAGCTGCATCAACCAACGGCGTGCCATTTTCCGGAAGACTCGCTGGCGGACGGGATTCAAAAGCTGGCGGATCAAGGTGTCCGACGCCTGATTTTGCTGCCCCTCGGCCTCCTGCCAGTTTCCGATCACGGCAGCCTGCGACAAACCGTCAGTTGGGCGCAGCGGCGATGGCCGGGCCTGGAATGTCTTCGCGCTCCGCCGCTGACCTGGCGCGAGTGGGCTCGTTGGCTGAACCGGGTGGCCATCGAAGCCGCCCACGAACAGAAAACGGTTTACGATCCGGAGGAAATTGCCGTGTTGGTGATCGGTCGGGCCGCTCCCGATCCGCTGACGAACGCCGATCTCGCCCGATTGGCCCATTTACTGCGAGAACCCGGGCTCTGGAAATCGGTGGCGTATGGGTTGATCGGCAGCGAAACGGCGAGTCCAGGACAGGCGATCGACACCCTGATCGACCGGCGCCCTCGGCACATTGTCGTCGCCCCGTGGCTCGTCTCCCAGGAAGAAGTCCAAAGCGCATTGGGGCCAGAATTAGACCGAGCCGTTCAATCACACGGCATCGAGGTGACTGTCGCCAAGCCGAATCTTTGCCGCCGTTCGCTGATCAACCTGCTGGTGGCCAATCAGCTGAGTGCGACGCCCTTTCCCTCGAATTCTCCCCGGTCAGCAACCGGCGAATCGGATGGTTCGACCGGTCTGTCATCGGAAGCCGCCTACGAACTGGAAGACTTGGAACGACGGATCAACGAGATGCTCCCCGGGGAATATCAAGGACGATATGAAGAAGTCTCTCCCCGTTCGATGGGATCGGCGGGGTTAAAATATGACAGCGAGGGGAAAGTCGCCTGGGATGAAATCTGGACCAGCTTTTGCGATCTTGCGCTCGCCGGTGGACCGCCTCATCGCGGCACGTTGCTGGAAGCCGTCACGTCGGATGCGGCGCTGGCCGAACCCGAGCAATATCAGGCGGTGGTCGCGGAAATTGAACGCGGCATCGGCTTGGTCACGTCGCTGCCGCTGGTCGCCAGCCGAACCCCGGGTTGGGTCGGCGTGCGATGCGACAGCGAAGAGATGGCCGCCTGGCTGATGCGGGCCATCATCGTCGAGAACGTGATGGTCCGGCGGGAAGGGGACGTGCTGTACCTGCCGGCCGGACCAAAATTCACGGTGAAACGAGAAATTAAAAACGTCATCACGAGCGTCGCCAAGACCGTCCATTATTGGCAGGCGCACCTCATCAATCGGCGTATGCAGAGTTGAAGCGCCGAGTTACTTCACCGGTTCCGCGCTCGGAAACTTCCATGTCCCCGCCAAAACCTCCTTCCGCGGGCGATACAGACGCACTGTATAGTTCCAGCCTGCCGAAATCGGCAGAAAATTGACGCCGTTCTCATCCCCGCCGAAATGGATCGTTACCGAGTGATCGGCATTCGGCTTGGCGGTGATATTGTTGAATGTGTAGGCATTTTTCGAATTCTTCTCAAAGAACCCGGCCTGGTTGTACACGCTGACCGACCAAAACCCGTCCACGGGGACGTCCTTCACCGTGAGTTGATAGGCCGTCTTTCCATCGTTCTGTTTCGGCTCGACGCCGATGTACAACGCAGCCGATTGTGGGTTTCCGCCCCAACCGGCCGCGGTGCCGATTAAGTGCTGAACCACATCCACATCACCTCGGCGGCCGAACATTCTCGACGAATCGAGTCCGCCGTTAGCCGCGGCGAGTGCGAGCAGCGCCTCGCGAACCTTGGTCAATGACGATTGATCCCAGTGCGGCGCCTGAAAACGGCCTGCCTCTTTCTGCTCGACTTGGATGGCATCCTGCAATGCATGCACCGCTTTCATGTCCGCCGGATCGTTGGGATTCACGAAAGTCCGAACGGCCAGCACGACATAGCGAGTGCCGACCTGGTCTTTGGTAAAGCGATATTGTCCCGGAGCATAGACGACCTCAACGGCATAGTGATCCTCGTTGATCACTTGCAGCGCCTGGTAACGTCGGCCGACTTCCGGCAGCGTCACCATGACCGGAGCCGCCGCCAGATCGAACACGCCGAAGGAATACAGCGTGTCGCGGTTCAAGCGGATCACGGTTTGATTGTCGAGCGGAGCCAACTCGCGTTCATGGTGGAATTTCCCAAATCCGCCTTGAGACACAAACCGTGCGAAATAGGTGTCGGATTCCGCCCTGATGAAATTATCCACGGTCACTCGGATCGCAGCCGAATCGTCGGCTGTTGCGATCGCTTTGGTGGCGATGATGATCGTGATCCAGATCAGCGACGAAAATTTGTGCATGTCGACTCTGCTGCTGTAGAAAAAACGAATGGGCCGAGAAACATCCCTGCCCGTTGGTAAAACCCTATTTCCCGCCGCCCGGTTGCTGCGTCATCTGGTGTATCACTTTATCGAGATTAACGTTCGCCGACTTCCGCCGCGTGCTCCCTCAAGTCAACCTGCTGAGTAGGGGCAGCTTGAACCAGTTCTGGCAGATCCACTTTGGCCAAAACGTATCCTAAAAAACCGCCGCTTGGCAGGACGATTACAGCCGGGAATAGGGGCAGTCTGTCCATGTGCGGCTCCTTACAGGAGATTATGATCTCTCCGGCGTTGCGGAGAATTGTTTATCGGGTGATGGGAAAAAGCGTTCTAGCAGAGATGGCACCGTCTAAGGCGTGGCCGTCATTATGGCTTGATCTTGAGCCAATTGACAGCATCAGCCCATGGAGATTCTCGCCAGCCGCTAAACGATGGGATGCTGGACTGGCGAATCGTTTGGCGACCCGCTACAATCTCAGGTTCACGCGCCGGCGTGGAAAAGCCGTGCGTTGTAAGACCGGATTTCTTCAGAGGTTATGGTTCAGTCATGCCGAATACAGAAAGTGCCAAACGAGCGATGCGGAAAGCGGAAACGCGCCGCGTGAGGAATCGATCTCAGCGGTCTGCGCTGCGGACCCTGGTCAAGAAGGTGCGCGTCGCCGCCGCAGGCACTGATGCCGATGCGTCGAAGCAGGCCCTCGACGTGGTGATCAAGCGGCTCGATCAAGCGGCTGCCAAGCACCTGATTCACAAGAATAAGGCCGCGCGGACCAAGTCCCGGCTGACCAAGCTCGTCAATAAGACTGACGCTTCCAAAGCCAAGTAGAGCCGGTTTTCGGGTGGGCTGGCACCGGCGAGACGATCAGGCGTCGTCCCAAAGTGTGTCCAGCCCGGCCAGATAGTCGAGTGCTTCGTCCAGCGTGCACACCTGTGCGCCGGGGACGCAACCCTCGCGATTGCAACGAGCCAGCAGGACGAGCGTCTCGAAATCGGCCGATTTCCGCAAAGAGCGGGGGCATTCCCCCGTCTTCAAATAGTCTGTCGCCGCCGGCCGATGTTCGATGAGGAACAACGTCCGCTCCGTCACCAGCCCGCGCAGCGCCTTGAGCGCCGCAGGCAACGGACGCCGGGGATCAATCGCTAAGCCCACATCGTGGAGCAGGCACGCCGTCAAAAATTCTTCGTCAAACGGCAGCGCCTCGCGCCCCAATTCAAACACCTGCAGACTGTGATACAGCGCGTCCCCTTCCGGATGATGTTCACGATCCATCCGGAAGCGCTCCAGCGGTTCCAAAAGCAGCCGTAACGCGGCCATGATGTCCGATTTCTCGGCCTGCCGAGTCGTTTCCAATTCCGCGGCATGCTGTTGCAAAGCGGCGTCCAGGTCGGCTGGCATCCACGTTCGCTCGTCAGCCGTTCCTGCCGGGCAACCACGCAGTCGACAGGCAAATTCCGCTTCGATGTTCCAGCAATCCGGCGCACCTTTGTCGAACGTCCGGTCTTTCGTCAGGTCATAACCAGCGTCGGTCAGACGCTCCACCGCGGCAGTGACACGGGTATCGTCGACGGTGATCATCACTTCGGCCCCTCGCGTCGTCTGACCTGCCACCACGGCACCAGAACACCGCGGGGAAAATTCCTCGAGCAAGATCAGGATGTCTCGGGTCAAACTTCGCCAGCGATAGAGCGTCTGCGGCGCTCGCTCGGCATCGAACAAGCCCGACAGCGCGTGCACCGCCTCCTGGATCTCGGAAATTGTCGGCAATTGGTCGTTGGGAAGCCGCCCTTGGTGCAACTGCCGGCTTGCCTGGCGACGTGCGGAGAGGAAATCTCCTTCGACGCCGCGGACCAGCATCCTGGCCGCTTCAGCGGCGATTCGATTGCGGAGTGAAGGTGACATGCGTTGACTGTGGGTGAGGCTGATGGTCGCTAGAAGTTTTGGACAGGCGATCGCTTACGTCGACGATCGCGAATCTTGGAAAAGGCGTTCCAGTTGCTCCAAGGCCTGCTCGACTCGCCCTTGCTGGACGGGACTGAGCCGGGTTTCACCATAGCGAACCTGGTAAAAAAATTCGGTCAGCGCTTGCGGCAGGTTTCCCGCGAGCGAATCGTGGGGATTTCCCTGAAGGCTATGTGAAATCTCGGCGGCGAATTCCGCGGGAGTTTGAGACGAGTTGCGATGAAATCCCCGGGCGGACATCAATTCGACGAACCGTTCATAGAAGGGGACCGGCAGCCGTCCCGACAACGTGCCGTCGGTGCCGCGCAGAGCGACGGCTCGCCACCAGCGGATCAAGCCTTGGATCAAGGCCACCGCACCGATAACGAACGCCGACAGCGTGGATATGACCAATGCTCCCTGAAACGTAAACAATTCACGCGGGTTTTCGAAAAAATGCCACAGAAAGGTGAGCGCGGCTGGTCCGTTTGAAGTCAGTTCTTCTCCTTGAGCCCACAGCCTTTGCCCGAGTTCGCGTAGCGGAGCATACAACTCGTCATGCTGCCGCTCGGGCGTGAAATTCATCACCCAATCATTCCACATCGATGCCGATGAAACCAGAAATTGCTCCAGCCAGTTTCTGGAACCCGCGACGTGAGCGACGCTTTCCGCGCGCGCCGCCGCCGGGGTGGGATCCAGGACCAGCCAACTTTCGCTGGGTTCGTCGTACGCTTCGACCCACGCGTGAGCATGACGTTGCTGCACCTGAATCTGCCCGCGATAACTGGTTTCTCCTCCTTTGAACCCGTTCACCAACCGTGTCGGCACGTCCACGGCCCGCAGCATCAACGCCAAGGCCGTCGCGAAATATTCGCAGTGGCCGGTTTTGCGATTGAACAGAAAATCCTCCGTCGGGTCGATGCGCGAATCCTGGATCGACAGGTTGACCGAATAAGCGTAGGTCCCCGAGTCCCGTAAATGGGATTCCAACCGGCGCGCCAACTCCACCGCCGTCGGAGCGCGCCCCAGTTTTCTCGCTTCCTCGTCCGCCAACGACTCCGCCAGCTCCTGCATTCGCTCCAGCCCCGATTTCGGCAGACTCCGACAGACGCTTAAATACCGGTTCAGGCTGCTGTGCGCGCCGCTCGGCGACCAGGCGGGAAGACGCGACATACCATCCTCGCTCCGCGCCGGGTTCTCCATAAACAAGCGATACGAAATCGTCTTGCTCTGTCGAGCGCTTCGGCGACTCGATGTCAGCAGACCCGTCAGCCAATTGCGGCGCAATGAACCGCGATCCGAACCGATTTCGCCGGCGATCGGCGTGCCGAAGCTGAACACCACGTCTTCGGCGATCGGCTCCAAATCGATCTCCTGGCGAAGATCCGCGCGGATCGGATTGCCAGGCAAAGGCGTCGCATCAATGCCAAACGTAGAACTCTCGTTTTCCCAGGATCCGCGCTGATATTTCGTCAGGGCACTGCCGCGGAACAACGGTTCCTCAAAACCCTGAGAGGCGGCCAATTCTTCCGACGACAGCCGACGATCGTCGTTTCGCGTCAGATCGTAGGCGTGAATCGTCATGACCGGAGCGGTGCTCTCCAGGATCTGCCCCATTTCGCCCAGCTTCACCTGGGGAGTAAAGCCCGTGAGCATTCGCCGGCGCAACTCCGGCTCTTCGGAGGCTTCGCTCAACGCGACTCGACGTCCGATCCACACTCGCGGAGTCAATACGTAGAACACGGCGCTCATCAGCAAGGCGGCGACTGACAGCAAAATCACTCCGCTGGCAAATCGAAACGTAATCCAGCGGCCGATTCCATCGAATTGTATGGCATGTCCCACTTCGCTGACCGCCTGGGTAAATCGCCGCGCGCCGCTTCCTGGCACAGCGACTGGCTGCGACGCGGGCTGAAGTCGGTGGACCTGTTCGACTGCTTGGTACAACGAGAATACCGCCAGCGTCCACATGGAAAAAATCGAAAAGACGATCAACGCTCCGCCGTACCACCGGTCGTTGGTCAACACCGCCGCCACCGCGACTTGCAGCACGCTCAGCGCGCAGATCGACCAATACTTGCGCGGTGAGACTTTCTGCAGAAACACGATCCAGGTCGCGTAAACCACCAGGTGGGTTCCCGCCAGGAGCCGGCCCTCCGGATTGTCGCCGAAAAACTCCCACGCGGCACAGCACACGGCGATCAGCCCGGCGAGGTTCGACAGACCCTGCCCCAGGTAGCTTTGCTGCGCCGACTCGGTCAAGCGATAGCCGACCACAGCCATCAGCAGCGTTCCATACGGCAACCAGCCTCCTTCGGCGAGCCCGAGAATCAATCCCGAAAACATCGCCAGCCCGTACAAGCTGAGTCGAAACGTCTGCTCCAATTGAACCGTTGCGGCATTCGTCACCACAGCGTCACCTCCGTCCGAAATTTGTCGTCAATCGCCCGCTGGTCGGCGGTCACTCGTCGGGAAATCGAATCCAGGAGGAGATCTCGGCCGGATTCGCTGAGACCAGCTGGATGTGCTGTCGAAACCCTGAGGTTTCGGGCTGAATCTCTTCCTGATACCACCGTTCAAAGTCCTGCTGGCGCGTGGTGATCACGATTAAACGCGTCTGCGGCGCGCATTCCCGGCAGGCGCGATGAACCAGACTCGGTGTGTCAGCGGCCGGGCCGGCCTGCATCACCGCCAATTGGTCGAGCAGTTCGTCCAGACCATGTCCGCCGGTTCGCCCGTCCCAGACCGACGTTGTCTGCCCGCTGGAATACAGGCTGAAGCGCGAATCCCGCGCGGCGGCGCTGCTCCAGACAAAGCGTTGCCACCAGGCACATCGCCCACTCTTGTCCCTCGAAATTCTCGTCCGCGGCGTCCAACGCCGGTTTCCAGAAGTCCAGCACCACCGCGAGATGCTGCTCTCGGTTTTGTTGAAAAGCCCGCAGCACCAGCGTCCCCCGCCGCGCCGAACTGCGCCAATGAATCGCCCGCGGATTGTCGCCGGGGCGATATTCTCGCAGATGGTGAAATTCGTCTTGAAACTCCCCTGTGCGCGGTGCTCAGACAGCAGTTCCGCGGTACCCAAGAGGCGTTGACGGCCCGATTCCGTCAGCCGTCCCGCGCGCGGATAGACCTTCAGCTCGCCGTAACGGGCAAATATCCTTCGCCGCTCAATCAAGCCCAGCGGAAACCGCGAAGAAACCGTCAACGGGCCAAACTGATAAATCCCCCGCCGACGCAGTCGAAGCTGATAATGGCCGATCCGCCGACTCCTGCCGGGAATGCAGCTGAATAACAGCGTCGGCGTCAGGTTTTCGGACGCATGACTTGCCAGGTCGTGAACCTGCATCATCCATAACGACAGCCAGGGCTGCGTGTTCTCCAGCGCGAGTTCCACGGAAAACAATTCTCCCGACATGACGCGCGGGGGCAGGCTTCGGTTCGCCTGGCAACTGCTGAGCATGTGATACGCCATCCAGCCGTTGATCACGAACGGTCCCGCCATCATGGCGAACACCAACATCAGCATATTGGTATGGCCCAGCAATGAGCCGATGAACAGCACGATCATAATCACCAGATAGACGAGCCCTTCCTTCGGGATCACCAGGCGATGCTTGGCCAGCGTCGACAACGGTTGTCTCGCCCGCGCCGGCAATAAGCGCACCATCAGTTGCCCGAGACCCGCGACGGCCGATGCCGCCAACAGGCCCCAGAAAAACAGCCTGCCCGACGGCGACCAGGCCTGTGGAATCACGGGAATCAGGTAATAACCCGCCGCCAACAATCCCACGCTCGCCAGGATCGCCAAGGGAGATAAAATCCCATCCTGCCAACTGGTGCGAATTCGGCGAAATGTCGACAAGAACTGGCCCTTCGTGCGGTCGAATCAGTTTCCCGAAGAATTCCTTGCGGCGACCCGCGCGACGTCGTACCGAGATTTCAGCGATCGAGAGGTTGTCGAATCACGCGGACAAATCAAACAGCTCATCACAGATTCCACTCCGGCAGGCCCCGTTGTCGCCGGAGTTCATTGAACCGTCGGAACGCCCTCGGTTCATGATACAAAAATTTCGCCAGTTGCGATGGTGAACACTGCAATTGCTCGGCGCTCGAATGCAGATTTCCTCCACGAAACGCCAGCACATCCAGCGCCTCGGCCAGCAGCGAGGCAAAATCGGTGTGCTCGACGCTGCACACGATTTTCCCGTCCCGGACGCGCGATCGCCACAGATCACTCGGTGCCGATTCCCCTCCCGCAGCCGAGCGAACCTCAAGCGCCAGGTTGATCCGCAAGCGTTTGACGGCCACGTGGCGATTTTCCGGCTGGCTGCGCCGCTCCGCCGCCTGGGCTTCCACGCCCGTCGGCTCATGCAGAATGACTACGGCAGATTCCGTCTTATTCCGATGCTGCCCCCCGGGCCCGCGCCGCCGCGCCGTGCGCACGGTGCAGTCCTTCAAAAGCTCCTCAATCTCCAGCGATGCAGGATGCCGCCAACCGATCATGATCTTTGATTCAGTTCTGAGCGACGTTTCGCAGCAGTGTTTCAACCTGGGGATTTGGTCATCTGACAATTCCCGGACATTCCCAGTGTAGCCCGTCCCGCGGGAACCTGTTACCTTCCAGACCTTATGATCAGCGGCCTCCTGCACGAGACCTCGCCGCCGCCAGCCGACGCCGTCGCGGCTGTCGAGCGGCCGTTTGTCGTCATCCAGCGCAATCCCCACGCGGGCATCGGTCAGCGGAAACGCCAGCTTCGCGCGCTGGTCCGCCGGCTCCATCAGCGCGGCCTGCGTCCACGGATGTTTCGTCGCCGGGAACAGTTGCAGAAATGGATGTCGTCCCCGGAAAATCTCGCACAACTTCGCTGCTTGGTCGCCGCGGGCGGAGACGGAACCGTCGGCGATCTGATCACCCGGTACCCCGGCGTCCCGCTCGCCGTCTTTCCCATGGGGACCGAAAACCTGCTTGCCAAGTTCTTGAAAGTGCCCCGCTCCGGCGAGCAATTGGCCGACCTCATCGTCGACGGCGAAACCCGCCGGCTCGATCTCGCGCAGGTCGGCGAGCGGCGCTTCTGTCTGATGGCCAGCGTCGGCTTCGATGCGGAAATCGTGCGGGAAGTCCACGCCGCGCGCCGCGGCAACATCCGCCGTTGGCAATACGTCGGCCCCATCTGGCGCGCCTGGTGGCGATCCATGCAGATGCCCCGGCTGCGCATCTTCTGTGACGACGAGCCTCAACCGATCACCGGCCGTTCGATGTTCGTGATCAATCAACCCGCCTACGCCCTGCGATTTCAAATCGCCCCGACTGCGAACGGGCTCGACGGACTCCTCGATTTGCGAATCTACGACTGGAGCTCGCGCTGGGAACTGTTATGGCTGGCGTGGAACGCCTGGCGCGGCGGCTGGGAACGCCTGCCCCAAGTCACTTCCCGCACCGCCCGCCGCCTGCGTGTGGATTCCGACCGCCCGGTCCCCCTCCAAATCGACGGCGACCCCCTCGGCGAAACACCCGTCGAAATCGCGACTGTTCCGGACGCCCTCGCCGTTTATGCTCCATGAACCGACATCACGTCTTAGCCCCCAGCGAGTCGCCGGGGGGCCGAATTTCAATCCCGCGCTGCAATCGCCCGCATCGCCTCAGCCACCAGACCCGCAGGAAACCTGCTCGCGCGGAACGATGTCCTGCTGGTTCGGGAATCGACGCTCAGAATCTGCTTGACCGGAGTCGGGAGCGGCTTGCACAATCGGGGAGGTTGAAATCGGCGGCGCGCCCCGCGCTGGGGTCCGATTTCACAACACGTTTTGCGTGAGGAGTTCGCCCGGGAGGGGACGACCGCCCCTCCCGCCTTCAGAAATCGCCATGCCTCGCATCCTGGTTTACAATGTGCCGCTCCGCGGCCACACCACGCCGCTGTTTCCTGTCATTCAGGAATTGGCCGGCCGAGGCCATCAGGTCGTCTACTGCCTGACCCCCAAATATCGCCAGGCCGTCGAAGCGACCGGCGCGGATTTTCGAGCCTACCCCGAGCAACTGGTCGGCGATCAATACTTCGAGGATCGCCGGCTCGATACCGGGAACCCGATCAGTGCCGCCGCCGCCCTGATCGGCACCACCGAAACGCTGCTGCCGGAATTGCTGACGTTCATCGCCGAATTTCAGCCCGATGTGATCATCCACGACGCCATGTGCATCTGGGGAGCGCTCGCAGCGCAGATCGCCGGAGTTCCGGCGGTCTCATCGATGACGATGTTCATGCTCAACAACCGGCTGTTCGCCCGGTCGAGTGCTGCTGAAGGTGATGGGAATGATTCTCTCGCAGCTGCCGGAAATTCATCGCTATCGCCTCGCGGAAGGGCGCTTGCGGCGGAATTTCAATGCCCGGCTGCCTTGGCGACTGGAGGAAGTCCTGAATTCCCCCGGTCGGCATCTCACACTCACCTACAGTTCACCGCTGCTGCTCCCGGGCGGGGCTTCGCAAAACGACTCGTTTGTCAATGTCGGCCCGACCATTGGCGCCAGCGCCGACTGGGGGGATTTTCCGGCCGAGAAACTGACTTCCCGGCCGCTGATTTACGCCTCGCTGGGGACACTGACCAATCGCAATTCCCGGTTCTACGAAAATTGCCTGAAGGCTTTCGCAGGGGACGATTATCAATTGGTCTTGTCGCTTGGAACGAAAAACGGCTCCGAACTCTTTTCCCGAGAACGGCCGGGCGTGATCGTGCGGGAATTCGTGCCGCAGTTGAAGGTGCTGCAACAGGCGGCGGTGTTCATTTCACACGCCGGCATGAACAGCGCGCACGAATCTCTCTATTACGGAGTGCCGTTGGTCATGGCGCCGCAACAGGTGGAGCAGCAGGTGGTCGCCAGCCAGGTCGTGCAAGCAGGCGCCGGCATCTGCCTGTCGGCGACGCCCTCGGCCGAAAATCTACGAGCGGCCGTCGCGCAAGTTCTGAACGATCCGGCGTATGTTGCAAATGCCGCTCAGGTGCGCGACTCGCTGAGAGACACTGGGGGCGCCGGCCGGGCCGCCGAGGCGATTGAACGTCTCATCGAACGCGAAAGTTTGGCAGCTTCGGCCTCCGTCCGCCGAATCGCCAACTCTCGCAGCCGCGCGGTAAATTCCCCCTGAATTGCCCCGACGACGGCGTGGGAAATTTGGAAAAATTTTCCGAAAGACCCGGATTTGCTTGACAGAGCAATCTCGCGAAGAAATAATGCCGACTTAGTCGATGGTATATTATGCCGTCGACGTAAAACGCTGTTTGCAGAGAAGTTCGGAGACTTCGATGAAACTCTATCGCGATAACCTGGAGTCGATCGGTCGAACGCCACTGGTGCGAATCAACAAGCTGTCAGCCGGGCTGGGAGCCAATATCTTTGCGAAAATCGAGGGTCGCAATCCCGCTTACAGCGTCAAATGCCGTATCGGGGCGGCCATGATCTGGGATGCCGAGCAGCAGGGGAAACTGCGTCCCGGAGTCCAGGTCATCGAAGCGACCAGCGGGAATACGGGAATCGCCTTGGCGTTTGCCTGCGCCGTTCGTGGTTATAAGTTGACGCTGACCATGCCGGAAACCATGTCGCAGGAGCGACGGGCGATGCTCAAGGCGTTCGGCGCGGAACTCCTGCTGACGCCCGGCGCGGAGGGCATGCGCGGGGCCATCTCCCGTGCGGAAGCGCTGGCGATTCAACCCGGTTGGTACATGCCGCGGCAGTTTGATAATCCCGCCAATCCCCGGATCCATTTTGAGACGACCGGACCGGAAATCTGGAACGATACCGACGGCCAGGTGGATGTCTTCGTCGCCGGCGTCGGCACCGGCGGCACGATCACCGGCGTCGGCCGGTACCTGAAACTCGAGAAGATGCGCCAGGTGCATGTGGTCGCCGTCGAACCGGCGGCGAGTCCGGTTCTTTCGGGCGGGGCGTCTGGCAAACATCGAATTCAGGGAATCGGAGCGGGATTTGTGCCGCGCGTGCTCGATCGCTCGGTGATCGATGAAGTCGTGACGGTGTCGGATGAAGAATCTTTGGAAGTCGCTCGACGATTGATGCGCGAGGAAGGGATTTCCGCGGGAATCAGCTGCGGGGCCGCATTATCAGCGACTTTGAACGTGGCGGCTCGTCCGGAGTTCCGGGGAAAGAACATCGTGACGATTCTCCCTGACTTCGGCGAACGGTATCTCTCCACCGTCCTGTTTGATGGGTTGGTCGATGCCGTTTCTCCCCCGTCATCCCTGCCGGCAGCGCCGAATCCTTATGACGTGGATGACGAATAAGTTTCTCAGAGGAGTGTATCTTGATTATGTCGGATAATTTGCTGCAACGGAGCGTGACGACGTCGGTCGCCCGAAACCTGGCGAACACGACCAAAACTTCGCCCAAGATGATGTCGATCACGCCGCGGTGGCTGTTAAGCCTGCTGCCGTGGGTGCAGGTCGACGGCGGAACTTACCGCGTCAACCGCACGAAAGTCGAGCTGTCGAAGGCCGAGCGGATCAGCATCGACCTGGACGGCAAGCAGGCGGTGTTCCTGCCGGAATCGCTCCGGAGCGTGCCGCTGTTTTCCGAACTGCCCGGCTCGATTCTCATCCGGATGGCGAAACGCTTCAAAACCGAGGAAGTTTCCTTAGGGAATAAACTGGTTTCCGAAGGGGAAGACGGAAACAAATTCGTCATCATCGCCCAGGGCCAGGTCGAGGTGCTCAGCAAAGGGGCGCACGGCAGCAACCTGCGGATCGCCCTGCTGACCGAAGGGGAATTCTTTGGAGAAATGGACATCGTCGCGGACAAGCCGTCCGACGTGACCATCAACACGATCACTCCCTGTATTCTGTTGACGCTGTCACGCAAAGACCTGGACGCGGTGCT
>JAXMBR010000061.1:0-15623 GCA_046349715.1 Planctomycetaceae bacterium | reverse complement strand
GGAGAGGGAGGCAGCAGGTCGATGATCAACAGATTGACTCGTGCCTGCACAAATTCAACGGCCTTTTTGACAAAGGATTCCACCGCCACGTGGCTGTGCTTGTTTCCCGGCGACACGATTTCGATGATCGCGACAACATCACCATCCTGATGCCGGACGACGATGCGGTTGGCCTTGGCGGCATACGCGTCGATATCCGACTGCTGAACAAACCGCGTTTTCGGTGGAACCGTGGCAAGCAGGGTTCCCCCATTGCCGTTATCGGCATCCGGGTGTCCCGTGGGCAGATGCAACGTGAGGACGTCGGGTTCCCGTCCGGCCGAGCGTTGTTCAGCGAGGGCGTAGTAATCCGACGGAAGGCCGCCTGCGTTGAGCGCATCGGAAATGGCTGCAATCCACCGTTGATGAAAATGGTGGAACAGTCCCGCATCGACTTTGGACCAATCGTGGATCGGCGTCACTTCCCTTTCCCCAGAAACGTCCTGATGGATTCGTAAATGCCGTCTTTGTCTTTGATTTCCGAGAGCACTAGGTTTTCCCACTCGCCGGTGATTTTCTTCAATTCCCTCAGATAATCGCCCGAACCGTAGGGGCTTTCCACCTGGCCGTAGCAGAACAAGTTGCAGATCGGCAGGAAATAATCGATCAGTTCTTTCATGCAGGCGGAGTTGTCTTCGCCCCAATTGTCTCCGTCAGAAAACTGAAACACATAGATGTTCCAATCGACGGGGGGAAAGTCGCGTTCCAGAATCTGCCGCGCTTTCGTATACGCGGACGAGATGCGCGTGCCGCCTGATTCGCGCGTGCGATAAAACGTGTCCTCGTCGACTTCGTGCGCCACGGCGTCGTGCACGACGTAGCGCCGCTGAAGCCCGTCGTACTGGCTCTTGAGCCAGGTATCGATCCAGAAGGCTTCCGTGCGCACGATCTCCTTCTGGTCGTCGGTCATCGACCCCGAAACATCCATGATGTACAGCACCGCGGCGTTGGCGTGCGGCAACGGATTCTCGGTCCACGAACGGAACAGTTCGTCTTCGCGCGTGGGAATGACGATCGGCCGGTCCGGATGATACTCGCCGCTGGCGATCAGCCGCCGCAGCGCCCGCTTGTAAGTCCGCTTGAAATGCCGGAGCGAATCGGGGCCCGTCTGTCGAATGGAATTGTATTTCGTCTTGATCGACTTGATCGTGTTCTGCCCCTTGGGCGTAATGTCGGGCAGTTCCAACTCCTGTCCGAGCATTTCCGCCAATTCGTCAATCGTCAACTCGGCTTCCCGGATGTGCTGCCCGGGTTGATCGCCGGCTTCTCCTTGGCCGTCCTGATCCTGATCGCCCCCTTTGCCGATCGGCTGGCCGACATCCCCTTCCCCCTGGCCGACGCCGCCGGACCCTTTGTTCCCGTGACGAAAATGCGGGATTTCAATATTCGGCACCGGGATGCTGACGACTTCTCGCCCCTTGCGGCCGAGCACCTCGCCGTGCGTGATGTACTTCTTGAGATTCTCACGCACCTTGCCGCGAACGATCTCTTTGAAGCGCTGATTGTCGCGGTCGATGGCTCGAGTCATGGGGAGGGTTGAGGGTCTAGGGTTGAGAGTTGAGGGTTAGCAACGCTTCGGAGAAGCGTCATCTGTTCGGTTAAACGCAAACGCGAGCCATCAATTGGAAACCTTCACATCGCCCCGCGCAAAAATGCTCGCCACGTATTGCAAGACGTCGGTGGCCGATTCCTCGTTGTAGCCGAAGTTGCGGATCAGCCGGCTCTTCACCACGTCGATCTTTTCCTGCGTGTCCTTGTCGATCACGTTCGAAACCAGGCTCGTCAACTTGATCGTGTCCTTCTGGTCTTCGAACAGCTTCATCTCGAGCGCCTTGTGCAGGCGCTCGTTGGTCTTGTAGTCAAACTTCTTGCCGTCGAGCGCCAGCGCGCCGATGTAGTTCATGATCTCCCGGCGGAAATCGTCCTTGCGCTGCTCGGGGATGTCGATCCGTTCCTCGATCGACCGCATCAGGCGTTCGTCCGGCTGCTCGTCCTGGCCGGTGAACTTGTTGCGGACTTTTTCCCGCTGCGTGTACGCCTTCACGTTATCGATGTAATTCGAGCAGAGCCGGGTCAGCGCCTCTTCGTCGGCGGCGATCGCCCGCTGCACTTCGTTCTTGACGACGTCGGTGTACTCGTCTTTGACGACGGAGATCAACCGCCGATAGTTTTCACGCGTCTCCTCGTTGGGAATGAGCGAATGATGCCGCAGGCCCGTTTCCAGCTCGTTCAGGACCATGAACGGATTCAGGCAGGTGGCCTCGGTGTTGTTCACCAGGGCGTTGGAGATCTTGTCCTGTACGTATCGGGGGGAAATCCCTTGCAGGCCTTCGTGCTTCCCTTCCTTGCGAAGCTGCTCGACGTTTTCCATTGTGAACCCGGGCAACGTCTTGCCGTTGTAGAGCTTCAATTTCTGCAACAGCGTCAGACCGTGATGCTTCGGTTCCTCCAACCGCGTCAAGACGGCCCACATCGCGGCGACCTCCAGCGTATGCGGTGCAATGTGCTTGCCCCGGACGCGCTTGGGATTGTAGTCCTTCTCGTAGATTTTCAGTTCGTTTGAGAGCTTCACCACGTAAGGCACGTCGATTTTCACCGTCCGGTCGCGGAGCGCTTCCATGAACTCGTTGGATTGCAGCTTTCGAAATTCCGGCTCGTTCGTGTGGCCGATGATTACCGTATCGATATCGGTCTGCGCGAACTTCTTCGGCTTGATCTTGTGCTCCTGCGAGGCGCCCAGCAGGTCGTACAAGAAAGCCACGTCGAGTTTGAGAACTTCGATGAACTCGATCATGCCCCGGTTCGAGACGTTGAATTCTCCGTCGAAGTTGAACGCCCGCGGATCGGACTCGCTGCCAAACTCGGCGATTTTGCGATAATTGATGTCGCCGGTCAGTTCCGTGCTGTCCTGATTCTTCTCGTCCTTCGGTTGGAACGTGCCGATGCCGATGCGGTCCTGTTCGGAAAGGAAAAATCGCTTGACGACAATCGACTCCAGAACTTTGGTCCAATCGCCGTTGGATTTGTCGAGCCGCTCGCGGAAATAATAGCGGGACAGCGGGCAGACCTCGCCGCTGATTTCCACGACGTACTGTTTGTCATGATCGCGTCCCTCGTTCAGCTGGCGGCAGACTTCCTCTCGGGCGGCATGCGGGATCAGTTGCAGCGGGTCGCCATGCATCGGATCCCAGGTGATCGTGCCGTCGTCTTCCTTCCAACCGAACGTGTAGAGCGCTCCTTCAGGCGTCTTGGCATACCGCTCGACGCCGCGCTTGAGCAGCCGGGCGATGGTGCTTTTGGAACTGCCGACGGGCCCGTGCAACAGCAGCACGCGGCGTTCGCTGCCATACTTGAGGGCCGCGCTGCGAAACACGTTGACGAGTTGCATCAGCGTTTCGGTCAGCCCGTAAATGGCGTCGTTGCCGTCGTGATCCGGATCGTCAAAAAAGCGATAACGAACCAGTCCGTCACGGCGGCCTTCGTCCACCTCATAGCTGCCGTACGACATGATCATGTCGTACATCCGCTGATGCGCCGTCCGCGTGACTTCGGGATGTTGTCGCACGAGATCGAGATATTCCGAGAACGATCCCTGCCAATGCTCCTGACGATAGGCGTCAGGTTTCTGGCGGACCGAAAACTGTTCCAGTAACTGGCGTCCGGTGCTCATGGCTCTGGGCTCCTACGGAGGGTCTTTTGTCTTCTTCAAGACAATAAGTTCTGCCGGGGGACCACGACCTCTTCCGCGACGGCTGGCCGCACTGCGCAGCGGCAACACAACCGATCCAGGGTATTCCCCGGGAAGAGTACGACCGTCCGTGGTTCCGGCCGATGGGCTAAGAAAAATTCAAAGAACGGCAGCGCTTCGTCGCCAGGGTGTCGACTCGGCCGTCCAGTCCTCCTCAGGACGCCGGTCAGAACTGGAGGAGACTCCCTTCCGCCTTCACCTGACTGACAGGTCACGCGTGCGCCTCGGCAGCGTCACCTGCTCCACCTTGTCTCTCCAATTATCGCAAGTTCAATCTGACAGGCAATATCAACTTGTGATTTTCCACTGATTCGATGACTTTCGACGGACCGCTTGGATCCCTGCTCGAACGGCTATCTACAGCGGCAATTGACGTGCCGCATGCAGGAAGCGCAACACCGCGCTCACGTCTTTCACCCCAGGTGACGACTCCACCCCGCTGGCGACGTCCACTCCCCAGGGAGACACCGCCGCGATTCCCGAGGCCACATTGTCGGGCGTGAGCCCGCCGGCGAGGATCAACGGCGGCCACTCGGTGCGCCGGTAGTGCGCACTCAGCGACTCCCAGGGAGGACAGTGCCCTGACCCGCCATAGGTTCCGGGCACTTTGGCATCGATCAAACATCCGGCCAGGCGCACTTTCCGTCGCTGACACTCGTCGAGATAAACGGCCAAGTCGTCTAAACGATCCCCCATTCGCCAGGCTCGCAGCATTGGCGTGTCCGGCAACTTCGTTTGCAACGCCGCGACGAATTCCGGAGTTTCATCGCCGTGAAGTTGAACCATCGTCAGGCGGCAGGTGTCGACCAGGCGGGCAATGTCGTCCAGGGGATGATTCACAAACACGCCGACCGTGGAAATGGATGCCGGCAAACGGCGAACAATATCCCGAGCCGTCTCCATGGTTACGCAGCGCGGCGATTTGGCATAGAAATTCAGTCCGACGGCGTCCGGGCGCAGCGCGGCCACCTGCTCCGCCGTCGCCAGGTCTCGTATGCCGCAGATTTTTACCCACATGGTTGATTTCGCTGGCTTCGTCATCGGCTTAGCCCCCGACCCGCGGCCGGGGGCAAATGGCACATCACGGAGGTCATCACCAGGCCGCCCACCGCTCGCGGGGGGCTGAGACAAACCAAATCGCCGCCGCGTTGAGGCGTTGATTGCTCCCCCGTTACACTAGCACGATTCTCACCTCAGCGGTACGGAGCGATTTTCTCATGCAGCGAATTGGCGTTTATTGCGGATCAAGTGCCGGGCGCGATCCCCTCTATCGCGAAACAGCCGCCGAGTTCGGGAGATCGCTCGTGGAACGAGGCTACGGCCTCGTCTTTGGCGGGGGAAAAGTCGGCATCATGGGGGCCGTCGCCGACGCGGTGTTGCAGGCTGGCGGCGAAGTGATCGGCGTGATTCCCGAATTTCTGGCGACGAAAGAATTGATCCATCCCGATGTTCCCGACATGCGCCGTGTCTCGAACATGCACACGCGCAAGGCGCTGATGGCGGAACTGTCGGATGCGTTCGTGGCGCTGCCGGGCGGACTGGGAACGCTGGATGAATTGTTCGAAATCCTGACCTGGAGCCAACTCGGCCTGCACGCCAAGCCGGTGGGCCTGCTCAACACGCGCGGGTACTTCAACGCGGTCGTCGCCTTCGTCGACCACGCCGTGCAGACCGGTTTCTGCCTGCCGGATCACCGACAGTTGTTCTTCACGGCGGACGACCCGCAATCGCTGTTGAACGAACTCCCGCACGTCCACCCGCCCCGTCAGCCAAAATGGTTGACGCCGGAGGAAGTGTGAAGAGGCAGTCTGAATGGCGTCAGAACGCCGCCCGTCGATCATCGGAGAACAACCGCCTTCGTCCGACTCATCGGCCCGGCTCCTGCCCGAACGTGCCGATGCCGCTCTGAGCGAAGCCCCTCATCAACGCCCCGACCGGGAAGCGTCGACATTCAGGTCGGCGCGTTTCTTGGCCACGATGCCTCGGATGCCAAAGCAGGCCGCGACCAGCGTCACGGCAAACACGGGAGGCCAGGTCAAAAGCACATCGACTCGCATCTCAAACCCGGCATATCGTTGATCAATCAAACCGAACATCACCCAGAGCACCGCCGCGAACAACATCCCCAGTTGCGTACCTCGGTCTGATTTCCCCGAGCGCAGGACTGAGACGGCGAATAGAATCCCAAATCCGATGGCCATCAGATAGGCGAGTTCCGGATGCCCGACAAAGGGCAAGGAGGGGTAGTAGATCGCCTTTATGATGACATCGATCATTGCTCTTCCTTAGGAACGGATGTTTCGATTAGGAACTGGCCCCGGTGCCGGTCCAGGCTTGGAAGACATGCCATTCGCATGCGGGAACCGTCCAATTCGCTTCGACCCCACTTCAGCCATGGGACTCAGAGCGAAAGGGGCGAGTTGTTCCGAAATTTCAGCCCGTCTGCTCCCATTCGAAATGACCCTGGGCATGACGGGTCTCCCCGCAGCGGCAACTTGCGTTACTACATGGCCCAACGACCCCATGTTGACACTGACAACATTAGCCCGGAAAGTTGACGTTGTCAACATCGCTCTGACAAAAATCGAGGCGTTCGTCTCCAGTCACGCAGGGTGCGTCGCGACGCACCGTTTCTCAATGTGCGAGAGACCCGCCCCTTGAGGCCGATGCCTCACCCTTGTATTCTTCGGCGATGAGCCGTGACCGGCGATTGGCCGTGGTCGCCGTTTCCTCATTCCGTGAACCCGGACGAATCTGCTCCCGATTGCGGCCATGCCCACGCTTGGTACGGAGACGAGTTGTCGCGATTGGAATCAGGTGCGTCACGACGCACCCTACTAGACCACCTCGCTTAAAGTTGTGGGTAGAGGCGGTGGAGTTTGGTGCGGGCGTCGTCGCGGGTGATCGCCAGTGGACTTTGCAGTGGTGGGCGTTTCGCTGGTGTTGCCACGCGGCGATCTCGCGGCTTAATTCTGCGGGAGTGCCGATCCGTCGGTCCAGGCATTGTCGGCTGAGGACCGACAGTTCGATCTCGGCCACGTTGAGCCAGCTGCCGTTGCGTGGCGTGTGGATGATCTCCAGACGGCGGGCCAGTCGATGGGCTTCGGCCGCCGGAAAGGCCTCGTAGAGCGAGGCTTTGCCGTGCGTGTTCAGGTTGTCGCAGACGAGTTTCACTTTCCGCGCCTGCGGATAATCTTCATCGAGCAGGCGACGGATCTCCTCGGCCCAGTCCACCCGGGTGCGACTGTCGCGGCAACTGACCCGTCGTTGACCTGCCAGCGGGTTGAAGAAGAGAAAGATCGCCTGGGTTCCCCGACGTTCGTAGTGATAATCCTCGCGCGTGGTTGCCCCGGTTGGGGCGGCAAGGGTGAACTTCGTCCCGCAACAGCTGTTTGCTGGCTTCATCCATGCAGATCAGCGGTTCGTCGTCGGTGTGCTCGGCGGTGTAGACATCCAACACTTCTTCCATCTGGCAGACGAAGCGCGCCCGGTCCCGCTCGGGAATGCACCAGCAGTCCTTACGCCAGGGCTGCAGTTCGTTTTTTTAAAACGCGGCGGACCGTCTCGGCCGAGACCTGTGTCACAATCCGACGTTCCATCAACGTGTCGGCCAGCAGTTGCATCGTCCAGCAGGTGCGGCCTTCCGGCGGATCGCTGCAACAGATCGCCACCAGCTGCGCTTCGACGTGTCCGTCAATGATCGCCGGCGTGGGCGGTGTCTCCCGCGGCTTGCGATCCAGCGCCGGAACTTCCCCTTCGAGCACAAAGCGGCGACGGATGCGGGCCACTGTGTTGAGATGCATTCCCAGGAGTTCCGCAATCTCGCCGCCGGTCTTGTGCCCGCCCACTCGGTCTCGATCACTCAACAACAACACCTGCGCGTGTCGAATCTTCTTCGCCGGCGCGCGACCGTTCCGACACAGGTCCTGCAACCGCTGACGTTGTTCTTCCGACAGAAACACCGGATACTGATTCGGAGTCGACTGTGCCATCCGTGAGCCTCCTTGCTCCATGGGAAAATCCCCGCAGAACGCTACCACAAACACACCGATTTAGACGAGGCCGTCTACTACGAAAAAGATATGAACCGTGCACCGAAGACTCCGTTGCCAATTCGCACATTGGCTTTCGCACCATGGATGTGGTCAAAGCGCACCTGGGGAGTGACGTGGTCATTGTCGTTTCTGGCCTACTTGCTCTCAGCTGCCCTGATGCGGTATGCCCTGCTAAGGCTGCACGCGCCTCACTGGGCAAATCTGCTCGCCATCGTTGCGTACTGGCCAGTCGATCTGCTCTGTGTCTTCTTTCCCGTCGTCTGTGATGTCTATATTTGGGAAATCCAACTGATGGTTAGAATCCTTGATATGAACCAAGACTCGTAAGTAAGGTCAAAACAAAGGGGTCAGGGCTCATTGTTTTCCTTATCCGGGAAAGCCGAACCTACGAAAGTGAGGGAGGATCGTGGCTCAGGAATCTCTCCGATTCAGGCCAGCCGTGCCGTTGGAAAGCGCTCGCTCGCAACGGTCGATCAACCAGTCTTGCTGGCGAGCCCGGATTCGGGGTTCGGCGAGGCGGTAATGGCGTTGGGCGGCCTGCATGTCGCCTGTCGCCGCCGCCGCGAGCGCGAGGCCGGCGTCCAACTGAGCCAATTGCACAGCCATCAACGGCGACGCGTGTCGGAATTGATAGGCCCCTTGATACGCCTGGTTCAAGAGCGACGACGCTTCCTGGGCTCGGCCTTCTTCCAGGTGAATCAGCCCTTCAATTTGCGTCGCGAACGGCTGAAGCACGTCACTCAGCGCGTGCCGGCGCGCGGTCCAAGAGGTCGCCGCCCGGCGTGGTTGCGCCGGCGCTAAACCTCGACAGGGCGATATCGACCAAGACCGTCGCGTTGTCCGGGCCCAGTTGGAGGCCAGCTCCATTTGCGCCGCCGCATCGTCGTAACGCTTCGCCGTCGAATAAACATCCGCCAGCCGGGATCGGTACATCCACTCGGGCATCGTCTGGCCGTTTCCATAAGGCTCGACCAGACGCAATCCTTCATCCAGGCGACCCAACCCGCTCAACGCCGCCGCCTTTCGGAAGGCGATCTCTTGAGCAGGCACGTTGCTTCCGATCTGGTCGGCCCGGTCCAGCACTTCTTCCCAGCGCCCCCAGGAACAGGCTTCCATGAGATCGTGGTACTGTTGCGATGTGCTGGGCAGTAATTGACTAATGAACGCCCAGATCACGGGCAACACCAGATACGCCGTCAGTAACGTATCGGACAGGCCCCAGGAGATCTCCCCGCTCCTCCGATAGATTAACAGGCCCAGCGCGAGCAGATGCCAGATCCAGTTCTTCTCATAGATTTTGAGACAGACCGGCAGGAAAATCACCAGAAACCGCGGAAGATACCGAAACCGCAGCATTTCGCGCGGCGTAAACAGGTCATTGGGACGACTGCCGAGGGCCATCACTTCATCGGTGTGCAGCACAATTTCATCGCTCCCCCCTTCCCGGAGTCGAGCGATCGCCTCGTCCGCGGACTCGGCCTCAAAGAACTCTGTGACCTTCTTGCCGTTCGCATGGCGGCAAGTGATGAGGTATTTGGGCATGGTCATCCTCAACGGAGCGGAAGACTGAGATCGCGGGCTTCGCTTGCAGCATGATCCATCATTTGGGGGTCGCCAGTTTTCGGCACTTCACTTTCGGTTTTTGATTCAAACCTTGCTCCACCTGCTTCATGACGACGCCGCCCCCAATGACCAGCAACGGCAACATTCCCATGAGAATCAGCAGCCACAGTCGATTCGAGACGTGCCAGGAAATCACCGCCGGCAGATGGGGAAGCTGAACCATCGCCGTGACCACAAACGTGACCACTCCCAAAATCGCATTCTGGACCAGCGCAGCGCGGGACCGACGCAAACGGGGAATTGAGGGACTTCCGTCCTCCGCCGCGAAATCCACCGTCTGCGTGGAAGTCCCCCGGTGTAGGATAGCGGGCCAAGATGCCCCAAGCCAAGAATGTGATTAAGGCCAAGGCGAAGATCATGACGACGGTGATCGACAATCGCGGATCGGTTCTGGCATGTCTCGGCCCTTCTCTCGGTGATGCGCGTGTGCCGACAGAAATGCTGCTTGAAACTGGGGAACCAGCCGAACGCTGCGAATTCATTTCGCGGAACAGGTCATGATTCAGACGTACAGATGGGATGAACGCCGTTCTAACGACTGCCTGCTTGGAATGCAAGCACCTGACCCCCGTGTCGATGCCGGGTTGTCAAGAGGAGAAATTCACGGACCCGATTTCGCTCTTGACGCGCGATCTAATCGGCGACTTCCTTCAGAAGGCGCGCCGGGTGCCGACTTCGATCGGGTGGCCGGTGGCTGAGCCGCTTTGGGCGAAGCCCTGGTGGAAGCGCAGGGGATTTCCCTGCGTTGTTACATCGAACAAGTGATTCGGAGGAGCGATTCAAAGCCCGGTGCACTTAGACCGGGGCTTCCTCGCAAACCCTCAGTCCAGCGCCGGCCACCCGGAGCTGAGGTCGGCACCCGGCGATTTGAATCAGGTGCGTCTCGACGCACCCTATTAGACAGCCTCGTCTAAATCGGTGTGTTTGTGGTAGCCTTCTGCGGGGATTTTCCCATGGAGCAAGGAGGCTCACGGATGGCACAGTCGACTCCGAATCAGTATCCGGTGTTTCTGTCGGAAGAACAACGTCAGCGGTTGCAGGACCTGTGTCGGAACGGTCGCGCGCCGGCGAAGAAGATTCGACACGCGCAGGTGTTGTTGTTGAGTGATCGAGACCGAGTGGGCGGGCACAAGACCGGCGGCGAGATTGCGGAACTCCTGGGAATGCATCTCAACACAGTGGCCCGCATCCGTCGCCGCTTTGTGCTCGAAGGGGAAGTTCCGGCGCTGGATCGCAAGCCGCGGGAGACACCGCCCACGCCGGCGATCATTGACGGACACGTCGAGGCAGCTGGTGGCGATCTGTTGCAGCGATCCGCCGGAAGGCCGCACCTGCTGGACGATGCAACTGCTGGCCGACACGTTGATGGAACGTCGGATTGTGACACAGGTCTCGCCGAGACGGTCCGCCGCGTTTTAAAAAACGAACTGCAGCCCTGGCGTAAGGACTGCTGGTGCATCTCGAGCGGGACCGGGCGCGCTTCGTCTGCCAGATGGAAGAAGTGTTGGATGTCTACACCGCCGAGCACACCGACGACGAACCGCTGATCTGCATGGATGAAGCCAGCAAACAGCTGTTGCGGGACGAAGTTCGCTCCTTGCCGCCCCAACCGGGGCAACCACGCCGCGAGGATTATCACTACGAACGTCGGGGAACCCAGCGATCTTCTCTTCTTCAACCCGCTGGCAGGTCAACGACGGGTCAGTTGCCGCGACAGTCGCACCCGGGTGGACTGGGCCGAGGAGATCCGTCGCCTGCTCGATGAAGATTATCCGCAGGCGCGGAAAGTGAAACTCGTCTGCGACAACCTGAACACGCACGGCAAAGCCTCGCTCTACGAGGCCTTTCCGGCGGCCGAAGCCCATCGACTGGCCCGCCGTCTGGAGATCATCCACACGCCACGCAACGGCAGCTGGCTCAACGTGGCCGAGATCGAACTGTCGGTCCTCAGCCGACAATGCCTGGACCGACGGATCGGCACTCCCGCAGAATTAAGCCGCGAGATCGCCGCGTGGCAACACCAGCGAAACGCCCACCACTGCAAAGTCCACTGGCGATTCACCCGCGACGACGCCCGCACCAAACTCCACCGCCTCTACCCACAACTTTAAGCGAGGTGGTCTACTATGTGAACTCGGTCGCATTGCACCGTTCGGGCCACAGAGAAGTGGTGTTGCGGGACGATCGGTTCCCGGCGAATAGGTGCCTTGAGTCATCGCGAGGTTTCGATGAGACAGGTCTCGCCGGGCCGGCTGGCAGGCCTCCCGCCGAACGCATCCGTCCGCCCTGATTCTCCAGTTTGCCCCAAACTGTTGGAATCCCCAGAAAACTCGGCTAGGCGAGTTTTCCCCCTCCTGCTACAAACCGGCAATTCCTGCCGTTCGATGACGGGAAGCGGTCATTTTCGCCGGGGCGAATTCGGGCGAAAGTCGCCGGAGAGTCCTTTCCATGCGATTGGGTGAACTGATGTCGCAACGACAGTTTGCAATGGCCGTGGGGCTGGCGATGGGCTTCGGTCTGATCAGCGGTTGTTCCCGCCCTTGGGGGGGCTACGCCAGCGGCGCACGACCGGCGCCGATTTACACGTCGGTTCCGGTGGGGACTGTGCCGATGACCCCCACGCCCTCCAGTCCCATCGCCACGGATCCCAATGGCGGCGGTTCCGCGGGAAACAACGGCCCCGATGGCTCCGGGCTGTCGCTCCAACCGACGATGCGCACCAGTTCTTTGTTTCCGGCCTACCCGAACAGTTACCCGAAAACCTTTGCCGTGCAAC
Source organism: Planctomycetaceae bacterium (assembly GCA_046349715.1). Taxonomy (GTDB): domain Bacteria; phylum Planctomycetota; class Planctomycetia; order Planctomycetales; family Planctomycetaceae; genus CAZDGB01. The sequence continues at coordinate 3,382 of JAXMBR010000061.1, read as the reverse complement.
CCGTCTCAACAGGACCGCAATATGCGTCCGTGGGACAAACATTGGACGGACGGCCGATTTCCTGGGGCGGCGCGCCGATGTTTCGTTCGGCCAATCGGCCGATCAAGGCAGCCATGAGCCCCGGTTCGCGGGCCGACATCAAGTTGCGGCAGCGTGCGGGGCAGATTTCGGGAATCAGCATGGCGTCGCGCGTCGACGGCATCGCGGCGACGCCGCAGGAAGACCTCAAATATCGCGGCGGCAAAACGATGAAAGACGTGACGTTCGTCAACATCTATGTCGGCGGCAAACAAGCCTGGAACGAAAACGACCGGAAATACATCGATTGGGCCCTGGCCAGCGCCATGGCTGATTCCAACCTGAACCACGTCCTGATGCAGTATTTCAACGATGAACCGGTGAGTTCGACGTTCAAAGGCTCGTATTACCTCGAAGGATATCGCCCGCAGCGCGTCACGCAGGCGAATGTCAAGGACATGGCGCGAGTGCTGCACCAGCAGGGCGCGTTCAAGGGATTGCCGCTCGAATCGACCTTTGTGAATTTCATGCTGCCGACCGGCGCGGTGCTGGCCGACCCCGATTCCGCTCAGCAGGCGAGCCCCGTCAGCAACAAAATCATTCCTCACGAGGAAGAATCGAGTTCGCTTGAAGGGCTCGGCGGCTATCACGGCTCGGTGCACGTCGGTAATGACACCGTGTATTACGCGGTGGGCGTTTATTCCGAGCGACGCAACGGCGTGACCAATGGCATTCCGGCGTTTGATTATCCCTGGAAGAACGTCGTCGCGACGTTTTATCACGAATTGCAGGAAGGCCGAACCGACCCCGATGTCGACGACGCCATCACCTCCGGACAAGAGCGGTACATTGGCTGGACGTCAGACAGCGGCGAAGAAATCGGCGACTTCCCCGTCGATGAAGACGGCCACGACGGCAAGCTCGACCAGGTCTTTGTGGAAATCAATCTGGCGAACGGCAGCGGCCGCGTCCCCGTGCAGTTGATGTACTCGAACGCCGTCCACGGACCGGAAGGCCCGATCTCCAAGCCCTACAAGGGGAACCCGCTGCCGATTTCACCGCCGATTCCGGTCCCGGGTGCGTCGACGCCATCTCCTCCGCCATCGCAGCCGAACAGCCCGCCGCCACAAACTCCGCCGGGTCACGATGCGGAACTCGACATGATCAACAGTGCCTGGGACCATCTGCCGGACTCGGTGAGGATGCAGATCCTGAAATTGATCAAAAATTCGGACGCCGCCAGCTCGGTATTTCAGTGATGGAGGCCGAAGGCTCAGTTTCTCAGTGAGCCGCTCAAAGGTGGACTTGGTCGACACCCGCGCGTGCTGAGCCAGGCATGCCCAGCCGGCTTGGGGGAGCTTCCTTGGGGATTTTGCGGCATTACCGGCAAATTTCGCGCTTTCGACAGCGCAAATCTGCTAGGAAAAGCGGGTTGCGCTGTTGGCAGGGGTGAGTTTCGACGATAGAATATCCATAGGCGATAGTTGATGAATTGGGTTTTGCTGCTTGACGGATTGACTCCGGTTGATTTATCCTGAATTCAACTGGGTTGATGGATCGCCCGCCTTCACCTGCCAGACATCCTGCCGACTTACCTGGGAGCCCTCCCAACATGCTCACCTTGTTCGGTCAGAAGCAACGACTTTGCGATGGCGTTTCCCGCCGTAGCTTCCTCCAAATTGGCGGCTTCTCGTTCGGAGCCACGTGCCTCAGTTTGCCGCAGATTCTGCGGGCTCAGGCCACGTCCGGCGGTAAATTATCGCATAAAGCGGTGATTAATGTCTTTCTGGGAGGCGGGCCGCCGCACCAGGACATGTGGGATATTAAAACCGAAGCGCCGCGCGAATTTCGCGGCGAGTTCGATCCGATTCGCACGAATGTTGCGGGAATTGAAATCGGCGAATGCTTTCCGCGGATCGCCTCGATGATGGACAAGTTCGTCGCGATCCGGTCGGTGACGGGCAGCGTCGATTCGCATGACGGTTATCAATGCCTGTCGGGCTGGCGGCGTCAGGAAATGGCTTCGATGGGAGGCCGGCCGAGTATCGGGTCCGCGACCGCCAAGCTGCTGGGGCCGGTTGAACGCAGCGTCCCCTGCACCGTCGCGCTGGCCGATTCCACGCAGCATAAACCGTGGTCGGAACCGGGCGGTCCGGGATTCCTGGGCGCCGCGTACCAACCCTTTAAGCCTCAAGGCGAAGGCATGGATGACCTGCGGCTGAACGGGATTTCGACGGATCGCCTGGGCGATCGCCGTGCGCTGTTGACCGGCCTTGATCAGCTGAAACGCGAAGTCGACGCCAACGGCATGGTCCGCGGCATGGATTCCTTCAACGAAGCGGCCTTCGGCGTGCTCACCTCGAGCAAGCTCGTGGAAGCGCTCGATCTCAGCAAAGAAGACCCGAAGATCCGCGAACGCTACGGCGACGGCAAACCTTTTAAGTTCCAGTATGACGGCGCCCCGACGTGTAACGAGCACCTGCTCATCGCCCGGCGTCTGGTGGAAATCGGCGTGCGCTCGGTAACGTTGAGCTACGGTCGCTGGGACAGCCACGGCGATAATTTCAATCTCGTGCGCGATCACGGCGGCAAGCTCGATCAGGCCGTCAGCGCGCTGGTCCAGGATCTCGACGAACGCGGCATGCTCAACGATGTCACGGTCGTCGTCTGGGGCGAATTCGGCCGCACCCCGCGCATCAATCAAGGAGCCGGTCGCGATCACTGGGCCCCCGTCAGTTGTGCCTTGCTGGCCGGCGGCGGCATGAAAACCGGTCAGGTCATCGGCTCGACGAACCGGCTGGGCGAAGTGGCGAAAGATCGCCCGGTGCCGTTGCAGGAAGTGATCGCCACGATCTACCACAACCTGGGGATCGATCCGAATTCGATGACGCTGCGCGACCCAACCGGCCGCCCGCAATTCCTCGTCGACCACCGCGATCCGCTGCCGGAATTGATCTGAAACCAGCGCAGCGCGTGACGCGAGATGTCGCGAAGAGTCGAATGATCCGTTTCCCGCCGGTACGATGAACGAACTTCACTCGTTTGTTCTGCCTGGGAGGCGCGCATGGCTCATGCGGACGAATTGCATCGCCGGGAATTTGCCCGGCAATGCCTCGGCGGATTAGGGACCGCGGCGTTCTGCTCGCGCTCCACAGCCGGGGATGATCCGCCACCCCCTCCGGCCCGGCCGGAGGACCCGCCTCCTTCGCGACCGGCCCCTCCCTCGGTCGAATTGTTATTACTGTCGGTGCTGGTGGAGCGTTATCCCGACGAGCGTTATACGGAGGAGATTTTGCGCGGGATTTATCGAGACATTGCCGCGGATCAGATTCGCGGGGCGGTATTGCGCGAATTTCCGTTGAAA
>JAXMBR010000060.1:0-16095 GCA_046349715.1 Planctomycetaceae bacterium | reverse complement strand
GATGCGGCAGGCGCCGGCTCACGATGCAGTTTTTTACGGGATTTGTGGGACGGCTCTAAGGTGGTCGACATTCCAGTTCCGTTCTGCTGAAGTTTTCCCGAACAGAATCCACCAACGAATCCGTTCGTTCGCGGACCGCGCATCCGGCGCTGCCGATCGCGGCCCTGGAACTATAGTCAAACATCGGAAACCGAGTGTCAGCCATCCGTCATGTCTTTGTCAAAGTTTCGTCAAGGCGCAAGTCATTCACCTGTAGTGCGTTATGTCAATGCGTCCCCTGCGGATTGACGGGTTCCGCGGTCTGGTCGGCGACATTTTCGGCATAGAAAAGACATCGGCTCCCCCCAGAGAGAATTCTCCGGGGAGAGCCTAAGCCAAATGCGAAGCGGAAATCGGCGTCAGGCTGCCACTCTGATCACCCGCATGCCGGTGCGCCCGGTGCGTGCAAATTGCTCCGCCATCGACTGGAGACGGGGATCGCGCGTCACTTGCAAGGCGGCTTGCATCATGGCGACGTCATCGCTGGGGGCGTTGACATTCACATCCGGAGTAACCCCTGCGCCCGCCATCGCCCGGCCGTCGGGTGAGTAAAATTTCGCCGTCGTGAGTCGCAGGCCGCCGTTGATGCTGTGCAGCGGAAACAGCGTCTGGACCGTGCCCTTGCCGTACGAGGTCTCCCCCACGATCAATCCGCGGCCGTTCTCCTGAATGGCCGCCGCCAGAATTTCGCTGGCGCTGGCGCTGTTCCGATCGATCAAGACCACCAGCGGCATTTTCCAGGTGTTGGCGAATGTCGCAGTTTCCTGGCTATTGTCGTCGGTGTTCCGGCCGCGCGTCGACACGATGGTCCCCGCGGGCAGGAAGCGGTCGGAAATCTCAATGGCCGTCGTCAAGTAGCCACCGGGATTGCCGCGCAAGTCCAAAACCAGGGACTCCATCCCCTCGCCATGGAGCTTCCATAACGCTTGATCAAGCTCTTTGGCGGAATTCTCGGCAAACTGATCGAGCTTGATGTATCCGACGTGCTGGTCGTCTTCGAGCATCCGCACTTCGCTGATGCTGCTCAATTCGACTGATCGCCGGACCAGGCCGATCTCAGCGATGAGGGCCCCGCGGCGCAAGTTCAATTTCACGGTGGTTCCCGCCTGCCCGGTGATCAGATCCGTCGCCGGCAGAATCTCCATGCCGGCCAGAGAGCGCCCGTCGACGGCGGTGATCAGATCGCCTTTTTTCAAAGTTGCTTCAGCGGCGGGACCGCCGGGGAATGCCTTCAGGATCAGGAGTCCGTCCGGATGGGATTCGACTTCCACGCCGATTCCCACCAGGCTCTCCTTCAAGCCCAGGCTGACTTCCCCCGTTCGTTCCGGGGGCAATAACATCGAAAATCGGTCGAGCGTGTCCAAGGAAGCCAGAACAAACGCCAGATAAACCGCTCCGGGCTTCAGCCCCAGCGAGGTTTGCCCCAGCGTGCCGACCTGGCGGATGACCGCGATGGCGTCGCGACGATTGCGGACCTGTTGCCGATCCTTCATCCCCTGCAATTCGTACTGAAATTTCTGGACCTGTTCGGCGGACGGGCGAATCTGCGCCGCTTGTTGAAATGTCGGCATCGCCACGGCCGTCCGGAGATGATCGAACGCCAGGCTGACCCGTTGTGCGTAGCTCGACGGTTCGATATGCCGCTCGTCGATCATCTGCGACACTTCGTGGAAGAACGCTTCGCCAGACAGCGGCGTAATCGTGCTGAGAATGCGGACCACGCGCGGATCCTGATAACGCAAGAGGATTTTTTGCTCCAGCGTCGGCTCGTCGGTGTGCGGGCGCGCCGGCAGGGCGGACGGACCGGCGGGGCTTGGCGCCGGCGGGCGTTCCACCGGATCCAGCAGATCGTCCAGGCTGTGCAACCGGGCCGGCGCCGCTGGGTCGCGCCCTCGTGCACGACGATTTTCAGCGCCGGAGAGAGTGGAGTTGTCTTCGCCGCGCAGGTCGACGCGATTTGAGAACGACGATTGGTAAGTCTCAGGCGACGGACCGAAATCGTGATTATCGGCGACAGGCCTCCAATCGGAATTCTGCGCCATGCCGAACGCGGCGCACAGGAGCAGGTTCGCCAGCAGGACACCAACCACTTTCCAATTCTGCGCAGACGGAAATTTCGTGTTTAAGGGCAAGGTCATGTTTGAATTCCTTTCGCGGGAAATACTGCATAATGCAGCAGAACGATCAGACGATGGGACAGTCGAATCCACGAATCAATGCTGGAGCATCAGTTCTTCTTCGTTCATCTCCGCCTGCTCGGCGGCTTCGGCAAAAACCTCTAACTCGCCGCGCGTGATTTTCACATGCGCCGGAGCTTCGATGCCCAGTTTCACTGTTGAACGCCCGGTCTGAATCACTCGGATGACAATCCCGTCTCCAATTCGAATCGCCGTGTTTTTCTTGCGCGTCAGAATCAACATGGTTTCCTCCCCGCTGACGTGTTTTACAGACGACACTCGAAAGACGCGGTTGATGAATTGCGGCTTTCGTGTCGTTGAGACGCGATAATGCATGGCGCGTGCCAGTTTTTTGCGGAGACGATGCTCACTTAGGCGCAACCTGAAGCGGCTGGCCTGCATACGCCTGAAAATCGTGTCAACCCCAATTTTTTCACACCGCCGGGCGGGTCGAAAAAATGTAATTTGTACCAATGAGAACGGCGTCGTGGGGTGAATTTGGCATTTTTGTCAACCCCGTTTCTCCGCGCGTCACGTCCGCCGCGCTTTTCTGCCCGGTCATCCGAGACGCAGGCTGATAGAAACCGCCGGTCCTCGCAGGAGATGCCGTGAAACGCGTCTCATTTCTGTTGGCAGACGTGGGGGGAAAATTCGCTTTGGCACGCCCGTTGCGAATGCCATTTTTTATCCCGCCGCCCTTGTCGCAGGCGGATTTGGTTTGGTCAGGCTGTTCTCAGGAAAGGAACTGAGCCATGTCTTCTAAGCGTCTGACTTGTCTGATGTCGCTCTTCGCCGGTCTCATGCTGACGGCCGCTCCGGCTTCCGCGCAGGAATGGTGGAACCCCACCCGTTGGTTTACTCCCCAGCGCGCTTACGTCGCCCAGCCGGTCTATCGCACTTGTCCCAACGGGAATTGCACTCCGGTCACCACCGGCTATCCGCCAGGTTATGTGGTCAACCGCCCGGTCGTGCCGGTGACTTCTGGAACCGCCGCCTGCCCCGGCGGAAATTGTGCCGGCAAATGCCGCGGAAATTGCGCCACGGGAAAGTGCACCAACGGAAATTGCGGCGCGACAGCCGCGCCGTATCGGCCAGCGTCATCGAATTACCCCGTGAGCAGCAATCTAAAACTGGTGCCGACCAGTGGCAACAGCCGGACCCGCCCGAGTCCGTTTTATGAATAGCGACGATTGAAGCGCTTTGCGGCTGAAGACGGCCGCTTCCCTTAGCCAGGAGATCCAGGAATGGATTCCGATCTCATGTAAACAGCCCAGTCCGTTTGGACTGGGCTGCGTCGTTTTAAGCCTGGCGAACTGCTGAGGAATTATCGCCGGAGCGATTTCGGCGGTTCGTCGGCCAGCTGATTCGGGTCCGCTCCTTGGAACGAATCGTCCTCGGGGAGGCTGGGATCTGATGATTCGTTGCGCGAGACCGATCGCCGCGGGCGGTTGGTCAATGAATCGGACGGATCGGCATCACTTGTCCGGCGACGGCGGGGAACTGGAGCCCCGTCATCGAGAGTTCCCGCAGGATCGGCCGAGTGCATCGTATCATCGTCTTCGTAGATCGCATCGTGCTTGCGGGTGCGGGTGGTCGCAGTCTCTTTGACCGTTTTCGCCTCGCTGGTCGTGGACGGGGTCTTTCGACCGGTGTTCGTATAGGTGTTCGGCTCGTCCGGCAGGTTTTCAATCGGTTTCAGATACGGGTCGATCACTTCGTGAATGTCGGTGGGCAACAACGGTGACGCCACTTTGATGACATATTCCGCGACCGTCCGTGTTTCTGAATGGACGATCAGCGCCGCCGCCGTCGGCGACACGCAGACCAGTCCAATCGTCAGCACCACCGTAAACAGCACGCCTTTCACGCCGCCGAGGATCGCTCCGAGGTGACGGTCGAATTCGACCATCTTGGTCCGTTCAATCGATTCCCGCATGGCTCGGGCGATCAGGTAAACGCCCAGCGAGACCAGGATATACATGGTGATCATCGCGAAGACGCGGTTGAGGGGCGGCTCGCCGAACCACGGCGCCGTTGAGGCCGACAGCGGCACGGCGAACATATAACCCAACACCAGCGAGGCGATCGGGGCCAGCTGCCAGGCCATGCCGCGATACGCCCCCTGAATGACGGCAAAGAAGACAATCGCCAGCATGATGGCATCGTACAAGGAGATCGTCATGAGTCAGAATTCCTTTCCACGGGGACCCGTTCACGGCCGGTCATTGCCGAACATCATTCATAGATCGCTTCGCGGCGGGGGCGCGCCACATGCTGCACCGGAACATCGTCTTCATCCGTTATCCCCGGGCGGATCATTTGCGGTCGGACCATTTGAGGGGCGGCCGTGGCTGGCTGTAAATCTTGAAACACCAGCAGCGAAATCAAAATCAATAGCCCATACGCGGCGGAGTTCGCTCCCCCGCTGGGGCTGAAGAATTTCAGGGCGGTTCCAAACGATTTTTTCAGCTTTGGGCCGGTGGCAGTCACATTGACGCTCCAGATCTCGTCCAGGACCAGGTGCGACAGGAAGCCAATCGCGACGCCGCCGGCTTTGAACAGCCGGACCGTCGTCATGCCGCTGTCGCAAATCAGGAACGTCACCATAGAAGCGATCAACAACGCGGGAATGCTGTGAAACATGCCGCGATGGACCGTGACTTTTTTCAGCAGGGAACCGATGCCGAAACGGATGAACAAATACAGGGGCGCCCCGGCGAGAATCATGTATTCCATCGTCAGGCCGTGATTTGCCATTCGCTGAAACATCAGCATCGGCACGAATGCCGCGGCAAAACTGATGGTCTCGCGGGCCGGCACGCCGGAATCGCTGTCGAGATCGGGCATCATGCCCCCGATGGAGCATAATCCGCCGGCGAGCGCACACCCGGGCATGGGCAGGTCCATTTGCGTGCAGCCATACCAGCCATACGCGACACCGCAGGCTGTGCTTACGGTGATATGCGTCTTAAAGCCGGCCATGATCTTTCATCCGCGCAGGAACGCTCGAAGGCTTGTTCGGAAAAGCGGGGGAACTTAGCGGTTGCGGCAAATTGGGTCAAGATCGTCTGTTCGGTTCCCTCGCCGGGGGTATCGGGAGTAAAGTCATACCCAACGCCTGACAATTCCCCGTGAGCGATTGTCCGATGTTATCGATCAAAAAATACTTGCTGCCGGCGATCTTGGCTTTGGCCCTCGCCCCCCCGCAGGCGTTTGCGGCGACTCCCAACATCGTTTACATCATAGCCGATGATCAGGCGTGGACCGATTACGGATTCATGGGCCATCCAGTAATTCAGACGCCTCATCTCGACCGGCTCAGCCGTCGGAGCGCGTTTTTTCCGCGGGGGTACTGTGCCGACGGCCTCTGCCGGCCTTCGCTGGCCACGCTCATTTCCGGTCTCTACGCCCATCAGCACCGTCTGACGGGCAACGACCCGGCAACAAAGGGTGTTGCCGAATTCGCCCGAATTTGCGGAGCGCCGCGCGCAGATGATCGCCCGCATTGATCAATTGCCGACGCTTCCGCAATTGCTCGGCGCGCAAGGTTATGTGAGCCACCAGTCTGGGAAATGGTGGGAAGGGTCTTATCGGCAAGGCGGATTTACGCAGGGGATGACCCGCGGATTCCCCGAGGCCGGCGGCCGTCACGGCGACGACGGTTTGACGATCGGCCGGCAAGGTTTGGAGCCGGTCTTTGATTTCGTGAAGCAGGCCGTGGCGGATAAGAAACCGTTCTTCTTGTGGTATGCACCGTTTCTCCCCCACACGCCGCATAACCCGCCGGAGCGATTATTGAGCCGGTATCGAGACAAGGTGAAGTCGCTATCGGTCGCCCGATATTACGCGATGTGTGAATGGGCTGATGAAAACTGCGGTGCGTTGCTCGACTTCCTCGAACACCAGGGATTGGCAGAGAACACGCTGATTGTTTACATCGCCGACAACGGCTGGATTCAGGATCCCGATTCGGACAAGTTCGCACCGCGCTCGAAATTGTCCCCCTATGAAGGGGGCGTTCGCCAGCCAATTCTGCTGTCTTGGCCGGGGACGATTCCCGCCCAAAAATATGAAACGCCGATCAGCAGCATCGATCTCGCGCCGACGATTTTGTCCGCCGCCGGCGCACAGGCGCCGGAAAGCCTTCCGGGACGCGATTTGCTGCCCGCAATTCGCGATGGCCAACCACTCTCCGCGCGCCCGTTGTTCGGCGAAGGATTTTCGCATGATGTGTTTGATTTCGCCGATCCTGAAGCCAGTCTTCTCTACCGCTGGACGATCGACGGACCTTGGAAGCTGATCCTGACGTATGACGGCGAAGTCGGTCGGGATCGCGATGTCCATCCGCGAACCGAGCAGCGGCCTCAGCTGTTTCATCTCGAGGTCGATCCGCAGGAAACCGCCAACGTCGCCGCGGATCACCCGGAACTCGTCGCCAGACTGGCACATCAAATCGCCGCTTGGCGGCCTGTCAAATCTCGAAAAACGATTTCACGTTGGAGCGAATAATTCTCTGCGTCAGGTCATTCAGACAGACAACACACCGATTCAACCGGAGTCACATATGCCACGTCAGGCGCTCGCCGTTTTTTTCTGCGTGTTTTTGATTGGCAACATCGCCGTTGCGGCGGAGAAACCGCCGAACGTGCTGTTTCTGATGGCCGACGATCTCAATAATTGTCTCGGCTGCTATGGCGATTTACGCGTGAAGACGCCCAACCTGGATCGGCTGGCGGCCCGCGGCGTCGTCTTTGAACGAGCCTATTGCGCCTTTCCGTTGTGCGGTCCCAGCCGGAATGCGCTGCTCACCGGACTATATCCGAACAGCACCGGTATTCTGGCGAACGGGCAGATTTTCCGGCAGACCATTCCCAAACACGTCAGCCTGCCGCAGGCATTTCGTCAGGCCGGATATTTCGCGGCGCGCATCGGCAAAATGTATCACTACAACGTCCCCAACTCGATCGGCACCAACGGTCATGACGATCCCGGTTCCTGGGAGCTGGAATCGAATCCCGCCGGCGCCGACCGGCTCGAAGATCAGTCACAGATTTTCTCGTTGACCCCGGGCCAGTTCGGCGGCACGCTCAGTTGGTATGCTTCGCCGAAAGAAGACAAGTACCACACCGATGCGTTGCAAGCCGAGGATGCCGAATGGGTCCTGGAACGCTGCGCCCGACGTCCCGATCGCCCGTTCTTTCTCGCCGTTGGCTTTTTCCGTCCGCATACGCCGTACATCTCTCCGAAGTCCTACTTTGATCTCTACCCCGAGCGCGAGATGCCGGTCGTGGTTGGGGTGAAAGAGGACCAGGCGGACATTCCGGCGGCCGGCTTGGGCAGTGCCAAAAAAGAACAGGACACCATGACGGACGACCTGCGTCGCCAATGCGTGCAGGCTTATTTCGCGAGCATCACGTTCATGGATGCGCAGGTCGGCCGCGTGCTCGATGCGCTCGACCGCTTGGGGATGGCCGATAACACCATCATCCTGTTCACCAGCGATCATGGCTATCATCTGGGCGAGCATGGCCTGTGGCAGAAAATGAGCCTGTTCGAAGAAAGCGCCCGCGTCCCGCTGCTTATTGCGGCCCCCGGCGTCGCACAACAAGGAACGGTGGCCAAATCGCCGGTCTCGCTGATCGATCTCTACCCGACATTGACCGAGCTCTGCGGCGTCAAGGCGCCGGACAACCTGCAAGGCCAGAGTCTGGTGCCGCTGCTGAAAGACCCGACGGCGACTGGTCGCGGTTGGGCGTTGACGGAAGTCACGCGCGGCGGGCCGCCACAGGCGACGATCACGCCCAGTTTCGGAGAAGGGAAACAGTTTGTCGGGTATACGCTCCGCACGCCCCGCTGGCGGTATACGGAATGGGACGAAGGACATCGCGGCCGCGAACTTTATGACCACGATGTTGATCCGCGAGAGTTGAAGAATCTCGCCGACGATCCCGCACACGCGGAAACCGTCAAGTCGTTAAGCGAGCAGATTCGCGCCGCGACGAAAACGACGTTGCGGGCCTCCGGCGACATCCCACGATCAAACCGGGTCTCTGGCCGCCGAACCTGACCGAGCCCTAGGGACGAGAGGACTTTCTTGGCGCGCAAACTCGGGGCCACAAACCTGGCCTCGGAGACGAGGGGTGGTCCGCAGCGGCGTCCCGGGCAGGACGAGCTGCACCGCCGGTTTCTCGATCCGGCGGTACCGTTAACGCCAGGCAGCGTCATGCGGAGTTCGCTGATCGCTTTTCCACCAGAACTTGTTCAGCGGCAGGCAATCCCAATGAGACGTCCCCTTGTGCCGTCGAGACGACCATCAATCCGGCTTCGCTGTTTCGCGATTTGATGGTTCCTTCCGCTTGCGGGGTCAGCCCGGAATCGGCCAGGAAGCGCAGAAATTCACGGCTTTGATTGGTCACGCGGGCGATCCGGAAGCCTGATCCTGCGGGCAATTCCGACAACGGTTCCACATCCGATTGTTCGACTCGCATTTGCCCGTCGGCCGAAGGAATCGGGTCGCCGTGCGGATCAGTTTCGGGACGCCCGAGAAATTCATCGATCCTCTCAATCAACTCGTCGCTGACGGCATGCTCCAGATTCTCTGATTCGTCGTGCACCTGGTCCCACGTCAGTTCCAGCGTCTTGACGAGGAACAGTTCCAGTAACCGGTGCCTGCGCAACATCCGCAACGCGAGTTTCCGCCCGGCCTCCGACAACTTCGCGCCTTCATAAGGGCGATACTCCACCAACCCGGCTTCCGCCAGGCTTTTCAGCATGCTGGTCACCGTGCCTGGCGAGACATGCAGCGCTGTGGCCAATTGTCCGGTCAATACCCATTCCGCTTGAGAACGGATGCCGATCTGAAGAATCGCTTTCAAATAGTTCTCGACCGTCAAACTGGTCATTTGCATCTTTCCAGAACCAGAAGTCCCACGCGCACGCCGGTCTAAGCCGAAGATTAGCGCGCTCAGATGAGAGAGAATACGCAAAAGCCGGGGGAATTTCAGCTTGGGCGTCGCAGCGAGTTGTTTGAAAATCTGGGAGAGGTAGGGCAATTTCGGGATGTTGAACCTGGACGAACCGGCAACTTTCGCCGATCGTTTTTCATGCATCCTGCTTGATTATTCGAGTGCACTGACCGACATGCCGATGATACCGATAAGACCGGTTGTAGCGATCGTCGCCCGGGTTTCGGTTTTTGGAGTTTCCTGCATGTCTCGCCTTCGAGCTAATCAATTTCGCCTGGCACTGGCGGGGATGCTGGCGAGCGGCTTGCTTCAGATGTCGCTGCTGGCCGAAAATCCCAAACCACGGGTTCAGCCGAAAACGATGAGTTGGAGCGTTTCGTCCACGGAGAATTCGGAAGCGTTGATTGGCATCCTCGGCCAGATCCAACGGCCAGGAACCTATCGGTGTCGCCCGGGAATGACGCTCCAAGAGTTAATCTTCCAGGCAGGAGGACTGACCGCCGCGGCGTCGCCTTCGGTCCGCGTCGTCGGGAGGAAATGATTGGCGACGGGTGGAAATTCCGTCCCCGGTGCAGGTGCTGCGGCTCTGGCGATGTGGTGATCGTTGACCAATCGCCTGTCGCAGAAGGCCGATCCCTCACCCGTTTCCGCTGGCGTGCAATTGGCTATTCTGGGGGTGATGGATCATCCTGTCGTGGTCAAAGTGGCTGACGATCAGGCAAACCCGCAGATGCTCATTGGTCTGCTGCAACAACCGCCGGAAATCATCGAGCACGTCAAAGTCATCTCTCCACCGGGTGCTCGCCACGACGCACTCGCGATCCACGATGCGCGGACTCTGGTTGATGGTTCCGTGCTAGTGTTTGATCGCCGCGCCCATCCAGCGACACCTTCTTCCCGACCGGATCTCGGATATCTTGCCGTGCAATTATCAGTCGGACGGTCCGCCCGTAGCCGACATTGTCGGCTACGGTCAGAGACCTTGCCCGCGCTGAGCGTCGCCGATGCCGGTGAATTCCCCAGCCGCCGCCAGCAGAGGAACATCCGGCACCGACTGAATCGCCGCTTACCGACTCGCTGCGGCCGTGCCGCCACCGCCTGAACCGGAATGGGAATCGTTCGATGAAGGGCCTCGTTCCACCACGACCTCCACGGGGAAATCGCCCACTTTCAAAACCGCCGACGGCTTAGAACGCGCCCCGCGTTCCCATCGCGCGCGTGCCGTTTCCCGGACGGGGCGGGGATCGATTTACCAATCGGAAGGAGTCTTCAAATTCCCGCCCGCCGATTCCGGACGACGTGCGAGAACCTGCTTGGAAAACCATTAAATCCTCGCGGGAATCCGTGGAGTCGTGACGCTCGACTCGTCCCAACAGGCCGCTGCGGAAACCGGTGCCCTCCGGCGGACCGCTCTCTGGCTTGCAGATGTCGGCCATCATCGCCTCAGCCGGGGTGCTGATCGGATTGGCCCTCATCATCCGTCGTCGGCACGATGCCGGCTCCGCCAGGTCCGCAGCAGCGCCCGTCGATGAACGGCGGCGAATTCCAAAGATCGCTCGGCACTTGAGACGTTACGAGGCCCGTGCCGGGTCGCCGCCAGCGCCTCATTTTCTTCAAACCGCGTCGCCGCTCCCTGAGCACCTGGACTTGCGCAGCTGCGTTTCGCGGAACTCGTTCGGAACGAACTGCCGATCCACCCGGAACCGATTGCGTTGCGCCCCGGAATGAAAATTCAGCTGGCTTGGGAAGCGCCGGTCATACGCCGAGTCGATGCCGGCGAGTCGGCGATCCAGCAGATCCGCAAACCGGCTGCGGTGCGGCACACAGCGACCTCCGAAATGAGGCCGAATACGCCGATTCAGCAAGCGGACCCGCCTCACCCGGACGTCGTACCTGAACCGCATCTTCCCCTCAACATCAGTTCGCCTCTGGAACGCGCGCTTCGTCAGTTGGAAGGAGGCCGCCGATGAGCATCGCACTCGATTTAGGGACCGCCCAGTTCCGTTCGCTTCGGCGGCAGGGCGATCGCCTGATCGCTCGCGCGTGCAGTGCGCGGTATGCCATCGCGCAGGACAATCCCGCCCGCCGCAATCAATTGACGGGTCGCCGCGTCCCGTTCGCCGTTGACGATCACCTCGTCCTGTTTGGCGACGATGCCGAGCAATGGGCCCAGGCTTGGGGCATGATCCCGATTCCGGTCTGCTTGAATGGGCGCCTGCAGGTCGACGATCGGATCGTCAGGCAGGTCGTCTCGGCATTGATCGAGGCGCTCCTGCCATTTCCGGAACGTCCGCAGGAAGTCTGTTGTCTGACGATGCCTGGAGACATTTCGCTGCGTGATCGGCCGGTGATGGATTTTATCACCGCGGTCTTGCGAAACATCGGGTATTTGCCCCAGTTTGCCAGCCAGGGATTGGCCGTCGCGCTGGCGGAACTTTCGGGTTGCGGTCTGACCGGAGTGGGAATGAACCTGGGGATCGCTCAGGCGGACTTCAGTATTGTTCGCCACGGCCGCGAATTGGCCCGCTGCCGGATTCCCCTGGGATTTGGCGAGAATTTCTCCGCGAATCCCGCCGACAAGGCCGTGTTGACTCCGCATCGGCTGCGCGAAATCCTCGCCGCCGCTTCGTTCGAATGGAACCGGCACCCTGATTGGCGCGCGCTCCCGTTGCCGATTTCCGTGGCGGTGTCTGGCGGCATCACCACGTTGCCGAATTTTGATGATCTGCTTCGGTCATCGATTCAACACGCGAATTGGCCGTTCCCGGTCCAGACGATACGAATTGCCGCCGATCCCCAATGGGCCGTTGGTCGCGGTTGTCTGATTCAGGCCGAACTCGAAGAATTGACAACCGTCATCAGTCCCGCCGCTTGATGCGCGTCGGGAGGCGTCCGGCGTGCTCAGGTTTGTCACCCGTCGCAATCTGGTCAAAACATTCGTTAATTTGGTTGACCGAATTGCAAAGCAACCCCGGTCGAAAACGACCGGGGTTGCTCGGTTGCATACTCTGAGCTGCGAATCAATTAGTACATGTCGTGGTCGCCGTGACCGCCGGATTTCTTTTCATCTTTCGGCTTTTCGGCGATCAAAGCATCGCTGGTCAGCAGCAGCGTGGACACGCTGGCTGCATTCTGCAACGCGCTCCGGGTCACCTTGCACGGGTCGATAATCCCCGCCTTGACGAGGTCTTCGTATTCACCCGTGGCGGCGTTGTAGCCTTTATTGCCGTCCAGTTCCGACACCTTTTCGCAGATCACCGCGCCGTCGACGCCGGCGTTGTTGGCGATTTGCGTCAGCGGCGCCCGGCAAGCCCGCACGATGATGTTGAAACCGGTCGTTTCATCGTCATTGAGTCCCGACGGCTTGATCCCCAGCGAGGCCCGCAGCAAAGCCACGCCGCCGCCCGGCAGAATGCCCTCTTCGACGGCGGCACGCGTGGCGTGCAGCGCGTCTTCCACGCGGGCCTTCTTCTCTTTCATTTCGCTCTCGGTGGCCGCTCCGACGTTGATCTGGGCCACGCCGCCTGACAGCTTGGCGATCCGTTCTTCCAGCTTTTCCTTGTCGTAATCGCTGGTCGAGTTGGCCAATTCGCGGCGAATCTGCTCGATGCGGGACTTGATGTCCTTGGAATCGCCTTTGCCCTCGATGATCGTCGTGTTGTCCTTGTCGATCACGATCCGCTTGGCACGGCCGAGATCGGACAACTGCACGTTTTCGAGCTGGATCCCCAAATCTTCAAAAATCGCCTGGCCGCCGACCATGATGGCGACGTCTTGCAGCATCGCCTTGCGGCGGTCGCCGTAGCCGGGCGCTTTCACCGCGGCGATCTTGAACGTGCCGCGCAGCTTGTTGATCACCAGCGTGGCGAGGGCTTCCCCTTCCACTTCTTCGGCGATGATCACCAGCGGCTTGCCCGCGTTGACCACTTTCTCCAGCACCGGCACCAGATCTTTGACGTTGGTGATCTTCTTTTCGTGAATCAGGATGAAGGCGTCTTCCATCACGCACTCCATCGACTGCGGGTCAGTCACGAAATACGGGGAAAGGTAGCCGCGATCGAACTGCATCCCTTCGACGACTTCGAAGTTCGTGCTGAGCGACTTTCCTTCTTCGACGGTGATCACGCCGTCTTTGCCGACTTGCTCCATGGCGTCGGCGAGAATGCTGCCGATTTCCGTGTCGCCGTTGGCGGCGACGGTGCCAACCTGGCCGATCGCTTTCTTGTTCTTGCATTCGACCGCGGCGGCCTTCAGTTTGCCAACGATCAGTTCGACGGCCTTGTCCATGCCGCGCTTCATATCGATCGGGTTGACCCCCGCGACCACGGCTCGAAGGCCTTCCACATAGATCGCTTCGGCCAGCACGGTCGCCGTCGTCGTGCCGTCGCCGGCGGTGTCCGACGTCTTGCTGGCGACTTCGCGCACCATGCGGGCGCCCATGTCTTCGAACTTGTCCGGCAGTTCGATTTCGCGGGCGACGGTCACGCCGTCTTTGGTCACGGTCGGCGAGCCGAAGCTCTTTTCAATGATCACATTCCGGCCGCGGGGCCCGAGCGTGACGCGAACCGTCTTGGCGAGCTTCGACACGCCGCGGCGCATCGCTTCCTGGGCTTCCTGATCGAACGCCAGAATCTTCGGCATGGTGCTGAACTCCTGAGTTTTCTTACTGATGGTCGGGATTCGCGGCGAGAGGGACAACCACCTCGACCGCGGGGAATTTCGTCTGCGTGGTCTGCACGCCACGCCCAAAGATTCACTTAGCCGCAGACGGCGAGAATGTCGCTCTCGCGCATCAACAGGTAGGTTTCTTCGCCGATCTTGAATTCATCTCCGGCATAGGAACTGAAGATGACGTGGTCGCCGGCCTTCACGGTCAGCGACACCTTCTTGCCGTTGTTCTTCACATGGCCTTCGCCGACCGAGATGACTTCCCCGCGTTGCGGCTTGTCGGTGGCGCTGTCCGGCAGCACGATGCCGCCGGCGGTTTTCGTCTCAGCCGCGGCCCGTTTCAGCACCACGCGGTCACCCAGCGGAACCAGTTTGAGTTCGTTGGAACTTTTAGACTCTTTCTTCGCCATGCAACCAACCCTCCACCAGCAATATTGTCGAAACCTCGGGGTGCACAAACACCGTCCGCATTGAAAAACGATGCGGTGTATTTTTCTCTATAGCGAACGGCGTTCCGTTTAGAACAATACTCGTAAGTTTTTTTCTTAAAACATCTTGCGTGTCGAGATGATTTTTGATTGCCCTGTCAGCCTGGCCTGTTCCGTTATCCTGCACTGGTCGTTTTCTGCCAAACTGGCAGCGAGCCGAAGACGAAGGGAAGGATCGGGGATCAACAGCTGAGGGGAAGCTGTTGAGAGAGTGAGGCGAAAACTAGGTAGTGGTACACTTTGAAATTCTGCGGGGCGAACCGTGGCTCACCGCGCGATATCAGGCTTGAGCGCATCCGCTGGGGCGTCGGCTGTATCGTCTACCGGTACAGCCCAGTATCGGGGCATGGAGAGTGTCGCGTATCTAGGGGGGGAGAAAAATTCGACAACGACGATTATTCGAGCGTAGGCGGCTCTCACGATGGCACGACGCCTCTCCCTCTCGGGCATGCCAGTAGCATCCCTTACCCAAGAGCTCGCTATGATAAACGACATCAGGTAAAGCGGCAGCCAGATCGCGAACGCCGCAAACCAGCTACCGCGACTCCATCGCCACGACTTCCACCAGTTGCTTTGGGGATGCTGCAAGTCCATACCCGCCCATCCTCCCGCACGCGGCCCGGAGAGTCAATCGGGATTGATGATTCCCGTTCTCAGTCCCGGCCATCAGCGGTACAATCGGCGGCATGGATCAGTCGCCGAGTCAACGCCGCTCGATATTCACGCCGTGGAGGTGGAAAAAGTGGCAATTTGCGATGGTTGGCCTCATATTCCTGATGCCCTCCGGCTATCTGCTGAGTTTCGCCCCCATGGTGAAATTCAATCCAGACCGATCGAATTGTTTTGGGTTCAGCACCGTCCACTCCTGGCAGTTTTACCGGCCGGCAAATTGGGTGATCGACAACACGATCCTTAAATCGCCGCTGATGCAGTGGGCTAACTTGTGGGGGGTTGAGAGACAGTTCACGCATCCCTTTAGAAGAATGTCGCGAGGTAAAACAACTCCGCGGGCGGCGGTAATTCGTAAATCAGCAACCGGTGCGCCACTTACAATCACAGAACTCGGCACATGACACCAGAACCCACCACACCCCGCCTACCATTCCGCCGGCCCATGCTGATGCCATGGAAGTGGAGCCGGTGGACGTGGGCGGTTGCGGTGCCGCTGATGCTGGTGTCCTACGTGCTCGGCACGGGACCGATACTCTGGCTGGTGAGCATCGGCATTCTGCCGGAAGCGGTCCTTCCAAGCTTACAGATCGTCTATTTGCCGCTGGCGCTAACGGAAGGCATCCCAGTGATTGGCGATGCATTGCAGGCATACGTCAGATGGTGGATCGACATTCCGTGATCCCGCGCCAAGTCCCCTACGATCGATCGTGCCTCGTCCGGGCAGAATCTTGATCACTGAGTCGTCCGAACCGGTTCCGCCCCGGGAGAACCGATCCTGTGAGGTCGTTTTTCCGGATTCCCTCGATTTCGGTGATCCCGGACGGCGGGGAGTGACGTTTCGCCCGGGATCATGGGAAACAACCGGCGGTTTGACTTGAGCGGTTTCGATATCGGGATCGTGTTCGAAGCACTGGTGAGAGTGGGCGATATCGTGTTCTCGGTCTTGTCGGCCTGGTGGCCCTGATTTTTCCTCACCCCTTGCATCCCGACTGCCGATACTGTACTTCCGTATCCGTTGGGGGTGTCCACGGATGCGGGGATCGGATCTGACCACTGAGCAACTCAACCGGTTGTTGGGATCCCTGC
>JAXMBR010000059.1:0-18869 GCA_046349715.1 Planctomycetaceae bacterium | reverse complement strand
GGCGTGATTTTGACTTTTTGTTCGGGTTCGGAGCCCTGAAAGAACATCCAGACGCCGGAGATATCGGGCATGGCCGGGTCGGTTTTCGCGTCATCGGTTTCGGCAACCGTCGGGGGCACCAATGCTTCTACCCCCACGAAGTCTCCGGCCGCCGTGAGTTCGTACTTCGTAAAACCAACCTGGACCGAGAACTCATCACCGCCGTGAAAAATGGAGACATTCTCCATGTCCTTCTCCGAGATGGTCTTCCGGGCCCAGCGATCGGCTGGGCTGCTGAAAACGAAGAGTTGGTCATCGAAGTGGACCGAGACAAAATGCCGTCCGTTGATTGCATGGTTGATGCGCGACGATCCGTCTTTGGGCAGACCGACGGTTTGCTGATGCCACCTGCGTGTTTTTTCGTTATAGGCAACGAGCCCGACGGACGTTTCGAGAACCAGAACATCATCGGATTGTTCGGCGGCAGCCGGTTTGTCCGCACGACGCACTGTCTGGCCATCCATGACCCCGCGAACCAACTCCTGGTGCGTCGGTTCCCCGTTAACCAGGATCAACCCGCGAAAGGCGTGGCCGTCGCAGGTCGGTTTCAGCAGCAGCTTTCCGGGACCACGATCCGCTTCAAACGCCGCTTCGAATTGCTTGCGCTCGGCTGACCACTTCAGCTGGTAGGGGCTTTTCTGCCCGTCAATCACCAAGCGATAATCGAACGCCTCCGCCGGCTCGGCAGGGCGGAACTGCGCGACGAGTTTCTCGCCGTTGTAGAGCCAGATGCCGGACACGTCGGGGATTTTGGACTTCGCCCGCGCCGAGTCGACGGAAGCGGCTGGCGCTTCCGCTGAAACTGGGGCCTTGGAGATGACCGCCGGTTGATCGTCGGCCCGGAGGATGAGCAGCGACAGCGTACCGATGGTCGTCGCGATGGCGAGGCAAGCCAGAACTCGGAGCTTATTCATAAAACGTCCTTAGCATAGGGCGCGGTGTTTTTATGTTGCCAAGCCCGACGCGCGAGCGAGGGACCATCGTTCATCGACTTTCACTGGCGTCGCGGGGTTCCTGCGTCGGTAATAAGTCGTTGTTCATCGTGGCTTCGAGATGTTCGATCTCGCCGCCGGTCTCATCAAGAACTTCTTGCGTGGATTGCCAATCGAGAGGAACGTCGGGTTCGGCGGCGGTTGCTGAAAGTTCGTTTTCCGAGAGTGGCGGAGGGAGCTTCGCGTTGAACCAGAAGGGGAACGTCAGCAGGGGAAGAATCAGCGCCAGCGCCATGACCAGAGGAGAGCGAAACCACCCGCGTGTCGGAGAGGTTGAGGAAATGTTTTGATCGGCCTGCGGCAGGGAAGAAGCGGCCAGTCGCCAATCGATTCAGGAAGCAACACGTTCGTCGGTTGCTGAACATGAGCCAGACATTGTTCCAGCAGCGCGGCGACTTCCTGCGCTGTGGCGAAGCGATCGGCGGCTTGTTTCTCCAGGAGTTTCAGGACGATCCGTTCGAGCCAATCGGGGATGTCGGGATTGATTTCGCGAATCGGGCGTGGTGACGTTTCGCGAATTCGCCGCAATACGCCGAATGTCGTCTCCGCACGAAACGGCGGCCGGCCGGTACAGAGTGCATACAGGACTCCACCGAGGCTGAACAGGTCCGACCGATGATCGATGGCGTCGCCGTTGGCCTGTTCGGGCGACATGAATTGCGGCGTGCCGGCGATGACGCCGGTGCGGGTGAGCGTGGCGTCGTCCACGGCTCGGGCGAGGCCGAAATCGGTGAGGAGCACGCGGTCGACGTTCGTTTCCAGCAGAATATTCGCCGGCTTCACGTCGCGATGAACGATTCCCTGTGCGTGCGCGGCGGCCAAACCATGCGCCGCTTGCAGACCGATGCGCAACACGTCTTTCATATCCAGAGAGCCGTTGCGATTCAGCCGTTGCTGGAGCGATTCACACGGCACAAACGGCATGACGAGGTACGGCAGCTTGGCGGTCGCATTGACCGAATGAATCGCCATCACGTGCGGATGAACCACCGCCGCCGTGGCCTGGGCCTCGCGGGCAAATCGTTTCCGCGCCGCGCCGCTGCTCGCCAGATGAGGAGCGAGAACTTTCACGGCGACATGGCGATGAAGTTCTTTCTGGAAACCTTTGAGCACGATTCCCATGCCGCCGCGACCGATGACTTCGCTGATCTCGTACTCGCCCAGCTTGCCGAGAAATGCGGGATCACTGCTGGGTTCCAGAAAATCGACGGCAAAATCGGTGGCGAAATGGAGCGAATCATCGTCACTCCAATCATGCGTGTGCTCGGCCCCGCCCTGGCTCAACCGCCGGCTCGCTTCGTCCCACCACTCCTTACCGGCCGCGAGCGATTCCAGTTCCTGCTGGCACGCCGGACAATCGCTCAGGTGGGCGGAGACTTCGTCCAGCGCAGCATCGGGAAGCGCATCAGCGAGCAGCCCCTGCAAACGGCGGCGATCGCAAGGAATGTCAGGCATCATGGCCGGCCTCGTATTCTTCAACAATCTGCCGCAGCCGGGCGATGATCCGGCTGCGGGCCACGTAAATGTTTCCCACGCTCGTGTCCAAGTCCCGCGCGACGTCGGCGATCGGCTCCTGCAATACACAGGTTCGCCAGAACGCGGTCCAGGTCGATTCGCGAAATTCACCGCGGATCTGGTCGGCGGCCCGGTGAAACGTCTCGTTGCGATATTCTTCCTGGAAGGCGGTGACGATTTCCGGCGCCGGCTCGGGCAGATTGTTGAGCAGATCAAGCATGTCGCTTCCCCCGACCCCGCGCCGCGGCAATCCTCGCAACGGCTGGCCGCGTTGCATGGATTTCAACGCCAACTTTCGTGCGATGGCAAATAACCACCGCCGGAACGACGCCGCCTTGCCGTCCGGCTGCCATTTTTCGACCGCTTGTGTGACGGCCAAAATCACCTGCTGGGTGACATCGCGAGCATCGGCCTCCTGCAAGCCGCGTTGCCGCATCAGCCGCAATAACAGCGGCTCATACAGCGCGACGAACTCCCCCCACGCCTGCTGATCCGCCGGATCGCGCAGTCGCAAGAGCAGGCTGGGACGTGTGCCGGGTTCCACCATCACGGAAATCTCTCCCGCAGACTTATTCCTTCCGCGGCCTTGATCTTACACGGGAAGGAAGATTTTTCACGAAGGACCGGCAAATCGGCGGAATGAAAGAAAAATTCGCACCAGCGGGGATGAAAATCAGCCGTCCTGCGGCCATGATTCGCACTGAGAGATTCTCTCATTTCTTGTTCAATCAGCGAATGCAGGCGCCGGGCGACGACCGATGAGCGGCAGCGTCATTGCCGATCTGGAAATCTGGGGACCGCAAGGATCGCGACGATCGCAGCCGCCGTCCGTCGCGGAGGCGGACGCGTATTGCCGTCAGCTGGCGACGAGTCATTACGAAAACTTCCCGGTCGTCTCGTGGTTATTGCCTAAGGAACTGCACCAGCATTTCTTTAACGTCTACGCCTTCTGCCGCTGGGCGGACGATCTGGGCGATGAAGCAGGCGACACACGCCGCGCTTTAGAACTGCTCCAGTGGTGGCGTGAAGAAACGGAACGATGTTACGCGGGTGAGTGCGTGCATCCGGTGTTCGTCGCGCTGCAGCCGACGATTGATGAATTTCAGATCCCCCGGCAGCCGTTTCTCGACCTGATTTCCGCGTTCGAGCAGGATCAGCGCGTCACCGAGTACGAGACATTCGACCAACTGCGCGACTATTGTCGTCGCAGCGCCGACCCTGTCGGCCGGCTGGTCTTGCTGTTATGTCGCCAATCGACGCCGGAACACATTGCCTGGTCGGATTCCATCTGCACCGGGCTGCAATTGGCCAATTTCTGGCAGGACGTCTCTCGCGATCTGGACATCGGCCGGATTTATCTGCCGCGCGAAGACCGGGAGCGATTTGCTTACCCACGCGAGGATTTACACCGCCGGGTCACGAATGACGCGTTTCTGGACTTGATGAAATTTGAAGTCGATCGCGCCGGGGACTATTTACGCGCGGGGCTGCCGCTGGTTGAGCGCCTGCCGGGTGCGTTGCAGATCGACATCGATCTGTTCCTTCATGGCGGCTTGCGCATTCTCGATCGAATCGAGCGGATCGGCTATCGCGTGTGGGACGTTCGGCCCAAGGTGACGAAAGGAGATGCGTTTCGATTGCTGCTGGGGTGCCTCGCCCGCCGCAGTTGGCGAGCTTTGTTTGGCCGCAATCGCAGGTTTGGCGCGGGAATGACGGCGGTGTCGCCATGACGGTGCACCTGGTGGATTCGCACCGGTTCTGCCGGCAAGTGACGCGGCGTACGGCGGCAAACTTCGGCTATGCCTTCTGGGCGCTTCCAAACGACCAGCGGCAGGCGATGAATGTGCTCTACGCGTTCATGCGACTGACTGACGACCTCGGCGACGATCCCGATTTAGATCCCGCGACTCGCGCTCAATCCCTGATTCAATGGCGGCACGATTTGCACGCAGCCTTTCTTGGTCATTACGGAAGAGGCCCTCATTGGCCGGCATTGGCTGACGTGGCGCGCCGCTATGAAATCCCCTGTCGATTATTAGAAGAAGTGATCGACGGCGTCGAGATGGATCTCAACCCTCGCGATTTCCCGGCGTTTTCCGATTTGCAGAATTATTGTTATCACGTCGCCGGGACGGTCGGATTATGCTGCATTCGCATCTGGGGATGTCATGAGGCTCGAGCCGAGCAGCCGGCGATTGATTGCGGGCTGGCTTTTCAGCTGACGAACATCCTGCGCGACTTGGCGGAAGACGCCGACATGGGGCGGGTCTATCTGCCGCAGGAAGACCTGCATCAATTTGGATATCCCGCGCAGGAGCTGAAGCAGCGGCGCATCACCCCGGAGTTCATGAACCTGATGGCGTTCGAGACGGAACGCGCCTGGTCGTATTATCGCCGTGCGGAATCCCTGAAAGAATTCCTGCCACCGGCAGGCCGTCGCGTGCTGGGAGCGATGCAGGAGATTTACGGCGGGCTGCTCACCGAGATTGAACGGCGGAATTTCGACGTATTTTCGCGGCGCGTCCGGTTGCCGGCGTGGCGAAAACTTTGGATCACGGGAAAATCGCTCTGGCGCTAAGTGCTTTCCGTCGTCCGGCGCGCCGACGGCGATTTTTTTGCGATTGTTGGCCGGCATCAATCAAGAAACACGCCGCGAACATTGATCACAATGTTCGCGGCGTGCTGGAATGTTGAGAATTGCCATCGCCGTTATTCGATTCCCGGAGGCGAAGCGTACCGCTCCGGTTGTTTCACGAAGATGTCGTGGTTTTCCTGGTTCGCGAACAGGTAAAGACGTCCGCGGTACCAGGCGGCATGATCCAGTGTTCCTTCCAGCACGTCCTGGTCGCGTGTCAGCACGACCACGTCGGCGCCATAGGCCGCCGGAGCATACCGTTCCGGATGTTGTTCGAATTTCTGCTGGGCGGCCTGCGTGGCGAAATAGAACTTCTGGCCGCGATGGCTGGCGACATAATCAGGAACGGAGTCCGCCAATTCCCGCTGGTCGCGGAGCGTCACCGGACAAAATCCCTTCAAGCCCGTCATGTCGGCCCGCTGAATAATGCGGCGCATCTTGGCGGCGACGCTGTTGTCATCCGCCGAGGTCTGCTCGACGTTCTTCGCCGGCAACGGCACAGCCTTCGAGGGGACGGATGTCGGCTTGTTCAAGGGAGTCGATTCCGGAAGCGTCGCCGGTTCTTCCAACGACTTTCCGCTGTAAGGATTGACGATTGGCGCCTCGAACGTCTCCTCCGGGGAAGGCGATGACGCATCCAGCGAAGGACCTCCGTCGTCGTTAGAAGGAGTGGCGGCAAACGGCGTTTGAGACGGTTGCGACGCCAACCCATTCACCGGCGCGCCGTTTTGCTCAGCCGGTTGTTCGAACGAGGGTTCTGTCGTTTGTTCCTCAGGGAACGGGTTCGGGAAGTCATCGATCATCGCGGGTGGAGCCTGCGTCGCGGCCTGCTCAGTCGCCGTTTCATTGACAGGCATCGAATCGGCCACAAACGCGGGGGCCTGCGGCAATGCAACCGGAGTCTGCGCGGATTCGTTCGGCGGAGCCGGTGAGGGCGGAATAAACGAAGCCAGCGATTCCGAGTCCGGAGTGGTCGTCTCGGCGACTTCCGCCGGTACTTCCACGGGCCCAGCGTCGGGAACGGTCATAGGCGGCGCGGTCGTCGCCGATGGGGTGATGGTGGCCAGCGGCGCGGCGGACTCACTTTCAGTCAACGGATCAACTTGTTGAACCGGGGTCGTCTGCAAAGTCTGAGGAGCGGTCGCCAGCGCGACCGGTCGAGGAGCGGGTGACGAGGGTGCGCTGCGCTGCTGCTGCGGTTGCGGAGCGGTGGCCGACGCATGTTGCATCGGTTTTCTCAACGGAGTCTGCTTCTGGACACCGGGACTCGCTTGCGCCGTTCGAATGTTGGGAGCCGCGGAAGGCATCATCCCTGGAGCCGGCATTTGCCGCGGCGGGACCGTGGCCACTTGATGCGGAGCTTTTGAGCCGCTTCCGGGAATGATTTTCTTGAAGAATTTCGAGATTTTGTTGGGCCCCGTATGCGCGGGTTCCGCTTGGGGGTTGGGAACGGGCGGTTTTCGCGGCGGCGGGGCCGCCATGGGTTGCTGCCTGACCGGCGGCCGGGCGACCGGTTGTGCATTCTGTTGCAGATTTGGTTGAATTCCGGTGACGGGCGCCGCTGGAACGACGGGGGAAGCGTTCTCGTTGGTCGATTCCGGCGCGGTGGCTTGTGGTTTCGGCGTGGCGAAGCTCATATCGGGCATTTCCCGGCCGTCGCGCTCGTAGAGCAAACGCAACTGGTACTCAACTTCCGATTCGGCAACAGTCATGCCGCCGTCGGTGACCTGGAAGCCGGCGGGAGTGACAAAACCGGCGTCCGGCGATCGATTGCCACGGACGACTTGCCGCTTAGCGGGCGTGCGAGGCTTTTCAGCGGGAAGCGGAGACTCGTTCGTTTGGCCCAGGGTCAGCGCGGGGCCCAGCACGCCGGCCGTCGCGACGCCCATCAACCAGGATCGAATCTTCATGTTCGCAGGCAAATGCATTCGAGCCGTCTCCTCTGAATATCTCGGCAGGAACCTCCGGCCGAAATTGCCGGGCCGTGCGGTCTGCCGAACTCGGACCGTCCGGAAATCCGGTTCCGGCCGAGTGAACGTTTCTTCTGTTCAGTGCGTGCGCCGCCCCCGAGGGAGCCGGCGGTCACGGTTAACATCGACGTAGCGGTCATGCCAGGTATGACGCTTCTGCCAATCCGTCCTGGAAAACGGCATAGTCCGATCGTGCGGGCGATGCGATCCGAAATTCCCGGCGAGTCTTCCTGATCGTCAAAGTTTGACATGGCGGGGTCCGACTTCCCGGATCGAATGCCCTGGACCTGCTCCCGGGTGAGTTGTATCCCAAAGGGTGATTCTGCAAGATGAACGTCTCACACGACTTTCACCATTTCCATCCGCAGGATGAGCAAGATGTCCGACTCACCGATTTTTCTGGAAAGTGGCTCCTCGGGAGCGCCCAAGCCCGGCCAACGCAGCGTGTCCGTTCCTCAAGGCACCACGGTCGTCGTGCAGGCTCCCGGCGGGACCTGGCGGATTTGGGCGATTCGCCTGCTGCTCGTCGCGCTCGGTTTGTCCGTGCTGTTCAATCTCGGATTGTTTGCGGCATTCGCCGAGTACCTGGGGACCGGCGAGGGGCCGCAGGAAAAATTCCTCTCGGGCGATATGTCCGCGACGTCCAAGATCGCCGTGATTGAGCTGTCCGGCGTGATCATGCCCCCTTACACCGAGCGGTGGTTGAAGCAAATCGAAAAAGCGCAAGCGGACAACAACGTCAAAGGCGTCCTGTTGGTCATCGATAGCCCCGGCGGAGCCGTTGCCGACAGCCACCAGATTTATCATCAGTTGAAAAAGCTGTCGGGAGAAAAGCAAAAGCCCATTTTTATCCAAATGAAGCGGCTGGCGGCGTCCGGCGGTTACTACGTCGCGATGGGCGGCGGGCCGCAGGCGAGAATCTTTGCCGAACAGACGACCTGGACCGGTTCGATTGGCGTCATTCTCCCGCACTACGACGTCAGTGAGCTGGCGACCAAATTGGGAGTGAAGTCGGAATCGTTGACGACCGGTGAATTCAAGGACTCGCTGAGCCCGTTCAAGCCGTTGTCCGAAAATGACCGCGCCTTGTGGAAAGACATCATCGACCAGTCGTACGAACAGTTCCTGGCCATCATTGATGAGAACCGTGACACGCTGAACGCGGAGCAGGTCAAAGCGCTGGCCACCGGCCGGATTTTCACGGCGCGCGACGCGCTGGCGAACGGCATGATCGATCAGATCGGCTACGAAGAAGATTCGCTGGAGGCCCTCAAAAAACAATTAGGCCTCAGTTCAGTCCGCGTTGTGAAGTATCATCACCCGACCGGTCTGGCGGAAATTTTGACTGGGAATTCGCAGGCCCGGGCGTTTTCGAATTCCTGGCAATCCTGGCTGGAAGCCAGCGTCCCGCGAGCGTATTACCTGGCCTCGTGGCTTCCGCCTCTTCCCTGAACAGACTGCTGCGGATCCGCCAAACGATTCTTTATTTACGACTCTTCGGTGTCGTATTGAATCAGGCTGAAAACGTCATGCGGCTTCAGTCGGTCGCGGCCGTTGAGAAACGTCAGTTCAATGACGAAGGCGCAACCGATCACCTCGGCGCCGCTGTCTTTGGCCAGCTTGATGCAGGCTTCCGTCGTGCCTCCGGTGGCCAGCAAATCATCGACCATCAGGCACCGGCTGTCCGGTGACACGGCGTCGACGTGCATTTCCAGCGCATCCGTGCCGTATTCCAATTCGTAGTTGTATTTGCGCGTCTTAAACGGCAGCTTGCCGGGTTTGCGAACCGGGATGAACGCGGCGCCGAGCTCCAGGGCCAGCGGGGCGGCGAAAATGAAGCCGCGTGACTCGGCCGCCAGAATCGCCGTGGGCCGCGCCGCGCGGAATCGTTCGGCCATCTGATGAACGACTTGCTGAAATGCCGCTGCGTTGCTGAGCAGCGGCGTGATATCGCGAAACAGGATTCCCGGCTTGGGAAAGTCCGGAATATTGCGAATCTGTTGCCGAAGATCGATGGACACAGGCATGAATTTTCTACGACGCAAAAGGAGTTCGGGGCGAAACAGTCGACAGCACAGAATAACGGCGTGTTTCCCGGCGAGCCAGCCTCACGTTCCGGATTCCCGGGGAACCTCGATAGCCAACAGTCTGGCTTTGTCCAGCAAATCCTGCAGCGCCGGATCATCGCGATACAGGAACAGCACTCCGCGAGCAATGCTGCGGCACCGATCAGGGGCCTCGGGGCGCAACGATTCTGCGCGGCTCAGGGCCGATTCCACGAAGGCGCGCCGATCAGGCGACTCGCGTTGTTGTTCCGACAGCCCTTTTTGCCAGGCGTTGATCACCCCCCGGATCGGCTCGGACGCCGGGTCATCGGGAAGAATCTCGGAGAGGGCCGTCAGTTTCGCTTCGGCAGCCGGGAAGTCTCCCTGTTCCCAATCGGTGCGAATTCGTGTCAGCCAGCGTTCCGGTTCGCTTTGAGCGGCAGAACGCTTGTTCCGGCGGCGCGGCGGCGTCTGCAGCGACTCCCATTCGTAAGCCTCAATTTGCTGAAGATACGGCCGGACCCTGTCCGCCCAACGTTCAGGATCGGACTGCGCCAACGGCAGAAAATACTGATCCCGGCGCGCAGCCAGTCGTCTCTTTTGTCCGCCTGGGCATGCGCATCCCTGTTTCGAATTGTTGCTCGGGAGACAGCTGTGCGCGGTTCCACCACCAGACACCCCCCACGACTAATAATCCGAGCAGTGCCAGCAGCACGTAGATGTTGTTGAAAAATGCCCCGACCGCCGTCGGCGTCTGCTGGCGCTCGATTTCACTGCGTACCAGGTCTCGCATCAGAGTCGCGCCCACGCCGGGATCGGGAGTCATCGTCTCGGACAGCGTGTCGCTGATCGTGACGTGTCCTTGGATGCGCGTGTCGGGGTCGTGGCTGGCTTGCAAATCAACCTTCTGCACAATCTCTTGCAGCGCTCGCGAGAGCACATAGGCATCCGGGGGCCGTTTGTCCGGTTCTTTCTCCAGGGTCTGCGACACCAGATCGTCGAGCCAGGACGGCAGGTCCGGAACGTACAGCCGCGCACGGTCGAAGCGTCCGAATCGCTGCTTGTGAATGATTTCCACCGTCGTGTTTCCGGTGAACGGCGGCCGGCCGGTGAGCATCACGTACAGGACGGCGCCCAGAGAATAAATGTCGCTGCGTTTGGTCGCCCGCTGCCCTTGCGATTGCTCGGGTGACATGTATTCCGCGGTGCCGATGACGCCGCCGGTCACGGTCAGTTTCGAGGTCGCGAAAATCTGCGCCACGCCGAAGTCGGTCAGCTTGACGGCGCCGTCCTGGGCCAACATCAAGTTCGAGGGTTTCAAGTCGCGGTGGATGACGCCGGCGTCATGCGCGGCTTTGAGCGCGCCGCAGATCTGGATCGCAATCACGACGGCTTCACGCCAAGGAATTCGTTTGTCACGACGAATGCGGTGGGTGAGTGTCTCTCCGTCGACGTATTCCATCGCATAGTAGTACGTCTCGCCGTCGACGCCGCTTTCGTAGAACGCCACGATGTTGCGGTGCCGCAGTTTCTTCAGCGCCTCAATTTCCCGATTGAATCTGAGGATGAACCCCTCCTCGCGGGCCAACGAGGCGGGCAATACCTTGACGGCCGCCGGTTGATCGGTCGCTTCATGCCGGCCCAGGTAGACGTTGCCCATCCCCCCGGCTCCGATCTTTTTCTCGATCAGATAAGGGCCGATTCGCTCCGGTTGCATGCCGACAGTCCCTCCCAGGCGTCGCACCGTGGCGCGCCCAACTGACAACGTCTGCGAGAAGCTGTATCATGACGAGTGTCAACGATCTCCAACAGTCATCAGGGGCTGCCAACTTGACCAAACCGATGCCCGCCGTCGCCGACGACAAAACCGCGGTGCTGCTGATTGCCCATGGCAGCCGGCGCGCGCAAGCGAACGACGATCTGCTGGATTTGGCGCAGACGCTCCGCCAACGGACGACGTATCGCCCGATCGAACCGAGTTATCTCGAACTGGCGGAGCCGACGGTGTTGGAAGCAGGCCGCCGTTGCGTCGAACAAGGCGCGCAGCGGGTCTTGATGTTTCCTTATTTTCTGTCCGCCGGCCGGCATGTGGCGGAAGATCTGGAGCGCTTGCGCCAGGAACTCTCCGAGCGGAATCCCGCCGTCGAATTTCAACTGTGCCCGCCGTTGGGACGACATCCGTTACTGATCGAGATCGTGCAGCAACGGCTCGCGGAACGATTGGATTCGTCGATCTCGCCTGAACGCCACCCGCAGGGCGAACGCGGCCCCGAATAAGCGACCGCGCGCTTCTGACCGCGCCAACGCGTCATTGATTTTTCCGACCGCCCCGCATCCCCTTGGTTTTCTGACGCGGATTGTTGCCCTTCTTTCCGCCGTCTTTTAGACCGCCTAAACGACCGGCTTGATTCAAAGGGTTGTCATCCGCATCTTTCTTCTTTTCCTCCTCGGCAAATCGCCGCCGCTCTTGCTCCAATCGACTTTGCAGCGCCTTCTCCTCTTTGGAACTGACCGACTGCTCCACCACCTGGACTTCGCCTCCGCGGTCCACCACCAGCAGTTCCGATGGCAAGCCGACACGAGTTTCCTTTTTGCTCGCCGCCAGCGCCAGATCGGGGTGTTCGTCCGGCAGCATCGTCAGGTCGGACTCGACATCCAACAACAAGTCTTCCGAGGAAAACTTATAAGGTTCCTCTTTGATGACCTCCGTGCCGACATCCAGCACTTTCACCCGCTTCTCGCCTCCCAGGAACTGGCCCAGGCTCGTCAATTCCAGGACCGATGCGACGCGGGTGCCCAGTTTGCTATGCCATTCATACAATTTAATGTCGGCAACACCCCGCCGGCTGCTCTTGCCGTCTTCATACATGGGCTGTCGATCGACGGTCTGCAGGAAGTATTTGGGCGAAACCGGAAGCACGGCCGCATTCGACGTCTTGCTCCAGGGAGTCGTCCGTTCGGCGCCTTCAGCCACGCTGGGATCGACCACGTTGACGATTTCCTTTTGATAGTTTGGATTGCGAATCGTCAGTCGCACCCGGTAGCGATAGGCAAATCCGGGCCGCACGTCAAAATCGAGATAGCGAAACAACATCAGCGAACCCGCCGCGGTAACTCTAAATTTCAGATCATCCCCGGAAAATCCCGCACCGGGACGCCCCATGCCCCCCTGGTTGCCGATCTCTTTGGAGAGGGTTTTCCATGTCTCGTCGGATTCACCCGGCCGCTGTTGATTGATGCCCCGGGCGATTGAGCGGTAGTCGTGAACCGTCGACGCGAATCCGCGTTTGGGCGGTCCCTGAGTCTTCTCCGCCTCGATGCGAAGCTTCTCAATCTGTTCATTGAGTTTCTCTTGGATCTGTCGTTCCTTTTCGATCTGTTCGTCGGACAAGACGAAATTGGTGATTCGCGGATGGGTGACGATGCTCTTCCATTCTCCCAGGATCCGCCGCGGCAACGACATCGTGATCGCCGCGTCGACGATTTGCATGTCGACGGGTTCCAGATCGAAACCGTCCACTTCGTCGAGGATCGTCACCGCTCGTTGGGCATCGAGTTTTTCCCAGGGCTTGGACCAGGGGTCGTCACCCGCCGTGGCCTCTTGACGCTCCAATTCAAAATCGAGGATGTCGAGAATTCGTTCCGCGTCGGCACGCGAACTCAGATGCAACGCACTGATGAATTTCTGAATCTGCTGCTTCCACCGGCCAAACGCCCCGCACCGCGACAAAGAAATGACCTTCGGGGAGAGCATGGCTCGCCTGGGATTGCACGGGACTGCTTCCCAAGCCGTCGTCCGACCCGATCCCTCTGTCCTCCTTGCCTCGGCCTCGCAACGGTTTCCCCCAGCAGCGGTGGCGGCGTGGTTGCGCCCTTTTCTGTCTTTGCGACCGCTCTTCAGCATTCCGCCTCCCCCGGGATTGAGATTGCCGATCGGCCCCCCGGCTGGGCTCTGTCTTTCCGCCGCGAAAATTCTTCGTCTTCTTCTTCGCCGGCCATCTCCTCTTGCGCCGGATCGGTGTTCGCGACGGTATCCATCGGAGCAGCGGCGTCGGGATCGCATCGCCAGAATCACATGGCCGAAGTCCGCCCGCAGGTCTTCCACGACCATCAGGCTGGGCTCGCGCTTTTCCTTGGGCTTATACAACGGCACGAACAGCTCGGTCGAGAGGTCATAGCGCGAGACGTTAATGGGGCTGAGCAGCGTCTGCGCACGCTCTGAAAAATCGACCAGCGCGAACGGCTGGGCCATCGGCTCCGGCCAGACGCTGCTGTCGATTTCCTTGCGCTTCTCGTCAATCTTGGTCAGCATCTCCGCGGGAACGCGCTTCTCCCGGGACCAGTTCCCCGCAAAGAACTCTTTCGCCCAAATGCCCAGCAGCATCAAGGCGATCGTTCCCAACGCCACCTTCTCGATATGATTTGCCAGAAAGGCCTTGATATTCATGCCCTTGATCGACATCGCCTGTCCTCCACCATTCACCGCGGCATTGATGCTCTGCAAAAATAACGAACGTCATTCACTTGCCGGCCACAGGGCCCCGTCCGAGACTGCGTCACATTCCTTCAGCGTCGGTGGTCGGCAGTTCGGATTCCGATCCCTCGCCCGAGGGGTCGCCGGCGCCCTTCGCATCGTCGCCCTCGCCATTCAACTTCGATTTCGGCATATTTTCACCATCTGCCTCCGGAGAGTCGCCGTCATTCTCGGGCATCGCTTCCGATTCCGTCCCGATCGTCATCTCCCCATCCATGCCGGTTTCCGTCGAATCCGCTGCATCCTCGGTGGACTCCGGCGAACTCGTCGAATCAGGCCCCGCGGCACTGTCCACTGACGACGACAACACTTCCGGTTCATTATAAAGCGTAATCAGACCGACCAACGTGACCTTCGCCAGGAAAGCCGTCTCATGACTGGCGCCCGTTGTTCCGGAGCCCGCCGGGGCGACCGCCAGATTCTCGGCGAGATCTCCTGCTCCACCTCCAAAACCGCCCTTCCGCATTAATCCGCCGCCGCCCCCCCCACCGCTTCGGCGGCTTTCATTGCGGAACATGCCGCTCCCGCCCCCGCTCCCTTGACCGCCCGATCTTCCGCCGCTCGACAGCGACTCGCCGACCGCCGCCACGTTCATGCGCAAAATCTGAATCGGCCAAGGTGATCCTTCGGTGTTCGTCAGTTCCGCGTAAAATTCCGGCAAACGCCGGTGATCCATGGTCACGGTCAATTTGAACCCTCGGGTACGGTAGGGCAACGCCGGGTCGTCATCGATATACCGACGACCCGTTCCCAGCAGACTTTCTCGCTGCGGCTGAGGAACCCCGTCGCCCGGAGTGACGCCTCCTCCGAATTCGTCCGCGGGGGCGGCCCCCCCTACTCCAGTGCCGGGGTCGCCCAGTTCCTCGACCGGATTAATGTCGGTGCCTGGCGAGGTCCCGCTGGTCCGATTGTAAGCGCCAGCGCCACCTCCGCCTGGTCCTCGTCCCCGGTCACGCCCTCCGCCGAACATGCCGCCACCGCCACCGCCTCCGCCAATCCCGCCGGCATCGGCGGTGGGATCGACCTTCAGGCCGATCGTTTCGCGATTACCTCCCAACAACTGCAATTCATTAATGGCCACGACGACCGCGTCATAACGGCTGGCTTCCGGACCTCCGTTCACCGTCAAAATCGCCTGGAGAATCGGCTCCAGCAGCCAGAGATCCTCCATGGAGTACCACATCTCGGCGGACGTCGGCTTATGGTTGCCCCATTCGATCGACGGCATGGTCTGCCGGCTGAACTCCACCACGCCGGAACCGTCCAGCGAATTGATCGGTCGCGGAATCTCATACACGCGTTTGGCCTCGCGCGCGTATCCCGAGCTGCGAAACAACAACTGAGACCCGTTGTCGAATTCACCGAGATATTTGAGCTGGGATGCATTCTTTCGAATGTCTCCTGCCGGCCAGACCATCTTCTGCTTCTGTTTCAAGTACAGCGATTCCCGCGAATGCTCCACCAGGATTTTCTGTTTGTCATTGATCGCTTTCAGCTTCGCTTCCCAGTCGGCGCTGGCGGTGTTGCTTTTAGGTATGCGTTCTTCCGCGCCGGCGATGTCCGCCCGCCGCTTGATGATCGCTGCCTGCATCTGGCCCGTGGACACCCACCACCCCGCGAACGCCATGATGAGCGCCACAAACAACAGAATCCAGAAGTGATATTTCAGAATCGGTTCGAGTTGCTTCATGACTTAATTCCTGACGGAGTCCCCGAGGAGCCCGCAATAACGTTCGGTTTGTGCTCTGCGACAACGAATTGTCTAGTTCTCCGTTTTCTCCGTCGAGTCGGCGTCGCCGGCGTCTTGCTTCGGCGCCAGCGGATCCTCTTCCGTTCGCTCCGCAACGGGGGTCGGTTTCCAAGCGAATTCGATCGTGAATGTCTGTTCCGGGATGGTGATCCCCTCCTGTTCCTCAGCTTTTGGCAGGGTGACATTCGGCCGTCCCACGGGAAGCTGGCCTGGCGGAGGCGAAAGGATGTCCGCATCGCGTCCGCGCCCACCTTTGCGCAGGGCTGAACCGTTTCCCACCATGGGTCGGGCGGCCCCCAGCGGCGAGCCGCCGGTCGTCGTCACCTGGCTGTTGGGCGCATACAGGATCTGGTCCGGGTTCGGGTCCTCGGTGATCGTGGCATGCGTGATGCCCAGCTTGCGGACGGGAGTGGCAAAGTCCTGATCCTCATGGCGGACTTCCCATTGCTGGAGATTGTGCAGCAACGTCGCGATGACGTAGGGAATGCCCCAGCCCGTCTGCGTGTTGTCTTTCTCCTCGTGGTGATGGACGCCCTGCAAGGTGAAAACATACCCGGGGCCGCTGGGGCCGGTCTCTTTCTCCGAAGCGAGCAGATATCCCTTCGGCCCGTCCGAGTTGGCGATTTTTTCGTTGTACCAGGTGTCCAGGTCTTCATAACGCTTGGTGGTGATTGTCTTGAGCGAAATCCGGTTCTGAAGGCGGATGTCTTCGATGTCCTGCTGCTTGGCGATGTCGCGCGGCAGGCATTCATCAATCGCTTTGTAGACTTCCAACCACAGTTCCCGCGTGTCCAGGGCGGAGACCAGCTTTTGCCCCTGCTCGCGCAAGGCTTCGTTCGCCGCCACCTGGGCTTTGTAGTTCTTGTCCAGCTTCTTGGCGTATTCGTCGATGTCCTTGGCTTTCTTTTCAACTTCTCCGAACCGGGTCTCGCTGACCGATTGTAACGCTTGGCCGTGCAGAGCGGCTGACGTGGCCAATCCGAACAACAGCGCCGCAGCGGTCGCCGCCGCCCAGGGCTTTTTCCGGCGGATGCGCCGGGCCGTAGAAATTTCCGTCGGCAACAGCGAGGTACGAATCGTCGTGCGCTTCAAGAGCTGCAGCGCCAACCCGTACGGCACCGCGAACGTGAGAATGTTGTCCTGAAACAACGGCGAATTCAGCACGTTGTCGCCGACGATCGCCTGGAACGAATCGATCCGTTCGACTTCGTATTGCAGGTTTTGCTGCAAGAACTTCTGCAAGCCAGCCAGTTTGAAGCCGTTGCCCACTCCCACCAACCGGCCGATCTTGGCCTGACGATTCACGCTGGCGAAATAGCCGATCGATCGCTGGATCTCCGACACATAGTCGTTGAACACCGGCCGCAAGGCCTGGAACACGGCCCGGGGATCGGGCGATTTCGTGGCATTGCACTTCAAATGCTCGGCCTTGGCGAACGTCAGCTTCATTTCCTTCGTCAACGCGCGGCTGAAATGATTGCCGCCGATCGGCACATTGCGAATCCAGATCTTTCGCCCGTTGGTGATCATCAGCGTGGTGTTGTCGGCGCCCATGTCGAGCAGCACCGAATAATCCTCCGGGGTCTGCCCCCCGTCGCCCGGCCGCATCCCCATCCGCTCGAAACAGAGGAAGTTGTACAACGCCAGCGGGGCGATCTGAATCACCTCCACTTCGATCTTCCGCTCCAGGTACGGCTGCAAGTGGTGGTTCACCTGCTCGCGCTTCATGGCGATCAGGCCGACCTCCGCATCGAGCAGAAAGCCCCCTTCCTCCGAACCGCCGCCAAGCGTTTGATAGTCCCAGTAAACCTCTTCGAGCGGAAACGGAATCTGCTGCCGCGCCTCGTATTTGACGATTTCCGCGACCTTGGAACTCTCGACAGGCGGTAATTGAATAAATTTCGCCAGCGCGTCCCGGCCGGGCAGCGAGATCGCCACCAGGTCCGTTCCCACCTGATTGCGCGACAAAAACGTGTCGAGCGCCTGCCGAATCAGTTCTTCCGGCACCGCATCCGGTTGGCTGAGGAGCTTCGGATGAGGCACGTAATCGAACGCGATCGCCATCACCTGGTCGGCGGCTTCCACATAGCGCAACCGGATAGCCTTCAATCCTGCCTGACCGATTTCAATGCCCCAGGCTGCCGGAAGTTCTGCCATCTGATTCTCTCCGCGGAGTTTTATGATCTCAGAGCGACTGCGAGATCTCTATTTCTGAGGGTTGTCGATGTTCTTGTTTACGTTGAGCGCACGGGTCCCGTTTGCCGACAGCACTGCAAAATCGTGGACAGGAAAGGGTACGGCCGCGAGATTCGACGACGGTTGTGGGATGTCTGAGAAAATGCGCCCAAAGATGAGAAAATGCATAACGTTAAGCTATACTTGATCTTCGACAAATGTCAACTACATCTGCGGCAAGCTCCCCTGCTCTTCACCGAGTAGTCATGGCCAAGGCAGCAACGACTTTGAGATTCGAGGATCATGATCGCTTAAGACGGTCAAAACCAATCGCAAAATCCCAGCTGATCAACACTCCTGGAAACGCTGATCGCTAAAATCATGACGTTCACGCATCCTGCAAAGTTCCCGAAAATCTGGGGAACCACGAAGAAGTTCGGAAGCCAGGAGCTTCGGGGCGAATCGCTGAATCCATTCGTCCGGTAGAGGTGGTTTCCGTAGTTTTTTTCTGCATCAAGAATGAGAACGGTCAATGCCTTACAGCAAAGTGACAATTCTGGTTCCCAGCCATAGCCTGGAAGATCTGCCGACCGATCTGGGGGAAGAGGCTGCGGCCAGCCTGTTGAATTCCTTTGCCATCGCCTGGCACCCCCGCTTATTGGCGGACACTGGTTTTCTTCCGGGTTGGCGACGAGCCGATGATCCGCCGCAGGGACCGCATGCCGATCAACTGACGCTCATTCCCCTCCCCTGCGACGGCTGGCTTCCCCACGGCTGGGCGGACCAGGCGCGGGCCGACGGCGGGATTGTGATTTCCGATCTCCATGAACGCAGCGAAATGCTGGCGGCCCTTCACTTTAACGCCGACGAGCTCGACGCCGATCTCGTCGCCGATTTTCTCGCGCTAGGCACCTGCTGGCTGCAAACCGAATTGTTGATGCGGCACATGCGCAACTTCGGCAACATTGATGAAGGCCGTTTGCAGAACCGAGCCGTTTCCGCGGCGCGTGCCGCCGTCGCCCAGGATGGAGAAACGGCGCGAGACCATCTGCGCGTGGCGTTTGAAATCATCCTGGAGGCCCGGGAACGATTCTATCCCGTCGAGTGTTATTTGCTGGACCTCTGTTTGATCGCGCCGGAACAAGCCCATGATCATCTTCGGCAAGAGTTGGATCAGGCGGTCCCCTTTTCGATGATGGGAACTGCCGCCGATT
>JAXMBR010000058.1:0-20223 GCA_046349715.1 Planctomycetaceae bacterium | reverse complement strand
CACGACGTAATCCAAATGGCGGTCCTGGGAATGTGGTGCGACCAGAACCAGCCCCGGACCCTCGCCCACCACTCCCTGCACCCAACCACGAAATTCGCCGTGCATTCGCCGCGGATAACGGATCGGCGGAATCTCTTGCGCCAGCTTGGCGATCCAGAGGTCGGGCACGGTGACAAAATTGCCGGCGAGCGTCACCATCCCCAACGCCGCGAGCCACCAAGGCATCAGCGACCGCCCCGCTATTCGCCAGTCCTGCCACAATCGGTCGCAGATCACGGCGCTCAACAGCGTCCACAAAATGGATGTTTCAAACACGTAATGCCAGCCCATGATCCCCGCGTACCAATAAGGAATATGAACCGCGTGCAGCGATACGATCGCCCAGAACACCAATTGCACGCGGCGGTCGAATCGCCAGATCCAAGCGAGCGAGATGACGGAGATCATGGCTAATGGCAACAAATCCCAGGTCCACAACGTGCTGAAATACAGCCGTGTGCCGACATTCCTGGCCGCGAGCTCCGGCGTCAAATTTTCGGCCCAGCGGTCGTAGCTGTCGAGCACCTTGGGGCCAAGATGCTGTTCCCCGCGAACGACATTGTTGAATCCATACACATGCCGGGGCGTGTAAACGTCGGTATAGAGCTGGTAAGGCGACGTCCACGGACTTCCGGTGATCGAGGCGTTGTAACCCAGTTGAATTCCCAGCCCGACGACGATCGGCACGGCAAATCCCAGCAACGCATTCACGCGTTGCAGAATCGGTGCGGAACCCCTGATCAGCCACCACGCCGTCCACAGCCCGAACGGCAGTCCGAAGCCCGCGGCGGTCATGGGACGGCAAAGCATCGCCCAGGAGAGTCCCAGGCTGGCGGTGACGGCATCCCACCACGACAGCGTCCGCTCAAATCGCGACATTCGCCAGACAAAGAACGACAGGCCCAACAGCGTCGGATGGTGGGCCAGCAGGAGATTGCTGAACAGCGCCAATCCCGGCGAAAGCGCCGTTAACAGTCCGGCGATCAGCCCCGTTCGTTCATTTCCAATCTCGCAACCCGCTGCATAAATGCAGAGCGTGGCGAACATCCCGCAAATCCAATGACCCCAATACGGCCGATTCATAGCGACAAACGGCGCCATCCAGGCCCCGGTGCCAGGAAAATAGCGACTGGCCATCCGGCCGTTGTCATTCAGCACATGGACCTGATCAAACAATTCCGGATGCGTCGGATGACTGGGAAACCAGGTCCGGCCGGCGAGAAATGTCTTGGCCTGGAAGAGGTAGCTGTATTCATCGTGGTACGCAGGAGGCCAATCGCCGATGATTTGGGCCGTCCAGTCGCTGACTCCCCAGGAACACCCGGCCAAGAGAACTGCGGTTGCTATGCGCCGCCCACGGGAAGTGGGCTCGACGGGCGGAGTCGTCGCGCCCGTTTGTCGCCGTAATCTTCCCCTCCAGCAGACAGGAGCGACCGCCAACAGTAACAGCAATGTCAGCGCATAAGCGTAAGACCAGGCGGGGATCTTCTCGAACAGTCCATATACGCACAGACGGATCCCTGCCAGCCACGCGAAAAGTTGCACCAGCGGCGGAATCGCCTGCGCGGGCGGGGAAGCGGCGGAAATGGCGGCAAACGATGGACTGTCGCGCAAGGATAGACCTCGGTTGGGAATGTGCCGGCTGAGTCTCGCTCATGGTCGTTGGCGATGCAAGTGCTTACGCTCAGCCGAACGGAACGTGTGAACCTTTTTGGCGACGCACACTCTGAAGGGGGCAACCCCGGGCGCAGAGTTCGTACTTGACCGGGGAATCTCGCCCGATTACGATCATAACTAAGGAAAGCCCCCCGAAATGACTGGTTTGCTGCGACTGAACGAACTGCTGCTTGCCCGCTGATTCAGCGAGGTCACAGGGGATGTTTGGTCGGCGACAATGAAAACTCCTAACCCTGAGGCCTCTGGTCTCAGGGTTTTTTTGTCGGCTGAAACGTGAATGGAATTGTTGTTGGGTGATGATGAACTCGAGGACAATCAAATCCACCAGGATTGCCTCACCAGGAGCCTGCCATGAGTGCTGATGCGGTCACCATTTTCGATACGACGTTGCGTGACGGGGAACAGTCGCCCGGTTGCAGCATGACGGTCGCCGAGAAGCTCAAGGTCGCGGAAGCCCTGACGGAACTGGGGGTCGATATCATCGAAGCCGGTTTCCCGATCGCTTCGCCGGGTGATTTTGAGGCGGTCAAAGCCGTGGCCGAGCGGTTCGGCGACCGGACGACGATCTGCGCATTGGCGCGTTGCCGCAAGGAAGACATCGAGCGCGCGGCTGAAGCGGTCAAAGGGGCGAAACAGAAGCGGATCCACGTCTTTCTCGCCACCAGCGCGATCCACCGCGAATTCAAATTGAAGATGGCGAAGGAGGAAATCGTCCGGGCTGCCGTTGAACATGTGCGGCTCGCCCGGGAATTCTGCGATAACGTTGAATTTTCGCCCGAAGACGCCGCCCGCACGGAACTCGACTTTTTGACGGAAGTCGTGGAAAAAGCGATTGAGGCGGGAGCGACGACGGTCAACATTCCGGACACGGTCGGCTATGCGATTCCGTCGCAGTTCCACCGCGTGATCAGTCATCTTAAACAGCACGTGCGGAATATCGATCGAGCGGTGATCAGCGCCCACTGCCATAACGATCTGGGCTTGGCGGTCGCCAACAGCCTCGCCGCGGTGGAAGCGGGCGCCCGGCAGATCGAATGCACGATCAACGGGCTCGGCGAGCGAGCAGGCAACGCCGCATTGGAAGAAATCGTGATGGCGCTCCGCACCCGCCGTGATTATTTCGGCATCGAATCGCGCATCAACACGCAGAAGTTGTGCAATCTCAGCCGATTGGTCTCGTCGATCACCGGCATGGTCGTTCAGCGGAACAAGGCCATCGTCGGGCAGAACGCTTTCGCCCACGAAGCCGGTATTCATCAGCACGGCGTGTTGCAGGAGCGTTCCA
The DNA here is from genome assembly GCA_046349715.1 of Planctomycetaceae bacterium. Classification (GTDB taxonomy): domain Bacteria; phylum Planctomycetota; class Planctomycetia; order Planctomycetales; family Planctomycetaceae; genus CAZDGB01. The sequence continues at coordinate 17,222 of JAXMBR010000058.1, read as the reverse complement.
CCTACGAAATCATGAAACCCGAAGACGTAGGGTACGTCGGCACGAACTTGGTGTTGGGCAAGCACAGCGGCCGTCATGCGTTTCGCACCCGCGTCGGCGAGTTGGGCTACAAACTCGACGACGAAGCGTTTCAGAAGGTGTTCGACGACTTCATCGTGCTGGCCGACAAGAAGAAAGACGTCTACGACGCCGATATCGTGGCCCTCATCGACAATCGGGTGAACTCAGAACCCGATCGCTGGCAATTGGCGCGGTTTCACATCGCCGCCGGCACCGGAACGATCCCCACGGCGACCGTCGAGGTCCGCAACGACCGCCAGGAAATGCTGTGCGATGCGGCGATCGGCGACGGGCCGGTGGATGCCGTCTGCAAGGCGCTCGAGCGGATCGTCGGCATCTCGGCGACTTTGGAAGACTATCAGGTTCGCAGCGTTTCCGAAGGGAAAGACGCGCAAGGCGAGGTGCTGGTCGAAATTCTTTGCAAGGGAAAGCGGTATCATGGCAAGGCCGTGAGCACCGACATTTTGGAAGCCAGCGCGCTGGCCTATCTCAAGGCCCTCAACAAAGCCGGCACAAAAAGCCCGAGCGCCGTTTAATTGCGACGCGCGGGGACGGCGCCTCAACGGCAAGGTCCAGCTTCGTCGATCGGCCGATGGTGCTCGGACAGCAATCGTTCCAGCACCACGTAGCCTTCTTCGGCAAAGCCGCACCGTTCGTACGTACGACGGGCGGCCGAGTTGTCCCGCTCCATGTACAGCCGCAGGCCGATCACTCCGGGCGTTTGCCGCGCCGATTCGGTCACGGCGTCTAAGAGTTTTCGAAACACACCGCGCTGCCGGTGGTCTTGCCGGACGTAGACGCTTTGCAGCCACCAGAATTCTCCGTTGCGCCAGTCGCTCCATTCGCGAGTGTGCATCATCTGGCCGACGATCTGACCGTCCGTCTCGGCGACAAAGTATCGACCGTGCCGGGAATCGTTCAGCAGCGTCTGCACGCCGGCCAGGATCGTTGCCGGATCCAGCCGTTTGCCTTCGGTTTCGCGGGCCAAGCGCGTGTTGAACTCCGCGATCACCGTTGCATCGTCGGGCGTGGCGGGTCGAACGGAAATCGGCAATTCCGCGGACATTTCCTGAAATCCCTGCTGAGTTCGGTTTCTATCGTCCTGCGACAGTGATCCCTGGGCGGTTCCTCGTCAAGTTGCCGCCGCGGGAGTTGACACTGCCTCCCAGGGAGAGTCGAATCATCACATCATTCTTTGCTGATGATTTACCGGCCCCGCGTTTTGGAAAGTGATTCGTTGACCGAGACTCCTGCCAGCACGCCCGCGAAGGAAGCCACGTCGTCCCTTCCTCCAGGCGGACTTCCCGCCTGGTCGGTTGCGGATCTTCCGCCACCGCTGCCGTTTTCTTTCCGCAATGCGATTAAGACGATCGGACCCGGGGCCATTCTGCTGGCGGGTTCGATCGGCGGGGGCGAGTGGATCATCGGCCCGCTGACGGCGATCAAGCATGGCGCCGGCATTCTTTGGATTGCCAGTGTCGCCGTCGTGTTGCAAACCTTGTTCAACATGGAAGCCGTCCGTTACACGATGGTCACCGGCGAACCGATTTTCACGGGATTCATGCGACTGCGGCCAAACTCGCGATTCTGGTCGCTGTTTTATATTGCGATCGGGATTGCACAGCTGTCCGTGCCGGCTCTCGCGCTGGGCTGTGCGGGCGTGCTGTTTTCTACGGCTGTCGGTCGAACGCCGGCCGCGGATGACTTTTGGCCGCTGCATTATATCGCGTACGGGGTCATCATCCTGGGAGTGATCTTGCTGCAATCGGGCAAGAAAGTTGAAGCCGTGTTGGAATGGCTCTCGTGGTGGATGGTGTTGTTCATTTTTGCCTTCTTGATTGTCGTCAACGCGCTGTTCGTGAAAGCGGAAATCTGGCAGCAGACACTCGGCGGATTTTTGTTCTTCGATCCCGCGATTCCCCGGGACATGGACCTGATTTTGCTCGCGGCGTTTGCTGCGACCGCCGGGTCGGGCGGGTTGGGAAATCTCGCCGTGTCCAACTGGTATCGCGACAAAGGGTTCGGCATGGGCCAGCGGATGGGAAGCATCGCCGGCATGCTGGAATCGCATGAAACCCCGCTGCGACCGATCGGCTTTCAACCGCCGGACAACGCGGAAAATCGCAGCCGCTGGCGGCATTGGTGGAAATATGCCATCTGTGATCAGGCGGTGCTGTGGGGGCCGGGCTGCCTGATCGGGATGCTGCTCAATGTCAATATCGCGATGTCAATCATCCCGCGCGAGAACGCCGCGGAGTTCATGTCGCAGGCGAATGTCGTCGCGGGGGCATTTCAAGCGCATCATCTGGCGGACAAAATCTGGTCAGGCTTCTGGTATCTGACGCTGCTGAACGGTTTTTGGATTTTATTCTCCACGCACCTGGGCAATACCGACGTGCTGGTTCGGACAATTGTCGACATCTGCTGGACCAGTTCTCCGCGTGCGCGGCGAGGATCTGCCGGCCGATTGTATACGTTGGTGCTGGCCGTCCTCACAGTCTGGGGCCTGATTGCGGTGAACATGGGCGACGTGTTGCAGTTGTTTACGGTGTTGGCGGTCGTGGCCAATCCGGTGTTGGCAATTGGGGCCGTACAGATACTGTTGGTCAACCGCAGATTTCTTCCCCGCGAGATGCAGCCCCCCTGGTGGCGGCAATTAGCCCTGGTTCTGGTTGCCATCGCTTACTCGCTGGTGACGGCCGCCGTGCTTTACGACAAATTTCTGAAATGACCGAACTGGGATCGAACTTCGCTTTCAGAAATCGAGTTTCGCCCTGATCCCCAGCACCAAGGCCGTGTCGATCGGCTGTGGCGGAGTCCCCAGGGTGCGCTCGCGGGCAGGGATCAGCACTTGCAGATCGGGCGTGACACGAAACCACGGCGTGACGGCGTAGTTGTAGAAGAGTTCCACGACTTGATCGTTCCCGATCGGCAATACGCTCGCCGGAAGTTGGTTGAGGGCCGCGGAATAGCGGGTGTAAGCATAGCCGATGCCGAAGGTGTCGAGCGGCCGACTGGTCAGCGGGCTGGAACCTCCTAGGCCGACGTTGGCTCCGAAGCGGATGGGGCTGGGGCCGTCGTCAGCCAGACCGATGTTCGTAAACAGCCCCCAGGCGCGGGCGGAGTTGTTCGGATCGACCCACAGCGCCTGGTCGGCCGCATAAAAAAGGGCCCAGGAGCCTGTTTGTCGATTGGAGGGTACGGTCACATTGCCGGTGATCGGATCGAGGTAAGGAGTCGGCGACAGGTCATTGTAGGTGCCGCTGCTGTAGGTTCCCCAGACCGTCTGATGACCGAGCCGGTCGAACCAATGGACCGTTCTGTCGACGCGGGCCAGGATGGTGGCTCCGTTCGTGAAGAATGTTTCGAAACCCGAGGTGGTCGGCGTATTGTGCGTATCGAGCAGCATCATCGAGAACGCGAGGTCATGGTCCTGTTTCCAGACAAAGCCGGCGCCGAGCGTGGAGTAGGGGACAGTGCGATCGGCGGCGACGGGAAACACAATGGCCGTATTCATGAACGCATCGACGCCGCGGCCCCCCGAAAATTGCTGTTTGATTTCATCGATCAGGTTGATCTTGCCCGCGTAGATCAGCAGGTCATTGGAAAGGACTTGAGTGAATTTGACGGCGGTCAACGCGGTGACCGAGCCGTAAGGGAGCGGGAACAATCCGGCGATGTTGGCGGGCATCAATTCGCCCGTGATTGGATTGATCGTGTCGCCATAGCGCGTTTCGCCGTGCAGGTTGACAAACAAACCTTGCCAGAGTCCCGCTTGTTCGCCGTCGACGTTGAGATAATAATCCGCGCGGCCGGAGAACTCGAAATTGCGCTGAATGCCTCCGGCCGTCACGCCTTGATAGAACTGCGTGGAACTCAGGTCGAGCGTGGCGCCGCGGGCAGCGAGCCCCGATCGGATCCCCCCGAGGTCGCCGCCAAGCCGGTTCCGGGTCGCCAGATCGTCGGCGGACAGCGCGGGATCGGAAAAGAGTTGGTCTATATCTGAATCAACGTCGGACCATTCGTCGGCGCACGCCGGCGGCGGACCGGCCAACCCGCCCAGGCAGCCGATCAGCAGGACAGCCGCTGAACCGTAGGGCAAACACTCGCATCATGCCCGCGTCGCCTTATGTCCGGGTGCTCCGTTTCAGCCCTGTGTCGCTGTGACAACGCGATGCTCAGAAGTCGATTTTCGCCCGCAGACCCAGCACGATGGCGGTATCGATGGGCTGCGGCGGCACGGCGATGGTCCGTTCGCGGGCTGGCACCAGTACCTGCAAGTCGGGCGTCAGATGAAACCACGGGGTGACGGCATAGTTGTAAAAGAGTTCGACCGCATGATCGTTGTTGATCGGCAGCAGATTCGGCGCGAGGTTATTGAGGGCGGCCGAATAGCCCGTATAGGCGTAGCCGATGCCGAAGGTATCGAGCGGGCGAGTCACGATCGGGCTGGAGCCGCCGAGGCCGACGTTGGCCGACCAGCGCACCGGGCTGGGGCCGTCGTCGGCCAGTCCGATGTTGGTGAACAGCCCCCAGGAACGGAGCGGGTTCGTCGGATCAACGTAAAATGCCTGGTCTGCCGAGTAGAACATCGACCAGGAACCGGTATCGGTCCCGAATGTAACGACGGGTTGGCCGTACGTCGGATCGAGGTAGGCCGTCGGGGAGAGATCGTTGTACGTGCCGCTGCTATAAACGCCCCAGATCGCCTGATGCCCGGGGCGATCCAGAATGGTCACCGGCGTTTCGGCGCGGGCGATGATGACCGCCCCGTTGGTGAAGAAACTTTCGAAGCCGGACGTGGTCGGGGTGTTGTGGGTATCCAGGATCATCGTGGAGAACATCGGCTGCCCTTCCCGCAGGATCGCCATGCCGGCGCCGAGCGTGGAGTAGGGGACTTGCCGAACGGCCGCGATGGGAAACGCGAGCGACGTATTCATGAACGCGTCCACGCCGCGTCCCGTGGTGTAAGGCTGCTTGAATTCATCCAATAAGTTGATTTTCCCGGCGAAGGTAATCAGGTTTTCCGACAACGCTTGGGTGAACTTGACCGCGGTGAGCGCCGTGATGGAACCGTTCGGCAAGGGGAACAGGCCTGCCGTATTCACAGGGGAGATGGCTCCCGTATCGGCGTTGACCGTGTCGCCATAGCGGGTCTCACCGTGCAGGGTGACGAAGAGGCCTTTCCACAGTCCCGCCTGTTCACCATTCACATTGAGGTAGTAGTCATTGCGGCCGAAGTATTCGAACGTCTGATTCACGCCGCCGGACGCGACGCCCTGGTAAAACTGGGTCGAACTGACATCGAGGGCGATGCCGTGCGCTCCCAGCGCGGTTCGCGCGCCGAACAAGTCGCCCAGCAGTTTGGGGCGTGTCAGCAGGTCGTCGCCGAACAACCCGTCGTCATAACACAACTGGTCATACGTCACGACTGGCGAGTCGACTTCCGAGTCGTCTTGCGCCAGGAGCGGAACGGCTCCTGCGCAAAGACAGCCAATGACGAGCGCGCTGCGCACACGCGCAGACCATTTGCAGACCATGACAGCGCCTCCCTGCGAATCCGGCATCCTCGCGAACAAAGTCGCGTTGTCGGATTCATCGGCTGCGCGGAGAACGAGCAATGCGACGACACGCCGGATCGTCGCGAGATTGGCATGTCAATTACGCAACGTGCGCTTTGCGTAGAATCTGCCGTTGATTCGGTCGAGTGTTGAAGATTGGGCGCTGAGGTGTCGATCGGCGGAATCTGCCGATCGACCGCGGCGGGGACTTGAAAGCCCCCTGGCGAGAGCGCGAGTTGCCAGAATGAATCCAGCCGCTTCAACGGGCCAGCGAGACCTTAGTAAGCCTGCCCGCGGTAGAGGTCAACTGGTCTTCGCGCAAGGCGTCGTCCCAGGTGCGCATCTGGTGAAACGAATCCCAGGCCTGGTCGTTGCCGGCGGTCAATCCGGCTTCGTAGCCGGAGAGCCAGCACATATAGACGCCCCAGGCGACGAACGGGACCAGCCACAGCCGCCAGAATTGCTTGGACATGTCGACTCCCCAACAAAATCGAGGATTGGCCACGACATTCAAGCTGCCGGATTCTCAGTTGCTTTTTTCTTCGTTTTTTTCCGTATTCTTCATCGCAATTTCACACATCCTGAACTTTTGGTCAACAGCGGTTTTGCTTGGGGCACCGGGAAAAAAATAGGCTCTCATTGCGTCCCGGGGAACTTCCCGCGAAACTCAGGAAGTCGGTTTCTCTGGTGATTTTCTTGACAGAGCGCGCTCATGGCTTCAAGTACCGCTATGCAACGGCAGCGACGCAAGCTGCGGTTTCAATCGTCTGAGGAGTTCCTGGCAGAAGCGGAACGCTTGGCGGCCGGTCCGTATCGACTGCTGGGAAACTGGACTTACGGCCAGATTCTCGATCACCTGGCTCGCGGCATCAACAATTTTTATGAGGGTTTCGGTTTCCAGGCGCCGTGGCACATCCGCACCATCGTCAAACTGTTTCTCAAACAGCGCATCCTGACGCGAGGGATGACGCCTGGGATTCAATTGCCCAAATCGGCCGCTTCACTGCTGCCCGCAACGGAAGTTTCCACGGCGGAGGGTTTGGCGCGGTTGCGAGCCGCCGTCGAACGGCTGTCACGCGAAGACCCCGTTCAACCGCATCCCTTTTTCGGCCGTTTGACGCCAGAAGAAATTCGCCAATTGATGCTGCGCCATGGGGAGTTGCATCTTGGATTCGTCATCCCCGAATGATTCACCGGCAGGATTTGGATTACCGTATGTTTACCGGTTTGGTCGAAGGCCTGGGAACCGTGGTTCAATTGACCCGCGAAGCCGCGGGATTGCGCGTGACGATCGAGCCGCCATCCGCCATGATTGCCGCCGACGACCCGTGCCGACTGGGGGACAGCATCGCCATCAACGGCTGCTGCCTGACGGCGATTGACGTCGAGAATCACCGCTGGAGTTTTCAAGCGGGTGAAGAAACGCTGTCGAAAACGAATCTCGGGCAATTGCGCGAACAGGTTGTCGTCAATCTGGAACGCGCACTTCCGGCGGCCGGGCGTCTCGGTGGGCATTTCGTGCAAGGGCATGTCGACGGGGTCGGCACGGTGGATCGGATCGAACAGGACGGCGAATGGACGACGATGGTCTTTCGCGTTCCGGCGGCGTTGTCGAAACTGATGGTGCCCAAGGGGTCCGTCGCGGTCGACGGCGTCAGCCTGACCCTCGTCGACGTCGAAGGGGAACGCTTCAGCATCGCCTTGATTCCGCACACGTTATCCGTGACCACACTCGGTCGCCGCGCCGTCGGAGATGTCGTGAACATCGAGACCGACATCCTCGGGAAATACGTCGCCAAATTCTTATCACCGTCTGCCTGATCGCCATCACGACCGTTTGCGATTTCGCCTGCCCATGAACGCTCCCGAACGCCAAACCAGTACTCGCATCCGTCAACTGTTGGAACAGTCCGGACTGAGGCCCCGGCACGACCTTGGCCAGAATTTTCTGATTGACCTGAATTTGCTCGACCTGATCGTTCAATCGGCCGAATTGACGCCGAACGACGTCATTCTGGAGGTCGGGACCGGCACCGGAACCTTGACGGCCCAAGTGGCGCAACAGGCCCGGCACGTCGTCGCCGTGGAGTTCGACCCGGAAATGGCTCGTCTGACGGCTGCCGCGGTGGATAGTCGTGAGAACGTCACGCTGTTGAATCAAGACGTCCTGAAAAATAAAAACCACATCGCAGACGAGGTGCTGGACGCCGTTCAAAAGCAGCTGTTGTCACCCGGCACGGTTCTCAAACTCGTCGCGAATCTGCCCTATCACGTCGCGACGCCGGTCATCTCGAATGTTTTCGCCACCGATCTACCGTGGTCGCGGATGGTGGTCACGATTCAATGGGAACTGGCCGAGCGCATGCTCGCCGAGCCGTCGACGGCCGATTACAGCGCGCTATCGGTGTGGCTGCAATCTCAGTCGCGGATGGAGATCGTTCGCCGGTTGCCGCCGACGGTTTTCTGGCCGCGGCCCAAGGTCGATTCGGCCATCGTACGGATCGAGCGTGACGTCGACCGGCAACAACACATCAGCGATCGAGCGGGATTCCACGAATTTCTACGTGGAATCTTCACGCAGCGGCGAAAACATCTGATGGGTGTCGTCGCAAAACTGCCTGCGCTGTCTGTAGATCGCTCCGTCTTGGAGACCATCCACCGCGAACTCAACATCCTCGCCGACATCCGCGCGGAAGCGCTGACCGTGGAGCAATTGGTGGCTTACCACAACCGGCTCGTGCAATTCCCTGAGCGGGGGGCGTGAGCCCCCTGAATCGACTCGGCATGTTCGTCGATGCAGCAATCAGGGGACTTACGTCCCCCGCTCGGGAATTTGTTGTTCATCGCCGGTATGATTCCCGGCGTTCTTCGCCGCTGGCAGATCAAAAATTCAGCCAATCAATTCCCGCAGCTTCTTCAAATGCCCTGGGACCGCTTCGAACGGGTCGGGCATGGCTTCGTACTCCAGGACGATGTAACCGCGGTAATTCGCCTGGCGGAGAATTTCGACCACGCGACCCAGATCGGCCAGTTCATGCCGGCCGTTCGGGTAGAGATCGACTTTCAGCTGTGCGTTGATGGCATAGGGGGCGATCTTCGCCATGTCCGCATACGGGTCAGCGGTGCGGAAATTGCCGCCGTCGAAATTGACGCCGAACCACGGCGACGGGGTGACGCCGTGAATGATCTTCAGCATCTGTTCCGGCGTATCGGTGATGCCGCCGTGGTTCTCGAGCGCCAGGAAGACGCCTTTTTTCGCGGCGTATTCGAGCGACTGGTTGATGCCTTCAATGCACCGCTCTCGCGCGGCATCTTCCGTGTCTCCTTTGGGAATGTTCCCGGCGAAAATGCGAATCACCGGCGCGCCGAGCGTGGCGGCGTAGTCGATCCACTCCCGGGTCATCGCCAGTTCTTTGTCCCAGGCAGGGCCTTTCGGTTTGCAGAAATCGTTGCCGATCGCTGTTCCGGAAATGTCGAGCCCCAATCGGAACGTGCGCTCTTTCAGACTGTTGAGATACTCATCGGTGATGACCTGCGGAAAGTAGTAGCCGGTCAATTCGCAGCCGTCGAGATTCTGGTCGGCACAGAAGTCGATGAATTTTTCGAGCGTGAATTTCGCGGCGGCGATTTGCTCAGGCGTTCCGCGCGTGGGAAGAAAACGCGAAAACGAATAGGCCGCCAGGCTCAATTTCAGGTGGCTTTTGCCGTTCCGGACCAGCGGTTCGGCGGCACGCGAAACCGCCGGCGACGGCACGACGGCCGCGACACTTGCCGCCGTTAATCCCTTGAGAAAGGTCCGGCGCGACTGGGACGACTCTTCAGCAGCAAACATCGGCGCGATCCTCAGGTGTTATGTTTCGACAGTGCGGTTTCGACATTCGTCATTCAATCCGCCTGTCGCATCGGGTATTCTGGCAATCACCTGATTTCCATGAAAGCCTGCCCTCGATGAAATTGAAGTGCGTCCCGGAAGATTTTGAAGTCGAGGAACTGGCCAAAATTACGTTGGCTGACGGGCCGTTCGCCGTGTATCGCATGACCAAGCGGGGGCTCGGCACTCCAGAAGCCATTTCGGCCATCCAGCGCCGCTGGAAGTTGACGCGCCGGCAGATCAGCTACGGCGGTTTAAAGGACAAGCACGCCGTCACGCGGCAATGGGTGACGATTCATCGCGGACCTCGGCGGGATCTCCAACAGGATCATCTGTCCTTGGAGTATCAGGGCCAGACCTCCGAGTCATTTGGTCCGCAAGGAATTGACGGGAATCGATTTCGCATCGTGATCCGCGATTTGACGGAACCGGCCGCCCGAACCCTGTTGGAACGGGCGCGACGGTTGTCTGGCGAGGGGGTGCCGAATTATTTCGACGACCAGCGGTTTGGCTCGCTCGGAGTCTCGGGCGAGTTTATCGCGAGGTCGTGGTGCCGGGGCGATTATGAACGAGCCTTGTGGCTGGCGATCGCGGAGATCAATCCGCATGATCGACCTCATGATAAGGATGAAAAGCGCATCTTGCAGAAGCACTGGAAACAATGGGGCCCGTGCAAAGCGGCGCTGCCCAAATCGTCTCGGCGGAGCATCGTCACTTACCTGGTCGATCATCCGGAGGATTTCCGCCGCGCGTTCGCGTTATTGCCGGTCGTGATGCGGAGTCTGTACCTGGCGGCGTTTCAAAGCGACCTGTGGAATCGCTGCCTGGCGGCGTGGCTGAAACAGGAGCTTTCTCCGGACGATCTGTGGGATGTCGAACTCGGTACGGGAAAATTTCCGTTCCCGCGGCGCTGGCCGGACTCGCAGAATTCGGAAAGCGAACTGCCGAAACTGCCGTTGCCGTCGGCGCGATTGCACCTGGACGAGGGGCCGCTGCTGTCGATTTACGAACGGGTGCTGGCGGAGCAGGGGTTGTCGCTGCGCGAGCTGCGGGTGAAGTATCCGCGAGACAGTTTTTTTTCCAAAGGGGAACGGGAGCCGCTGCTGAAGGTTTCCGCCCAAGCGTCGGCGATGGGGGACGACGAGCATTACCCCGGCCGGCAGAAGGTGTCGCTGCAATTTTCCCTTCCCCGCGGGGCCTATGCGACCATCGTGATTAAAAAACTGACGACGGAAGCGGGTGAGACGAGCGTCGTGGCGGATGAATCAGCCGATGCCGCAGGAACGACGGCGCGAACCTGAATAATTCGCAGGGTTTAGTGAAGGCCGGAATCCAGGAAGTCTGCGCCTTGGGTTGACCGTGGCGCGGCGTGGCTTAGAATCAAGGGATTCGTAAGCAAGACCCCGTGAGAGGGGAAAAAATACGAGGAGTAGAACACGGTGCAAGTTGCCATCACGAGTCGACACGGCCAATTGTCTCCCGGCGCGCAGGACCATATGCGGCAAAAGGCCGAGAAACTGCTGACGTTTTTCGAGCGGGTGACGGCGATCTCGATCACGACTGATGTTCAGCATGATGACGCGGTGGTGGAAATTCTCGTCGATGCGGAGCACAAGCACAATTTCGTCGCGACAGAAACGGCGTCGAACGTGATGGCGGCCTTTGATTCCGCGCTGCACAAGATGGAACAGCAGATCCGCAAGTATAAAGAGAAGATTCAAGATCATCGGCGAATCACGCCGGTCAGCGACCTGCCGCATGCGGCGGCGGGAGACAGCGAGGAGTGACGGGTCGTGCATCACTCAAGCGATGGAAGTGATTAGGGAACTGTTTTCGCGGGATTTTGCAACGGCCCTGACATGTGGCACGGCCGAATCATCCGAAAATCGAAGGGTCTGGTATGAAGTTATGTGATTTTGTCATTCGCGACGCGATTCTTCCGGAGTTGCCGTCGTCAACGAAGGAAGCGGCGATCGCCAGCATGGTCGCCAGCCTGCGGGCGGCCGGCAGCATCCAGGCCCAGGATGAGCAAAGCATCGTCGCCGCGATCATGAAGCGAGAAGAACTGGGTTCGACCGGCATTGGCAACGGCGTCGCCGTCCCCCACACCAAGCACCCTTCGGTCGACCGGTTGATCGCCACGGTGGCGCTGGCTCAGGACGGGGTGGACTTTGCCAGCCTGGACGGCGAATCGGTTCATATCCTGATTTTGCTGATTTCTCCGCCGGATCGTCCGGGCGACCATCTGCGCGGTCTGGAAAACATTTCCCGGCATCTGCGAAATCAGAATTTCTGCAAGTTTCTGATGCAGTCCCGTACCAAAGACTCGGTCTGGGATCTGCTGAAAGAAGCCGACAATAACGAACTGTAACCCTCCGACAGGCAAGGGCCGCATGCGCCGGGCCGCGATGATCACGGGCGAGTTTTCCGTGGAATGGAATCATGTCGACGAACTCGAATGTTCTCCGGCAAACCGTGACTGTCAAGATACCGCACGGTTTGCATCTCAATCCGTGTACGGTGTTGGTTCGATTGGCCCAGAAATACAGCGCTTCCATCGTAATCTGCAAAGGTGAGATTCGGGCCGACGCCAGGCGTTTGTTGGATTTGATGACGCTTGGAGCCGGCCCTGGCGTGCAACTTGAATTGGAAATTTCCGGTGACGATGCCGCTGGCGCCCTGGAAGAGTTTGTGCAGCTGTTCGACGGCGATTTTTCCGCCGCGGACGCCCCCGCGCCTCCTCCGTCAAATTCTTAGGCCGGCCGACTGGTCCGCTCCGCGCCGGCCGCCGGATTTTCGCATCAGGGGGCCGAATTCGTGAACATCAAGCGGGGCATTCCTGTTTCCCCGGGCGTGGCGATCGGCCCGGCGCTGGTCATGGGAGCGGACAGTTTTCGCATTCCCCAGCGATTCGTCAGCATCGATGCCATCGACGCCGAATTGACGCGTTTTCATGCGGCGCTTGACGGCGTCTGCGAGGAAGTCGAGCAGCACGAAAAACTGGCCGCGGAGCGTCTCGGAGCCCAATACGCCGCGATTTTTTCCGCGCATCTGATGGTGATTCGCGATGCGCAGTTGATCGCGGAGATTGAGTCGCTCATTCGCAACAAATCGTTTTCGCCGGAATACGCGTGCAGCCGCGTGCTGCGGCAGTATGCCAAGCGGTTCCAGAACCTGGGGGATCATTATCTCTCCGAGCGATCCTCGGATATCTACGATCTCGAACGACGGATGCTGCGGCATCTCCTGGGAGAACGCCGCGAAGAATTGCAGCATCTGACCGGCCCGGTGCTGGTGCTGGCGCACAATCTGACGCCCAGTGAAACTGCCGGATTGGATAAGCGGTTCGTGCTCGGTTTTGCCACCGAAGTCGGCGGACACACCAGCCATACCGCCATTCTCGCCGGCGCCATGGAAATTCCCGCCGTGGTCGGCGTCGGCAGTTTCCTGTCCGATGTCGGCGGCGGGGAAATGATCATTCTCGACGGCAGCGACGGCACGGTGATCATTGATCCCGATGAGGAAACGCTCGCCCGTTATCGCGCCTCGAAAGAACGCTATCAGAGTTTCGCGAAACGCCTTGAATCGCTGCGCCAGACTCCTTGCGAAACGCAGGACGGCGTGGCGATCACCCTGTATGGCAACATCGAATTTCCGGAAGAGGCGCGGGTTTGCCAGCATCGCGGAGCTCAGGGGATCGGCCTGTACCGAACGGAATTTCTGTACCTCGACGCTCCTCGAGAACCGACGGAAGAAGACCATTACCGGGCGTATTGCCAGGTGCTCGCTTCATTTGTCAATCAACCTGTGACCATCCGGACGCTGGACCTCGGCGCCGACAAAATGCCCGGCGCGCTGCGCGCCGCCTATCCTGAGGGAATCAATCCCGCGCTGAGCATCCGAAGCATCAGGCTCAGTTTGCAGCATTTGGAACTGTTCAAGACCCAATTGCGAGCGGCGTTGCGGGCCGCCGTCCATGGCGATCTCCGGATCATGTTCCCGCTGGTCAGCACGCTGCTGGAATTGCGGCAAGCCAAGATGATTCTGGCAGACGTGGTGGAAGACCTGGAAGAGCAAGGGGTTCCGTTCCGTAAAGACGTGCCGGTCGGTATGATGGTCGAGGTTCCGTCGGCGGCGCTGATGGCCGAGGAATTTGCGCGTGAGGTGAATTTTTTCTCCATTGGGACAAATGACCTGATTCAGTACACTTTGGCCGTGGATCGGGGCGATCCGACCGTCGCCAACTTGTATCGTGCCGGCGATCCGTCGATCTTGCGATTGATTCAGATGGTGGGAGCAGCGGCGGAAAAAGAGCAGATTTCCGTATCGATTTGCGGTCAAATGAGTTCTGATCCGTTGTTTGTTCCATTGTTGATCGGCATGGGTTTTCGGCAATTCAGCGTCACGCCGCAAGTGATTCCTGAACTGAAAGAAGTGATTCGAAATTTCAGCGTGGCCAAGGCTGAACAGATCAAAGCGCGAGTCGATGCGATGGAGACGGCTCGCGACGTGGAAGCGTTTTTAAGAGGAGAATTGAAGAAGTTTTGTCCTGAGTCGGTCTGACGAGGGCTGGGAAACTGCTCCCAGCGGATTCGATTGGCCGGCCCGGAAGGAAGGTTACCGACGAATTTCCATCATCGGCGGAACCTGTCACCGAACTCCCTGTCCGGACCGCGGGCGGGACGGACGATCGCCGGACAGCCTCCCCGGGGGGCGGGCGTCGTGCTCGCCAGTGTCGGGTCCGGACAACTTGTATGCGCATTCTCGTGTTGTCCGTGCCGGCTTCCGCGTGATGCCGGGATGGACATTTCCCTTTTATTGATTCCTCGTGATTGTGTCTTGCGTGCGATTCAGGGTGCTGCTCTCGGCTGCGACAACCGCCATTGTGCCGCGATCCGATGTCGATCGGCCGGCCTCTTGTTCTCGGCGGTCCATTCGAGAATCCGCGCCGCTGCGGTCGGTCGTGGCGTTGACCACGGACGATGTTCGGGACGATGGAAATCCTGTCTGGGATCAGCTCGGATCTTCGGCGGTCGCAGTTGCGGGCCCAGCCGACGATCCACCTGCGATCTGTGCTTCTTCGCCTGCCGCCATGTGGTCAGGCGAGGAGATCGTGAACCGTCCCCGGCAGGGCCCGGCCCATTCGTCGATCAGCGGAAGGATTTCGCTCGGAAATGCCGCGTTCCCCCGGCGCCGTCGGTTCATGGCACTTCGCCTGAAGCCTGGCGATTTCCCGGACCGTTCTCCGCCCGGAGTTCCTGCGGCCGCATTTCCGGAACTCGCGCTTCCGCGCCGAACCGCCACCGCACGCGCAGACCTTAGAAAGCTGCGTCATGAAAAAAGAAATGTTGATGAACGTCCTCCAACCGGAGGAGAGCCGCATCGCCATCGTCGAAGACGAGGTGCTGGAAGAATTGTATGTCGAGCGGAACAGCCTGGAGAATTACGTCGGTAATATCTACAAAGGCCGCGTGGTCAATCTGGAACCCAGTATCCAGGCGGCATTCGTCGACTTTGGCGTGGGACGCAACGGCTTCCTTCACGTCAGCGACGTTGAATATCAATACTACAAACATCTGGTCGACGGCCCCGACGACGGCGACCGCGATTTCGGCGACGACGACGAAGACGAGGCTCCGCGTCCTGCGCGGCGGACCCGGCCCGGGTCGCGCTCCCGCCTGAACGAGCGGAGCATCCGCAACAAGCCTCCAATTCAGGAAATTTTTCGCCGCGGCAGCGAAGTTCTGGTGCAGGTGATCAAGGAAGGCATCGGCACCAAAGGGCCGACGCTGTCCACCTACATCAGCATTCCAGGGCGTTATCTCGTGCTGATGCCGGGCTTGCAGCGCGTGGGCGTGAGCAGAAAAATCGCCGATGATTCCATCCGCAAGAAGCTGCGGCATGCCTTGCTCGATTTGAACCCGCCTCCCGGGTTGGGATTCATCATTCGAACGGCGGGAATCGACCGGTCGCAGGTCGATCTGCAGCGCGACCTCGATTACCTCGTGCGATTGTGGGAGTTGATCGTCCACCGGCTGAAGAAATCGCCCGCGCCGGTCGACATCTACGAAGAAAGCGACATGATCATCCGCACGATCCGCGACATCTATACCGCGGAAATCGACGCGGTCTGGATCGACGAACCGCAGGCCTATCAGCGGGCGCGGGAGTTCATGAAGATCGTGCTTCCCCGGCACGTCGACCGCATTCAGTTGTACGAGGGAAAAGAGCCGCTGTTCCGGAAGTACAACGTTGAAGAGGAGATCGCCCGCATTCAGAGCCGACGCGTGCCGCTCAAGGGAGGCGGCTCGATCGTCATCGATCAGACGGAGGCGCTGGTGGCGATCGATGTCAACAGCGGCAACTACCGGGCCGACGACAATGCCGAGGAAAACGCCTATCAGGTCAATTTGCGAGCGGCGGAAGAGATCAGCCGGCAATTGCGGCTGCGCGATCTCGGCGGCGTGATTGTCAACGACTTCATCGATATGCGCGAAGAGCGGCATCGTCGCGGGGTGGAACGAGCGCTGCGGGAGGCGATTCGCCGCGATCGAGCTAGAACCAAGGTCCTGCGCATCAGTCCGTTCGGTCTGATCGAAATGACGCGACAGCGGATTCGGCCGTCGCTGCGGCGCAGCGTTTATGAAGATTGTCCCTGCTGCCATGGCACGGCCCAGGTCAAGACGGCCGAAAGCGTGGCGATTGAAGTCATGCGGCTCTTGATGTCGCATGCCAATCTGGAAGGCGTCAAGAAGGTTACCGTCGACGTCCATGAGCGAGTCGCCGCGTTTTTGAACAACCGTAAGCGTCGCGACATCACCAAATTGGAAGAGAATTATGGGGTCACGATCAGTATCAGCGCGATGGCCAATGTGACGCCCGAACACCTTAAGTTCTATTGTACTAACGAGATGGGGGCGGAGGTGCGAATGCCGGTTCGAGATGACTCGAAATCTCGCTGACGCTGGTGTATGATGCGTGGCCCCCTCGGGGTTCAGCCGAATTTCGGTTTTCTAAGTTTTATGTTTTCGCTTCGGGAACAAGTCGATGTTCGCAGTGATTGCAGACGGCGGTCGCCAGTACAAGGTTCAGCAGGGAGACTTGCTGGTGGTCGATTATCGCGACGACGCCGAAGTCGGCCAGTCGCTGACGTTCGACAGCGTGCTGTTGGCGAACGCCGGCGGCGCGAGCGTCATCGGCAAGCCGACGATTTCGGGCGCGAAAGTGGTCGGTGAGATCGTCGTCGGTGAATTCAAAGGTCCGAAGCTCGAAATTCAGAAGCTTCGCCGCCGCCACGCCTCCCGCCGGCACACCGGCCACCGTCAGAAGCACACGCGGGTGAAGATCACCGAGATTACCGTGCCGAACCTGCAAGTGGTGACGCCGGCGACGTAATTCGGCGGTAAGACATATTGAAATTCAACAGCCCAGGGATAGTCCCTGGGCTGTTTTTCATTCGGAGGGCTCAGTGAGTCGCCGTACTATCTGTGGTTAAGGCTGCGCGTACCTGACTGTCTTCGACTTGGATAAGTCGCGAAACTCCGAACTCAGGGGAAGCACGCGTTCGCCGTCAACGACATATTGATACATGTAGGTCCGACTGCTTTCGTGGAATGACAACCGAACTTGTTGCTTTCGCTCTGACAGCGGCAGGACGGAGACCTGCACCTTCGAATCTCCACGGTGACCGGTGGAAAGCTGTCGCTGGAGGCTGGCCGGATCGCCTGGAA
>JAXMBR010000057.1:0-20418 GCA_046349715.1 Planctomycetaceae bacterium | reverse complement strand
ATCGCCCGGTTCGAGCCCGTCCGTGATTTCCCGCAACCCATCATGGAGCACGCCCAGTTTGACCGGACGGGCGACAACTTCATGCTGATCATTCACGACATAGACGATTTTCTGTCCCTGCTCCGTGTCGAGCGCCCGTTCCGTCACCAGCAATGATTTGTGCGGCAGGCCGACGGGAGTCCGCACGCGAACAAAGAACCCCGGCAGCAGCACTTCCTCTTGGTTCCGGAACACGCCGCGCAGCCGAATCGTCCCGGTTTTCGGATTGACCTGGTTGTCCACAAAATCAATCGTTCCTTGATGGGGATGGCCGGCTTCATTGGCCAAACCCATCGAAACGGGAAATTCCCCCTCGCGGACCGAAGCCGATTTCCCTTCGCGAATCAATTGCCGGACCCGCAGCGCCGTATGCTCGTCTACGTCAAAATAGGCGTACATCGGGTCGATCGAGACGAGATTGGTCAACAACGTCCCGGTCCCCTGGTCTCCCGCCTGCACCAGATTTCCGACGGTCACCAACGTACGGCTGACGCGCCCGCTCACCGGCGCGACCACCTTGGTCCACTCCAGTTTCAGTTGCGCCGACGCCAGGTTCGCTTTGGCCAGACTCACATTGGCTGTGGCTTGGCTGGCCTCGGCCTGATACTTGTCCAGGTCTTGCTGCGTGACGACGCCCGGCTTCTCTTTCGCGAGCGTCTTGTATCGCTCGTTATTCGCCGTGGCGAGTTTCAAGCTCGCTTCGCTCTGCTCCAATTGTGCGGCATTCGCGTCAACCAGGTCCTGATATTCTCGCGGATCGATCTCATAGAGCACGTCCCCTTTCTGGACCAATGCTCCTTCTTTGAAATTCACGGTTTGCAGATAGCCCGAAACGCGCGCGCGAATTTCGACCGATTCCACGGCAGCCGTCCGGCCTGTGTAATCCGCGAATTCCTTTACCTCCTGTTCCAGAGGATGGCTCACCATGATGGTCGGCGGCGCCGCGGTTTGCGCACTCTGCGGCGCACGCGCACACCCTGAAATTCCCAGCACGATTCCCAGTAGCATTCGCCGCATTCATTCGTCTCCTACAACCAGTTTCATCGAAACCAGGGCTTAACGGCCTTTCCAAGCGGCCTCTCACCGCACGGCTGCACCTTATTAAGCGGAGAACCCAGTCATTTCCACTCCTTACCGCTCAGGACGCATGATCTTACAGCCACTCCATCGAATAACGGCCGTTTACCAACCGCAATTGTTGCACGACGGGGCTCAAATCATAGAGATTCGTCGTATTTCTGTGGAACGTCGCCTTGAGAGTTGCAAGCAGACGTTTCTCACGCCGGGGACAGGATCCCCGAGTTTGTGATTTACAGATGAGAACGTCGTCCCGGTCATCGCGATGACGCGCGTGGGCAGCGGCGCGTCGCATTCGATGATGTCTTTTGCATCGCGAATGCGGAAAATGTCAGCATGTTGCTTTTTGGCAACCACGACGAAAAAACGAGCTATGTTTACTGAACAGAATTGCGAAGGGTCTTCCGTTCCCGTAGCGCTCATCGGGAGTCGAAGCCGCGTGACGCTGCGCGCGAGTTCGTCGACACACCTGAGTACCGGAGTTCGAAAATGCCTTCCTATTCCCTGCTGGCGGCCGCCCACGCACCGGTCGACACGGCCTGGGTGCTCCTCTGTGCTGCACTCGTCATGCTGATGCAGGCCGGGTTTTGCTGTTTGGAAAGCGGCTTCTGTCGGGCGAAAAACAGCATCAACGTTGCGATCAAGAATCTCCTCGATTTCTGCGTCGCCGCACTGATTTATTGGGCATTCGGCTTTGGATGCATGTTCGGAGAATCCTGGAACGGCTGGATCGGAACCTCGAATTTCGCCGTCAATCCCCAAGGCGGCTCCTGGCTCCTGACGTTCTTCCTGTTTCAGCTGGTCTTCTGCGGCACGGCGACGACGATCGTGTCCGGAGCCGTGGCCGAGCGCACCCGGTTCTCTGCTTATCTGTGGATGAGCGTACTGATGTCGGGCATCATTTACCCGGTGATGGGGCACTGGTGCTGGGGAGGAGCCGCTGAAGGAACCTCGACCGGTTGGTTGGGTCAGAGGGGATTTATCGATTTTGCCGGTTCGACCGCGGTCCATTCCGTCGGCGGCTGGTTTTCGCTGGCCGCCGTGCTGATCGTCGGACCCCGTCTTAAACGGTTCGACGCTGGTGCGCCGCCGATTGCGGGTCACAATATTCCCTTGGCGACCTGCGGGGCAATGCTGCTGTGGTTCGGCTGGTTCGGTTTCAATGGCGGCAGCACGCTCGCCGTTAACGATCAAGTGCCGCTGGTCCTGGTCAACACCAACCTGGCCGCTGCCGCCGGAAGCGTGGTTGCGCTCGTTTTGTCCCAAGTGATTGAACGGCGTCCGCTCGTCGATTATTGCATCAATGGGGCGATCGCGGGGCTGGTCGGCATCACGGCGGGCTGTCACGTCATGACGCCGGCCGATGCAATCGCCGTCGGCGCGGTGTCTGGAGCACTCTGTGTCGCCGGCAGTTATCTGCTGGTTCGCCTCAAAATTGACGACGCCGTCGGGGCGATCCCCGTACACGCGTTCGCCGGCATGTGGGGAACCCTGGCGGTGGCCTTGTTCGGAGATCTGTCCGCGTTTCACGGGCAAACGCGCTGGCAGCAACTGGCGATTCAATTCGCAGGCGTCGCCACCTGCTTCATCTGGAGTTTTGGAGTGGGCGGTCTGTTGCTGCTGGTCTTGAATCGGCTGCATCGCCTGCGGGTCTGCGCAGCGAACGAATTGCAAGGGTTGAACATCTCCGAACATGGGGCGAGCACCGAATTGATCGAACTCCTGAGCGCCATGAGCGATCAACGGGAACGCGGTGAATTTTCCATGGCCGTGCGCGTCGAGCCGCATACCGAGGTCGGACAGATTGCGCAGGAGTACAATCGCATTCTCAAACGGGTAACTGCGGAAATCGAAGCCCATGAACAAGCCGGAGAGGCTTTACGCGCCGCGGAAGAAAAGTATCGCAGCATTTTCGACAACACGATCGAAGGCATTTTCCAATCCACCCTCGAGGGAAAATATCTCAGCGCCAACGCCGCACTCGCCAAGATTTACGGCTACGACTCGCCGAAACAGTTGATGGACGAGTTGTCGAACATCGAACAGCAACTCTATCTCGATCCGCAGCGACGTAGCCAATTCGCCCGGATCATGCAGGAGCAGGATCGCGTCCAGAATTTCGAAAGCCAGGTGCGCCGCCGCGACGGACGCGTGATCTGGATCTCCGAAAATGCGCGAGTCGTGCGAGACCCTTCCGGCCGGCCCCTGTACTACGAAGGGACGATCGAAGATATCACCGAACGCGTCGCGACCAGCCAATTGCTTCAGGAGAAAGAGGCGGCCGAAGCCGCCAATGCGGCCAAGAGCACGTTCCTCGCCAAAATGAGCCACGAGATTCGCACTCCCTTGAACGGCGTCATCGGCATGCTTGATCTCCTGGCGACCACGACTCTGGACAATCGGCAAGACCGCTATGTGCGCATCGCACGGTCGTCCGCAGACGCTCTCTTGGGACAAATTAACGACATTCTGGACTTTTCCAAAATCGAAGCGGGCAAATTGGAACTCGATCGCGTGGCGTTCGATCTCCGTGTCCTCGTCGAAGACGTCGCGGAAATGTTCGCTCTTCGCGCGGACGGCAAAGGGCTCGAACTGTCGTGTCATGTGCTTCCCGGCGTCCCGGCGAAAGTGCTCGGCGATCCGGAACGGCTCAGGCAGGTGATCATTAACCTGGTCAACAACGCCTTGAAATTCACCCACCGCGGGGAAGTGGCCATTCGCGTCGAACTCCTGTCCCACACGGCAGACGATCGCGGTTGCCTGGCTCATGTCCGGCTCAGCGTACGCGACAGCGGGATTGGCATGTCGCCGGAACAGCAGCAGCGATTGTTCAAATCCTTCTCGCAGGTCGACGCGTCAATTTCGCGAAAATACGGCGGGACCGGCCTGGGACTGGCCATCTGCAAACAGTTGGTCGAATTGAGGGGCGGACGACTCTTCGTCGAAAGCCGACCGCAACACGGATCCGTTTTTCATTGCGACATTCCGCTGGAATTGGTGCGAGAAGATGCCGCCGTCGTCAGCGGCGCCTTGGCGAGTCTGGCCGATCTGCGCGTACTCGCGGTCGACGACACGCCGACAAACTTGGAAATTCTCCGCGATCAACTTCATAACTGGGGATTCCGGTTTGACGCCGTCGAAAACGCCCGCTCCGCGCTCCCGGCCATTCGCAAGGCGTCTCGGGAAGGTTGTGGCTATCAACTCATCATTCTCGACCGGCAACTGCCCGACGGAGACGGCCTGGATCTGGCCGCGGAGATCAAAAGCGATCCCGTGGCCAAGGAGATCCCCTTGCTGATGCTCACGTCGCTGGATTCGACGTTGGATTCCGCGCACATCAAGGACGTCGGCCTGGCCGGCGTCTTGACCAAACCGATTCGGCAATCTCGCTTGTTTGACAGCATTGTCACTGCTGTTCACGCGGCGCAGACCACAACGGCGCCGCCGCCCGCCGCCACGCAGGTGCAACGCCCTGTCTCCTTGCCGCCGGCCGAGCGCGCGGCACTCCGAATTCTGGTCGCTGAAGATAATGAGATCAATCGGCTGGTCATCGGCGAAATGCTGTCGACTACCGGTTTCAACTACGAACTGGTCTGCAATGGTCGCGAAGCGGTTGAGGCCATTCAACAACGACCTTACGATCTGATTCTCATGGACTGTCAAATGCCGGAGATGGATGGCTTTGAAGCCACGGCGGAAATTCGTCGTCTTGAGGCGGAATCCTCCGCGTCGCTCGGATACGGAAATCGCCTCACCATCGTGGCGCTGACCGCCAATGCCATTCAGGGAGATCGAGAAAAATGTTTGGCGGCTGGCATGGACGATTACGTCACCAAGCCGATTGATCGCGCAAAACTGATGACGGCGATCGAAGCCCACCATCGGCGGCAACAGAATTCGGAGACGCGGCCGGCCGCCGAGGTGGTACCGGAGAAGCCGAACTCGAGCCTGGCGGACAAGTCTCCGAACGAGTCCCCCGCGTTGAATCTCAAGGAATTGTTGGAACGCTGCAGCGGAGATCGCTCGTTTGCCGGCGTGATGTTGCAAAAACTTCGCCAGCGCTTGCCGGGAGAACGAGAGCAAATTCAAGCGGCCCTGGCGCTCCCGGATTTTCCGGCCGCCGCCCGGTTGTTGCACGGTTTAGGTGGAGCGGCCGGGACGTTGTCCGCCGTCAGCGTGCAACAGGCCGCCAAAGATCTGGAACTCCGCCTGCGCAGCGCGCCGGAGCCGACGGTTGCGCCGGCGCTGAACGAATTGTCCGTGCGGATTGATCAATTGCTTGAGGAAATCGACACGTTGCTGGCGAATGAGTCACGAACCTGATCGTACCCTGTCGGCCACAACTTGGTGGGAAATCGACCTATGCAGATTCTCGTTGTCGATGATGATGAATTGTCGCTGGAAGTGCTGACACATGCGCTGCGAAAGGACGGCTATGAAGTCGCGCAGGCGCATAACGGCGATGAAGCGCTGAATTTCCTGAGCCAGGGAACTTGCCGGCTGGTGATCTCCGACTGGGACATGCCGGGAATGTCCGGGCTCGAGTTGTGCCAGGCGATTCGACGCCGCGACTTCGGCGGCTATATCTACGTCATCCTGCTCACCAATCACCGCGGTACGGACGATCTGGTGACGGGGATGTCGTCCGGCGCGGACGAATTTCTGACCAAGCCGTTTCATCCCGCGGAGCTCGCCGTGCGGCTGCGCGCCGGAAGGCGAATTGTTTCCCTGGAAACACGCGACATGGCGATTTTTGCCCTGGCCAAACTGGCGGAATCCCGCGATGTCGAGACCGGTCAGCATCTCGAGCGCGTTCAACGCTACTCGCGAGCGTTGGCGGCGCGACTCGCCGTCTCTTCGAAGTACGCCGCGGAAATTGACGACGAGTTCATTCGTCTGATCTTTCTGACCAGCCCGCTCCATGACATCGGCAAAGTGGGCATCCCGGACGCCGTACTGCTGAAACCGGGACGGCTCAGCCCGGACGAATTTGAGATCATGAAATCGCATACGCTGTTGGGAGCCGCCACGCTCGAAGCGTCGCTCAAACGATTTCCCGACGCGAAATTCCTGACCTTCGCCCGAGACATCGCCGCCACGCATCATGAACGCTGGGACGGAACGGGCTATCCGAACAAACTCTCCGGCCGCGACATCCCGCTCTGCGGACGCATCGTCAGCCTGGCCGATGTGTACGACGCCTTAAGCAGCCGCCGCGTGTACAAGGACGCGTTCACGCATGTCGCCGCTCGTTCGATCATCGTGGAAGGTTCGGGTACGCATTTTGATCCGGATATCGTCGACGCATTTCTGGCGA
This sequence comes from Planctomycetaceae bacterium, assembly GCA_046349715.1. Lineage (GTDB taxonomy): Bacteria > Planctomycetota > Planctomycetia > Planctomycetales > Planctomycetaceae > CAZDGB01. The sequence goes on along the minus strand of JAXMBR010000057.1, from coordinate 13,985 downwards.
TTGAAGATGAATTCATCGAGATTCGCCGGTGTTTTGCCGCGGAGGAATCGGTCGCCGACATCACGACGACGATGCCGAATGCGCAGGCCTCGTGTGAGAAGTCGCCGCCGGCGACGACGAGCTGCTGAAGGCCATCGCCTTCCGCTCAGCCAGCACCAGGGAACGGTCGCCGCGGCTGAGCGACAACCCCTCACGCGAAATCACGCTGAGTCAGGCAGGCGCGGCCGAACCCGGATTCCTGCAGCAGGTCTCCCGCGACATGCCTGTCGAACAGAGAGGGCGGGGCGGTGCGTCGACGGAATCGCGCAAGAAATTCCGGTTCGTGGCGGCAATTTGAGCGCCTGACAGCACAAGCAAACTCTGAGTTGCGCGCTTGAGGTCGGCTTACACCGATTCCAACGTGGCGTTGATCTCGCGGGCGCAGGCCCGGAGATCCGCACGGAGAGCGTCCAGCGCCAAGTCGATGTCGTGATGGCGACCCGCCTGCGCGGCAGCTTCCAAGGCGGCGGCATCGGCGACCAGGCGATAAGCCGAGACATGCGCCGCGGCCGATTTCAAGCCCGCGGCCAGTCGCGCGACACGGAACCAATCGCGACCGATCGTGAGCAGTTCAATTTCTTGCAGGTCTCCCAAGGCCTGGCGATGAAAGCTTTGCAAACGGACCGATGGAACGCGATCCGCTTCAGCGGCCAGCCGATCTTCGGCAAACGAAGGGACCTGATCATCCTCCTCGGCGGCAAACACGGGAAAATTGTCGCCGGACAACTCGGGTTGGTACGGCGTATCCACGTCAAAGGAATGATTGACCGTCGCAGCGGGGCGCGGGCAATGTCAGGCCATGGCTGTCAGCCAGCGGCACGCTGTTCAATAACTCTTGCAGGTTGTCGCAGCAATTGAGGGCGTCGGCGACCAAGCCCTGCGCTTCGCCGATTTCCTCCATTCCCGACAGCACGCGGAGCAGGGTGTGCAATAACCCGACTTGTCCGCAGCATTCATCCATCCAGATTTCCGGTATGGCAATCAAGCTGTCCTGGACCACAGCCGACGAATGGTCGGCGGAGAATTTCATGAGAGGCATAGAGGCCTCGATTTCTACCAGAGAGATGAGACGGGTCAGATTTGCTGAAGACCGTTCAACCCTAGGCCAGGCTGGCAGTCCTTGCGGCCTGCGGAGCAGCAGATCGAGGCAACGACCTGGGAACAGCGAACGAAAACGACGGATCTCGCGGAAATACCGATTATGCAGGGAGAGCGGGCCTGACGGGGAAATGTGCGTCAGGGAGCGGTGCCGCTGGTCGGGACTGTCTCCGGCGATTCGGCATCGCCGGATTCAATTCGCCGTTGTGCCGTCGCAGCGGCGGTGCGGACCTCGGGACTGTCGTCATCGGCGAGGCGTTCGATCGCCGGCAAACTTGCCTCCGCCCGCTGGCCGAGGCGTCCCAACGTTTCAACAGCCGTCAAACGCACGGTCGGTTCCGCCGCTTGCAGTAGTTCGGTGAGGACTTGAATCGATTCCTTGGAGGACGCCTCTGAACCTGCCAAGGAAATGGCCGCCGTCAGGCGCACATGATCATCGCCCGCGGTCAGGAGTTCTTTCAGGACGTCCCGTGCCGAAGTGGATTCCGGTTCAATTAACAGCAGAGTTGCCGCCGCATTGACTCGAACAATGGCCGAATCATCTTTCAAGGCGTCTGTCAGTTCGGCGACAGCCGGTTGTGCCGCCGGGCCAAGCTGGGCCAAAAACTGGATGGCGAGCTCGCGAGAAAGTTGATCCGCATCGCTCAAGCGTGCGGCCAAGGTCGAAACCGCAGATTCTCCAAGCCCGGTCAGTTCCTGCTCGGCTTGCTGCCAGGCATCGGGATTTCCGTCTTCGGTGGCGCTGCGCAATTTGGCGAACGCGGATTCCGCTGGGGAACGGGAGGCAGCGACGTCTTGGCTCTCCACCTGCGGCAATTCGCCGGGTGCATCGCGGTGCGGTTTCTCGACAGGCGATTCCGTTGATTGGGAAACCGTGGCAGGAGTGGCGGGGGTTTGGCCGCATCCGGAGCAAACCACCATAGCCAGCATCGCCGAACAAGCGCCGCCGATTGCGAGATTACACCTCATGAGCCGATCCTTCCCTGTTTCGAATCTGTCCCGGACATCTGGGACTGTATGCGAAAGCGGGGGATCAACTCAACCGGGAATCTTCGCGGGCCGGGAAGAAACCTCGTCGACGCCGACACGCGGAGTTTGTCAACGAGGTTCGAACACCAGCACCTTGGATCCGACCGGGACCGACGGCCAGACTTTGCCATAGGAGCCGATGGTCAGCCGAACGAGCACATCGCCGGCGACATGCTCATTGCTTGCCAGCGTTTGCGGAGGAATTTCGGTGACGACTCCGGTTCGCATTTCCTTGCCGGGAAACTCCAGCTGGACATGCTGATTCATCGAGAACTTGACCGCGGCCCAGGACGGAACCTCGACGTCAACGGTCCAGCGTTCATCATCCAGAATCTGCACCAGGGTTTCGCCGTTTTCCACCAGGTCTCCGGCCTGTTTACGAAATTGCCCCACAATTCCGTACGCAGGGCTGACGACCGTAGTTTCCGGTGCGGATTCGCTCGCCGCCAATTCGTCCGACGCCTGGCGGGCTAATTCTTCGGCGGCATCAACGCCGAATGACGTGCGAATCTGAGTCTCCAACTGCTGATCCAGCGTGCGCAGGTCTTCCAGCCGCTGTTCACAGAGTTCGATTTGCGTCGCCAACGCCTGGGCGGCGCCCGCGGCCGCATCTTCTCGCAACATATTCTTTACGCGCTCTTCGGAATCTTCATCTGCAATCTTACCCACAAACTGAAACAGCGGGGCCGGGTTCGCCTGATCGGTGAAGACGGACTGTGCGCTGAGCCGTTCCCGCCAGGCCAGCTGTTCCACATCGCGATGAAGTTTTTCTTCACGAAGCCCGGCGAGTTTCAATTGCGTCTGAAACATCTCGGATTGGATTTCCCGCCGTCGCCATTGCAACTCGAGATCGGCTGCGGCCTTGATGCGATTCGCTTCCTGGATTTTTTTCGTAGCATCTTGACGCCGGGCCGTCAGGTCGACCGCTTCCTGGTCAAACTGGAGAGTCAACAATTCATTCCCGGGCGCGATTCGCTGCCCAGGAGTCACGGAGATCTGTTTCAGCCGTGCCGTTTGCTGCGCGGCAATCGTCGTCACGCGTGCCTGCAATCGCCCGGAAAACGACGGCATCCGGCGTTCATCCAGCCGCTGGGCGATCCAGACGCCGGTGGCCAGGGCGATGCCCGACAACACGATCCCGCTCCAACGCAGGCCGGCGGAAGTCGGCGATGCCGGTTCAATGGTGGACGTGTTTGCGGCGGTCATCCATGACCCTTTCTCTACACCTCAACCCAATTGAGCAGCGTGCGCTACTGGAATTCGTCAAAGTCTCACGCGGATCAAACCGTGACGGCGAGGTTACCCTGCGACGTCAAAGACGCAGCTGAGACGGGACGGGAGCCAGAGCCTGAGCGCAGTGGAACGCCGTCTCTTCTGGAATCGGATCGACCAGCGGTCAAAATTCCGCAGGACTGTGCCAGGTTCAACGGCTTTAACCGGAAGAGTCGCCAGTCGTGGCAAATCCGGAACAATCTGACAAGTCACCGTAGGCGTCAAAGTTTCTCCCATCGACGTAATTTTACGGCGAAACCCTGTCCTCGGAATCCAAAGTTTCCTGGCGGTCGTGTTTCCAACCCGCAACATCCCGTTTTATGAGCTACGTTTTCCCAGGTAAGCCTCAATCGGCACGTCGGGCGTTTCCGTCGATCCGCGGAATAATCGACACAACTTGTTCGTAATGAAGGTGTTCTGACAAAATGGCCGCTCCGAACGTCACCCCCTCACGACAAGCTCGCGGAACCTCCACTGAACTCGACTTTGAGAGTTTGAAGCGGCTGATCCACGGAAAACTCGTGGAAAAACTCGACCTGACGCGCTTGGGCGACCTCGAGGGGGATACGCTCCGACGAGAAATCCGCCTGGTGGTCGAACACCTTTGCGATACCGAAAACCCGCTGCTCAACCGTTCGGAACGGGAACGGCTGATCGAAGAAGTACTGGACGAAACCTTCGGCTTCGGTCCGCTGGAGATCCTGCTCAAGGAACCGGGCATCGCGGACATCATGATCAACGGCCCGAAAAACGTCTTTGTGGAAAAGAACGGGCGGATCATCAAGCACGAGGTCACGTTCCGAGATAATCAACATCTCTTGCAGATCCTGGACCGAATCGTCTCCCGCGTTGGACGCCGTGTCGACGAAACGTCACCCATGGTCGATGCCCGGCTTCCGGACGGTTCCCGCTTGAACGCGGTCATTCCTCCCTTGGCGCTCGACGGCCCTTCGCTGACGATTCGCCGCTTCGGGTCCAAACCGCTGGGCCTGGAAGACTTGTTGCGATTTGGAGCGTTTACGCCGGAAATCGCGCTGCTCCTGGAAGGTGCGATCAAAGCCCGCTTGAACATCATCATCAGCGGGGGCACCGGTTCCGGCAAAACGACGCTGCTCAATACACTGTCGAGCTTTATTCAGAACGACCACCGCATCATCACCATCGAAGATGCGGCGGAACTGCAATTGCAGCAAGATCACGTTCTGCGATTGGAAACGCGTCCGGCCAACATTGAAGGCAAGGGCCGCGTCACCGCGACCGACCTGGTGAAGAACGCCCTGCGTATGCGTCCCGATCGAGTGATCATCGGCGAATGCCGCGGCGCGGAAGCGCTGGACATGTTGCAAGCCATGAACACCGGCCACGAAGGTTCGATGACGACGATTCACGCTAATACGCCTCGCGACGCCGTCTCGCGATTGGAGACGATGATCTCGATGGGGGGATTTGAAATTCCCATGAAAGCGTTGCGGCAACAATTCGCCGCCGCCGCCGACTTGATCATTCAAGTTCAGCGACTTCAAGGCGGTCCGCGCAAGATGACGCACGTCACCGAAGTCGTCGGCATGGAACAGGAGACCGTCGTGATGCAGGACGTGTTCTTGTTTCATCAAGACGGCGTCGACGAAAATGGCAAGGCGCATGGGCACTTCGAAGCCACCGGGGTTCGGCCGGCGTTCATGTCTCGCCTCGAGCAAGCGGGAGTCCGTTTGCCGAGCAACCTGTTCTCGCACCGCGTACTGGGACGGTAAATCCGGCTGCAATCGAACGATTGCGGCATGTTCCTGAAGACTGACGACTCACCACCAAACACTGCCGAACAGTCATTGGACAATTCTCATGGACCCGATCCTCATCGTCTCTTTAGCGGCATTCGTCGGCGCGGCGGCGCTGGCGGCCGTGATCTTCAGTTATGCCAGAGATCTGCGGGCCACCAAGGCGGAAGATCGACTGGAGGTGCTCGCCGGCATCCGCATGGGCGACGGCGAGAGCAAAGGCATCATGAAGGATGACCTGGTGAGCGCCGGCGCCGGGGCGATGACGGCTGCCGTCGGGAAACTTTCGTCCAAATTCGGAAACCTGAATCTGTTTTTCGAGCAGGCGGATTCCCCGGTCAAACTGGAAATCTTTTTGCTGTTGTCGGCTGTCTCCGCGGTCGTCGGCGCGGTGCTGGCCATGGTCGGAAATGCGCCCGCTCCGTTGTACCCGGTCTTTTCTTTTTTAACAGGACTGGTCCCGTTAGTCTGGCTGTGGTGGCGGCGACGATGCCGATTTCACAAGTTCGAATCCCAACTTCCCGACGCGCTGGAGTTGTTGGCCCGCGCGCTCCGTTCCGGCCATAGCTTGAACTCGGGATTGTTTCTGGTGTCGGAAGAAATGCCGGCTCCGATTTCCACGGAATTTCAGATCGCCTATGAAGAGCAGAACCTGGGAATTCCGATCGAGGCGGCGTTGAAAAATATGTTGAAACGGATGCCGAACCTCGACTTGAAGTTCTTCGTCACCGCCGTCGCCATTCAGCGTCAGACCGGCGGCGATCTGGCCGAAATTCTCGACAAGATCGGCTATGTCATCCGCGAACGATTCAAAATCCTGGGGTTGGTGAAGGCGCTCACCGGCGAAGGCCGCTTGAGCGGGGCCGTGCTGATGGCCATGCCGATCGCGATTTTCATCGCCGTGTATTACCTCAACTCCGAATACGTGATGCTGCTGTTCACCACCGAATTGGGCCGGAAGATGGTGGGGGTCGGCATTGTGATGCAGATCTTCGGCGCCATCGCCATCAAGAAAATCATCGACATCAAGGTGTAACGGGGCCGACCGTACGACTCGGTTGCATCTGGCGAATTCGAGACTCTCTTCCAAAGAACGATCATCATGGACTATGCATTGTTGCTCCCGTGGGTCGCCGCGATTGCCGTTGGAGCCGGCATCTGGGCCTTGATGGGCTTGTTTTCCGGCAAAGAAGACCGCGCGCTCGAGCGCTTGAACGAACTGCGCAACCCGAATCTGCGGGGCGACAAGCGCGGCGAGGCCAACAGCGGCGGCGTGAGCGGAGTCTTTGAAAAGGCCGCTCCCGCACTCTCCAAAGCGTTGGAATCCAAGTCGGAAATCGAACAGAACGCCTTGAAGGTCCGGCTGGCCAACGCCGGATTCCCCAATTCTTCGGCACCCCAGCTTTATCTCGCGCTGAAATTTTCGGCGCTCATCTGCGGCGCGCTGCTGGGCGGCGGTTTCGGCCTCTGGAAGTATGGAGCCACCCAATACGGGTACACGTCCATTGGCCTGGCGGCGGGCGCGGGGTTTTACCTGCCGGAGGTCGTGTTGTGGTACATCAAATCGCAACGTCAGAAAAAGATCTTCCTCTCGATGCCGGACGCCCTGGACCTGCTGGTCGTCTGCGTGGAAGCCGGTTTGGGCCTCGATGCGGGCATGCGTCGCGTTGCCGAGGAATTGAACGATACGGCGCCGGAATTGTGTACGGAACTGAATCTTTCGCTGTTGCAATTGCAGATGGGACGAAACCGTCGTGACGTGCTGCATGACCTCGGCGTCCGCAGCGGCGTGGACGACGTGAAGGCGCTCGCGGCGATCCTGATTCAAGCGGACAAATTCGGCTCGTCGATCGCCCAGGCCTTGCGCGTGCAGTCCGACGCCATGCGCGTCAAACGCCGGCAAATCGCCGAAGAAAAAGCTCAGAAGACCGCCGTGCAAATGCTGTTTCCCATGGTGCTGTTTATCTTTCCCGGAATTTTCGTGGTGCTGGTCGGTCCGGCGGCAATTCGCATGATTGACCAGTTGCTGACCGATTAACACCGCCGATTTCAACCTCTTCACGCTTCTGCCGATCGACGCTCCGTGTCCCCGGGTCCTCCGGAGCCACGGAGCGTTCCTCTTTTAGTGCCCGCCCCGGTTGGACGGCCGCCCTTCGCGCCGCGGGTGGGAATTTGTCGATTGTCCGGCCTTAGCCGAACGTTTCGCCGATCGCTGAGGCTGTTGTGCAGTCCCGGCGCAGTTTTCCGGCCTTATCGCGGCGTTTGTAAATGGAACAGAGATGTTTCAGAATGTCGACGAGTCCTGCGCACGGCTCGACAAGAACTAGCGACTGCTTTGCAGACCGCTGGGAAGTCGGCGGCGACGAGCAAACGGCCAGTTTTCCTGACGATTTTCGCGGTTTTGGTCAGGTATCTCCGTCGTCGCGGCCGCCGGGCTTTGGAAGGAGATGGCTGGAAAACTCGCGATGGCATTAAAAATGCTTTGATCGTTCTGCGAGCTGACGGCCCTTGCGCTGACAGTGTTGTTCCCGGAATATCTTCGACAAGGCTTTGCTGATGAATCCCCGCCGGAATGGGCCGCCTCGCTGGGTGATCTCCTGGCCGAGCATTTTTCCACCTATGAGGCCCTGTCTCCGCTGGGATGTCACATCTGCGAAGCGGACGGCGTGTGGGAGATGACGTTGTTTGCCTCACGCACGGAATTCCAGGGCGGGGCTTTGCCAGGACGGCCGCCAGCGGGCGGCGCTGGGTTTCACTTGGATCTCAGCGGACTGTTACAACATTTCGATGCGATCGAATCGGCCTATTGGCAAGCGTTGAAGCTCGGTGAAGACGATGATCTGGGACCGCATATCGGAATCGAAGGACTTTATCAGGGTCATCGTATTTAGCTGCGGATTCTGAAATCCGGGCCCCGAAACAGTTCCCCATCGGCCAGCGTTTGCTGACAAACCAGCAGCGGCTGGAAGATTTGTGGTAAGAACTCGAGAAGCGGTGACTCGACCCGGCGGCGCTGTCAGGCCCGGCAGGGCTATTGCTGTAGCCCCGGTGGAACGAGTTGAGGGCGTTCTTGCACGCACTCCATTGATGCCAGTCCGCCGCACGCGACAATTCTCGACAGGATCAGCGGCGCGATCTGTTGGGAAATGATCGTGTGCCGATTAGCAGCCGGTTTCGTCAGGTGGGCGTTTTTTTGACCAGTCCTTTCGCAGAGCCCTCCGAGTCTCGCGGACGACCCGGCGGCGAAGATCGGTTTGTTTCTGAACGGCTTCGGCGGCCCTGCCGTGGCTCGCCAAAGTAATCGCTTCGGCTACGGATGTGGGAAGACGACGTCAACACCGCCGCTGCCGTCTGGGATCTGGTTGACGGCTGCCGAGATCACGATTTGCCGCTGGGGGCGATCCTGATCGACAGTCCGTGGTCAACGCAGCACAACAATTTCCGATTTGACGAACAGAGGTACCCCAAGCCTCGCGAGATGATCGAGGCCCTGCACGCCCGGGACGTTCGGCTGGTGTTGTGGATGACAAATTTCATCAACACCGCGGACAGTCTGTCGGATGCCGCCGGCGACGACGAGGATCTCTATGCCTTCGGCAAGGAGCAAGGATACTTCGTGAATGACGGTGCGCCGATCCGCTGGTGGAAGGGGAACGGAGCCCTGATCGATTACACCAATCCCGCAGCCGTCGCGTGGTGGCATCGGATTATGGACCGCACGCTCGCGCTCGGCGTCGACGGTTGGAAGATGGACGGTTCGGCCGAGATGTTTCTGCTGACGCCGAGAAAAACTTCGCGCGGCATCCTGACCGTCCGCGACTACATGGACCTGTATTACCGGGACACGCTGCATTACAGCCGCAGTTGGCGCACCGACTTCGTCACGATGGTGCGCTCTGTGGATATCGCCAACACGCGTTCTGACCAGGCGCATGCACCGTTTGACGCCGCTCCGCTGACTTGGGTGGGGGATCAGCGGCATTCGTGGACAGACAAGGGATTCGATGAAGCATTGCGCAGCGCCTTTCGAGCGCTCGAATTGGGATATCCCTCGGTCAGTTCGGACACGGGCGGATACCAAAGCGTCCCGAAGAATCCGGGCATGCCGCGGCTGCTGTACCTGCGCTGGATCCAAGCTAATGCGCTGACCCCGTTCTTTTTGATCGGCGGACATGATGAACATCGACCTTGGAAATTTGATGCAGAGTTTTTTGACGTTTTTCGGAAGTACCTGTGGCTGCATCAGGAACTGGTGCCCTTTTTTTATTCGCAGCAGATTCAAGCGAGCCAGCGGGAAGGCCGGTTGATGCAGACCGGCCCGGGGAAACACGAATTCCTCTTGTCCGACGTATTGCTTGTGGCGGTGATGTCGGATCCGGAGCCCCAGCGCGAGATCGTGTTTCCCGAGGGCGATTGGCTCGATTATTGGAACAATGGCGAGTCGTATCACGGGGGAGTGTCTCACACCGTCCAGGTGCCGGAAGATCGCAGCCCCTTGTTTGTAAAACAGGGGGCAATCTTGTGCCTGGACGTGACCAACAATGCGGTCGGGCACGGGGGTCCGTCGTCCAAAGGCTGGCGAACGCTCGATATTTATCCTGGAAAAGCCGCCTCGCAGGCCGTGGTCTGGGATCATGAGCAGTTTCCTCCCGAGGCTTCCCGAGACCGCACGTTCGTCGCCGTCGAACCTGGCGAACAACACCTTGTCGTGAGTCTGAGCGACGGCCCCGTGAAGGACACGATTCTGCGCATTTGGAAGGCGGAAAAGCCGCAAAACATTCGGATGAATGAACAGCCCATCGAGTGCTCGTCGAGCCAAACCGAGTGGGAGCAAGCTCCGCGAAGCTGGTGGTACGACGCCGAGGATCAGCGATTGTGGATTCGTGCGTCGGCGGCGCGTGACGTCAGAATTCTGATTGGTGACTGATTGGGCCAGCGAGCCCGTGACAATTTGTCTGGCAATTCTCTTCGTTAAAACCCTCGTCGTTGCTGGTCAGAAACGTTTCAATTCTTTTCGAGGAAACGGCTTGGGAAGGCATAATTTTCCGGGAAGCGGCGAGGGGCCGATCACCTATTGCCGCTCAATTGCGGAGGCGTGATGAGCCGTAGCGGTTTCGGTAAGCCATCGTCAAAAATCGGAGTCCGAAACCCGTCAGAAGAATTGCGTTGTTTGCGTCGGTGCGTCATTCTGAAGAAATGATGAAGACAGTCACAATCAGCACGGGGGCGCGGCTCCATTTTGGTTTGGTAGTGCGTGGTGAACCCGGTCGTCGGCGCTACGGAGGCGTCGGCTTGATGATCGATCAGCCGGGGTTTGTGCTGTCCGTTCGCGCCGCCGAGGCCGATCACATCACCGCTTCCCCGTTCACGACGGAACGCATCCAGCAATTTCTCAGCAACTTGCGGCAACTTGACGGCGAGCCCCACTGGGAAATTGTCGTTCATGAGGAAATTCCGGCGCACGCCGGATTAGGGTCGGGAACGCAGTTGGGATTGGCCCTGGCCTCGGGAATCGATCGGCTGCGCGACGATGAAGACTGTTCCGTCATGGAACTGGCGCGGCGGCTGCAACGAGGAGTGCGCTCGTCCATCGGCACCCTTGGATTTCAGTCCGGGGCATTGATCACGGATGGTGGAAAACCGGCGGGAAGTGACTTTGCCGTGCCCACCGGCCGGCATGAATTCCCCGTCGACTGGCGCATCGTGCTGATCACTCCGCAGGACGATGAAGGCCTGTCGGGCGAGAGGGAGAAGCAATTTTTCAACGAGTCTCCGGCCATGACGGCGGTCGAATTGAGCGACTACTGTCTGCTGATCTGCACCAAGTTGCTGCCCGCGCTGGCTGATGCGGACTTTTCGGCCTTCAGCGCCGCGGTCTCGAGGTTTGGCCAGCAAGTCGGCCAATACTTTTCGTCACACCAGGGCGGCGTCATCGCCAATCCGCGGATGGCGGCCTTAGCCGAGAAGCTTCGCGTCGCCGGCATTGAAGGGGTCGGCCAGACCTCCTGGGGGCCGACGCTGTTCGCTTTGTGTCCAAACGCAGCGATCGGGCAGTCGGTTGCGGCTGACATCAGTAAGTCGGCTCAATGGGCGGATTGCCGAGTGCGCGTCGTATCGGCCAAGAACGACGGGGCGCGGATTGAAGTGCAATGAACCGATTGGTTCAGCGCTGCATCGCCGCCCATTGCCGCTTGCCGATTTCCAGCACGCGATCGTCGTCCCAGACCTCCAGCGGCGAGTAGCGGGGATGACGCGACTCTTTGTACGGGTCGTTGTGTTTCGTGTTGTAGCAGCAGATGAACGCCCATCGCGGCCGGTCGCTATGGTTCTGGTCGGACCTGTGGAGCACGTTCGCGTGAAAGAAAATCGCCGCGCCCGGCGGCAATTCGCAATCGACAATCGGCAGTCGCTGCACGATCTCTGCGACCCGCTCCGGGTCGGCTCCCGTCTGTTCGCCGACTTTGCCGTGATCAATGCGGCCGAGACGGTGTGAGCCGGGGACGACTTGCAGGCAGCCGTTTTCGCGAGTTGCCTGATCGACCGCGATCAGGCAACTCCCCATGTCGGGCCAGAGACAGCCGTTGTTGTACCAATAGCCGTAATCCTGATGCCAAGCCCAGGCGCCACCGACGCGCGCTTCTTTCAAGATCATTTTGTGGTGATAGTGGTAAACCTCGTCGCCTAAAAGTTGCCGCATCGGCTCAACAATGCGGCGACTGCGGGCCAACGCACCGTAGATCGTGTCGTCTGCCAACTCATTGTTGACGACGACTTTGATCGCCCCTCCCTCGCCGTCCGCCCGGCTGACCGCCTGTTGTGCCAGGACCTGATCGGCCTTGGCGATTTGTCGCAATAGTTCGACTTCTGCCGCATCGAGCAGTTCGTAAATGACGAGATATCCCTCCCGCTGAAACGTTTCAATCTGGGGTGTCGTCAGGGATCGGCCGGGCATGCTGGTCTCTCCAACGCGTTTGAAAGCGCTGCTAAGGGGGCGAGTCGGGAAGAAAACGGTACAGACCCGCCAGCTGCGTGGACTGCCGGCGGACTTCCGCCATCAGTTCCGCATTGTGCGGGCCGAATCGCAATTCGTCCGGCAGGTCTGCTCGGCGTCGAAAAATGAGCAGAAACTGTCCCGGCCGAGGGGTTCCTTGGTACGGCGCCAACATCACTTGATGCCGGCGGAGAATGGGCGACTGCTGCCGCAGATCTTCCAATTGGAACAAATGGAGCACCGGCGAAACCAGCAATTCGCCTCCTTCAGGGACGTGTGCCACCGCGTCTTCGAGCAAGTCGCGGGTGACGGCATCTCCCCAATAGCAGGTTTCGAGGCCGAGATGTTCTGCTCCCTGCGCCTGACCGACCAGGCGGCTGTAGTCGTCCAGAGAGCAGGGCGCCAGGGCGATGAGAGTTGCCCCTTGAAACAGCAGTACGATCGCGAGCATGCCAACCGCGATGTTTCGTTTCCAGCCGCTGGGAATCACGTCGAGCAATTGTGTGACGCCATGCGCTGCGAGGATCGCCCAAAAAGGAAACACGGTCAGGAACAGACGCTCGGAGTCATACACGGCGACGCCTGGGAGCGAAAACGCCACGAGCGGCAGCACGATGTTGCCAAGCAGCAATAACCTGGCACTCCGTTCCTGCGGCGAATGAGCGATTTTGGTCGACCACCGAAATAACGAAAATCCCCCGGCGAACAAAGTCGTCAGCGGAATCGTCGCCGCGAACATCACCCAGGGATAATGCCAGGGAACTTCGCGATCGGAATACTTCATTCCGAAATACCAGACCGACAGCGTCGCCCGCGCCGTCGTCCGCGCGAAATAGGCGTAGCCATGCCCGATTGGATCGAGCCACAACCAGGGCCAACCGAGAAAAAAGACGGCTCCCGCGGCCAGCCCCCACAGCAGCAAGGGTTTCCAGGAATTTGTCCGCCAACGCCATATGGCCCAGACGATCATCGAGAGCGGCAGAAAAATCGCTTGAATTTTCGTGAGGAACGCCAATCCCAGCCACGCGCCCGCCAGCAACGAAGCACGCACGGTGGGCGGAGTCGATTGATTCCAACCGTGAGCCATGGCCAGGACGGCCGCCGTGCAAGTGAGATTGGTGATCGTCTCCAACGAGGCGAGATGGGCATGTCCCCAGATGCGGGGCATGAGCGGCAAAATCGCGGCGGCGAGCAGGCCGGCCAGCGGGCCAAAAGTCTTGCCCGTAAACCAACCGATCAGCAAGATCGTCAAGGCCAGCGCCGTGGCCGACCCGGTGCGCGCGCACGCCGTCACGATGATGCCGTCCGGTTCCGCCGGGGGCGCCAGCGACCACGCCGCCTGGTGGTGCCAACCCAGCCATAACCGGCCGAGCGGTGGGTGATCAGCGAGATAAAGTTTGCCGTCGAACACCTCGCGAATACTTTCGAGGTCGAGCAGTCCCAGACCATAGTGCCGTACGCATTCCGCCAGATAGACGCCCTGCTGGACGTTGAAGCTTTCGTCGACCGTCAGTCCGGGCCCCTGCAGCAGGCTCGGATAGCTTCCCGCCGGATCGATGGCTGCGACGATCGCGATCCAGGCCGTGACGGCGATCGCCGCCGGGCCGAACCAAGGACGAGACACAATCGGGGGAACAGACATCTGATTTGAAGCCGACCAAGCGTTTTAACGAAGATCAATTCGCAACACCGATCATACCGAACCTCGCCATAACCGTGCTCCATCGCGGCGCAGGAACAGGGGATTTTGCAGTTTTCACCCTCGCAGCGGAGGGGCGTGA
>JAXMBR010000056.1:0-22592 GCA_046349715.1 Planctomycetaceae bacterium | reverse complement strand
ATCGCTACCAGACGATGGCAGGAGTGATCGCCGCTCTGGAGAAGCTCGGCAGCAGCGAATTTGCTCCCGCCGGTGTTGATCCATTCGCCAATACCACCCTCGACATTGGTGCTACAAAGCCTCGAATAAGTCGTGACAGTCAGGCGTCGATTCCCACCAAAGCAGCAATTAAGCCGGGGTTGTTGGGAGCCGGACGAGGAAACAAGCGGTTTCTCTACAGTGCAGTTGCGGCTGGCTTTCTCGGATTGGTGGTTCTGGCGGCCTTTATCATTTCGATGAAAAGCAAAGACGGTACCTTGATCGTGGAAGTCGATCAGCCGGATGCTCTGGTGCAGGTCTTGGATGCCGAAGGGAAGGTCGAAATCAGCCAGAAGGGTGGCAACGGAACGGTTTCTATTTCAGTCGATCCCGGCAAGCATCGGCTCAAGGTCGAGAAGGACGGATTCAACGTCTTTGGACAAGAGTTCGAGATGAAGTCCGGTGGGAAAACGCCCATCAAGGCGAAACTGGTGCCGCTGGATGAGAAGTCGGCGTTGGTCGGGGCGAAGCCTGCTCCGTTGGTTGACGAGACAAAGAAACCGTTGTTCTTCCAGACTCCCGAGTTTGGGCCGTGGGCCAAGGAAATCGCTGCGATGCCTGCCGAGCAGCAGGTTGAAGCCGTCAGCAAGAAGTTGATGGAACTCAATCCGGGGTTTGACGGCACCTTGACCGGCAATGAATGGAAGGGACAGCCACATATTCAGAACGGTGTCGTCACGTTGGTTGGATTCTATTTGAACGATGTAACAGACATTTCTCCCGTGCGTGCTCTAACTGGCTTGAAGATCCTCGGCCTAACAGCCAAGCAGCCCGGCAAGGGGAAGTTGTCTGACCTATCTCCTCTGAGGGGAATGCAAGTCAAGTCGCTGTTTTGCACCGACACGCCAATCGTGGACTTGTCACCCTTGCAAGACCTTCCTCTCTTGACGCAGTTTTTTTGTCAGGGCACTTCCGTTGTGGATCTTTCGCCGTTGAGCAAATTACGATTGACCCGCTTCGATTGTTCGAGAACCCCGATTAATGATCTTTCGACGCTCAAAGGAATGCCACTTACAGGACTGTTTTGCGAGGCGACGGCCGTTGCTGATCTGTCGCCATTGGAAGGGATGAACTTAATCGAGATCCAGATTACACCCAAGAACATCAACAGGTCCATCGGCGTAATCCGAAGCATGAAGAGTCTCAAGTCAATCGGGACTTCTTACACAGACAAGTTTTCGCCCGACGAGTTCTGGAGAAAATATGATGCTGGCGAGTTCGGCAAACCAATTCCGTTCGCCAAACCGCTCACCGACTTCAATTCTCCGGCCTTCCAACAATGGGTCGCCGATACGCAAAAGCTTTCCGCCGAGCAACAGGTGGTGGCCGTCAGCAAGAAACTGATGGAGTTGAATCCGGGTTTTGATGGGAAGGTGACTGATTATGAAGGGAACGGTACGCCCAAGATCGAGAATGGCGTGGTCAGGGAAATCAGATTCTTGACCGACAAGGTTACTGACATCTCTCCCGTGCGGGCATTCCCAGAACTCAAGGTTCTAAGCTGTGGTGGCACTGAAGGGGAGAACAGTCCCGGAGGAAATCTTGCTGACCTGTCGCCGCTGAAGGATATGCAACTAACTCAACTGAATTGCGTAGCCAACCATCAAATAGAAGACATTTCGCCTTTGGTTGGAATGCCGCTTTCCAGGCTGAATCTTAACTGGACTAATGTAAAAGACTTGTCACCATTAAGGGCAATGCCTTTGAAGTGGTTGTTCATAGGTGGGACGCGGGTTGCTGACCTGAAACCGCTTGAGGGAATGGAATTGAACGAACTGAATATATCTCATTCACACGCAGTGACCGACCTGACGCCGCTGAAGAAGCAGAAGTTGTGGGCAATGGTCTTGGTAGATACTTCGGTTTCCGATTTGTCTCCACTAAAGGGACATCCTCTACACTACCTGCACTGCAACAAGTCACCGATATCGGACCTAACGCTCATCAAAGATATGCCGCTGACGCATCTCACCTGTGACTTCAAGCCTGAACGAGACACCGAACTACTTCGTTCCATCAAGTCTTTAGAAGAGATCAATGGCAAACCTACTGCCGAGTTCTGGAAGGAAGTTGAGGAGCAGCAGAAGAAAAAGAAGCCGTCATACTTCCAGACTCCCGAATTTGGGTCGTGGGCCAAGGAAGTTGCTGCCATGCCTGCTCAGCAGCAAGTTGAAGCAGTCCGTCAAAAGCTGATAGAGTTGAATCCGGGCTTTGACGGGAAGGTGACGCCAGCCATTACCAATGGTGTCGTTCTCGGCCTGCAATTCTTCACGGACAACGTGACGGACATTTCGCCGCTGAAGGTGCTTACCGAATTGAAGTATTTGGAATGTCGTGGCAGCGGACTCAAGCAAGGAAAGTTGTTCAATTTGTCCCCGCTTAAAGGGATGAAGCTGACGAATCTGAATTTCAGTTCCACACAGGTCGCTGACCTGACACCGCTTCAAGGGATGCCCCTCGATGTCTTGATCTTCGGGGATTCAAATGTCGCAGACCTGTCGCCGATCAAAGGGATGAGACTGTACGACTTGCATTGCAATTTTACTAAGGTTCCCGATCTTTCCCTTCTGAAAGACATGCCTCTGAAAAGAGTTTTCTGCGACTTCAAATCCGAGAGTGATACTGATGTGATCCGTTCCATCAAGACCTTGGAGACGATCAATGACAAACCGGCAGCAGAGTTCTGGAAGAATGTCGAAGAGAAGAAGTAGCCCTGCCTCAATAGCTCAGCCGGTCTGACGTCGGGTGCTACTGTCGGTGATAAAAACAAGTGCTCTTCAACAACCTGACTGATTGAGGTCAGGTGAGGTGAATGGGCGCCACTGGCGGCGGCTTTGGGCCGCCAGTGTTTCAAGGTTCCCCGTTAATTGAAGTTTCGTATGGTGCCTTACGACGCACCCGACGAAGCTATGGGCCGGGGGGAAGGTGATTCGCTTCGGGCCTCCTGCCGAACTCTTGTTTCAAAAACTCGATGGTCGATACGGGCTGGCCACCTCCTAAAACCTCTCCGCCGGCTTGGACCACGCAGCGGATTTTCAGTTGATCCATCTGTGGCTTGAGTGCCGCGCCGAAGCGGGCGTGGTGGATGCCGATGCGCAGATCGGTCACGGGCTGATCGAGCCGTCCTTCGTACAGAAACAGCACCGGCACATCGTCTGGGGTGAGATGATTGAGGGGTGAAACTTCCGCCATCAAGCGGTACTTCTCGTCGGGCAAGTTGTCGAGATCGTCCAGGTTGATGTCGAACAACCGGGCGAGGGCGGGATGCCTGTAGGTCTCCGCTTCGGGAATCAGCCGCCGGATGAAGCGAGGATCGTAGGAAGTCTGCGCGGCGCCGGCGATGACGCAAGTCAGCCGGCTCGATTCGCGCAGCACGGGATCGGCCGCCTGCGGATCGGCCAGATCGTCATGCAGGCCGAGCCAGAGCGAGAGGCCCGCGCCGGCGGATTCGCCGGAGGCGGCGACGCGACGCGGATCAAGCCGCCATTGTTTGGAATGAGAGCGCAGGAACTGCACGGCTCGAGCGGCGTCATGAAACGAAGCCGGGGCGATGGCATCCGAAGAGAATCGATACGTGATCGCGGCGACGGAAATGCCGGAGCTCAGACACTCTCGCAGCAAGTCGGCGGCGACGGCTGGTTTTCCTCCGAGGAACCCCCCGCCGTGAATCGACACGAGTATCGGAGTCGGGGTTTGCGATTCCGCCAGCCAGAGATCCAGGACGTTTCTGTTATACGGTCCATAGGCGACGTTGGCATGCGTCGGCGGAGGTGGGTTTTCCGACGCGTCCTGCGCGAATGAGGCGCCGCAGGGGACCGTCCACAGGGTGGCCCAAGCGAGGAAGGATCTCAGCATGGCGGAGCCGTTTCCAGATCAGCATCAAAACGACGTCGGGAGCGCGTCTCGATTTTACCGGCTGCGATTGGCCAGTGACAGTCGTTCAGTCCTCCGCGGCGAGCTTCGCGAAGGAAGATCGCATGCAGGGTCGGGTCGGCGGCAAATGTCTGGCAATTGATCGAACTGAATTGTCAGTTCAGCAAATGAACAAGTCGTTCATTCCCAGCCGCAACCGGGGATTTAGTTCAAAGGAGCGAATTTTCGTGAGGTTGCTGTTTTTTTCGAAACATTTCCCGGCCGCGATGGTTTAAGAATCACGCGCATTTTTTTCTCGGGCCGCTGATGCATGTTGTCGCTGACAAAGAATTGATCGCGCTCAGAAAGGAATAGCACATGATATTTCCGCTGGCCTACTTCGATCCGAGCGCGGGGAGTCTGTTGTTGCAGGCGCTGGTGGGCGGGTTCGGCGGAGTTGTCGTGGTCGGACGATTTCTATGGAAGCAGTATCTTGGCAGCCGAGCGACGTCGACCGCGATGAATTCTCCTCAGGACTCGGCGGTTCCCCCCGCGAATCCCTGCGGATGAAGTTCGAACCGGGTTCGTTTCGCGATCGCTCGTCACGGGTGGCGAACTGCGGCGATCAAGTGTTGCGCTTGATGAACGCGGAGTCGTTGTCGGTCTGGCGTCGCGTCTCGCAAGAACCGTTTTTTCGAGAGATGACGGCGGCAGGGCAGATCGTTGGCACGGAAGAATTGTCGGCGAGCGAATGCCAGGAGAGGCAGTTGCCGGCGAGTTTCGCGGGCTTGTTACGGCATGAGCCGATTCCGTTCGTGAGCTATCCGTATGAGTGGTCGTTCGGGATGTTGCGCGAGGCGGCGCTCTTGCATCTGCGAATCATGACGAAGGCGCTCGGGGCGGGCTTGGTGCTGAAAGACGCGTCTCCCTACAACGTGCAGTTTCGCGGGACTCAGCCGGTGTTTATCGACATCGGATCGTTCACCGAGCAGGTTCCGGGGGAACCGTGGTCCGCCTATCGTCAGTTTTGCGAACTGATGTTGTTTCCGCTCCTGTTGCAGGCCTATCGGCAGGTGCATTTTCAGCCTGTATTGCGGGCCCAATTGGAAGGAATTTCCGCGCAGCAATTCTTGCAGTGGATGCGCTGGCGGGACATGCTGCGTTCCGGCGTGTTCACGCACGGCTGGCTGCAATCGCTGCTGGAGCAGCGCAGCCAGGGGTTTTCGACCAGCACGGTGCGCGAACTCCGCGTCAGCGGATTTCAAACGTCCTTCATCGAGCAGATGTTGAAGAAGCTGACAGCGCTGGTGGAGCGGCTTGAGTGGTCGCCGCCGCGGACTCAATGGACTGAGTACAACGACGCCCTGCCGCACGTCGCCGACGATCGTCGCATTAAAATGGAATTTGTTCGGCAGGTGTGCCAACAAAAACCACGCAGACTGGTGTGGGATATCGGCTGCAATGACGGATGCTATTCGCGAATTGCCGGCGAGTCGGCAACGACGGTCGTGGGAATGGATCAGGATCATGGCTGCATCGACCGGCTATATCGTCAGTCGCGCACCGATGGCGCGCCGGTCCTTCCGCTCTGTGTCGATTTGGCCAATCAGTCTCCCGGTCAAGGCTGGCGCGGTCGCGAGCGCAGGCGATTGGAGGAACGGGGACGGCCAGATTTAGTTCTCTGTTTGGGCTTGATTCATCATCTCGTGCTCAGCGCGAATATCCCGCTTCCCGAGGTGATGGATTGGCTGTCGGGGTTGCAGGCGGAATTGGTGCTAGAATTTCCCTCCAAACGAGACGCCATGGTTCAGTCGTTGCTGAGAAACAAACGGGATCAGTATGACGATTATTCCCTGGACCGACTGGAAGTCGAGCTTTGCCGGAATTTTGAAATCCGCCGTCGTGAAACGCTTCCCTCGGGCGAGCGCACGCTGTTTTTTGCGGTCCCGAAACCGAGTCTGGCGTGCGGTCGATGAGTGCCGCGTCCGATGGAGCGTCCGGCGATTTATCGCCTTTCTTCAGTCTGCGCACACTCCATCTGTTCTCGCTGTGGAATTTTGCAGTCACGGTGCCGCTGTTCTCAGCGCTCATGCGGCAGCGTGTCTATCTTCATGATCAGCAATTTGGCCTGCGAGAACTGATCTCACTGGGGATTTTGTTGACGGCCATGTTTCCGATCGCATGCTGGGTCGCCGATCGGCTGGTGATTCTGATCTCGCTCTGGCTGCAAGGGCGGGGGCGCAACATGGTGCTGATGGTTCTGTTTGGTTTATTGGGCTTGTCGCTGCTGCGCCCGTATGCGTCGGCCGCCTGGCTCAATCGTTGGGGGCATTCCGCAGAGATCGTACTTCCGTTGGCGGCCTGCGGCGCCTGGGGAGCAGGAAAACTTTATCAGCGAGCGGAATGGTTTCGGTCGTGGTTGACGGCCGCCTCGTTCGGCGTGGCGGCGATTCCTGTCTGGCTAATCTGGCAGTTCGCGCAGTTTCATCACACGGAAACGGCACTGCCGGAGCGGATCGCCGTGGAGAATCCCGTGCCGATCGTGATGGTCGTGTTCGATGAATTCAGCGGCACGACGTTAATGAACGACCGGAGGGAGCTCGATGCCGCGCATTGGCCGCAATTCGCCAGGCTGGCCAAGTCATCCACGTGGTATCGCCACGCGACCAGCGTTCATCCGCGCACGGACGTTGCTGTGCCGGCGATTCTGTCCGGGCGATTTCCGGTGGTGGAACGCAGTCCGCTGGGGGAGTTTTATCCCGGCAACCTGTTGCAAACCCTGGAAGCGACGCAGGTCTATGATCTGGCGGTGTTCGAACCGGTGACGCGCTTGTGTCCGAGGTCCGTGCGCAAGTTTGCTCAACGAACACGAACGCACTGGGAGAAACTCCGCGGTCTCGTCGCCACCTTAGCCACGGTCTATCCTCAATTAGTCTTACCCCGCGACACGCCGTTCGATTTGCCGATGATTCCATTGTCCTGGTACGGCGTTCCCGACTATTCCTTGCGACTCCCCGACGACGAACAGGACTTGACCGAAGGCTTATTCAATTATCCCGGCAACGAACAGCGAAACCGTCAGCTGGATCATTTTCTTGATTGCCTGCGCACGTCGGAGCGTCCTCGATTTCATTTTCTGCACGTCGTCTTGCCGCATTACTCATGGTCCTATCATCCCACGGGAGAACGATACCAGCAGGAAACGGCCGCGCCGGCATTTCCCGCGGGAACGAGCGGGGAATTGGGCGAAGACTGGTTGGACGACCCGATCTCGGTCCTGCGCAACGAATATCGTTATCGATTGCAAGTCGGTTTTGTGGATCGATTCATCGGACGGCTGCTGGACCGTCTGGAGTCGACGGGTTTGATGGAAGAATGTCTGCTCATCGTGACGGGCGATCATGGCGTTTCGTTTCGGCCGGGTCATTCCCGGCGGCTTCCGGATCGAGAGAACCTGGCCGACCTGATGAGCGTGCCGATGTTCATTCATTTTCCCGGCCAGACGTCCGGACAAATTGATGATCGAAACGTGGAGTCGGTCGATGTGTATCCCACGATCGCAGAGATACTGGGAATCGAACTGGCGTCTGAGATCGACGGGATTTCGGTCAGGCAGGATCAACGGCGGCTGCGAAAGACGTTTCATTTCCAAGGTCAGTCGACCGTGGTGGAACCGGAGTTTCCGCAGATGGCGGAGTCGGCAGCGCGGCAATGGTCGCTGTTTGGAGAACGTCCCCTGGATCTGCCACCCCCGGGAATCTCGACTCATCCCGAATGGCATGGGCGGCCGATCGACAGCTTTATGATCGATCCACGGCCGATCGCCGCGGAAGGGCTCGATTGGCAAATCCCCTGCGATGCTGCCGACGCTGAGCCGTGGACGCCAGGTTTTGTGACGGGGAAGTTGAATCCGAGCGACTTACCGGAACACCCCTCGGACCTGCTGATCGCGATTGACGGCGTCATTCGCGATTCCAGCCGATCATTTCGAAACGCGGGGAACTTGTATGGGTTTGAATTCTTGCTGCCTCGATCCCTGGCGGACAGGGCGGACGATCATTATGAGATTTATGCGATTGATCAATCGCAACAGACTCCGCGATTAAGGCCCATCGCGTTGCCAACGAAACGATCAGCGTCACCAGCGATCGACTGAGGCCTCCCTGGCGTAAAACCGGCGGCGGTTCACGCGGCTTCCGGGGCTTTCGGCGCGATCGACCGCGTTTTGTTGCCGTGGCGGGCTTTCAGGTCGAACAGCCCGAAGATTTCCGCGGCGTTCATGCTGAGCGACTTATTGGAATTATCTCCTTCGCCGAGAATGCTGGCGAAGAGTTCGCGCTTCTGGCGCAACACTTTGTCGATCCGCTCTTCGATGGTGTCTTTGCAGATGAATTTCGTCACGATCACCTGGCTTTTGCAGCCGATGCGGTGCGCCCGATTGATGGCCTGGTCCTCGACGGCCGGGTTCCACCAGCGGTCGTAGAGAAAGACATACCCGGCGAATTGCAGGTTGAGCCCGACGGCTCCGGTGCCGTAGCTCATCAGGATCAGATGAGAATCCGGATCGTCTTTGAATTTTTTGAGGACGGGTTCGCGCTGTTTATGCGGGATGCCGCCGTGATAAATCAGTGCCCCGAAGTGCTTGGTGTGTTCGTACAACCAGTCGAGTGATTTCGTCCATTGGCTGAAGAGAATGGCCTTGCCGCCGCTGGCGGAGATTTCTTCCATGTCGGCGATCAGGCGTTCCAGCTTGATGCTTTCGCCGGTGAGCGGGTCCCAGTTGGTGATTTGCTTGAGCCGGAGCACGAGTTCGAAGACATGCTGCACGCTGATCGATTCGCCCAGTTCGTTGAGGTGAATCACGCCGTCTTTTTCGGCGGTGTCATAGGCGATGCGCTGGGCCGGGCTGAGTTCAATCAATTCGTCCTTGTCGAGCCGCGGCGGCATGTCCTTCATGACGAGGTCTTTGGTGCGCCGCAGGACGAATTCTTTGGAGAGGGCCTGGAGTTGTCGCAAATCGGGACTTCCGCGCGGCGGAATGATTTCCAGGTATTCGAAGAGCGAGCCCATTTCCTCGGGACGGTTTTCGATCGGCGTGCCGGTCAGCGCCCAGGCCCGTTTACGGGGGATGGCGCGGGCCGTTTCCGCCGTGCGCGATTCCCGGTTCTTGACGCGCTGCGCTTCATCCAGAACCACGAGATCGAATTTAGGAAATTCGCCATCGGGAAAGGCGGCGAAATCGCGGACCAGCAGTTCGTAATTGGCGATCAAGACGGGAACGCCGGGCATGGTCCAGGTCAGCTTGCGGCGTTCGGTGTCACCTTCGATGACGACGAAGGGAAGCTCTTCGGCCCATTGACGAAATTCACGCTGCCAGTTCGGAAGCAGTGGCTTCGGGCAGACCAACAGGACCTTTCGCACCTGCCCCGAGCGGACCAGCAGGCGAATCGCCGTGATCGTCTGCATCGTCTTGCCCAGGCCCATTTCATCCGCGAGCAGGGCCGCATCGTGGGAAAATAGCCAGGCGATCCCTTCGTATTGGAACGGGAACGGCTCGAACGGCATGATCAGTTCTTGCCCGGCGAGCCACGTTTGCAACGGCGGTTGCAACAGATAGAACAATCGGTCTTCGAGTGACAGCGCGTCGCTCGGCGGCTTGAGACGCGTCAACTGTTTGGGCTTCGACGCGGCTTCCGCTTGGTCGGCGGAATCGGCCTGAGGCGGAGCGATTTTTTCCAGTTTCTCGGGCTTGGATTCCGGCGGCGGCAGGAACGAGATGCCCTCGGGAAAGGTCAAACCGTAGGTTTGGATCTTTGGCCGATGAGGTTTCCAGCCGATGACCGTTGGCGCCGCTTTCAGCAGCGCGACCGATTCCGTCTCGACGCGCGGCGCACGTTGCAAGGCGGAGTTGATTCCCGCCAGGTGCAGATCGGTGCGCAGTTCGAGAGGCAGGTTGAGGGTCGAAGGTTGAGGGTCGAGGGTGATTGATCGAGGATGGTCGATCACCGCCTCTCGCTGCTCGCTGTTCGCTGCTTGCGCTTCGATCCTGGCGCCTCCGGCATCGTCCATGACTTCACGCCGCGTGAGTGGAGTGAGACTTGATTGTTTCCGCAAGGGCTTCTCGGATGCGATCGAATGGTTCTTTCAAGTCGGCCGTGTCAGGAATGGAACCGGCCTGCTTGGCGATCTCCTTGTGATCGACCTCGTAAGCGTCATGGAATTGCAGCCACTGTTTGCCGATCGTCACGGCGTCCGCCGGGGGCGACGATTTCCCCAGGCAGGCGACCGGGAGCGAGACATGCTCGCGCAGCGCCAGCAGTTCCGGCGACTCCAGCAGGATCAGATGCGGTTTGACGCCGACTTTTTCAATGAGCGTCTTGCCGATCAGTTCGGTCAGCACATACGGGCGTAATTGCGGGCCGAAGAGAATCTGCTGGGTGCGGTTGGGTTTGACGGGCGTGGTGCACTGGAATTCCAGCGGACGGCCGAACCGGTTGGTGACGAGCAATCCGCCGACTACGCCGCGTTCGTCATCTTCCACAGCCGAGAGGAAGCCGAGCCGAAACTGGTCGTGTGCCGGCGACGCCGCCATTGCGCGCAAGTCCTTGAAGTG
Source organism: Planctomycetaceae bacterium (assembly GCA_046349715.1). Taxonomy (GTDB): domain Bacteria; phylum Planctomycetota; class Planctomycetia; order Planctomycetales; family Planctomycetaceae; genus CAZDGB01. The sequence goes on along the minus strand of JAXMBR010000056.1, from coordinate 12,049 downwards.
GGGATCGGCAGAGTTTGCCGCAGGAGCCTGGAAACGTCCTCCTGACGTTTCGGCGCGGCCATCGGACCGATCTCTTTCCGGGTTGGCCTCACCATTGATCGGAGCGGGAGGGACTCAGACTTGAACCTGGGCCTTCACATTCGCTGGTGAACCAGTGAAACCACGGAGGACTTTTGCGTGGGGTAAAGTTTGCGGGTGAGGGGGTTTTAAAGGGGGACGTGCGAAGGGGGAAGTTCAGAGAAGTGGCTGGGGCCATGATGAGTGATTGACGTCGATGTCATGAGAGCGCCCCCGCCCTATCGGTGGAGCATTCATCTGACGTCCCATCGACCAGCTTCCAAAACCTTGAATTTCAAAAGCGCGTGGTCTCTTTAAATCGCATGAAGATTTCTACGACTCCGTCTCTCTCGTCAAACTTCCAGAATTCATATGTGTGTCGAATGTTCAGGGATTTGATTTTTTCCTCACTCCATTGCTCATGCTCCGCCTGTTCTTTGATCCATTTCGACGGCACGGTACAAGTGAATCCCGCATCGAACGGAACTCCTCGTTTCTCGACGTCATTTAAACAGCCACCAAGGACGGTCGCCGCGATTCCAATCATTTGCTGTTCAGTCGGGTCTGCCGAATCGTTTTTCATCGTCAGACCGTCGAGAGGTCCACCGACGAACGTAACCATCATGTCCACGGTTGAACTCCGATTGATCGTCATTGGCTGCGTCGGGTGCCTAGGGCTCCCTCAGGCATGGCACAACGAACAGCTTCTCTCGAAGAACTAGAAAATAAATCACCGAAAACAGTCCTGGCCCCAGTTCGCAGCATGCTGGGGCCAAGACGCTGAGTGACGTGGCGAGCCCAAGCGCGCCAGCCACCCGGCGACAAACTCACGCGATTGCTCAAGTGGCGGAAGCTCTTCTATTCGAGGACAGTCCTCGACAACGAACGCTTCCGCGAAGCGTCGCCAAAGGGGGAGTATTTCTTTATGGCGTGAAATCGCTCTCCGCGTTCACCGACAGGCAGAATCGCGCGATCAGTTCGGCGGCGTGTTCCAAATCATACAGCGAGACCATTTCCACGGGGCTGTGCATGTAGCGGTTGGGGATGGCGACCAGGCCGGTCGCGACGCCGCCGCGGGTGAGTTGGAGTTCGGCGGCGTCGTTGCTGGCGGGGGTGCCTAACGCATTCATTTGAAAGGGGATTTCCCCTTTTTTGGCGAGATTCGTTAATTGCGTGAGGACAACAGGGTTGACGTTAGGGCCGCGGACCAGGACCGGGCCTTTGCCGAGCTTGATTCGACCGTGCTGATTCTCATCGATGGTCGGGCAATCGGTCGCGTGGGTGACGTCGACGACGATTCCCAGTTGCGGATCGATGCCGAAGGCGCTGGTCTGCACGCCGCGCAGGCCGATTTCTTCCTGAACGGTGGAAACTGCGAAGATCGCGGCGTCCGGGTGTTGCTGGCTGGCCCGCTGGGCGGCCGACATCACCGTCCAGACGCCGACTTTATTGTCCATGGACGGAGCGGCAGCGAGGCCGTTGCGGAGTTCGCGATAACCGAGCGTGACGGTGATCGGATCGCCGATGGCAACAAGGTCTCGGGCTTCATCGCCATCTTTGGCTCCAATATCGACCCAGAGATTCTTGATTTCGGGCACCACTTTGCGTTCGTCCAGAGTCAGGAGGTGAATTGGCTTGCGGGCGATGATGCCGGGCAGGGGGCCCTCCGCGCTCCAAACCTGCACGTTCTGCCCGATCAACACCTGCGGGTCCCAACCGCCGATCGCCTGAACCCAGAGGAATCCGCGGTCGTCGATGTGCTTGACGAGCAGGCCGATCTGATCGCAATGGCCGGCGAGCATGATGCGCGGCGAACCCTGGGGATTGACGGCGGCGATAACGTTGCCATGCCAATCAGTCGTGACCTGATCGGCGAACTTCGAGGCGAAGTCTCGAACGACGTCTTGAACGGGCCGTTCAAAGCCCGATGGGCTGGGAGAATTCAGGAGAGACTGGAGAAATTGGAGAAGTTCCGGGTTCATATAGGGGTCTTTGTGGCAAGCGGGAAGCTTGGGTGGTTTTTGTGGCCTGGTTGGATGAAATTTAAAGGCAAAGGCTGCGCGATTTGGGATGATCGAATGGCGGCCATCTCAGTATTGGAAACGGGGACGCTGACAATTAATCAGAATTGGGAAAATGATGATTTTTACGTCAGGTATGCGGAATTACTTTGACGGTCAGAATGGCGAGCGATACAGTTTACGACACTTGGTAAGCTTTTCAATGTGCTTCTCTTTTTGGCACATTTGCCAGTGGTGAGTTCAGCGTTGTAGCGGAAAGCAGTCGGCCCGGATTTTCATATCACGGTGAATCAAGGAAGAAATCCGTTACTTGATGAAATCGAGGAATCTGGAACTGTTTTTGCTCTCGACCACATTTTGTCTCAGTAACGTCTGAAACTGTGGTCTCTTTGTCGAATTCGGTCATGCTCGACTGGGTTTGGCTTGGAAAGCCGACATGAACGCGATTCTCAAGGAGGACACAATGAAAATGGAAATCACCCTGGAGTTGCCTGACCCGGTGGCCGAGCGGATCGAGCAAGAAGTTCGCAGTCGAACGAACGGCCGGGTGCGCGAGCTCAGGGTTCAGATTCAGGACGGCCAGGTGATTATCACGGGCCGGACCTCGACCTACTATGCGAAGCAACTGGTGACGCATGCCGCGCTGTCGGCGGCGGACCAGTTCCTGGTCATGAATGAAGTCGAAGTCTGCTGAACTTCCTCGCGTTAATCGCTGGTGCTGTGCTCAGCGATCCCTGACGGGGTAGCCTTCGTCTCCACGCTGTTCGATCGAAATGTCGGCTCCGTTCCTTGGAGCAACCGAGCAATATTCGCCCGGTGGCGAACAATGATCAGCAGCGGGATTGCTACGGAAAAAACGGCGAGGCTGCGTGATTCCGGTCCGAACGGCTGCGGTGAGAGCACCCAGAGTTGATAAGCGCCGAAACTGATTGCTGCCAGGATCGAACTGAGCGAGACGATCCGTTTGGCCGCAAAGCTGACGGCGAAGACCGCGGCGGCGATCAGGGTGCCCCAGGGCGCCAAAACCAGAATCACCCCGAGTGCAGTCGCGACCCCTTTTCCACCTCGAAAGCCGAGCCAGACGGGAAACATGTGTCCCAGGATGGCTCCGACAGCGGCGAGCACCTGGGCCGATTGAGGCGATAGAGTTGCGCCGGTTTGTTCCGCCAGCCAGGGCGCAGCCAAAGCGGGCCCCGCTCCTTTGAGAGCGTCGAGCAGCAAAATAATCAGCCCCCAGGTTTTGCCGAGAACTCTTCCGGCATTGGTCGCGCCGATGTTGCCGCTACCGAGCTGCCGCAAGTCTTTCCCGGACACCAGCCGGACGATCACCAGGCCGAAGGGAATCGAGCCGCACAGGTAGGAGGCGAGAAAGATCACCAGCATGAAAAGTTTTCCTGAAAGCAAGGTTCCCTTCGATACGCAGTCTCGCGGTCAAGTGCAAGCGTGAGAACCGTCAGGTGGATTTTTCGGTGATGGCTCAGTCTAATCTTTTTTCGGGAAAGCTTACTTTTGGACGGGTGGCGGCAAGCAGGATCGTCACCGTGGGCGCGAGTGCGACATCCAATAGATCAAGCCGACAGGGCAGCCCGCCAAGAGTCCCCAAAAGAGGATATTTGAGAGGATAAGCAGTAGTGGGACTGGCGAAACATAGTCAACCCACTGCTCTTCTCCAGGCGGTCCCTGCCAGATGAAGCACGCCTCGGGAACCGGAAAGCCGATGATTCGCACGTGAGGTTCGGGCTGATATTCAAAGAAGACTCCGGCCCAAACGCCCACTGCTGCGCCAGCAAGCCACGCTGCAAACAGCGCTAACCACCACGGCATCACAGCAATGCGCCGCTTCAAGAGCAACACGGTCCCCGCGTTGGCCAGTACTAATATGCCAAACAGCAGAAGCAACAACGGCAACATACTCTTCCTTGTTTCGCTAATTGGCTTGAAATCAGACCCGCTTTCTTCGGTCGCATATTGTAGTTCAACTCCGGGATCAGGCCGACCATTTCCTCCAGTGTCCACAGATGATCGTTGACGCCCGCTTTCATGGCGGAGAGTCGACCGCAATGTCATTTGACTATGCCGCTACCGGATTCTTGCGGTGACGTCAATTGTCCGGCGGCGAACAGAATGGCGAGCGGCGCGAGTTGCATCAGGAAGCGGTCGCTCGAACCGCCGATGTGCTCGTGCAGGGTGACGGGGGCCAGGAGGCCGGCGGTCATCAGACCCAGGAGCCCACCGGCGATGTCGCCCAGGAGCAAGGCTGAGCCGAAGCGCACGATACGCCGGGGGGCGAGGGCGGCGGCGGCAAGCATCAGCCACCACTGCCAGCCCCATTCCCACGGATCGAGCAACATTCGTTCGGCAAAATGCCGGAACATCCAGAGGATGGGCTCGACCTGTTCGGAGAGTTGGAGCGACGCGAATCGACCGAAGTAGTTCATTTCCGTCGTCAACGGAAGGTGGGTGCGATAAAAAAACCAGGGGCCGAGAATCGCCAGCGACATTCCCGGAAAAATGCCGGCCACCAACCACGGAGATCGGCGCGACGCGGGGAAGTGAGGTTCGCCGTTGGGCGAAGCCTGCGGTTGCCGGGGCCACGATGAAAAGACAGCGAGGCCGAGCAACACGCCGCTGTCGATGATCAGAAATGCGAGTCCCTCATCTTTGGTGAAGGCGGCCAGGGCGGCGAGGAGGCCGGCGATGGCAGCCGATCGAACCGGTGGAATCGCGTCGGTGGGTTCCGCGCGCGCATTCCAGAAATCCCAAAGATACAAGATCGACAAGCCGTGAAAACAGGCCATCGGGGCGTCGGCCTGACCGCAAAGAAAGCCGTAGTCGTGTGGCATCAGCGCGGGAACCGTCGCCAGGATGACGGCCCAAAGCCAGGCTCCGCCGGGCGAGCGGGAACGTGACAAGACTCCGGCAAAACAGAGGCACATTCCGATAAACAGCAACGGGAAAATGATTTTCGACCAGCGATCGTCGACGTGACCCAACAGGGCATAAAGATGTTGTTCCGCCAGCGGCAGCAAGAGCGGGTAGCGCGGATGATAGATCACGAAATCAGGATCGAGCAGGTCCGGACTCCAAACCGTTCGGTCTTCAAAGAGGACGGCGGCTCGCATGCCGAAGGTGGCCCGCTCGTCCCAGAGGCGTTGCGGAGTCAGGAGAGCCTGCCCGATGGCGGTCAGCGACATGAAGACCAGCAGGATCTGGCAAACCTTGGCCAAGCTGCGGTCATTGCGGGTTTCCGCATCAGGCAGCGAGTCGTCTGCCGCACGAACACGGCCCGCGACGATCGGCCAGACCAGACGTAAACCGTAGGCAAGGCCAACGATGGTCAGCCCCGCACTGATGGGGCGTCCTAATTGTCCACCGAGCAACGACCAGAGGAACAAACACCACGCGGTTCCGCCGATCCCCAGGACCAGGCCCAGGCCGGCGATTTCGGCGTTGATTCGCCCCGCCCCCGGCGAGTCGGCAGCTCGTCGTCCGAGCAATGCTTGTGCTGCGGCGATTCCCAGGCACCATTGCCCCAGGAGCCCGGCGATCCACAGCGCCGCTCCCATCATGGCTGCGGCTCCTGCGCAAGCGGTTGCAACTTCAGATCGTAGGCAGGAATCAGCAGCGGATCACGATGCGCTTGCCGAAGAAATTCCAGCCAGCGCTTATCAGGCATCGCCCGGGAAGGGTCGATGGAATCAGGATGTTCGAAATACTCAAGGAGATAATCGGGATTCAATTTTCGAATCCAGGCCGGGTCCAATTCGTCGACGCGATAAGCGGCCAGGCGGCGTTCCTGATTCGGCTGGGGAATCACGAACTCGCTGTCAGGGTGCAAGCGATGATAAATCCGCCGCGGGAGCAGATAGTACGACAGAAAAAACAGCTTCTGGTCGCTCACGGCGAGAATTCGGGCATCGGGCGGCGTGGTCTCTCTCACGTAGCGAATCACTTCTCGATTGGAATCGCTGATGTTCGGCAGGACGTCGGAGCCTTGGCGAAGCCGGTAATAGGGCCAGTCCGTCAGTCGTTGATTCAGCGCCTGGCCCCATTGCCCCGCGGCAACGATTAACCAACCGATCAGCAAGCTTCGGCAGATCCAGGTCGACCAGCGACGCGACTGGCGGCCTGCTCGAGTCAATTGCCAGAAACCCAAGGCCGCGGACTGCGCCAGGGCGCAGAATTCTGCGGAATGCCGCCGGGTCATGACGCCGAGCAAGCCGGCGATCGGCCCTGCCAGACGGATCACCCAGCAGGCTGCTTCGGCGCGACCGACGGCCTCAAATTGCCGATAGGGATCGGGTCCGGCGCGCTCGACTGCCCAAGCTTGAAAGTATTCAACGGGGAAGAGCCAGGCATACGCCGTGACCATGACCAACAGCGCCAACAGCACGGCCAAGAGGCGCCGGAACCCTGGGCATGGCGGAGGAATGTCGACGCGCGCCGCCGTGCGACGATTGCGAGCCGAGGAGGGAAGCGGTGGGGAAATGGGGCCGATCCGATATCACGTGAAATGTATGGCTGAGTCTGTTCGACGATATCATGATTCGCGGACGGGCCGCAATCTCTTGGAAAATCAGGCGCGTTCCTCAAGCACGTTGGCGTCAAGGTTTAGCGATCAGTCGCGGCAGGGAAGGGAGCTGGCAGACCCGGGCCGTTACGACCGGATCCGCCGCGGGGAATCCCCGGGAATCCGACCAAAGCGCTGCTTGCAACTTGGCCATGCGGGCCTTAGCATGAGGGGCCTGTTTTACCGCAGCCGGGCGCTCTGGGAGAGAAACCGATACGGTTGCGGGGAAAATTGGGAAAATCAGCCAGCGCCGGCGCTGATTTGAGCGTATGCGGAGCGGATCGATCTCGATCAGCCGGCCTGTTCAGGCTGACGTTGACCGGTGATTGACATCCGTAGCGACCCCCATTCCCGTCGGTTAGTGCCTAGTCAGAAATCCTGCTTCGATCGGCCAATTTTGTTGGGAAGCGTTCATGAACCAGCCGGGTGAAACTGCTGAATCGGTGATTGAAATTCGGAACCTGTCCAAGGTTTACCGCGATTTCTGGGGCCGTAAGAAGGTCCGGGCCGTCAATGCCTTGACCATGGACGTTAAAAAAGGCGAAGTGTTCGGACTGCTGGGGCCGAACGGTTCCGGCAAGACGACGACGCTCAAAATGTTGTTGGGCCTGCTGTTTCCCACGGAAGGCGAAATCAAAATCCTGGGCAAGTCGGCGACCGACGTCACGAAAAACGAACGGATCGGCTATCTTCCGGAAGAATCGTATCTCTATCGGTTCCTGAACGCGGAAGAAACGCTCGATTTCTATGGCCGGCTGTTCAATATGCCGGCGGCGAAGCGGCGGGAACGCACCAATCAATTGCTGGACCTTGTGAAGGTGGCGCATGCCCGGAAACGGCAATTGAAGGAATATTCGAAGGGGATGACGCGGCGAATCGGGCTGGCTCAGGCGCTCATCAACGATCCCGATCTCGTGCTCCTGGACGAGCCGACGAGCGGGCTCGACCCGCTGGGCAACCGCGACATGAAGGACTTGATCCTGGATTTGAAGCGTCAAGGGAAAACGGTCTTGATGTGCAGCCACTTGCTGGCCGACGTGCAGGACGTGTGTGACCGAATTGCGATTCTTTACGGTGGCGAGCTCAAGGTGCTGGGCCGGGTGGACCAGTTGCTGAAAGAGCAGAACGTCACGCAGATTCTGAGTTCGAAATTGAGCGACGCGGCGATCAAGGAGATTGAAAGCGTCCTGCAGAAGCACGGGGCCACGGTTCAGAAGATCGATCATCCGACGGCGAACCTGGAGGACCTGTTCCTGAAGACGGTTCAGGAAAGCCGCGAGCGGCCGGGCCGCCGGTTCAGCGTGGAAGACGCTCCGTCCGCCAAGGCGTAGTCCTGGCAGGTTGCTCCCCCGGCGGTTCCGATTTCTCGACAGATTCTTCGGCGATGGCAGGCTGACATGCAATTTGATGATAAACCAATCGAGCTGATGGGCGCCTTGGCCCTCTGGGCTTCGCTGCTGGTCCTGTTTCTGGTGATGACGTTCATCGGATCCCTGTTGATTTCCACGTTTTTGTACGGGATCAAGGGGCCGGGGTACGTGTTCCGGGGGATTTTCGGCGGCGTGGTCGAATTGTTCAGTCTCTCGCCGCGGCGGCTGTGGGCGATCACGATGTTGACGTTCAAGGAAGCCATCCGTCGCAAGGCGCTGCTGGTGTTCGTGGTCTTCGCCGTATTGTTCATGTTTGCGGGCTGGTTCCTCACCGGTTCGGAAACTCTCAAGGGAGCGGAAACCAAGGTCTATATCAGCTTCGCCCTGCGCACGATGACCTGGCTGTTGATGCCGGTGATGTTGCTGCTGTCGTGCTGGGGAATTCCGGAAGACATTCGGCTGCGGTCGTTGCATACGGTGGTGACGAAGCCGGTGCGGCGGATGGAAGTGGTGCTCGGCCGCATGTTCGGATTCAGTCTGATCGGGACGTTGATCCTCGGCGTGATGGGGTTGGTGGGATACGTGTGGATCGTCCGCCAGGTGCCGGCGGACTACCAGGACCAGCTGGTCTGCCGCAAGCCGCTCGACGGAAAATTGGAGTTTCTGGACCGGCTCGGGATGTCGGGGACCACGGGCATCAACGTGGGGGACATGTCGACGTTCCGGTCGTACATCGAAGGCGCAACGAAATCGCGGGCGATCTGGACATTCGAGCAAGTGACCCCGGCGATTCTGCACTCCAACAAGTGCTTCCGTCTGGAATCCCGGTTTCAAGCGTTTCGCACGTTGAAAGGGGACATGAACCGGAGCGTCTATTTTCAGTACACCTTCAAGAACCCGGACGATCCTTCGATTGCTGTTCCGTTGTCGTTGATTCAGGTCAATGAAAACCGGGTCAACGACAATTACGTCTCGATCAACCCCATCCAACTGGTGGGAGAGGACGGCAAGCCGTTGTCGTCGGCGACGGGGCAGAGCGCGGCGTCGCAACGGAACTTCTTTAAGGACGTTGTTTCCAAAGATGGAAAAGTTCTCGTGGAAGTCGCCTGCGTCGATCCGGGGATGTACCTGGGGGTTGCCCGAGTCGACCTGTTTTTCCGCCGGCCGGACGGGGCCTTCTGGATCGGGTATGTCAAATCGCTCCTGGGCGTGGAATCGATGTTGCTGCTGATCGTCATCCTGGGAGTGACGGCGAGTACGTTTGTGAAGGGCCCGGTTGCCACGTTCTTCACGTTCTGCGTGATTCTGGTCGGCATGTTCGGACAGCAGTTCATGGATGAAATCATCAAGGCTCCCGAGGCGGGCGGATTCGCGGGGGGCGGCGTGTTCGAGTCGATTTACCGCATGATCATGCATTTGAATCCCAGTACGGAGCTTCCGGCGGGACCCGCGTTTTATCTGATGCAGCTGGTGGACTGGCTGTTGAAGCTGATGCTGTGGTCAGTGCGGTACTACATTCCCAACGGCGAATATTTCAATCGGATGCCTGAGTATCTGGCCAATGGGTTCGACGTGGATTGGATGCGTTCACTGCTGCCCTGCCTCCTGGTCACGGTCGGCTTCTTCATTCCGTGCCTGTTCATCGGGTATTACAGTCTGCGGCTTCGGGAGTTGGAATCGAAATGAGCGGCCTCACCTCTCAACAGCGAAAACTCGTATATCTGGCGGGGATTCTGCTGCTCCTGATCCCCATCATCTACTTCGGGCTGCCGTCCGCGGGGAGCGGCGCGCAAGTGCGTTCCGGCGGAGCGCTCGCTCAACTGCGGCAGAAGTACGACCTGGGCGAGGTCGATCTGGGGGCGGTCGACCCTTCGAGCGTGACCATGAATCTGGTGCTGCTGGGACTGCGGGGCGTCGCCGTCAACCAGCTCTGGATTCAGATGGACATGGCCAAGAACGAAAAAGACTGGTCGCGGATGAAGTCGATTACGGAATCGATCGTTCGCTTGCAGCCTCATTATGAGCGTGTCTGGGACTTCAACGGCTGGAACCTGGCCTGGAACACTTCCGCCGAATGGGACGCGGTTCCTGACCGTTATTACTGGGTCAAAGAAGGAGGAAAATTCCTCATTCGAGGCGTGAAACGCAACGAGAAATCCACCGACCTGCGGTTTCGCGTCGCGACGCTGTACCAGAAAAAGATCGGCATCGCCGACGAATCGTCGTACTTCCGCAGATACTTTCTGAGCGACCCGGACGTGGAGCAATTTCAAGGGGGACCGGACCCGGGGTTCAATCCCAATGGGTTGGACAATTATCAGGTTGCGGGGGACTGGTATCAAAAGGCCGTCGACAACGAGGTCACCTGGAACGTGCCCCAGCACGTCGTTGACCGTCCGATCTTTCATTCGATGCCGGCGCGCTGCCTGTTTGATTACGCGCAAGGGTTGCAGAAAGACGGGAAGTTCGGCGAGATCACGCGCGTCGCGTGGGCCGACGCGCTTGATGCGTGGGTGAACCGGTTCGGCAACGAGGAGTTTGTCGCGGAATTCGGCGGCAAGCCGGTGCGCTTCAAGCTGGAAGCGACCAACGAAGACCTGGCCTCGCTGGGGGGCTCAGTCGAGATGATTCCGTTGGTCCGGCAGGCGGTGGACAGCTATCAGAAGATGGTCAACTATCGCTATTGGCGGACGCGCGGACAGAGTGAAGCGGAAACCGAAACCGCGGATGCGCATCGCAACCTGTTTGAGGCGGGCGAGTACTTCAAAAAGCAGGATTTGCAGGAAGCCTTGCCGTTGTTGGAAAAGACGCTGGCCCAGTTCGAACATGTTTTGAACCGCTTCCCCACCCTGCAGGATTCGGACGAAATGATCGAGGAATGCCTGTTGGCGATCAAGATGTGGAGCGATATTTATCGCCTGCAAGGCGATAGCCTGCCCCAGGACTTCCCCCTGAAGCAGATCTGGCAGCAACATCAATGGCGGATGCCGACCGTGGAAAAAGAATTCCGCCGACGCTTCTTGACCACCGCCAATTAAGTCGTCGATGGCGGCCGTCGGGGTTTCCTCCGGCGTTTCTCGGCAAGCCGTTGCGCCCCAAGGGCACGGAGGTCTTTCCCCCGTGCCAGGTGGAGAGACCTGCTCGCGCACACAGGAACAGCGGTCGCCTGACGATTCTCCGCCGATCGCGAACCGCCTGTCTGACGTGGGCGAACGGCTGGGGACTTGTTATTCTCTCGGAAGGGAGTGGACCGACTTTCACAGTCCGGGGACGGAGTCCATGAAGAAGAATCAGGACGATGGTTATTGGGTGGGGTTTGATCTTGGCGGCACCAAGATGCAGGCCGTGTTGTTTGACCGGAAGTTTTCGGTGGTCGCGCGCCGTAAGAAGAAGACGCGCGGGAGCGAAGGGGCGGACGCCGGCGTCGAACGCATCATCTCCATCATCGAAAAGCTGTTGGAAGAAGCGCACATCACGCACAACGATCTGGCGGGGATCGGAGTTGGATGTCCGGGGCCGTTGAATCTCGAAGAAGGGGTGATTCTCGACGCCCCCAACCTCGGCTGGCGAAACGTGCCATTGCGACGGATTTTGGAAGAGCGCTTCGGCAGTTTCACCACGATCTGCAATGACGTCGATGCGGGCGTGTTCGGAGAATATCGGTTCGGTGCGGCGGCGGGAGCGCGAGGTGTCTTGGGGGCGTTTCCCGGAACCGGCATCGGAGGGGGATTGGTCTACGAAGGAAAAATCTATCGGGGAAGCACGGCGTCGTGCCTGGAGATCGGCCATGTTCCGGTCGTTCCCGATGGAAAACTGTGCGGTTGCGGTCGGCGGGGATGCCTGGAGACGGTGGCCAGCCGGTTGGCGATCTCGTCGCAGATCGCAGAGGCCGCTTATCGCGGACAGGCTCCCAACCTGCTGCGAGTCGCGGGAACGGATCTCGCGAACATTCGCAGCGGCGCCCTGGCTGAGGCGATCATGGCGGGCGATACCGTGGTCGAAGAGATTGTCCGTGCGGGGGCTCGCCAGTT
>JAXMBR010000055.1:0-22933 GCA_046349715.1 Planctomycetaceae bacterium | reverse complement strand
AACCGACAGGCGATTTTTGAACGGTGCCAGGTCGAAATCAGCCGGGCAGAACGATTTCGTCGCCCCTTGACGCTCATCATGCTCGACCTGAATTCGTTCAAAATGATCAACGATCGGGCAGGCCATCCGGCGGGGGACGAAGTTTTACGCCGAACTGCGGAAGTCCTGGCGGACACCGTCCGCCTGTACGATCTCGTGGGCCGATTGGGAGGAGACGAGTTCATCGTGCTGCTTCCCGAAGCCGGGACGGACGCCGCGCAGATTGTCGTTGAGCGACTTCAAGCGGCCCTCCGACTGACGATTGAAACGGCCTTTCCGCCGGTGACATTCAGTATCGGCGCCGTCACGTGGTTGTCGCCCCCTGACAATGTCGCCGAATGCTTAGCCGCCGTCGACCGCATGCTGTACTCTGCCAAACAGTCCGGCGACGGGTCCGCAAAATTCGCAACCATTTCCGGTCCCGCGGGCAACCCGGCAAACCCATGACTCCCGGAGCCAAGGCCCCGGGCGTTTGGCCATTTTCGACATCCACCACTCAGCAGCCCGCCGGTCGCTCTGGCTGATCCACGCCTTGCGCAGCAGAGTTGCTCACGCTGCGGATTCGTCCGCTCGCTGAATTCCTCATCGTCGGATAACATAGCCCAGACATGATTGAAGATGACTACCGCCGCACGAATCAAACTGCCTGGAATCGTCTGTCCAACGGCAGCCCTTTTGCGCATATCGCCACGGACGACGAATGCCGCAATCCGTTGCAGGTTCTCGACGGTCGTGGCTGGCTGCCGCCCTCGGTCGCTGGGTGGGACGTCTTATGTCTCGCGGCGGCCGGAGGCTGGCAATCGATCCTGTATGCGACCGCGGGGGCGCGCGTCACAGTCGTTGACCTCAGCCCGGGCATGCTCAAGCTCGACGCTCAAGAGGCCGAACGCCGCGGCTTGACCGTCACCGTTCACGCCGGCTCGATGGACGACCTCTCCATGCTGGCCGACGAGACCTTCGACCTGGTCCATCAACCGGTGAGCACCTGTTATGTGCCGAACGTTGAACGCGTCTATGCGGAAGTCGCGCGCGTGTTGCGCGACGGCGGCATTTACATCAGCCAGCACAAACAGCCAACCAGCTTGCAGATCACCCACCGCGACGCGCGGGACAGGTACGTCCTCGGCCTGGAGTACTATCGCTCCGGACCGTTGCCCGCCGTCAATGACCGATCCTACCGCGAGGACGGAACCGTTGAATACCTGCATCGCTGGGAAGAACTTGTCGGCGGGTTGTGCCGAGCGGGATTCGTGATTGAAGACCTGCGCGAACCGTACCGCGCCGATGAATCCAAACCCGCCGGCCACTATGGTCATCGCGGGCGGTTCATCGCCCCGTATCTGCGCATGCGGGCGCGCCGCCTGTCGCGCGTCGCAGCGTCGAACACAGAAAAACAACTCTGGCTGCCGGGAACCTAAAGAGAAAACACCCCGGCCTCTGTACAAGCCGGGGTGTCTCGATTGATCAAACCGGGTCGCCAGCAGGACTATTTGAGTCCGACTACCGCCCAGCCGTCGACGAGCTTGATCCCGGTGACGGATGCATCCACTTCCTGGCGCGTGCCCTGAAGTTTGAATTTGGCATCAACCGTACGTTCCGGGATGGTGCTCTGAATCTTGCGTCGAATGATTCCCGCGGTGGCGATATTGCCTGCCCCGCCCCCTTCGGCGGCGGCGACTTTCACCGTCCCGCGAGAAATGACGATCTTGTCCCCTTGGACTTCGAACGACAACGGAACGGTGATCACTTGCTGCGGAATGTCTTCGCCGTTGTCACGCTTGAATCCCGTGCGGAAAATGATCGACAGCGTATCATCCTGCAACCGGATGCGGATCGGATCCTGAGCGGCGAACACGAACACGCCGGGCGGCTTGTCCGCGGCTTCTTCACCCGGTTCCGGAGCCGGTTCCGGCGGCTTTTCAATCGTGAACTTGCGGTTCAGCGCCTCTGAGAAGAACGCTTCCAGCTTGGCGCGGAACTCATCGTCCGTCATTGTCTTGCCGGCCAGCCCGATCCGATCGGCACTGTTGTTCATCAACGTTTCGTGCACGAAAATCGTCGATTCACCGATCCGCGCCAGCTTGGTCGGCGGCATGTCGGCTCCCAGTTCCCGCTCGGCCATCAACCGGGTGTTGGCCATCAGGTACTGGTTCGAAGTCTGGAACAGCATGGCGTCCGGATACAACCCGGTGGCCCGCAAGTGATCGAACAGGTCTTTCTGCAAGTCGGCTTGCGCTTTGACCATCGCCTTGTCGACTTCCCGATCGAACTCCGGCAGAACGCGGTCGCGAATCCGGCTGGCCGCGATCGACTCAGACATGCCGCGACGATTTTCGACTTCCTGAGACGCGATTCGGTCGGCCATCCGGCCGAACAACCCGCCGCTGTATTGCGTGGCGAGGCCCGTCGTCGTGTTATGGGCGTTCACATTGATCGTTCCCGGCGCCGTCTTGAACTGAGACCCGTCGAACGAGATCTCTTTTCGTGCCTGGAAGTTGTGATTTCCCTGCGTGGCGACCGTGGCTTCCGAAGTCACCCCTTGAGTGTTCGAATTGACGGTGCCGTTCAGAATCAAGTCCCATTTGGCCGAGTTGTTGCTCGGCTTCAGATCAACGCCGACGGTCGTTGTGGTCGTTTGATAACCGCTGACCGCCGCCCCCATGATGTTGTCCACCACCTGGCCTTGCTCGGTATGCGAGTCATACATCAACCGGCTGATCAGGTTTTCCGAGGCGACGATGCGCACGTTGAAGTTAAAATAATGCTTTTGCAGAGCCGCCGAAATCTTGTCCCCACCGTCCGGAGACGACTTCCGCACGGCGGCAAACGCCTCGCGGGCGGCGGCGGCGGCGGCGGCGTCAGCGGACGCTTCGTAATTTTCCAGGGCCGTCACCAACGCCGTCAATTGCGTCCGCAGCTGCTCGGCGGTTTCGGGTTTATACGGGTTTTCGGCCGCAATCAGGTACTGATTCAGCGCCGATTCCAGCGCGAGAAACGCCGGGCGATTCAAGAACGCCTTTTGCTGCTCATTCTCGATTTTGTCGCGTGACGCCAGCTTTTCTTTCGAAGCTTTGGCGGCCGCGATCGCTCCGTCCGCTGCCGGATCGCCCTTGAGAGCCGCGAGCAATTCCTCGGACTTGACGAACGGAAGCCACGCTTTGCCGCCGCTGATCTTATCCAACGACTGGCTTAAGGAATTCACGGCGGAGACCACGCCGTCCGCCTTCGATTTCAAACGCTGCGTGTAGACCGTTTGGCCGTCCAATTCCAGCGTGTCCAAGACGGCTTCCGCTAAATCAACGCGGCGGGACAGCGCGCCCGACAAGTTGGAGAGCGAAGCGGCCAGCGGTGCATAGCGGGCGTCACCCAGCGCCCGTTCCATCACATTGAGCTTGGCTTTCGCAGAGGCCAACGCCTTGCGCTGCGCCCCGATATCGCCGGTCGTGCTTTGATAAAGCTCCGCCACCGCGTTGGCAGCCCCCGTGCTCCATTCCGTCCAGGTGCCCCCCAGCGTCGCAAAGGAATCGGCGCCCAGGTTAGCCGGCGGTTCGCTCGGGAAAATTCCAGACAAGCCCGGCGCACCGGTTTTCGGGGCCGTTTCCTCAAACGCCCAGGTCGCGGTCGCCAAACCGACCACCGTCGCCAGGATCCCCAAGGTGCGCGCTGCGCGACGCTGACGCCGACTCCAACGGAAATTAGTCTGCCCGCGGCGGTTCAATTGCTTCTCCAGCATTGATGCACTCCGTTTCTACTTAGTCGCAGCCTCACGACAATTTTGAACTGAATTCATGCACTGTTGAACTGTCAATGTTTCTGATCGCAGTTATCGACACCCGCGGAACACTGCCGCAGGACACCTACGATTGGATTGATCGACAAATTGGTTTCTAGACAGAAGTTCGGCAAATTGGGATCAATCCACCAACTTCACACAAACGGCAATCTCTGCCATCGCTGCGCAGTCTAACTTCACCACCCCTTCAACGCAATCAACCGCAACACACTTCTTGACTGATTCAAATTCTCAGAATTTTCAGACAAGATCTTTCATCGAGAGTGTTTCATTGATGAACTCCTGCCACGCGTTCGAGGTCACGACCATGTACTCCCTCGAAAGTTAGTCTCGAATCTGTGAAAACAAAGCGCTGCGTCCCAGATTGAGCTCACAATCCAAAATGCGGAGCTGGCCTTTGCCGCCCCGACCTGCGCTGTTAGCTACTAATGATGCGTTGCCGAATCACCCGCCAGACTGATGCTGCTGTCGCCGTCTTGAAGGCCGGAGGCGTCGTCGCGCTCCCTACAGAGACGGTTTATGGATTAGGGGCTTCGACGTTCGATCCCCAAGCGGTCAGCCGGATTTTTGCTGCGAAACAGCGTCCCTTGTTCGACCCGTTAATCGTGCATATTGCGGCGCAGGATTGGCTTCCGCAGGTGGCTGCCGATTTCCCGGATCAGGCTCGGAAACTGGCTGAAAAGTTCTGGCCAGGACCGTTGACGATCGTGCTGCCCAAAAATCCCGCCGTGCCGGATCTCGTCACATCGGGATTACCGACCGTCGGCGTCCGCGTTCCCGATCACCCGGTCATGCAAAAGGTTTTACAAGAGTTTGGCAAACCGATTGCCGCTCCGAGCGCCAATCTCTTTGGGCGGCTGAGTCCCACGACCGTCGAGCATGTGCTCGAACAGCTCGGGGATCGCATCGAACTCGTGCTCGATGGCGGTCCGTGTCGCGTCGGCGTGGAGTCCACGATTGTTCAATTTGCAGGCGAAAACGGCAGAATATTACGTCCGGGCGGGATCAGTCAGGAAGAACTGGAAGCGGTGATCGGCCCGCTGACGACGACAGTCAAAGAGCTTTCCCCGGCTGAACCTCTCGCGCCGGGACGTCTTCCCTGCCACTATGCCCCCCGGACTCCAATCCAAATCACAAAAAAGATTCCGATGAGCGCGACACCTGGCGAGCCGCGCGGGGTTCTATTGTGGCATCCCCGCGCGGTGCAGGGTTATGCGGCAGTGGAGATTTTGTCATACAATTCCAATCTCGCCGAAGCTGCTCTCAATTTTTTTCCGGCCCTGCATCGACTCGATGCAGCCGGATTGTCCCAGATTCTTGCCGAGCCATTTCCCGAACATGGCCTCGGTCGCACTTTGAACGACCGGCTCCACCGCGCATCGGCTGCATTTCCTTCCTGACTGCTGACCGCCAGACTGCGAGACAACAACCGCCGGAGACCTTCTGACCGAGTCGGTAGGAGGACATCCATGGTCCATCCTCGATATCCAAAACCCGTCATTGTTAGAGATGAGGTAAGGAGACGCCATGTCAGGACCCCAGCTTTCCAATTCGCGCCCACGGCATGATTTGGTCGACCGGCGTCGGCTGAGCGATTACGTTGCGGACCAGATCCGCGAGCACATCGTCCAAAATCGTTTACAGCCGGGAGATCGCTTGCCGACGGAACATGCCCTGGCCGAGCGGTTCGGGGTCAGCCGGGTCAGCGTGCGCGAAGCGACGAAGGCCTTGGGCTTTCTCGGCCTGCTGCACTCGTCGCCCCGCCGCGGCACGACGGTGGGAGAACTCAATCTCCGGAGAATCACGCCGTATCTGGAATTGCACCCGACCTTGCGCGACGCCTCGGCTGAGCAATTGATCGACGCCCGCGCCGTCATCGAACTCGGTGTGTTGCCGCGTCTGATGGAACGGATGCAGTCGTCTCGGCAGATTTATCAGCAATTACAGGAGATGGTCGACCGATCTCAATCGGTCAGCGAGTTGCAAGGGTGGATCGTTCTTGATATCAACTTTCACATGCTCTTGGTAGATCTCAGCGGAATGACGCCGCTGATCATTTTCCACGACCTGCTGGAAGTCTTCTTTACACGGTTTCGCAAAAATGCTTTGCAAGCGGAATTAGCGTCGGACGTGCTTGAAATCGCCCGTCGGGCAAGCGTCAGCCACCAACGATTGATTGATTTTCTGCATCATGGCAAACTCCAGGAAGCCACCGAGGAATTGCGAGCTCACATTCAAAGCCACAATCCCCGTCCCTAGACGCTGGCGCATTGGTAGCACGACTCTCGCCGAGTGGAGCATGTCCTCCATCGCCTGCCTCGGAAAATCCGCGATCTTCCTGGCGTTGTTGACGACCTGCCTCGGTCGACCCGCTGCGGCCGCTGAACCGGCGCCGCGTGAGAACGACTTCTACCGACTGTTCACATTTCAATTGCCTCCAGAAGTGTCCCTGGAAGTTGGCGCACTTGAGTTGCTGGCCGACGGTCGATTGGCGGTGGCCACGCGCCGCGGCGAAATCTGGCTGGTGGATCACCCGTTCGCCGATGATCCGGCCAGTTGTCATTGGACCCGCTTCGCTCACGGCCTGCATGAAGTGCTGGGACTGGCCGCTCGGGACGGTTGGCTGTACGTCACGCAACGCGGCGACGTGTCACGCCTCAAGGATACTGACGGTGACGACGTAGCCGACGTCTTTGAAATCGTCAACGACGACTGGGAGATCAGCGGCGACTATCACGAATACGCCTTCGGTTCCCCCTTCGATCGCGACGGCAATCTCTGGGTCGTGCTGTGCTTGACCGGTTCGTTTGGGAGTCATTGCAAATACCGCGGCTGGTGCCTGCGGATTTCTCCCGATGGAAAAATGACGCCGACTTGCAGCGGCATACGCTCCCCGGGCGGAATCGGCCCCAACGCCCAGGGAGACATGTTCTACACCGACAATCAAGGCCCTTGGAACGGGACGTGCGCGCTCAAACATTTGCGTCCCGGCGGTTTCCTGGGCCATCCGGGCGGATTCCCGTGGTATGACCTGCCGGAAGCTCAAGCCGCGATGGGACCGAAGCCGGCAGAACCGCTCTCGAAGAGTCGTTTCATGATTGAGGCGTCGAAGATCCCGGAATACGTGCCTCCTGCAATTTTATTCCCCTACAAGAAAATGGGGCAATCGGCCAGCGGTGTCGTCTGCGACGTTTCCAATGGCCAATTCGGCCCGTTCACCGGGCAGATGTTCGTCGCCGACCAAACGAACAGCACGGTCATGCGTTGTTATCTGGAAAAAGTCGGAGGCGACTATCAGGGGGCCTGCTTCCCGTTCCGCGAAGGGTTTGGTTCCGGTTCGCTCGCCTTGCGTCTGTCGGGAAAGTCGATGTTCGTCGGCGGCACGAATCGGGGTTGGGGCTCACGCGGTTCCAAACCATTCGCGTTGGAACGCATCGACTGGACCGGCAAGACGCCGTTTGAAATCCAGGAAATGCGGGCTCAGCCCGACGGTTTTGAATTGGTTTTCACTCAGCCGGTCGAAACCACGTCCGCCGTCAACACGGCTTCGTACTCGCTCAGCAGCTACACCTATATTTATCAGGCGGACTACGGCAGTCCGGAAGTCGACTTCACCGAACCGGTCATTCGTTCCGCGACGCTGTCCGAAGATCGCCGCCGCGTACGGCTGGTCGTGGAAGGTCTGCAAGCCGGACATATTCATGAACTGACGGCTGCCGGTCTCCGTTCGGATGCCGGTACACCGCTGCTGCACGCGGACGCGTACTACACGCTCAATCGCCTCCCTGCCCCGTAAGTGACGCACGCGAGAATCGTGCCCGCGTTCCCAAGGATTTCGGCGAGAACGCCCGGCCACTGAGGGCTCCATTTGAGCCCTGTCTCATCGTCTCAAGTCGACCACGAACGCCCATGCGGGCCGGCCATCGGCGTAGACGTGCTGACCGTTTCTCCGCGCAACTTCAGGCCCAGCTCGATCCACGTCTCGCGATGCAACTCCAGGATCCGGACGGCGTCGGCAATGAGCGGGAATTGCCCAATTCCGCCATCGTCAAGTTGCGATACACAAAGACAAACAGCGACTTCCAGCTCCCGCGAGTTCAGGCGCCTGCTGCGGATCCAGCCCGCCGATCAATTCGCTGACGCAGCTCGCGAGCGCGCGCGCGGTTCCCATGGCTTCCCATCGGTGTTCCGCGAGCGCGGCCTCTCCAACCGGGCGAGCAAGCGGCGCCCGTCGACGACCATCAAATGGAGCCGATGCGGTGATGCGGTCAACACCTGATTTTCGAGATAATCTGCCACCGTGGGCATGCCGCGGATTCCTTGTGAGAGGGCCTTGGTTGTCAGCGCGAATTATGAACTCGACGACGACTTTGCAGTCGATGCGATACTGGCCAACGCCGAGAGCGCGCTGGACTGCGACTGCAAGCCGCTCAACACGGTTTCCATGTTGGCGAATTGCTGTTCCAGGAACGCTTGCCGATTGGCCAGCGAAGAATTCATGCGGTCGATCTGCCCCTGAATTCCGTCCGCGGTGGTTTTCTCGGCATTGATCTCCGCCGTCAGCGATCCGGTGGTCGAGTCGTTGATTTCCGTCAACAGTGAGTTCAATTGCGTCCCGAATCCGGACTTGCTGTCCAGAAACAATTGCGAAACTTCCTGGGGATGATCGGCCAACGCCTGCTGCAGCTTGGTTTGGTCAAACGTCAACTGACCTCCCGCGGCGACGACGACGCCGACGTCGGCGAGTGAGCGGATCGGGGATGACGCTGAGCCGGTCACTCGATTGACGAGGTCGGTGATGCGAGACTGAATCTGCAACACCGACGGATCGCCTTGCAGCGGTCCGCGAGTGTTCGTCGACGAATCGAATCCCGTCAACGTGCCGATTTGCGTGACCAGTTGGTTGAAATAACTCACAAAACTGTTCAACGAATTGGCGGTCGCCGTGGCGTCCGGACTGCTGGTGACCACGGCTGCCTGGTCGCTGGCTTGCAACAACGTCACGTTGTAACCGGTGACGGCGTTCTGAAAGGTGTTCGTCTTGGATGTCTTCAAAAACGCGGTCGAGGGATCGCTGCCGACTCGCAGAACCGCGTCCTGGCCGACGGACTGCTTCGCGAAGCTGAGCCCCAGTCCGCCGTCATCGATGATCAACCGTCCTGCCGACCCGGACTGTGTGGAACTGAGCGTCAATCGATAGGCGTTGATGGCCGCACCGGTATCCACGATCGACGAGGTCACCAATCCCCCCGCGGAACTGATTTTGGACGACAAGGTCGTCAGCGTATCGTCGGCGGTCACATTGACGACCGTCGCTTGTCGGCTGTCAATTCTCTGTTTGCCGTCCGTTCCCGTAGTGGCCGCTCCGGTCAACCGCAAATCGGTCGCGGTCCGGCCGCCGATGTCCTGGACAGTCATTGTCCCGGTTCCCCCGGAATTGTCCACCAGCGTGAACCCGTCGCCGGCCGCATTCAACTGTGCCGTGACGTTGATCCCGGCGGAATTGATCCGATCGATCACGTCTCCGATGTTCTGGACCGCGGACGTCACCGAAATGACGGTCTTCGCGCCGGCGGAATTCGTGATGGAGAAACTTCCTTGCGACACCGCGCCGCCATTGGGCGCGTAGGTGCTCAGTGAGGTACCCTCATTGACGGAACGCAGCGCCAGCGAACCCGATGACACGCTGCTGGTCGCCGCGTTGACGGCGATTTTCAAATCGCTGGCGGTGGTCCCTCCTCCCAGGTCGGCAATGACCAGGTTGCCTGCGCTCTGCCCGGAGGTGTCCGTCACCGAAATGCCGTTCCCTTTGGCATCCAGTCCGGCCTGCAATTGCAACTTGACTCCGCCGGAGGTCGTGGCCGAGTTGATGGCATTGATGACCTCGTCGAGCGATTGTGCCTGAGACAAATCGACCACCGCCGTCGCACCGGTGCGGTCGGTCAAGGAAACCTGTCCGAGCGTCGAGATCCCCTGTCCGCCGCGCAGATTCCGCAGCAACGGGGAATTCAATCCTCCGGTCAGGGCCTTGCCCGTCAGCACGTTTCCACTGGCCGCTCCGTCGAGTCCCAGCACCTGAGCCGCGTTGCTGCCAGTCAAATTGCTGACGGAGAGCGTCCCCGAACCCGTGGTGGCGTCGTTCAATTGCAGCCGCCCATTGACCAGCGATGCCGTGAGTTTGGCGTTGTTGCCCGTCGCGTCGTTGATCTTTGTAACGACGTCGCCGACCGTTTTCGCGCCGCTGAGACTTACCTGAAATGTGCTGCCGTCGGCGAGGGAAAACGAGAGGTCGTTCGATCCCGAGCGCAGCCTCAGCCCGTTTCCGTCGTTGATGCTGCTGAGCAGGAAGTCGCTCGTGACCTGATACACGTCGCTACCCGTCAGTGTCGCGCTCGACACCGATTGGGCAATCCCCAGATCGGCTGCCGCATGACCGCCGTTCAGGTCGCTCACGGTCAGATTGCCGGTCGTTTGCCCCGAAGTGTCTTGGAGGACGAGTTTTCCGCCGGACGTCGAGGCCTTCACGGCGACGTCCGATTGATTGTTAACGGCGTTGACCACATCACTGACGGTCAACACGTTTGACAGGTCAACGGTCGTGGTGGCCCCGCTGCGGTCGGTAATGCGAATGGTTCCCCGACGAACTCCGGTTCCGTCATTCAGCAGATCCAGCGAGGTCGGTCGTTGCAGGCTGCCCCCGGTCCCGATGACCAGTTGACCGGTCAGCCCGAGCGGATCCGTGGCGTCGGAAAAGCCGCGTGACAGTGATTGATCGGTCGTCGCCAGGCGAACGGCTTGAAAGACCTGTGTGCCCGCGACGGCGTTTCCGTTGGTGGTGACCGAGAGTTGTGACGGGTCCGAGTTTTGTACCTGCAACGCCTGAAACGTTGATTTCGTCGATAACTGCTGCGCCGCAGAGGTGATCGGCAACAAGCCCGCCTGCACCTGGGTCAAGCCGGTTTGTGTTGCCTGGACCCCTTTCAGGCGGGTCTGCAGGTTGGAGACCGCCGCCTGATTATAAGTCAGGATCGCTTGGATGAGGGCGCTGGTGTCGATCCCGCTTGCCAGGCCGGTGCTTGTTTTGACGGTTCCCATGGAGTCCTCGCCTCGGGGGCGGACCGAGGGGGAGGCATCCTGCTTCCCGGTTTTCGGCCTTCTCTTCCCAGTCGGCTGGACCATGCGGGCAACTTTTGATTGACGCTCGAAATGCGCAAGTTGCAGCTGGTAACTGATTTACCGCCCGATTCCCGGGGAGCAAGCAAAACTGCGATCAATTCGGGAGAAAAAGTCAAGAACTTTCACGAAAACGGATTTGGAGGTTATCGCTGCGGCCGAATGATTACGAATTTGACAGTATTTGTCGCCATCCTTGACAGATTTCTGCAATTGGGCTGTAATCACAGCGTGTCGGATGGTCTGGGTTTGGGTTCCTGGTTCCATCCGAGAGCGAATGAGCTTGGGGGTTGCACGCCAGGAAGGCCACAAGGTTTTCGGGGCGGGCAATTGTTGGTCTGTTTTCGTGTGGGGTGTTTTTTGGTGGATTGCACCGCATTTGGCGGTCTTCCAGCTTGCGAAGCCGAAGTGAGCGCTTCGACGAAACTGGAATCACCACGGGCTTTACGCCGATAAATGAAGAAGCGACTTAAGACGGCGCCGGAAAACGGCCCGACTTGATGATCGTTTCAGTTGACCGTTCAATGAGTTACGTCTATCCGGCTCTTGTTCCAAAGACTTGATGAGCCGGCTCAAGGATGACATTGACGTCGGGAATTTGGCATCAGCGGCAGGATCGCCGCGGATGATGATCTGACAAGGTTGAGCTATGACGGCCCAATCCGGGATTCCTCGCGTTGTCGTGACCGGCATCGGGGTGGTGTCGCCAATCGGCATCGGCGCAGAGGCATTCTGGCAGAACTTGATCGCTGGACGATCCGGAATTGGCACATTGTCGGCGTTCTCGACGAGCGATCTGCCGTCGAAGTTGGCGGCCGAGATCCGCGATTTCGATCCGCTGACGCATCTGTATCACAAAAAACTGATCAAAGTCATGTCCCGCGACATCCAACTGGGCGTGGCGGCGGCCTCGATGGCGGTTCGCGATTGCGGTTTGGTCCGGGGAGCCATGGATCCGGAGCGCCTCGGCGTGGAATTCGGAGCCGGGCATATGTCCGTGTCGCCGAACGAATTGTCCGACGCAGCCCGGACTTTGTCCGAAACGAGTTCTGGCAAGGACTTCACCCGTTGGGGCGAAGACAGTATGGGCCAGATCTGTCCGTTGTGGCTGCTCAAGCAGTTGCCAAACATGCCGGCTTGCCACGTGGCAATCGAACACGACGCCCGCGGTCCGAACAACACCATCACCAGTTGCGAATCGTCGGCCTTGTTGGCGCTGGCCGAAGCGATGCGTGTCATCCAGCGCGGCGCCGCAGACGCCATGATCGTCGGGGCTTGCAGTTCGTACATTGATCCGCTGGAAGTGACGCGGCTCAATTTGTACGAAAGCCTTTCCCGCGTGGACGACCCCGCCCTGGCCTGCCGGCCGTTTGATAAAAATCGAGATGGCACGGTCGTCGGAGAGGGAGCCGCTTCGTTCGTCCTGGAACGCTGGGAACACGCCGTGGCGCGGGGCGCGCCGATTTATGGCGAAGTGCTCGGAGTCGGGGCAGGCTGCGACGGACGCGACCCCGCGAACCGCGCGGACGGTATCGGCTTGTCGCGCGCCATCCAATCGGCCCTGAGGCAATCGGATCTCTGCCCGACGGACCTGGGCCACATCAACGCTCATGGCAA
This sequence comes from Planctomycetaceae bacterium, assembly GCA_046349715.1. Classification (GTDB taxonomy): domain Bacteria; phylum Planctomycetota; class Planctomycetia; order Planctomycetales; family Planctomycetaceae; genus CAZDGB01. Next base: position 10,311 of record JAXMBR010000055.1, on the reverse strand, counting down.
AGGGACGCAGCGGGACGACTTGGCGGAAGCCCGTGCCTATCACTCGTCTTTGGGAACCGTGGCCGAATCAATCCCCGTGACGGCCCTGAAAAGCTACTTCGGCCACTTTGACGCCGGGGCCGGCGCCGTCGAACTCGCGGGAAGCCTGCTGGCGATGCGTCACGGGCGCTTGCCGATGACCGTGAACTATCGCACGCCGGATCCGCTCTGCCGATTGAACATCATCCGTGATGAACCGGTCGAGATGAAGAACGGCATCGCTCTCAGCGTCAACCGGACGCGCATGGGTCAAAGCGCCGCCGCCGTGATTCGCGCTGTCTAAGCGGCGCCGCGTTCTTCCTCTGCGGTGGACGCGCAACTTTCCGCTGAACACGGACTGTTTTTTTGCCGCCCCGTCGGCGAGGATGGAATCGTCGTTTGACGAACCAGCCCGTTTCGAGTGTTGCTCTCCAGGGACACGATCACCATGCCAGACAGTCACGCTCCGCTCAAAGTCGGGTTCCTCGGAGCCGGGCAGATGGCCACCGCACTGGCAAACGGTTTTTTGCAGGCTCAGCAAATCGCCGCAGAAAACGTCATCGCCTTCGACGTCGTCCCCGCGGCGGCTCAACGGTTTCATGAACTGACCGGCGGCCGGATCGCTGGCAGCGTCGGCGACGTGCTGTTGGCGGCCGACGTGATTTTTCTCGCGGTGAAGCCTCAGCAGATGTCGGCGCTCCTGAGCGCAGCGCGAGGAGCCGCTGTCCAGCGGCAATTGTTCGTCTCGATCGCCGCGGGCGTGTCGTTGGCGGCTTTGCAGCAGGGACTTGGCGATCAGGCCCGGGTCATTCGCGTCATGCCCAATACGCCTTGTCTGGTCGGCGAGGGCGCCAGCGCGTTCTCGTTGGGTGTCCAAGCGACTCCGGAAGATGGCGAACTGGTGCGAGAGCTGTTGAGCACGATCGGCATCGCGGTCTCGGTGCCGGAGTCGCAGTTGGACGCGGTCACCGGATTGTCCGGCAGCGGACCGGCCTATGTGTACGTGATGATCGAGGCGATGAGCGATGCCGGCGTCCGCGTGGGCCTTCCCCGCGAGGTGGCGCATCGTCTCGCCGCGCAGACCGTCTTAGGCGCGGCGCAGATGGTCTTGTCCACCGGTCAGCATCCCGGTGTTTTGAAAGACGCGGTGGCCAGCCCGGGCGGCACGACGATCGCCGGCCTGCACGTGCTGGAACAGCGGGGCTTCCGAGGCGCGCTGATGGACGCCGTGCAGGCGGCAACGGAACGATCGCGCCAGCTCGGGAAGTCGTGACGGGTTCGGGCCGCAAATCCGTCACAATCCCTCATCCGATCTCAAACGGCATATCTGTCGAGGGATCGCCGTTTGACTCATGGCCGGCCCAAGCTAGTTTTGTTCAGTCTTGGGCGCGGACACCACTGCGCCGGGCCTAGTTTCTCTCTCGGCTCTGCCACTTCTCTTCGATCGCGAACCACCCCATGAGCTTGTCGACCGTCAACACACCAACTTGCGAACGGCCCGCCGCACCGCGACGGATGATGTCCGGCTCCCTGCTGGATTCGTCCCGTTCGCTGTTAAGCCTGTTCGCTCTGTCGCGAATTGCCGACACCGACAGCCATCGCGGTTCGTCCGAAATGACGCTGAACGGCATCATCAGCCGGCGCGTGCTGCGCAGCCTCGTCACCGCGTTGCAGTTTCGCGACCCGGCCACGGTGCAACATGGACGCCGCGTGGCTCATCTGGCATTGGGATTGGCGCAGCATCTTGGCTGGGAAGGCCGGCATCTCCAGGTTTTGGAAGTCGCGGCGCTGCTCCACGACATCGGCAAAATCGGCGTGCCGGACAGCATTCTGTTCAAACCCGCCAAGCTCAGTCCGGATGAACTGGAACTGATGGCGCTGCATTACAATGTCGGCGTCGATGTGCTCCAGGCCTGCCATGTCGATCATGAAGTGCTGGAAATCGTCACGCAGGCTCAGACGTCGGCCGCGACCAATCCGGACGGATTTAAGAATACGCACATCGGCGCGCGAATTCTCGCCGTCGCAGACGCCTATGAATCATTAAACAGCGAACACGTTTATCGCGAAGCCAAAAGCCACGACGACATTCTCCAGATTCTGACGAATGCCGTCGGCACGCAATTCGACGGCAACATCGTGAATGCCCTGGTCCGACATGTGCAGCAAACCGGTTCCGCGTTCAGCGGCGAATATCACGATTCCTCGATCCTCGGGGGACCGTCCGGCCCTCATGAAGCCCGTGAGGCCGATTCCTTGTGCCGCATCTTCTCTTATCTCTATCTTCTGGAAAGCCTGTATGACGGTTTCCAGATCATCGATGCCGATCAGAGAATCATCACCTGGAGCCAGGGATTAGCGCAATTAAGCGGCCATGCCACCGGAGATCGCCTTGGTCAGGCCTGGTCCGCGGACGTCCTCAACTACAGTGATGAAGACGGTCAACCATGGAATTCGGACGAATGTCCGCTGATTCAGGCTATCGATTCCGGCAGTCCGGTTTCGATCAACGGTGAGATCACGCGGATCGACGGTCGCCGGCTGCAAGTGGAAATCCAAGTGATTCCGCTGATTGACGAACGCGGCCACTGGCACGGAGCGGTGGAGATCGTCCGCGATTTTACTCGCAACGGCGGTAAACGGCCGAAAGAGTTTCGCGACCTGCAACTGGCCGCTGCGCGCGACGCGCTCACCAGCGTCGCTAACCGGGGCGAACTCGAATCGCAACTCAATCAATTGCTTCAACAATCGGCGCTGCCGAACGCCCAGCCGGCGAGCGTCATTTTTCTGGATGTCGACCATTTCAAACAAATCAACGATACCTTCGGCCATACCGTCGGCGACAAGGTACTGGTTGACCTCGCCCATTTGCTCCAGCATGAAACGTACTCCGGGGAAATCGTCGGCCGATACGGCGGCGAAGAATTTGTCGTGCTGTGCCCTGCCACGGACCTGGAAGCGGCGTTGCGACGCGCCGAACGCCTGCGAACGGCGGTCTGCGGCCTCAGGTTTCCGCAAGTTCCCCAGTTGATGCTCACCGCTTCGTTCGGCGTCACCCAGGTGGAAGCCGGAGACTCGGTCGAAAGCGTCTTCCACCGTGCCGATCGCGCGCTGTATGCCTCGAAAGACCAAGGCCGCAATCGGACCAACTCGCTCACTTCGGCAAATCAGAGTTCCGAGGAAACCGAATCTTCGGAGATCCGCCATTCCGAGGAATTCATCTGCCATCACACCTTCTGTGCCGTGACGGCCGCCGATACGGTCGTGTATAAACTCGGCGGGTTCGTGAACGACCACAACGGTGTGATTCTTGACGTCACCCCGCAACGCGTGACGATCCGGCTGGGCGTCACGGGACTGCTGCCGTTCTGGGGAACAGCCCGGAAGCGACAGCCCGTGCGGATGGAGCTCAGCTTTGGCGAAAAAATCACCTGGGCTGGAGGTCGAGGCACTCCCCGCGTTAATATCCGCGTTTCAATCAAGCCGGAAGGTTGGATTCGAGACCGCCAGGTCTTTCTGGATCGCGCGCACCAGGTCCTGCGCGAGCTGAAGGGCTATTTCTCCGCGGACTGAGGAACCGGTTCCATGCCGCCACGCGTGTGATGCCGAACGGAGTTTGTTTCGGATTCGTCGGCAGGGCTCGCATCGGCTATGATAGCGACGAACGCCCTGCGATTCGTCCCTTGACCCGCTTGATCCATGCCACCGCAGCCGCCATCTCCTGTTCTGCGCAAGCCGCGAATACCCTGTGAACTGCTGTCCCCGGCGGGGGACGCGTTGTGCCTGCGCGCCGCGGTTGAGAACGGCGCCGACGCGGTCTATTTCGGTCTGCAACAGGGCTTCAATGCCCGGGCGCGTGCGGCGAACTTCGATTTGGAATCTCTTCCCGGCCAACTGGAATTTCTGCATCACCGCGGCGTCAAAGGCTATCTCACGCTGAACACGTTGGCCTTCACGCACGAGCTCCCGGAACTCGAGACTCTGATCGAGCAGGTGGCCGAATGCGGCGTGGATGCCGTGCTGGTTCAAGACCTTGGTTTGATGCGACTCGCGCGGGAAATCTGCCCGCAAATGCCGATTCATGCGTCCACGCAAGCCACGCTGACCAGCGCCGAATGCTTGGCTGTCGCCGCCGAATTGGGGATCGAGCGCGTCGTGTTGCCCCGGGAATTATCGCTGGACGAAATTCGCCAGATTTCTCAGCACACGGAGATTCCGCTGGAGGCCTTCGTTCACGGCGCGCTGTGCGTCGCTTATTCCGGACAATGTCTGACGAGCGAATCACTCGGTGGCCGCAGCGCCAATCGGGGTCAATGCGCCCAAGCGTGCCGATTACCGTACGAACTGATCTGCGATGGCCAAGATGTCGATTTAGGGGCCGTGAAATACCTGTTAAGCCCGCAAGACCTGGCGGCTTATCACCTGATCCCGGAGTTGCTTGCGGCGGGCGTCACCTCATTCAAGATCGAAGGTCGCCTGAAAACGCCCGAGTATGTCGCCAACATCACCCGGCATTACCGCCAGGCCCTGGATGCAGCCCTCGCGCAGCAGTCGTGGCAGGCGACCCGCGAACAAGTCCGGGAGATGGAATTGTCTTTCTCGCGCGGCTTTTCGTCCGGTTGGCTCAACGGGTGCGACCATAAACAACTGGTTCCCGGTTTGACGTCCGCCAAACGTGGGGTCTTGCTGGGACGCGTTCACCGTGGCCACGAAGCTTCGGTCGAAATCTCGCTGGAAGGTCCCGTGGCCCCCGGCGACGGCATCGTTTTCGAAGGAGATCGCGCGCCGGAGATGAGCAAGGGGGCCGCGTGTTTGCCGTGAGGCAACGAGGTCGTCGCATGGACGAGGTAGTCTCCCGCGGGATCGTTGAATTGGAATTTGGCGAGAACGCCATCGATTACACTCGGCTGACAGCCGGGCAGGCCGTCTGGAAAACGGATGATCCCCAATTGACGCGGCGCGTGCAAACCTTCATGGACGCCGACCCCGATCCGGCGCGTCGCGGTCGATGTCGACGTTCGCGCGGAAACCGGCCGAGCATTGGAGATTTTCGCGCGGACCGCCCATGGTCATCGGGCGAACGTTGTTTCGTCGAGCCCTTGGCTGCCGCGCGGACAAGACCTGCCACGGCCGAGTTTTTTCGCGAGCAACTCGGTCGTCTGGGGCATACCGTTTATGAACTGCGGCAAGTGTCCGCGGAGATCGTCGGCGAGCCGATGGTCCCGTTAAGCGTGTTGTCCGATCTGCGGCGAAAGTTGATCGAGGAATTGAATCGGCAGTCGGCTCGCCCTCCGTCCCGCCAGATCGCGCGCCAGACGGCATTGGCCGGACTCCGTGCCGCGATTTCCGTCCCAACGACCGCGTCTCCAAATGATGTTCCACGGCTGCGCATTCTCTGCCGCGACCTGGCCCAGCTTCGAACCGTTGCCGCCTTGAAGGTCACCGGTCTTTATGCCGACTTCCAGGATATCCGCGATTATCGCGAAGCGGTGAACGTTTGCCGACAAGCGGAGACGCCGCTGTTTCTCGCCCCGCCGCGGATTCAGAAGCCGGGAGAATTCGGAATTTTCGCCGCGCTGGCCAAAGCCAAACCGGATGGCGTGCTGGTACGGAATCTGAGCGGTTTACGATTCTGCCGAGACCATGACTTGCCCGCCATCGCCGATTATTCGCTCAATGTGACCAACGAGTTGACAGCCGATCTGCTGATCCGGCAGGGAGCCGCGCGGATCACGGCGTCGTACGATCTCAACCGGGACCAATTGTTGGAGCTCACTGCGGCGGTGCCCCCTGCCTGGCTGGAAGTCGTCATCCATCAGCACATGCCGCTGTTTCATATGGAACATTGCGTGTTCTGCGCGGTGCTCTCGCCGGGCACGAACAAAACGAATTGCGGTCGACCGTGTGATCGGCATCTGGTTCAATTGCGAGACCGCGTGGGCATGGAACATCCGCTTAAAGCCGACGTGGGCTGTCGCAACACGCTGTACAATGCCGTGCCGCAAAGCGGTGCGGACGTCGTCGCGGAATTGCAACAGCGCGGGCTGCGAGACTTTCGTATCGAACTGCTGGACGAAACCCCGGATGAAGTCCGCCGCACCGTGGAGCTCTATCAGCTGCTCTTGGCGGGCCAAAAGCCGAGCGAAGAAATCTGGCGGGAACTGAGGGCGATGAACCGTGTGGGCGTCACTCGCGGCACCTTGGAAGAACGTCGTAATCCGCTGGCAATCTTGTAAAGACGATCTGGCAGAACGACGGCCATGCGAAGAGACGCATGCCGTGAAATTGAGAGGCTCGACTGGCCTTGCATTTCGAAAATTGTGCTCGTAATTCTAATCAGGAACGGTCTTCATGACAGAACGGATTCTCAGTATCTCCGGACTTCGCGGCATCATCGGCGATGGTCTCGATCCGGAATACATTACGAAGTTCGCCGCCGCGCTGGGCACATTGTTCGAAGGAGGAACTGTCGTTCTCTCGCGCGACGGACGCTCCACGGGCGAAATGCTTCGGCACGCCGTGCTGGGGGGCTTGCTCGGCACCGGCTGCCAGGTCGTCGATCTAGGGATCGCTTCCACTCCGACGTGCGGCGTATTGGTCAAACACCTTGGCGCGGCCGGCGGCTTGCAGCTCACGGCCAGTCATAATCCGATCGAATGGAACGGTCTCAAGCCGTTCGCTCCGATCGGCGGCGTGTTCGATGCCGCGCTGGGACAAAAACTGCTGGCGCAATTGGATCAGCCGGCGCGCTATCGGTCGTGGGATCGGTTGGGCGGGGTTGTGCAGTACGCCGATGCCTCACAGGTTCATCTGGAGAAAGTCTTGCCGCTGGTCGATGTCGCCGCGATCCGCGCGCGGAAATTCAAAGTGGTTCTGGACGTCAACCATGGTTCGGGAGCGATGCTCGGCCCGCTGCTGCTGGAATCTCTGGGGTGCGAGGTGACCGTCCTGGGAGGCGTCGCCGACGGTCAATTCGAGCATCCGGCGGAACCGCTGAAGGAGAACCTCATCGGCCTGTGTGACGCGGTCAAGCAATCCGGCGCCGATGTCGGCTTTGCCGAAGACCCGGACGCGGATCGGCTGGCGATTGTCGACGAGCATGGCCAATACATCGGCGAGGAACTAACGCTCGCCTTATGCGTCGATCACGTCTTGTCGCAAAACCGAGGGCCGGTCGTGGTCAACGGTTCGACGAGCCGCGTCACCGCAGACCTGGCGGCGCGGCATGGCTCTGCCTTTTATCGGTCCCACGTCGGCGAGGCGAACGTCGTCGCCAAAATGCGCGAAGTCAACGCGTTGATCGGCGGCGAAGGCAACGGCGGCGTCATCGAGCCCCGAGTCGGCTATGTCCGGGACAGCTTTGTCGGCATGGCGTATGTGCTGGACGGTCTGGCCAAGAAACAGCAGCCGCTTTCCGTCTGGGTGGGCCAGTTGCCGCGTTATGACATCGTCAAAGACAAGCTGCATTGTCCGCGCGAGCGAGTTTCCGCGGCGTGCGCGGCGCTGAAAGCCAAGTTCTCGCAAGCGACGGCGTCCGACGGCGACGGACTGCGACTCGACTGGCCGGACCGCTGGGTTCAGGTTCGCGCGAGCAACACGGAACCCATCATCCGCGTCATCGCCGAAGCGCCGGATCCTACCTCTGCACGCCAACTCTGCGACGAAGCAAAATCGCTGGTGGAATCGGTCGTGCGCGTGTGAGTCTGTGCTCGATATTCCAGCATCGACGATAAATCGAGCGAGGCGACGCGCTAGGTGAACGAATCGTACGCGGGTAAAATGTCCTGGATGATCGATTGTCCCAAGACAGCCCGCCGGAGGTTTTCGACATGACGATTCGAATTCAGCGGATCCTGATTCCCGTGGACTTCAGTGAAAATTCCACCGCCGCGGTGAATTACGCCTGCGCCTTGGCCGAGAAATATGCTGCGGAGCTGCATTTGTTACACGCCCTGGAGATACATCCGATCACGACGCCGGACTTCGGAATGGGACTGGACCTGCCGCGATATGCCGAGGAACCCCGGGCGTCCGCGGCGAAAAAGTTCGGCCAACTTCTCGACCCGACGTGGTCCCAGAAACACGCTGTCGTTCAGGCGATTGTCGAAGGATCGCCCGTCAAGGAAATTATCGGTTATGCCCGAACGCAGACCATCGACCTCATCGTAATTTCCACGCATGGCCGGACGGGGTTGGCTCATGTGCTCATGGGCAGCGTGGCGGAGAATATCGTCCGCATGGCTCCCTGCCCGGTGTTGACGGTACGTCCCGACGGGCATCAATTCGTGATGCCGTAGCGATCCGCCGAGAACTTTCCGCAACGTCAATTCGAACACGAGGTTCGCGACTTAGACGATGTCCGCATCACTTTCCCAGCATTTGCTCAAAGCCCCCCTTGATCGCGATCCGTTTGTGCCGCCTTGGCTGTTTCGCAATGGCCATGTTCAAACTCTGGCGGGCATGTATGTCTACGCTCCTCGCGCGGAAGCTCGCTCGGCAGACGCGATCCCGCCGAACCTCGGCGAAGTTCTGCTGAGCGACGGAGATCGTCTGGTATACCACGAGGAACGACCCGCGGACTGGAAGCCGGGAGATCGCGTCGCGTTGCTGCTCCACGGATTGGCGGGAAGTCACGCCAGCCCTTATATGTCTCGCATCGCCCGTCTGCTCCACCGGAAATCCGTGCGCACCTTTCGGCTCGACTGGCGTGGGTGCGGTGCGGGAACGGCGCTGGCACGCTACCCGTACCACAGCGGTCGTTCCGAGGATGTCGCCGCCGTGATCGCAGAAATCAACCGCCTTTGTCCCCATTCGCAAATCTCCGTGATCGGATTTTCGCTGGGGGGCAATGTCACGTTGAAACTGCTGGGAGAAAATCGCGGGCGATCAGTCGGCATCGATCGGATCGATCGCGCCGTGGCGATTTGCCCGCCGATTGATCTGGCAGGCACGGTCCACGCGCTGCGGAACGGATTGGGCCCGCTCTACGATCGCTATTTTTGTCGGGCCTGCGTTCGCGATGTTCTCCGTCGACAAAAGTTATGTCCAGACGCCGTCGTTCCCGACGGATGGCTTTCCGTCCGACCGCGGACTTTGTACGAATTTGACGATCGGTTCACTGCGCCGGTCTGTGGATTCGCTTCCGCAAGCGACTATTACGCCCGATCGAGCGCCAATCAGTTTCTGTCCAAGATTACGATTCCCACGCTGGTGATCGCCGCTCAAGACGACCCGGTGATTCCGTTTCGCCAGTTCGAAATCGCCGACTTTTCCTCGACCACGCAGTTGCGGGCGCCGCGTCATGGCGGTCACCTCGGTTTCTGCACCCCGCGCGGTGTCGGATGGATGGACCGCCAAGTCGTGGAATGGGCAGTCGGGTGATTGTCAGCCAGCCGTTTTTCCCTGCCCCACTTTGACGATACTGGAGCAAAATCGCGCCGGCACGATCAGCGTGCCTTCGATGCAAACGTCCAGAGGCTGAAATCAATGCGTCGCAAGGCGACGTCCAGCACCAAGAGCAAGGCAGCGGCAGTCACCAGATACGGCCACAAGGGGACCGGCCGTTGGGTCGTGCGAGTGGTTGGTCCGAACAGGTCTTCCGGCTTGGGACGGAACTGACCTTGGGAGTGCTCGGCGAGCGTCCGGAGTCCTTCTTCATCCGTCGGTTTCAGCCGCAATTCCTCACTGTAGCCGACGGATAACCCCCGGGATTGCCTGGCCAGCACCTTGTCATTCTGCTTGACGGTCAGTTCGAGATGGTAGGCGCCGCTGAGCGGGGTTTCGATCTGGTGGGTGTAACGGCCCGGCGCCGTCTGGGACAGCGTCGTTTTGCTGGTCGAGAGCCGCGGGTCGATGACCGTCATCTCGACGACGGCTTGATTCAAGAAACGGCCGGTCGGATCAATCGCATCGAGAGCAATGTCGGCCAAGCCGGCGTGTTGCTTCGTCTGCACGACCAAGCCCTGCGCATCGCTCTTTCGCATGAGATGACGTACGAGCTGCGTCCAGAATTTTCCGTAACCAGGCCAAGTGAGCCATTCAGCGGACCAGCGAGCCTTGGCGTCTGAAGTGAAGGCGGCCGTCATGCCCAGGCCATAACGCCACCAGGCCAATAACGGATCGCCCTTTTCCGTGGCCAGAATCACCTCGCATGTCGGCTTCGGGCGCGTCATGACGTACCCGAGCAGGAACGGCGCGCTCTCGAAATCCAGATCAGCCAGCGCCCGCGACGCCCGGATGACCTGGGGCACGAAAGGCTGCTCGTCGATGGCGGCTTTACTCGCGGTGATCGTT
>JAXMBR010000054.1:0-23292 GCA_046349715.1 Planctomycetaceae bacterium | reverse complement strand
TGAGGACCTGCCAGGGGGTCCAGACCAAGGCCGCCACGCGATTGGGCATCAACCGGAACACGTTGCATAAAAAAATCGACGACTATCAACTCGAGTCGGAAGCGCGGTGACGCATGCGAGAAGTCCCAAGGGCGGCCTCTCGATTCGTTCAGGCCGTTTCGGTATCGTCCCTCAGCTCCAGTTCCGGCGGGCGATAGAACAGCGCGAGCGGCAGCATCAGCATGGCGGAAACCGCGAAGGCCGAGGCAGGGGGCCAGCCGAGCGTGACGACCAGGATTTGATTGGCGATGCCGTAGACGACGGCCGACAGGCAAATGCCGATCCACATCATCAAATTGGTGGCGGCGATCACCCGGCCTTTCTGCGCCTGCGGCGCCCGAGCCTGGACGAAGACTTGCAACGGCACGCTGAACAATCCGGCGAACAGACCGGTGACCGCCAGCGTGACGGCCGATCCCCAGACTCCCAGCCAGGTCCCTCCTGCTCGAGGTCCGGGGAGCGCCAACAAGATCAAGCAGACCACCAAACCCGCGGCCCCGGTGCGCACCACGAGGCTGCGAACGCGATGCCGGCAGAGGAAGCCGGCGAGAATGCATCCGACCGCAATGCCACCGCCGATGGTCGCTGCGAGTGCGCCGGTTCGTTTGTCTCCCAGCTTCATCTGCAATTTGCCCAGGGCATTGATTGCCGGGGGATAGACGACTCCGGCCACCAGGTAGAAGACCGAGCACGCCAACACGGCGCCGAGGAGCGGACGGTTGGCCCGGACCAGCGCCAACGTCTGGCGGGGAATCGCGACGGCGTCCCAATGGAATTTCAGGTCTGGCTCCGCGATCGCCGTTGGTCGAATCAGGATGGACGTGCAGGTCCCCACGACCGCTACCAAGACGCACAGGCTGCACGCGAGCCAGACGGCTTCTCCAAACAGTTCCTTGGCATAACCCGCCGCCACGAAGCCGAAAATGATCGCCAGGAACGTGGTCATCAGAATGACGCCGTTGGCCCGCGGCAAATCTTCACGGCGCAGCATTTCGGGGAGGATCCCGTACTTTGAGGGGCCGAAAAACGCGCTGTGCGTACCCATCAGAAACAGCACCGCCATCAGCGCGGGGATGCTGTTGACCCAGAAGGCCAGCATGCCGGCGAGCATCACGACGATTTCGGCGACCTTGCAAAGGATGATCACGGTTCGCTTAGAAAAGCGATCCGACAGCATGCCGGCGGTGCCTGAGAACAGGATGAAGGGGACGGAAAAGACGCCGCCGGCGATCGACTGATAGCGGTCGTCGCCTAATGCGCCGACATGATCCAGGCAGAGGAGCAGGACCAGTTCTTTGTAGAGGTTGTCGTTGAACGCCCCGAAAAACTGCGTGAGGTTGATGCCCCAAAACGCTGTGTCGCGCCAGAGCGTGGGACGGGTGTCTGTCACTTAGGGATTTCCCTCCGGGTGTTAAGGAAGACGTGCACAGCCTACTGCCGCACCGTGGGAAAGGAAACGCTCCCGCATCCGGGCTGAGAGAGATTCTTGAGCAATTCATCCCCCTGTCCTGGAATCGTGGGCGATTGACAAGAGGTGACGGCTGCATTTTGAGACGCGAGATTCCGTGTTCGCGCTTGCGGGTGCGGGCGTCTTCGGCATATTCTGAATCGCAGAACGCCGGATTCGGGCTGAAACCGGCGATTCAATCACTTCGGAATCATGTCTGGGAGGCCGCCGGAAGGACTCGTCGGATGGGAACGCCGCTCAAAATCGGGATGGTGTGGCTGTGCCTCTGCGCCCCGCTGGCCGCCGATCAGTATGCCGAGATGGTGAATGGCCTGCGTGAGCGGCAACTTTATGATTATGCGCTGCTCTACCTCGACCAGTTGGCGGAAAAACCAAATCTGCCGGAGGACGTGCGCCAGGCGATTCCCTATGAGCGGGCCATCACCCTGCAGGAAAGTTCGCGAGTCACGCGATCGCCGGAACAGCAGTTGAAGCTCCTGGATCAGGCGCTGGCTTACCTGGAGCAGTTCGTCAAAGAAAGTCCGCAACATCCGCTGGCCGGCGATGCGCACTCGCAGCGGGCGGAGATTCTGCTCGGCAAAGCGCGGGCTGAGATTCTGCAATCACGGTTGCCGGCCAATCAGTCGACGCGCGCCACATTTCAGGCCAAGGCTCGCGAGTGGATCAGTCAAGCGCGGACCGTTTTCGAGACGGCTCAAAAGCAGTATGAGAAGTCCTTGGAGGGTTTCGGCACTTATATCGATAAGGAGAAATTCCCTGACAAATTCGAGTCGCGGGAGAAACTGCTGGTCCAACTGATTCGGACGCTGAACAACGTGAGCTTGTGCCAATACGAAGAAGCGCGGACCTATGATCCCGGCAGTCCCGAGTTTTTGAAAAACTCCAAGCTGGCGGCCGAGCAGTTTCAACGGATTCATCAACGCTATCGCAATTATCCCGCCGGTTTGTATGCCCGGCTCTATGAAGCCAAAAGCTACGACGAGCAGGGAGATGCGCAACAGGCGATGGGGATTTACAATGAATTGCTGGAGCACGATGACAGCAATTCCAGTTTGAAGAATCTGCAGAACAAAACCTGGCAATTCAAGCTGGAGGCGCTCAACCGCAAACAGCCTCCCGAAGCGCAGGTGGTCGTCGATCTGGCCGCCGCCTGGCTGAAAGCCAACAATAACGAGGCCCGCACGCCGACGGGTTTGTCGATTCAGTGGCAGCAAGCGCTGGGATACGAGGCTCTGGGCGATCAGCGCGACGCCGCCAAAGCCGACAAGGAGCGAAACTATCGTTCCGCGCGGGGAATTGCGCAAATGATCGCTCGATTTCCGGGCGAATACCGGGACATATCGCTGGCGATGGTGCAGCGAATTGACGGCAAACTGGGAGGCCGCGATCGCAAGCCGGTCGATTTCGAGAGCGCTTTCAGTCTGGCGGAACAGCGGTTCCGGACCGTGCAGGAGCTACGCAAAGAATTGGAATCCGCGCGCGACAACGGCGAAGGCGAAGAGGAACTCAAGCGGCTGGAACAAGACCTGGCGCCGGAAATACACGCCGCCGCGGAACTGTTTGAGACGGCGTTGAATCTGGCGGGCCCGAAGGACATCGCAAAAAACGTGACGCAGGCGCGATTGTGGCTGGCCTACGTTCATTTCTGGGCAAAGAGAACTTACGAAGCCGCCATTCTCGGGGATTACGTGGCGAAAACCGCGCCGAAGGATGAGCAGGGGCTGGCCATCGACGGCGAGTATCTGGCGATGGCGGCCTATATGCAGGCTTACATTGATACGAAAGGATCCATTTCGTCGAAAGAACCAGATCTCGGCTTCGTGATTCAGTCCTGCCAGGTGATCACGTCGCGATGGCCGGAGAGTGATCGGGCCAACGATGCGCGGATCATGGCGGGGCGGGTGTATGGGCAAGTCAAGAAACCCATGGAGGCGGCCGCCTGGTTCCAGCAGGTTCCGGAATCTGACAGTCGCTATGCGGAAGCTCAATTGGAAGCCGGCCAAGCGTTCTGGTCCGGGTACCTGCACGCGGCGCGAATGCCTGCGGACCAGCGCCCCGCAAAAGAGGAATTGCTGGCCTGGCAAGCCTCCGCCGAGCGGCATTTGCGGACCGGCATGGCCAAGCTGTCTGCCGCGACGTCACAGGCCGGCGTGGCGCCGCCGGAGTTGATCCGCGCGAAAATCTCGTTGGCGGAGATCTTGCTGGGCCAGGCCCGATATGCCGAGGCCATTTCGCAGTTGACGGACGAGCCTCATTCCGTCACCCAGGCGGTCAGCGTGCCCGAGGAATCGGAGCGTCCGGCGGTCGGCGTGCAGAGCCGGGCCGTTGCCAGCGGGACCTACAAAATTCTGCTGCGAGCCTACATCGGGGCGGGTCAATTGGCAGAGGCTCAAGCCACGATGAAGACCTTGGAAGCGATTGCGCAAGGAGGGTCCGCCGGAGCCGACATCACGGAGTTGTATGTAGGTCTGGGGCGCATGCTGAAGGACGATCTGGACCGGTTGCGGAGCGCCGGCGAGATTGAGCGCGTTCAAGCCGTGAGATCGGCCTTTGAAACCTTTCTTCACGAAGTTTCCCAGCGCAAAGAAGGGCAGACGTTCGGCACGCTGGCGTGGATCGGGGAGACGTATGCGGCGTTCGGAGAAGCGGAAACGGGCGCTGCTGCTCAAGCCGCCTACGAACAAGCTGCAAGCGCATTTCGCGAGATCATCTCTCGCGCGGCAGGCGCTGTCGGGTTTGCGACGCCGGATCAACTGCTGGCGGTAAAGGTGCGCCTGGCGTATTGCCTGCGGAAACAACGAGATTTTAACGGAGCCGAGCAATTGGTTTCCGAATTGCTCCACGAGCGGAAAGACGATTTGAAGCTTCAGCTCGAAGCGGCTGCGCTTTATCGGGACTGGGGGGCCGTTGGGGGCAGCGAGAATAAATATGTGCAGGCGATCAGCGGCAATCCTCAAAACCAGACGCTGGGCTACGGCCCTTTGAGCAAACGGCTGTTTCACGCCACTCGGCAAGGAGATCGCCCGGACCTCTGGGAGACGTATCTCGACACGCGATATCAATCGGCGCGATCGCGTTATCTCTACGCGATGTCGAAGGCGGGCACCAAGAATCAAACCAAGGAACTGAATAACACGAAGCTGGAAATCCTGGCGCTGGCGCGGATCACGAAAGACATTTCGGATGAACGCCGGGCCGAGTTCAATGCGCTCTACCGAGAGACGCTCGCGGCATTGAAAGAACGGGTGGTCGACCTCAACTGGACGTCGGATATCGCCGTTGACGCACCGTCCGAAACAGCGGACGACGTTCCGAAGGCTCCCAGCAAAGCCATTGAAAAGAAGCAACCAGCCCCGCCGGAAACCCCGCCTTCCAATCCGCTGATGACGTTTGCTCTGTACGGAGGAATAGGGATTTTGGGGTTGGGATTCCTGGCTTGGCTGGTCTTGAGCAGCCGGAAACCGCGTCGACCGTTGCTGAAGTCTCAGGCTCCGGGAGAAACCTTGAATTTTGAGTTTCCGGATATTCCCACGCCGACGAAATCGAAGTCCGGTTTTTCCCTGGGGCCGATCGGAACTACAAATAAAACATCGAGCAGCGGCGGGGCGATTTCCCCCGGGCGATCGGCGCCGCAGAAGGCGAAGAAACCCAAACCTCCTTCGGTGACTTGAACGGAGCAATCGGAATGCGCTTTCATTCAGATCGATGCCAAGCGTTTGGCGGTGAAGATTTCCCGCAGCGTCGCCTGCGCGCTGTCATCACGCTGGCGGCGGTCTGGCTGCTGGGATCCTGCGTGTCGCGGGCCGATGATGTGGTGTATCGCAAGAGCACCGACAAGCGGTTGGGAGGAACGGTCTCGCAGATCAGCAAAACGGAGCTGACGATCAAACCGCGGGCCGGAGAAACCGTCACCGTGCCTGTGAATGACATTGCGGCAATTGATTGGGACGACGCCCCGGCGGAATTCAAATTGGCGCGCAGCGATGAAAGCGCGGGCCGGTTCGATTCGGCGCGCCAGCGTTTGATGAAGTGCCTGGACGAAGTGAAATCGAGCAAGGACGGCTTGCGGACGGACGTCGAATATTTGCTGGCCCGCGCGACGGCCCGCGGCGCCTTGGCCGATCCGTCCGGTCGGGACGAAGCGGTGGCCAAGCTGACCGCATTCCTAAAATCGCACGCCGATAGCTTCCGGTACTACGAGGCGCAGCAGCTGCTGGGACAAGTGCAGTTGGCGCGGCAGGATTATGCGCAGGCCCGCGCGGCATTTGAAGCGCTTGGCCAGGCGCCGTGGAACGAAGCGCAGCTCAGTTCCCAGATCAATCTGGGACGCGTGCTGATGGCTGAAAATCGGCTGGACGAGGCGGCGCAGTCGTTCGATGCCGCGATGGAAAAGGCCATCGCCGCCGAAGATGCCGTGGGCCGGTATCAAGCGATGCTCGGCAAGGCACGGAGCTTGATCGCGCAGAACCGCCCCGCGGATGCGTTGGCAATTCTGACCGAAGTTCTGGAGAAAGCGCCGGCGGACGACAGCGCGCTGCAGGCCGAAGCCTACCTGTTGGAAGGGAACTGCCTGCAGTCCCTGAACAAGTTGAAGGAGGCGGTGCTGGCGTATCTGCATGTTGATGTGCTGTTCTCTCGTGAGACGGCCTATCATGCGGAGGCGCTGTATCATCTCTCGAAAATTTGGAAGGCCGTGCAGCATCCGGATCGCGCGTTGGAATGCCAGGCAAAACTGGAAGGCCTCTACCCGGAAAGCGAATGGACGAAGCGACTGGAACCGGGGTTGAGCGAGTAATCTCGCCCGGGCGGAAAGGTTTTTCGGACGCTTGATGTGCCTGGAAAGACGACGCCGGGACGGTAGAATGCGGGCCGGGTCCAATGATCGTTCAGCAGATCGCCGGCGGACACCGGGACGTGGGTCTTGGACAGGTTTCGGTGTCGATGAATTCAGGATTTGAACAAGGATCTCACCATGCGGCGCTTTTTGCCCTTAGTTCGCTCCGGGACGAACCGGCTGGCCTGGATTTGCCTGTTCCTGGCGACCGCCTTGAACGGAGACGGACTCTCGCCGCGCCAGGCCAGCGCCTATCAAGCCGCCGGTGAGGATGACGTCGCAGTCAGCGACGGAACTGAGGGGGGCGATACGGGGGAGGATCCGGAAGTCGCGTGGCGACGCCAGGAATCGTTTCTGAAATGGATGATCCGGGCCTCGGGGATTTTCGGTTTTCTGATCATGCTGGTTTCATTCGTGATGGTCGCGCTGATCGCCATGATTCTGATGCAGTTGCGCCGCGACAATTATCTGCCGGCGCCTCTCATCGAGCAATTCGAGCAGAAGCTTAACGCCAAGGACTATCAAGGGGCGTTCGAAGCGGCCAAAGCCAGCGATTCGTTCATCGGCCGGTTGCTGGCGGCGGGAATGGGACGCCTGCGCGACGGTTATGAAGCGGCGCAATCCGGCATGCAGGAAGTCGGCGACGATGAAACGATGGCGATGGAACAGAAGATCGGCTACCTGTCGCTGATCGGCTCCGTGGCCCCGATGCTCGGCCTGTTGGGGACCGTCCAGGGGATGGTGATGAGCTTTCAGGTGATTGCCACATCAACCACGTCTCCCAAGCCGTATCAGTTGGCCGACGGGATCGCCACCGCGCTGTTCACGACATTGGAAGGATTGGTCGTCGCCATTCCCGCGATTTTCTTTTTCACGTTCTTTAAGAATCGGCTGGCGCGGTTTCTGATGGAAGCGGGCTACATCGTGGACAACCTGATGGGCCGGTTTCAGAACATGCCCAAGCCGGCCGCCGCCAGTCCTCCGACGGCGCCCACGCCGTCGCGAGCGGTCACCACGTCGACGACGGCTCCGCCGCTGTGAGACGATGGGGAATCCGATCGAGAGTTTCCACGGATCGAACTGCGGAACGGATTTGAAAACCAGCTTCCATGAAAACACGCAAGATCGATGCCGGCTTTGCCGAACCCGACATGACGCCGATGATCGATATCGTGTTTCAGTTGCTGACATTTTTCATGATCGCCATCAACTTCGAAAACACGAAGGCGGACGAGCGCGTCAAACTTCCGATTGATGCGCTGGCCAAGCCGCCGGAAACGAAGCTGGATGACGAACTGCTGTTGAACATCGGTTACGAGCGCAAGGCGGACGGATCGCGGGCAAGTTCGACGCCGTACGTATTTTACGACGGCGACAAAACCCTGGAGCAGATCGATGCGTCGCTGCGTCAGGAAGCGCTGTTTTTCAAAGCCAAGCGCGGGGACGAGGCGCTCGACGACGTGGCAGTGATTATTCGCGCCGACGCCGACGTTCCGACGGGGATGGTGCAGGAACTGATCGAGAAGTGCCAACAGCAAGGCTTTTCCAAGTTCTCGCTGAAAGCCTCGCAGAAGCAGGAATGACGCATGCCCAGACTTTTCAAGCCGGGACGCGGGCCGTCGAAAGTGGAAGTACCGATGGCGCCGATGATCGACATCGTGTTCCAACTGCTGATTTTCTTCATGCTGAATCTGAAGATCATCGCGCCGGAAGGAAATTTCAACGTCAACATGCCTCTGGGAGCCCCGAGCGCCGCCAGTCCGGACGCACCCCAGACGCCGGATATCAAAGTCAGGCTGGAATCCGACGCGCAGGGCAACTTGGCGCAATTGTCGCTGGGCGACAACCGATTGGGAGCCGACGACCGCGCGTTCGACCGGTTGAATCAAGAAATCCTGACGCTGATCGGCCGCCCCGGAGCGGCACTGGCCAAGGACGTCGAGGTGGAAATTGCAGCGGATTACGATCTGCGCTATGAATACGTGATCAAGGCCATTTCCCGCTGTACGGGCCGGCTCGATTCCAAGGGGAACGTGGTCCGCTATGTGGAAAAGATCAAGTTCGCGCCGCCGAAGAAAAAGGCGTGAAGTCTTGTCGACTGGTCCAGGAAATCCGCCGGCGCGGATTTTCTGTCAGCGTGGGCAGGGCTCGAAATTCCCCCTCGCGGCAACTCGCCGGCCGGTTTATACTGTTCCCGCGCTTCCATTCCAACCACCCGTCTCCCGATCGTTCGACAAAGTACCCTCATGCGCCATGTGTTATCGGTGATTCTCGGCGGCGGCAAAGGAACCCGCCTGTTTCCGCTCACGGAACTTCGCTCCAAGCCAGCGGTCCCCCTCGGCGGCAAATACCGACTAATCGACATCCCGATCTCGAATTGTCTCAACAGCGGCATCAATCGCATCTACCTGTTGACGCAGTTCAATTCGGTGAGCCTGCACCGCCATATCCGTCAGACTTATCGGTTCGACCGGTTTGACGGCGGGTTCGTCGAAATCCTGGCCGCCCAGCAAACCATGGAAGGAGAAGCGTGGTATCAGGGGACAGCCGACGCCGTCCGCAAAAACTTGCGCTATCTGCAACAAGCCGAGATCGAGCATGTGTTGATTCTTTCCGGCGACCAACTCTACCGGATGAACTTTGAAGCGGTATTGAAGCTGCACCTGGAAACCGAGGCGGACGTCACCATCCCCGCGCTGCCGTGCACGCGGGAAGCGGCGCGCGCGTTTGGCATCATGCGTCTGGATGATTCCGGCCGCGTGCGCGGGTTTCTCGAAAAGCCCAAAACCGATGCGGAAATCGACATGGTCCGCACCGATCCCGCCTGGATCGATGCGCACGGCCTCAACAGTCAGGGGCGTGATTGCCTGGCCAGCATGGGGATTTATCTGTTCCGGCGCGATGTCCTGGTCGACCTGCTTACCAAGACCGACTACCACGACTTCGGCAAGGAAGTCTTCCCGATGTCGATTCGAACACACAAGGCGCAGGCGTTTTTATTCGACGGCTACTGGGAAGACATCGGAACCGTCCCGTCGTTCTTTCAGGCCAATCTCGATTTGACGAAGCCCGATCCGCCGTTCCGCTTTGACGACGAATCGGCGCCGATTTTTACGCATGCCCGTTCGCTGCCGCCGACACGCTGTGACGGCGCCACGATTAAACAGAGTTTGCTGGCCGATGGCTGCACGATCGGACAGGGAACGATTATCGAGAACTGCATCATCGGGCTCCGTTGCCGGATCGGTGCCAACGTCACCCTCCGCAACGCCGTGATCATGGGAGCCGACGTCACGCAGCAACCGGAAGAACGCGAGGCCGACGCCCGGGCGGGCCGACCTTGCGTCGGGATCGGCGACGGTTCGCGGTTGGAGCGGCTGATCATCGACAAGAACTGCCGCATCGGCCGCAATGTCACTCTCCGCGGCGACTTGAACCCGTCGGGCGACCACCCGCCGGTCGTGATTCAAGACGGCATCTGCGTCGTCCCCAAAGACGCCACGCTGCCCGACGGCTGGACGCTGTGAAATCTCTTTGAACCACGCTGCTGACGGAACGGTTTTCCGGCGGCCGCGACTCGCTTCACAACATCTTCTGCTCCCGGAACCAGTCGATCGTCTCTTTCATCGCGTCCTGGTAATCGACTTTCGGCTGATAGCCCAGTTGCCGCTTCGCCTTGTCGATGCAGTAATCGAGATTCAGGCCAAGGAACTTGATTCTCGCATTCGATAACAGCGGCGCTTCCTGTTTCCCGAGAAGTTTCCAGATGAATTCCAGCACTCTGGCGAGGAATTTCGCGATGCCGATCGGCACGATCTTATCCGGCACCGGGTAGTCGGCCAGTTTCGCCGCCGTTTCAATGAATTCTTTCTTCGTCACCAGTCGGCCGTCGGTGATGTTGAAGACTTCGCCGAGCACGTCATCGCGTTCAATCGCCAGGAACACGGCCTGCACCAGATTGACGACGTAGGTGTTGTTCATCAGCTTTTCGGGCGGGCCGAGAAAGGCAAACGCCTTGGTTTTGAGTCGTTCGAGCACCCGCGGCATCACCGACCGGTCGCGGGGGCCGTAAATGAATCCCGGTCGCAAGACGACCGCCGGCAACTTCCTGTCGCGCGCGTGTTCGAGCACGAGTTTTTCCGCTTCCACTTTGGTGAGTGTGTATCCGTCGATTCCGGTGGTGCTGGGTTGCTCGGTTTCATCGGTGCCGTAGTGATCGCGCGCCTGGTAGACGCCGAGCGAACTGATATGGACGAACCGTTTCAGTTTTCCGGACGCCTCCGCGGCCTCGAGCAGCGTTTCCAGACCGTGAACATTGATGGCACGATAGCTTTCGGTCGGCCCCCAGTCGCCGACCTTGGCCGCACAATGGACAATCACGGTTGCTCCCTCGACCGCTTTCTTCAGCGAAGCGGTATCGCCCAGATCGCCCGTTGCGAGTTCCGCTCCCCAACCGCTCAACTCGGAGGCGGCCGCCGGCGAACGGACCAGGGCGCGCACCTTCCAGCCTCGCCGGCAGGCTTCTTGAACGACGTGGCTGCCCACGAGCCCCGTGGCTCCGGTGACCAGAATCAAATCCTGCTCAGTGATTTTCATACTGCCCGCTAAAAAATGAGGACGTTGAAACCAAATTCTTAAAGTAACTTATTACGCGACCCGTTGTTCTGCCTGGTTCAGGATGACGTCGGCCGCGCGCTGTGCCGCATCCGGTCTGGCCAGTGTTCTCGCCGCTGCACTCATCGCAGCGCGACGAGTACGATCGCACCACAAGGGTTGGATGGCGTGAATGAGTCGTTGCGCTGTTTCTTTGGCATCGTCGGTTTGACGCACCATGACGGCGGCCCCGCATTGTTCGAGTACCGCCGCATTCGCCGCCTGATGCTGGTCCGCGGCAAAGGGATAGGGGACCAGGACGGATGGACAGCCGACGCAGAGCAATTCCGCGAGGGTGGTCGCACCGGCCCGGGAAATCACCAGATCGGCCATCGCGTACTGCTCCGCCATGTTCGGGAAAAACTCTTCGACCTGGGCATCCATCTTGAATTCACGGTATTGGTCTCGGATCGACTCCGCTCGTCCCTTTCCCGTTTGATGAATCACCCGCCAACGGTTCAGCTCCAGCGCGCCGCTGGCCCAGACCTGCATCACGGCGTTGTTCAACGATTCAGCGCCTTGGCTTCCGCCTAAGATCAGCACCGATTGCCTGTCATCGGCCTGTTCACCGCTTTGCGGTCTGGAGATTGACTGCAACTCCGCGCGCACCGGGTTTCCTGTCACCAGCGTGTTCGCTGTGGCCGGCAAATGGCGTTTCGCTTCCTCGAACGTCAAAAAAATCTGCTGTGCCGATCGCGCCAGCCAGCGCGTCGCGGCTCCGGGAACGGCGTTCTGTTCAATCAACGTGATCGGTATTCCTTGCCGCGCGGCGGCCCAGACCGCCGGCGCGCTGGCAAATCCCCCCAACCCGATCACGGCTTGCGGTCGCTCCGAGGAAACGATTTGTTGCGCTTTCCGCCAGGCGCGCCAGTTCCGCCACAAAAATCGAGGAGGCCAGCGGCGCAATTCCCGCAGCGATTCGACCGGCAAGGGATAATGCCGATAACCGGTTGATTGCAAAATGTCGGCTTCCATAGGGCGCTCCGAACCAACGAACACGATGCGCGAGTTCGTGTCTCTCCGACGCAATTCATCGGCGATTGCGATGCCCGGGTAGAGATGCCCTCCGCTGCCCCCTCCGGCGAATAGAAAAGTCGCAGCTTGCGTCATGTGTGTAACATTGAATTTCTTTACAGCCGGGAAAGACCGGGAAGATACCCATCGACGAATGTCAAATCACAGATCCCAGATTGCCGCATGAAATCGGGCGATTTCTTGGTTCGCAGAGTATCCCCTGCCAGATCGAGTTGGGGAAGATCAATCGCCGTCGATGTGAACTAACGACTGCAACTGCCGGTCGTATCAGATGTTCCGATCAAGCGGACTTTACGGCCCCTGTCCGCGCTGACGTATCTTCCGCGCGCGGCGAAAAGTGGCAATCCATCAACATGAAATCCTGCGTGATCGGCACGATGCAGCGCCGTTTTCCCCGCTTGCCAGGCCTATCATTGTTGCATAATCGATCTGCGATGCTGGATGCGGAGAAAATCATTCGGCCGCTGCAATTGGTGTTTGGCAGCCGGTCGCGGGCCTGTTCATAATGAAAAAATTCATTACGCCGGGTCAACCAGTTGCAGCGGGCACAACGAGAATCACGCGAATCTCAAACCTTAGGGGGAATCGACCATGAACAGAGGATTCTGGGGCGCCGGCATCGTGCTGGCGCTGTTTGCGGGGATGGCGCCGTCCGTCGCCACCGCGAACTGTTATTGCGGCGGGGCCAGCTTTTCCTGCTGTCCGACGGAAGCGTGTGCGCAAACGTGCTGCTACACGACGTACCGCGCGGAACGGCAGACGTGCTACCGCACCGTCGTCGAAAACGTCTGCGAACCGCAACAGTACACCGTCATGCGGACGCGCTACGAGACCGTCTTTGACAATGTGCAGGAGACGTGTTATCGCAACGTCGTAGAAACGGCCTACCGCGATGAGCAGTATCAGGTCAATCGCCAGGTGATGGAAACCGCCGAGCGGGAAGAACGCTACACCGTGCAGCGTCCGACGTGGGAAACCACTTATCGCGATTGCAGCTACCAGGTGCGCCGTCCCGTCTGGGAAGAGTCGACGCGTGAATGCCGTCGCACCGTCCAGCGGCCGGTGACGGAAACCATCGAGCGCGAATGCCGCCGGACCGTCATGCGCCAGGTCAGCGAAACGATCAACCAGGAACGCTGCTATACCGTGATGCGTCCGGTCACGACTTATCGCTGCGTTCGTCAAGATTGCGGCACCTGGACGACTCGCCAAGTGTTCCATCCGTATCCGTCATGGTTCGGCAACGGCTGCTGTCTGTCGAAATGCTTTGGCGGCGGCAACCCGTGCGCTCAGAACTGCGGCCCAAAAGGCTTCTACACCTGCGCCCGCGTCTGGTGCCCGAACATTGTGGAGCGGCAGATTCCCTGCACGACCTATCAGGCCGAAGTCGTGCGTCAGAACTGCCCGATCACCGTTTGCCGGCAAGTGCCGGAAATGGTCGTGACGAAAGTTCCCGTGCAAGTCTGCCGAATGGTCTGCGAAGAAGTCGTAGACCAAATTCCCGTCCGCACTTGCAAATGGGTCTGCGAAACGGTGACCAACCAGGTTCCCGTGCGGACTTGCAAAATGGTGGCCGAAGAATGCGTCCGGAAAGTGCCGGTTCAAACCTGCCGCACTGTCACCGAAACCTGCACGCGCCGCGTGCCGTATTGCGTCACCCGGCAGGAACCCTACCAGGTTTGTCGCCGTGTGGCCCGTTGCGTGACTCGTGAAGAACCGGTCACCTGCACTCGCATGGTGACCAAGTGCGTCGAACGGCAAGTCCCGTACGAAGTCTGCAAGCTCGTTCCGCAAACTGTCTGTCCCACGTCTTGCACGGCGTGCTCCAGCGGTGGCTGCGGCGCGGGGGGCTGCGCTTCCGGAAACTGTGGCGTTTCCTCGGTGAATCCGACCCCGGGACCGGTCCCGCAGGAAACGGCCAAGCCGGTCGTTCCTAACGACGCCCCGAAGCCGGAACCGGAGACGACGCCGATCAACCAGGAAGAGGCCCCGAAAGCCTGACCTCTCTCGATTGTGTGTCGACCTACCTCACCGCCAGCCGTCGAGCTTGTCTCGACGGCTGGTTTTTTTGGTACTAAAGGCCTGGCAAAACTATTTTGCTTTCGGCGATTCCCTATTCGGTCGTTTTGATTCTCATCCGTCGCACTTCGAACGGATGGTCCTCGGCCTGAATGCCGATCAACCCTTCGCTCAGGAAATTGGGATCGGAGGTGGCAACCGGCTCGCCATTCAGAATCACCGCCAGCGCGCCGTTCTTCGAGGTAATTTCCAGTTGATTCCATTGCCCGACCGTCTTTCGTGCGGCGAGCCGATGAGTCTCGTCGTCGTGCACCGTCACCGGTTCCGCGCCCCCGTTTTCCCGGATGGCCGCCATTTGGACGTGCTTGCCCTGCACTTCAATGCAGACGGGCCACAGTTTGTGGTCGCCGGTGATGTACACCAGAAATCCCGTGTTCCCCTTGAATTGCGCCTCATCCTTCAATGACTTCGGCCGCGGAAATCGGAATTCCAATTTCCAGATGAAGTTCTGATAGGGCCGCCTGGAATAGAGATAGCCTTTCGGCTTCCCCTGGCAAACGATGCGATCGTCCTGGCCCGACCACGTCTCCGGTTCCGCGCCAAAGGCTTCAAAATCGGCTAAAGTCAACGGCTGAAAGCCTTCTTCCAATGCGAATGGCGTCGTCGCATCGTCTTCGGTTGGTGTAGCGCCTTCGCGCGGTTGCTCGACGGCTGCCGATGACTGCTCCGCGGGTGCTGCGACTTTCGGCGGCGTGGTGGGAGCGGCGGGCGAACAACTGACCAGACCCATCAATGTGCAGAGCGCCATGTTCCTCAATGATCGCGGCATCATCACGCTTCCTTCAAAAGTTGTATGACGGAGAGCGATTCTAACAGAAGGATCGCTCTCCGTGACCAATGCCAGTCGCCATAACCGTCACGAATCGCTGAACCGGTTTGACGGGCGCGAGGCGATTCACGCGTAGAATTGGCAGAATGGCGCTGCTCCCTACCTCTTTCGAGTTCTCCCCAATTTCACGGCATTCTTAACACGGAGGCCTTCGGCGGCAGGACGATACAATCATCGCTCTTGATGGATCGCATTGACATGCCGGTTTCCATCGCGCGCTGCCAGGAGCCGATGCAGCGTCGCTTTCCCACCTTCTGCGGGCCAAGGCCATGAATTTTGATTCAGGGGCCGCGGGCATCCGCCTGCTGAAAGGGCTAATCATGCAACCGACCGCTTCGGCCTCCGTCGACATTTCGATTGCCGTTCTGAGTTGGATCAACGAGGAATTACGCCAGTCGCTCGTCGTCGAACAAGAAGTGCAACTTGTTCGCACGCTGTATTGGCAGCAGCAAGCCGTCACCGTCCTCGCCGCCGGGTTGACGGGCTTCTGCTTCCTGGTGCTCCACGCGTGGGCCTGACGCGCGATGGGATCCGTTGCAGATTGACTACCAGCCTGTGAAACAGCTTGATACGCTGATCACCATGCTCACTGGTAGCGACTCGCCATGGATCAACGGAATGTCCCTATTTGGATTGAGACCGTTCTTCGTTTTGATTTTCGCGCTGGTCTGTGCCGTGCCCGCAGCGGCTCGCGAACCTTGGACCGCCGCTCAGGCGAACGCCTGGTACGCCAGGCAGCCTTGGCTCGTCGGCTGCAACTTCGCGCCGAGCACAGCCATCAACCAGTTGGAGATGTGGCAGGCCGAGACATTCGATCCCAAGACGATCGATCGTGAACTGGGTTGGGCCCATGACCTGGGGTTCAACAGCGTTCGCGTCTTTTTGCACCATTTATTATGGCAGCAGGATGCGGACGGCTTTTTGAAGCGGGTCGATGAATTTCTCGCCATCGCGGACAAGCATCAGATCAAGGGGTCATGCTGGTGCTGCTGGATGGCGTGCGGATCTCGTTGCCGAAACTGGGACGCCAGCCGCGAACCACGGCCGCATGTCCATAATTCTGGCTGGGTCCAATCGCCCGGGCGCGGAACCTGGCGGACCCGGCTCGGCACGATGAAATTGTCCTTACATCGAAGGAAGCCCGTCCGCCGTTTTCGCACCGATCCCGCGCGTCGTCGTGTGGGATATTTTCAATGAGCCCGAAAATCAACACGAACTCTGGCGGAACCGCCGGCACAAAAACGGAGATTCCGGACAAAGGGCAACGGTCGTTGGAAATGCGCTGGCCAAGGTGTTTACCTGGGCCAGAAGCTGCGATCCCGGAGCAGCCTGTGACGGCTGGTGTGTGGATGGGGCCTTGGCCCGGATCATGAAAAACTCTCACCGATCGACAAGTTGGACATCTGAACAATCGGACGTGATCAGCTTCCATACTGATGGCGACCTGACGCATGCAGAGCCATGTGGAACAACTGCGCGCTACCACCGTCCGATTCTTTGCACGGAACAGGCGCGCGCCCGGCCGGCAGCCGGTTCGATCCGCTGCTCGCCTACTTCCAGGAACAGAAAATCGCCGCCTATAACTGGGGCTTTGTCGCGGGCAAACCCAGACGCAGTACCCGGGATTCTTGGCAAAAAGCCTATTCCCAGGAGCCGGACGTCTGGTTCCACGAGATCCTGCACCGCGACGGCAAACCGTACGACGCGCAGGAAACCGCGTACATTCGCCGCATCACAGGCTTGGCGACATGAGTGCCACCAACCCGCACCGCCCTCGGCGTGTTCCTGACGAAGCGAACATGCCTGAGTTCACCTGGGGCCCGCTGCTGTCGGCTGCGTGCTGGGAATCATCTATGGCGCATCGTCGCTGTATCTGGTGCTGAAGGTCGGCATCACAGCTTCCGCGTCGATTCCAGTCGCCGTCCTGTCCATTACGCTGTTCCGGTTCGTATCGCGTTCTGCTCGGCCTTCGACCGGCAACGATTCTGGCAACATCGTCCAGACCACGGGTTCCGCTGGGGAATCGACGCTTTCGGCGTGGGGGTCACCATGCCGGCGGTCATGCTGCTTGGTTATGACATGTCCATCGGGCGCGTGATGTTTGTCGCGATGCTCGGCGGCCTGCTCGGCATCTTAATGATGATCCGCGCCGTGCGCCTCGACGCAGCAGCACGGCACCTTGAAATATCCCGGAAGGCACGGCCTGTGCCGATGTGCTGATCGTCGGCGAAGAAGGCGGCACGAACGTCAGCAACCGTTTTCACGGGCTTCGGTCTCGCGTTCGTTTATCAATGGATGATGCAAGGGCTCAGACTCTGAAGGAAGCCCTCTCGGCATGGCCCTCGGTTTTTACAAGGGAGCCGTCATTGATGCGGGAAGCCAATCCGAGCGCTGTTGGGCGTCGGCTATATCATCGGTCCGCGAACGGCGTGCATCATGATGTCCGGCGGGATCCTCGCCGCCTTGGTGTTGACCCCTGCCATTAAACTTTTCGGCGACGGCTGGCGAACCGCTATTTGCCGAACTGAGCGGTCAAACCGCAATTGATTCGCGACATGAGCCCGTCGGACATTCGTAGAAACTATATTCTTTATATTGGCCGCTGGGGCGGTCGCCACCGGCGGATTGATCAGCTTGATTCAGGCCCTGCCGTTGATCTTGGTTCGATTCGCTCCGGTTTCAGCGAATTGACCCCGGCGCCGCCGGTTCAGGAGCACACTCCCCGCGACGGACCGAACAGGACTTGCCGATGTGGCTGGTAATTCTCGGGTCTTTAGATTCGTAATCGCAGTCGCGGTCGCCTTCGCTGCACATGAATTGATGGGGAGTCTGCTGGTCGGGTGCGGTTTCTTTTTCGCAACTGCTTGGTCCCGCCTGATCGAAATCGGCTCGTCCAATCCCATTTCGAATGACCGCCGCTACCCTGCTGCTCACCTGTCTGGTGTTCTTGATGCTGGGTTGATCACCTACGTGATCGCGGCGGCAATTCTCCGTGGTCAGCCATTGTCTGTATCGCGGCATCCAATGCGGAACGACTTCACAAGACCTGAAGACCGGCTGCTGGGAGCAACGCCCAAATGGCAGCAATGGTCGATTCTGTTGGGGGCCGGCACCTCGGCACTCGGTGATGGGGTGGACTCTGGTCAAACTCAATGAAGCGGGGACTGCTTCTATACGCAGAAAAATCTACCGGAAGTGCGTTCGGATGCCGAGTTCTCATCAACTACCGGCCGCGAGCAGCTCTGCGGTCCCTGAGATCAACGATACGCAGGATTATCGCGTCTGGCATGCGGCCACCGGCAACGCACAGCAGGTTGCCCAAGGGAAGTATCTGGTTCGCGACGACGGCTCTCTCGCTTATCTGGTCGACCCGTCGATCAACGGATTGACGAACAACGCGGATAACGGCCAGGAAGTCCAGAAGTTCGACGCACCGAAAAACGCGGTTGATGGCTCTGATCATCGACGGCATTCTCGAATCGTGGCAAGCTCCTTGGACGCTCGTGTTGATCGGCCGCTTTCATCGCGGTCTTGATGCAGTTGGCCGGCGTGTCAGCGCTCCTGTTCGCCGTCGGCGTTTATCTGCCGTTGTCGACGTCGGGCGCCGGTCTTTCTGGGCGGGGGTTGTCCGCGATTCGGCTGATCGTGTCACTCGACGGACTGAGGACGAGGACTTCAGCCCGGGAGTCTTATTTTCTTCAGGCGGCATTGCCGGTGGATCGGTGGCCGCCATTCTTTGATTTTTCTGTCCCTGATTCCCGGCGTCGATCAAACCATGAACTTCGGGAGCCGGCTTCCGACGGCCTGGACCGGCAGCGACATTCCTGCCGTGATCAGCATTGTGTTTCTAATCGTCGCTCCCTGCGTGGTTCGACTCCAAAAGTCCCAGAAGTCATCAACGCGGCCGCACGACGGATGGCGCGAATTCGTCACAGTCTGTTTTCCACTGGACCGGATGTTCAACAGGAATCTCTGCTCGGAAGGAGTCGTCATGAATCGTCGCCGCACTTCGTTATCCCTGTTTTTGATCCTGGCCTCGTTCCCCTCCGCTGCCGTTCAGCGACGAGGAATGTGGGTCTTCAACAATTTGCCGCAGCGCTGGAAAGAAAAATACGGTTTTGAACTGACGCCGAAATGGATCGAGCATGTGATGAAGTCGTCCGTCCGGTTCAACCTGGGCGGCTCGGGTTCGTTCGTCTCATCGACGGGGCTCGTGTTGACGAATCACCATGTCGGCGCCGATGCTTTGCAAAAGGTCAGCACGGCCGAGCACGATTACTACAAGGAAGGCTTCCCGGCCAGATCTTCGGCGGACGAGCAAAAGCTGCCGGACCTGGAGCTCAACGTGCTTCAATCGATCGAAGACGTCACCGAACGCGTGAATGCCGCCGTCACGGCCTGATGTCGGCCGCGGAAGCCTTTGCCGCCCGTCGCGCCGCCATGACGACCATCGAAAAAGAGTCCCTTCGACAAGACCGGCTTGGTGAAGCGACGTGGTCATGCTCTACCAGGAGCGGCACATCACCTCTACCGCTACAAGAAATACACTCGACATCCGCCTGGTCTGGGCCCCGGAATTCGACGCCTTTTTCGGCGGCGATCCGGACAACTTCGAGTACCCGCGCTATTACCCCGACGCCTGCCTGCTCCGCGTTTACGAAGACGACAAGCCAGCGAAGATCGAGCATTTTCTCGCATGGAGCTGCAGCCGGGCGGGCGATGGAGAACTGGTCTTCGTCTCCGACACCCTGGTCGCAACTGACGCCTCAACACGGTCGCCGCGCTGAAGTACATTCGCGATTTTCAGCCCTGCTGCTGCTCGATTGGTTGCGCGCGAGGAAGTGCTGTTACAGCAGTACGGGCAGGCGGAGTGCGCCCGTGCACGGCGAAAGAAGACCTGTTCGGCATCCAGAACTCCCGCAAGGCGTATTATGGCCGCATCGCCGGGTTGCAGGATCCGACGGTCATGCAAAAGAAAGCTGATGATGAATCGGCCCTGCGGTCGCGCGTGAACAGCGATCCCAAGATGAAAGCCGAGTTCGGTTCCGCCTGGGACAAGATTGAACAAGCTCAGCAAGCCCGCCGCGAACTGGCCATGACGATGAATATCCTGAATTCGGCCGCGGCTTCCATGCCACCTTATTCAACATGCGCACGCTGGTCCGGCTGGCGGATGAGAATGAAAAGCCGAACAGTGACCGGCTGCGGGAATTCACTGATGCCGCCCGTGGCTCGTTGGAGCTGGAGCTCTATTCTACTGCTCCGATTTACGACGATTTGGAAGAGGCGAAGCTGGCCGACGGCCCAGTACTCGCCTGAGAAACGGCGGCGATGACCCGTTGGCCAAACAGACTTCGCCGGAAAAAGCCCGGCAAATGCGCTGCGGAATTAGTGCAGTGGCACGAAGCTGAAAGACGTGGCCGAACAGCGATTGGCCGAGGGATGCGACCAAGGACGCAATCGACCGATCCGATGATTCCGCAATTAGCGCGGCTGATTGATGAACCGTCCCGGGCCGCCCGGAAGAAGTTCGATACGCAGGTCGTCGAGGCTGAGCGGCAAGCCTATGCCCAGATATCCAAGCGCTGCTTGCGCGAAGGGGCTAACCGGTACCCCGACGCCACTTTCACGCTGCGGCTCTCGTATGGCACGGTGAAGGGTTACGAAGAGAACGGAAAATTCATCAAGCCCTGGATCACCGCGGGCGGCGCGTTTGAGCATGCCGCCGTCCATGGAAACAAGCGCCCTGGGAATTGCCGAAGAGTTGGCGGGAACACAAATCGCCTATTCAATCTCGAGACGTTGCTTAACTTGTCAATCGTGACATCATCGGCGGAAATTCCGGCAGCCCGGTGATCAACAAGAACGCCGAATTCGTCGGCATCATCTTCGACGGCAACATTCAGTCGCTGGTGGGAGATTTCCGTCTTTGACGAAACACAGAATCGGCGCTGTCTCGGTCCATTCCTCGGCCATCATGGAAGCTGCTGAAGAGGATTTACGACGCCGGATTTTCGGCGGACGAACTGGGGAAGTAGCAATTCTCCCGCTCGGGCGAGGGTACAGCTCACCAGCACCCGACGACGAACTCGTCGGGTGCTGTTTTCGTTTACCCCTTCACTTCCGCCAGCAGATAAGTCGCCATCAACAACCCCATCGCGCCGCGAGCAAGAGTCCCACGATCATGCCCAGCGCGACCAGGTTGAATCGCAGAATTTCCCCGCGTTGCACCGGCGGATGGTATAGAATGCCGGATCGCCGCGGCGATGTTTACCGCCACGCCGAACAGCACAAGCAGGGTGCCAATGATCGTAGCGAAAACCCTGTCGATCGCAGGTGCGATACCGCCGTCGTGGCCAGTTCTTGCAGAAATGGTGCCGAATCGGCGCGACCACGAACCTGAACCCCATCATCGCCAGACCGGTCCGAATCCAAGCCAGCAGGGTCTGCTCCTGCAGCGTAGTGAGCGCGCGTCCGGCGAGTTCTCGGACGAAACAGACTTCTGATTCATGGATGACAGTCGTGCAGAGAGCTAAGGGTCATGTCGAGATTCAGATCATCGCCAGGCGGTGCGGCGTCGGCCGGTTCGGCGTTCACCGTCGGCGGTTGTAACACCGCTTTCAACGCTTCCCGCAATTGATCGGCCAAATCCGGTCCCCTGCCGACGAAAAACCTGACCACGTCTCCTTGGCGATCAATGATCACCGTCTGGGGGATCACCGAGGCGGCATACTTCCTCGCGACGATGCCATCTTGATCGAGCACGACCGGGCGCTTTCAACTGATGGCGTGCCAGCGTCGCCGTCACCTGCTTCGGCCGATTCTTCGAGATTCACGGCAGCCAACTGGACGCCTCGGGAAATTCCGAGACGACCTGTTCCACCTGCGGCATCGCTTGCAAACAGGACCGCACCAGGCTGCCCAGAAGTCCAGCACCACCACTCTTTCCGCGAGATTCCGAGAGCTTGAATTCCGAGCCGTCGAGAAATGGCAGCGTAAAATCAGGCGCGGGTCGGCCGACCAGCGGTGAATCCGTACCTGAGGGCAGTTCACCGCTTTCCTCTTGCACGAACTTCGGTTCCGGAGCGTGATGCAGTTTCCAGCGGGCGTACGCCAACTTCGCCGTCGATCGCTCGATCTCCGCTCCGATCACCAGTTGATCGGCTTGTTGCACATCGGTCCGGCATTCCCCCAGCACGTCATTCTGGCCGATGAGCAGGCCATTCGACAACCGCCGCGCCAGGACCGTCAGCCGAATGCCGTCAGTGCGAATCGCCTGCACGCGCGTCGTGTCATCCGCTCGGTTTTGTTGTTCGGGGACAGCAGCTGATGAGTCCTGTTCGAGTTCATCAGCAGGCAACCAGATGATTTGTGCCACGCGGCTGCGAGGGATCCTGCGCACCTCTTGCCGAACCTCCACCTGGATCGTCTCGGCGTCCATCTCCATGATGCGTCCGCGCAAAAAATCGCCGCTGCTGCCGACGGAGTAAAGCAACTGCGCCGGCGGGAGATCCTTTTGCATCCGCGGCAATGTCAGCAGGCGCTCCCGCTTGAGACGGGCCAGTTTCGGCGTCCCTTTCGACTTGATCAGTTCCACGGCCTTGATTTGGTCATGGCCGACGAACGTCGCCGCGGAGAGCGGTGTTTCAATGGTCACGCCGCGTTCATCAATCGACTTCACCTCGCACGGAATCACGTCGCCGTGACGCAGATGCAGGAATTTTCCCGGATTTCCCGCCGGTTTCGGCGTCTTCACCGTGTTGCGATTGATGATCTTGCCGATATCCAGCACCGGGGCTGCCATCGGGCGTCGGTTTGCGGCCGCATCCGAGCGAGCCTTGGTTGCAGCCGCAGCGGGGGGCGTCCGGAACACGATCTTCCCTGCCGCCTGTTTTCGCAGCGGGGCGGCCTTCTCGCTTCCGTCCGGCAACCACGTCAGGCAACTCGCGTCAGGCCGTTCATCACCATCGACCAACCGTCCAGGCAAACGTGTTTCCGCCAATTCCAATCGGGCCGGCGCTTCACGAGATTCCCCCAGGGTGGATCTGGTCTGGAGAAAGCTGATCGCGCGCACTCCTGTCAGGGGCGCACACACCGCCGAAAGCGTCCCTCTCGGCAAAAGCGCGATCTGCTGACCGTCCGTCCCCAGCCAGACGCCGGTGACGCAAGTGCCGTCATGATAGCTGATTTGCATCGTGCTCAATTCGCTCGTCGGTTGGTGAGCTTCGTTCGCCGGTTCCAATTGCACGTCGTCGAGTTGGTCAAGCGGGACACGGACTTCTTCCTCGCCAACCCGAAACGTCAGGGTTTGGTCTCCTTCGTCAAAACCCGTCAAGCGGCC
Source organism: Planctomycetaceae bacterium (assembly GCA_046349715.1). Classification (GTDB taxonomy): domain Bacteria; phylum Planctomycetota; class Planctomycetia; order Planctomycetales; family Planctomycetaceae; genus CAZDGB01. The sequence goes on along the minus strand of JAXMBR010000054.1, from coordinate 14 downwards.
GTTCTGCAGTTGGC
>JAXMBR010000053.1:0-23542 GCA_046349715.1 Planctomycetaceae bacterium | reverse complement strand
TGATGTCCAGCTGCGCCCCGGCGAAACGTTCGTAGGCCGCGCCCCCACGAATTGGGCCGTCCGAACTCGAAATTGACGCCACGAGATCATGCCCGCGCGTATTGACGCGCAGCACCGGGTAGCCACCGGCGACGGCTCGTTCCGCCACCGCAGCCAGAATGCCCGACCCGTACAAATTGCTGCCTGTCCCATGAATCAGCAGCAGCGCGGGACGACCGGCGGAAGCCTCGCCCGCTCGGGCGAATGCCCCGTCCAATTGCAATCCGTCCGCCGTCTCCGTGCGGCAAAGTTCGAGGTGCGCACTCATCAGCCGTCCCATCTCATGTTCGATGGTGTGCATTGGACCTTAAAACTCAATTCCACACCACCGTCGCTGGTCTTGCTTCGCGTGCGGGATGCCTTTTGCCATATTTTCCCGCTCGCCGCTCAAGATGCCCTGAAAGGAATCACCCTTTCCCGCCGTCTCGCCGCCGCATAAAATCCTCCCACAGGCATTTCGGAGCCCCTTCAGGAGTTTTAGCCTTGGCCGAGTTTGTTGAACCGTTGGGAAAGCGAATTCTCATCCGCAAAGACGAGGCCCGGCAGAAAACGCGCGGTGGGATCGTCTTGCCGGACCAGGCCGAAATTCCCACGATCACCGGCCGCGTGGTCGAAATCAGCATGCAGATTGAGCGGGACGAAGATTTCCCGATCAAGAAATACGACAAAGTCCTGTTCCATCCCAAGAACGCGATTCCCGTTGATCTCGAACCCAACAACGTGCTGTTCGTCGTGCCGATCGAAGACGTGGTCGCCATCTTTCGTCGTTCGGAAACGAAAACGACCCGGAGCAAACGCAAAGACGCCGATGCGGACGAGGAATAGGCTTCGTGCTGCCGAAGCAGCTTTCCATCTCGTCGATAGTGAACTCACGGCCTGCTTGATTTCCCGATGCGCATTGGCACCGTCAACCTGTCTCATCCGGTCACGCTGGCGCCCATGGAGGAGCATACCAGCCTACCGTTCCGCAAGCTTTGCAAACAGTACGGAGCGAGCCTGGTTTGCAGCGAACGGATCGACGCGATTGATGTCGCGCGCGGAGACAAGCGGGCGCTGAAGCTCCTTTCAACCATCCCCGGCGAACGGCCTGCCGCCGGCCAGATCAGCGGCGGCGATCCCCAGGTCATGGCGGAGGCCGCCAAGGGTATCGAACAGCAGGGCTTCACGATTGTCGATCTCAATTTTGAATGCCCCATCAAACGGCTGATGAATCGCGGCGAGGGAGGCGCGTTGATGGCCGAGCCTGAAAAGATTGCGGCGATCGCGGCGGCGGTGGTGCGAGCCGTCTCAATTCCTGTCACGCTCAAGATTCGTTCCGGCCCCGATGCGCAGCGCGAGACCGCCGTGGACATCGCTCGTCTCGCCGAACAGGCAGGCATCGCGGCGATCGATGTGCATGCCCGCTCGGTCCAGCAGGCCTACGTCGGCCCCGCTGATTGGTCCGTCGTGACGCGAGTGAAGAACGAGGTCTCGATCCCTGTGATGGGCAGCGGCAGCATTCGTGACGCAAGCGATGTCGTGAAATTTCTCCGCGAGACACAGGCCGACGCTGTCGCCATCGGTCGGGGCTGTCTGGGTAACCCTTGGATCTTCTCGCAAGCCCGCTCGCTGATCCAAGGGGGCGTGCAACTCGCGCAACCAACCCCTACCGAGCGAGGCCGCGCCGTCTGGCAACTGGTTGAAGACGAATTTTCCTTTTATGGCCATCATCGCGCGCTCAAGCGTCTGCCGCGAACCGCATGCTATTTCGCGAAATGGCTGCCAAACTTTACGGAATTCCGCGATCAGGTTCATGCCGTTCGCAGCCTGGCGGAGTTTCGGCAACTGGTGAGAAACTGGTTTCGATAATTGCGGCTGGTCCGTTGTCAGCAGTCGATCACGGAAAGACAATGACGCCCTGGAGCGCCTCCGGCGTTCTCGCGCGATCAAGCTGTCTTAATCAACCGGCAACGAACCACTGATCACCGACCATGTCGATTCTTCTCGCCACTTTGAATGCCCGCTATGCTCATGCTGCGTTTGGGCTGCGCTATCTGCTGGCGAACATGGGAGATCTTCGCCCGCAAACACAACTTTGCGAATTCACTATTCAACATCCGACGCTGGAGATCGTCGCCGACATCCTTTCGCATGATCCGCAGATCGTCGGCTTCGGCGTCTACATCTGGAATGTGGCCGAAACGACCCGCGTCATCACCAATCTGAAGAAGCTCCGGCCGGACATCGTTGTCGTCATCGGCGGTCCCGAAGTCAGTTATGAAATCGAGGACCAGGAAATCTGCCGCCTCGCCGATCATGTGATCACCGGTGAAGCGGATCTCGCGTTCGCCGATCTCTGCCGTGCGCGCCTCGCCGGGCAGGCGCCTCCGCATGTCGTTTCCGCCCCGCTCCCCGATTTGAACACGATCGCTTTGCCGTATGATCTTTATTCCGATGACGACCTGGCCCATCGTGTGATCTATGTCGAAGCCTCCCGCGGTTGCCCGTTCACCTGCGAGTTCTGTCTCTCGGCGCTCGACATCCCGGTTCGGCAGTTTCCGCTCGATCGCTTTCTCGCCAGCCTGCGCTGCCTGTTGGAGCGGGGCGTCCGGCAGTTCAAATTCGTCGACCGGACTTTTAATCTCAATCTAAAAACCAGCCGTGCGATTCTGGAATTCTTTCTTGGCTGGACGAGTGAGACTCCGCTGTTCCTCCATTTCGAGATGATTCCCGACCGTCTGCCCGAGGCGTTGAAACAACTCATCGTCCAATTTCCTCCCGGAGCGCTGCAATTCGAAATCGGGATCCAGACATTCAACGAATCCGTCGGCGAACTCATCAGTCGCAAGCAGGACAATCACCTTGCGGAAGACAACATCCGCTGGCTGCGCAGCGAGACCGGCGTCCATCTTCACACCGACCTGATTGTCGGCCTGCCGGGTGAATCAATCGAGAGTTTTGCCGCCGGGTTTGATCGACTGGTCGCGTTGGGGCCGCAAGAAATCCAGGTCGGCATTTTGAAACGGCTTCGCGGCACGCCGATCAGTCGCCATGATGCGGAATGGGGCATGGTTTACAGTCCACATCCGCCCTATGAAATTTTGCAGACGAAACTGATTGATTTCTCCACGCTGCAAGAACTGCGGCGCTTCGCGAAGGTCTGGGACCTCGTCGCCAACAGCGGCAACTTTGTGGAAACGATGCCGTTGCTTCTCGGCAGCACTCCCTTCGCCCGATTTCGCCGGTTCTCGGCCTGGCTGTTCGAGCAAACCGGCCAGACGTACGGCCTGCCGTTAACACGACTCGTCGAACTGGTCTTCCGTTATCTGACCGAACGACAATCGGCGGCTCCGGAAATTCTCGCGCCGATTCTGCTGCGCGATTATCACCGCGGTGGACGGAGTGATTTGCCCAGTTGCCTGCGGGAGTGGGTGAATCGCGACGATATCGTCTTTCCTCGTCAGAGTTCGTCCCGCGCTCTGCCCGCGCGTCAACGACGGCACCAATGAAGTCCGGTCTGATCCATTCCCCGGCCGATGTGACGGATGGTCTGCATCACAATCGCCTCCGGTGCTTCGTCGGCAAATTCCCGTCGTCTGCTGTTCGAACCAAGGCTTCCCCAGCATTTCCCCCTTGACGGGTTGAACTTCATGACCGAGAATGACAATAGATCAAAAGCGCTGCATGTGTTCCCGCCTGCCGATCGCCCGCCATGTTTATTCCCCTCAATATCCCTGGGCATTTTGCCCTTCCATCGAGTCGTCGGGCCTTATTGCAGGCGGGGGCGCTTGGTCTGGCGGGAATGACGTGGCCCAACCTGCTGCGGGCTCAGGCGAACACCAGCATCTCGGACCTTCCCGGCTTCGGCCGTGCGAAACAGTGCATTTTTCTCTTCATGTGGGGCGGTCCGAGTCAGATCGATACGTTCGATCCTAAACCGCTCGCTCCGACCGAAGTTCGCGGACCGTTTGCGACGATTCCCACCAACGTCCCCGGCATCGAGTTCAGCGAACATTTCCATCGCACGGCCCAACACGCCGAGAAGCTGTGCGTCCTTCGTTCGCTGACTCATGACGACCCGGCTCATCTTTCCAGCGTGCATACGGTTCTCACCGGCCACCTTCCGCCGGTCAACAAGAGCGATGCCGAACCTCCCAGCGATCGCGACACGCCACATGTTGGCTGCGTCGTCGGCAAAGCTCGCGGATCCGAGTCTGGTTTGCCGGCTGCCATCGCCATGCCGTGGATCGTCTCTCATCCCGCGGCTCCCGGCGGCAAAGCGCCAGGTCAACATGCCGGCTGGTTAGGCCATGCGCATGATCCGTTCCTTGTCACAGGCGATCCCAATCAACCCGGGTGGAAAGTTCCCGGTCTTTCGCTCATTGACGGTCAATCACCCGATCGCCTCGCGTCTCGACATACGCTGCTGGAAACGATCAACCGCCAGCGCCGGCAATTCGAGCAGACGGGGATTGCCGATCAACTGGGGACGCAGCAGGAACAAGCCTTCAGGTTGCTGACCTCCGCAACTGTCCGCGGAGCGTTTGACCTCGAACAAGAAACTCCCGAAACACGCGACCGCTACGGCCGGCACATTCACGGGCAATGCGTGCTGCTGGCGCGGCGATTGATCGACCACGGCGTGCCGTTTGTGACCGTCAATTGGCATAACGACGGCCACAATTTCTGGGACACGCACGGCAACAATTTTAAGCGCCTCGAACACGACCTCATTCCTCCCTCCGATCGGGCCTTGTCATCGCTCCTGGAAGATTTGTCGCGCAGCGGCAAGCTCGATGAAACGCTCATCGTCTGGGTCGGCGAATTTGGTCGCGGCCCGAAAATCAACGGCAGCGCCGGTCGCGAACACCACCCGCGCTGTTATAGTGCGGTTCTCGCGGGCGGCGGCATCCGCGGTGGTCAGATTTACGGCGCGAGCGATCGCATCGCCGAATATCCCGCGGAAAAAGCGACCTCGCCGCAAGCGTTGACGGCGACCATGTATCACGCCCTCGGCTTCGACGCCGAAACCACGCTCCATGATTCCGTCAATCGACCTCATCGGTTGTACGGAGCGAACCCGATAGTGGAACTTTTCTAATTCGCAGAATTCGACGCCCGGCGGGGGTTTTGCCACCGCCTATTTCGTGCTTCCTGCTCGTGATCGGTTGCGCAAACAGCTGGCCACAATCCGAATTTGATCGTAGGAAACGGTGCCGTCCAGCGTGTCGAAGATCGGCTTGAGGCGTGTTTCATTCAATGCGCGAAACGTCTCTTCAATCCGCATCGCCTCGTCTGCAGTCACCCACGGCTGGGATTCGACGCGGCCGGTTCGCTCAAGAAACTCCACCAGGTATTGCGTGGTCGTCGACAACGCACGCGATAGCTGTGATGCGACGTCCTCGATTGAGCGTCCCTCGGCAAATAAATCGAACGCACGCTGCTGCGCCGACGAAACCGATTTTTCAGGCTCAGTCGCCATTGCTTTTTGCGGCGGCGGGGTGATCTCCGAGGCAAGCTGGTTCTCACGACAATAAGCGATGATGGCTGCGGTAAAGGGCTCGCCATAGTCCGCGGCTTTGCGATCACCGACGCCGTAGATCTGTCGGAAATCGGCGATCGTCGTCGGACGAGAGCGGGCCATTTCTCGGAGGGACGCGTCGCCGAAAATCACATACGGCGGAACTTGTTTCTCAGTGGCCAGTGCGCGCCGGAGTTGTCGCAAGGCTTCGAACAAGCCGGTATCCACGCCTTCCCAGGAAACGTCGCCGGCCCGCGCGGACCGTTTCTTGGCCTTCTTCGGCGGTGGCTGTAGAAGTCGCGGCACGACGTCGTGTTTAAGCACGTCCCAACCGGCGGGCGTCACGCGTAACAGTTGAAAATCGCCATCCTGATATCGTTCTAGAAACCGTTGACCGGCCAGTTGCTCGATCCACATGCGCACGGTCGTCAAGTCGTATTCTTTCAACAACCCGTAGGTACTGAGCCGATCGTGGCCTTTGTCGAGGATTCGTTGCTCTTGGATACCGCACAGAACTTGCGCGATGTATTGCGCTCCGAATGACTCATTCATTCGTACGACGCACGACAGAATTTTCTGTGCGATAATCCTGGAATCTGGCGCAAGGTTAACTTCAGCGAGACATACATCGCACGCGCCGCAGTCGCCGTGAGAAAGCGTCTGCCCGAAATATTCCACCAATGTGCGGTGCCGGCAAAGCATCCCTTGGGCATAGCGTTCCATCTCTTGCAACGTGCGCCGCGCGGGAGCTTGCACATTGACCGGCAAGTCGTCAATCGTCTTCTTCCAAAAGATGAACTCTTTCGGGCCGTAGAACAGGCAACATTCCGCTTCGAGCCCATCGCGCCCCGCCCGCCCGCTTTCCTGTTGATAGTGTTCGAGTGATTTCGGCGCGCCGGCATGAATGACGAACCGGACGTTTGATTTGTCGATCCCCATCCCGAACGCCACCGTCGCCACCACCAGATCGATTTCTTCACTCTGGAACCGCTCCTGCGCCGACGAGCGCAGCGCTTCAGATAACCCGGCGTGATAACACGCCGCGCGATGGCCGCGGCTCTGCAGCAATTCCGCCAGTTCTTCCGTTTCTCTGCGTGAGATGCAGTAGACGATGCCGGATTGCTTCGGGTGTCGTTCCAGCACTTCGCTGACTTGTTCAAAGATGTTGCCGCGAAGCTGTACGCGATACACCAGGTTCGGCCGATCGAACGAACCCACATGAAATGCGGGATTGGAAAGCCGCAACTGCTCGGCCATGTCGTTTCGCACATCGTGCGTCGCGGTGGCGGTGTAGGCATGCACGGCGACGTTTTGAAAGCGATCTTTCAGCAACGACAGCATGCGATATTCGGGCCGGAAATCGTGACCCCACTGACTGATGCAATGCGCCTCGTCGATCGCAAAGAACGAGATGCGGCATGTTTCCAGAAATCGCAGCGTTTTCTCGGCGCACAACCGTTCGGGGGAAAGATACAACAGCTTGAGCCGTCCGTGGCGGATGCTGTCGGCCACGTCGAGTCGCGTTGACGCCGAATGCGTGCTGTTGACGCTGGCCGCCGCAATGCCGTTGGCTCTCAGCGTGTCGACCTGGTCTTTCATCAGCGAAATGAGCGGTGAGACGACAATCGCCACGCCCTCCATCAACAACGCAGGCAGTTGATAACAGAGCGATTTCCCCCCGCCGGTCGGCAGCACCACGACCGAATCGCGACCGTCCAACACCGCCTGAATCGCTTCGGCCTGCAACGGTCGGAACTCGGAATAGCCCCAGCGTTCCTGCAAAATCGGCAAGAGATCCGCCGCATTCGGCATCATGAAAACCTGAAAAAGTTCAGAACATCATTGTGATCGATTGTCCACCGGACTGTTCCGCATGGCAAGCGTTACAAACTGCCGATTCTTGCCGTGATCCAAGCGACAGGCCGTCGCTTGCCATAGAATGCTGCCATGCGTCCTTCTGAGAACCTGCCTGCGATTGTCCGATCCGTTTGCAAGCAACGCAATGTATGCGGTCGTGCCCTGCTCGTCGCCGTTTCCGGCGGTCCCGACAGTGTCGCTTTGCTGCGGGCGCTCGTCGAACTGCGCAGCGATTGCGGGTTCGAGTTGCGGGCGGCGCATGTGCATCATGGCTGGCGCGGCGCCGAGGCGGATGCCGATGCGGACTGGGTGAGAATGCTCGGCGAACGGTTCGACGTGCCGACCGTCGTGATTCCAATCACGCCCGAAATGAAGGCGGCTCAGACCGGGCGTTCGCTGGAAGAGGGAGCGCGCAACGCACGGTATGACGTGCTGACTCAGCATGCGAGCGAACAGAATTGTTCGCTGATTGCGGTGGGGCACACCGCCGACGACCAAGTCGAGACGGTCCTGCATCACATTCTGCGCGGAACGGGCTTGGCTGGCTTGTCGGGAATGCCCGTGGAGCGTTTCTTGAGTCGCGACGTGCGACTGATTCGCCCGTTATTGAGCGTTTCTCGCGCGGACGTCCTGTCATTTCTCACGGCACGGGACCAAGATTACCGCGTGGACGCCACCAATGCCGACGTGGAGTTGACACGCAATCGGTTGCGACACGGATTGTTGCCGTCGCTGCGAGAACAGTTCAATCCGCGAGTCGATCAGGCGCTGTTGGGGCTTTCCTCGCAGGCCGCGGAATCGATCGAGCTGCTTGACCGGATGGCGGACGACGTTTTGCAAGAGGTCATGCTGGATGAATCGGAGACGTGTTGCCGACTGGACGCGACCCGGCTGTCGATTCATCCCGAGCCGTTCGTCCGCTACATTTTGCGCCGTTTGTGGATTCACCGGAATTGGCCGCGTCAAGAAATGGGCCAGCGGGAATGGCAGCGCTTGGCGCGGTTGGTTTTTGAATCGGGCGCTCTGGATCTGCCCAAAGGCATTTCCGCACGCCGCGATGCCGGCCCGCTCGTACTGACCTTTCGGTCCTAGCACTCCCCAGAGGCGGTATTTTCCCGAGAAGCCGGCATAACAGTCGTGGAAAAGCCTTCGGACGGGGGCTACAATCCCTGTTCGCGTCGACGACTTGTCGACTCGCCTCCTCGACTCACCCCACGATCGACCCTCTTCGGACAGGAACCTACCGCATGAGTGAGCCCGCTGATTCCGGCGCCGTCGCGCCCAACGCTTATCGCCTCCTTTGGGCCGGATTCATGGCGATTCTCGCCGCCGGCGTCGGGTTTTCCGTCCGCGGCGGCATCCTTGGGCAATGGGCCAAGGAATTCGGCTTTACGATGACCGAACTTGGAAAGATCACCGGCGGCGGACTCACCGGGGCCGGGGTGGTGATTCTCCTCAGCTCGCTCGTCGCGGACAAGTTTGGCTACGGCAAGTTGATGATTACCGCATTCCTGTGCCATTTCATTTCGGGCGTCATGACGCTGGCAGCGCCGATGGCATTTCAGGTGGGCGGCAAGGATCTGGCTTTCCAATGCCTCTTCTGGGGCATGTTTGTCTTCGCGCTCGGCAACGGTTTGTGCGAAGCCGTGGTAAATCCTCTGACGGCGACGCTGTTCCCGAAAAACAAAACGCACTTTCTCAACATCCTGCACGCCGGCTGGCCGGCCGGCCTGGTGCTGGGTGGCCTGGCTTCGGCGCTGATGGCGGCGAAAACGGATGAATTGGGGGCCGAACTCGCGCCGCCCGTCGATTGGAAAATTCAGATGTCTCTGTTCCTGATTCCCGTGGTGCTGTACGGCGGCATGCTCCTGGGGCAGCGTTTTCCGAAGTCGGAAGCCGAATCGGCCGGCGTCTCGCTCGCGGAAATGATCGGCACCATATTCACGCCGCTGATGATTGTGCTGCTGATTATTCACGCGATGGTCGGATACGTCGAACTGGGAACCGACTCCTGGATTCCCAAAATCACCGGCTCGATCATGAAAAGTCCCGCCGCCGGATTGGCGCTCATGGTTTACACCTCGTCATTGATGTTCTTGCTGCGGTTCGTGGCCGGCCCGATCGTCCATCGAATTTCCCCGCTCGGACTGTTGTGCGCCAGCGGCGTACTGGGCGCCATTGGGTTGACGCTCTTGGGGAACGCGACCACGGTCATCATGTGCGTCCTTGCGGCAACGGTTTATGCCCTCGGCAAGACATTTTTGTGGCCGACCATGCTCGCGGTCGCTTCGGAACGTTTTCCGAAAGGGGGAGCGGTTTCGATTGGGATGTTGGGGGCGGCTGGCATGCTGTCTGCCGGTCTCTTAGGCGGGCCGGCCATCGGCTTCAAGCAAGATTACAACGCCTCGCACGAATTGCAGAAGACCGCGCCGGAAACTTACCAGCGTTACAAGGCGAATGAAGAAAACAGTTTCTTCGGCTTCAAAACGGTGGGCCTCGACGGCGCCAAGGTCGGCGTCTTGGATGATAACGGCCAGGAATTGGAGCGTGCCGGAAAACTTCTCGCCGAGGAACACAAAGAAGACCCGAATCACACCCGGCTGGCGCAATGGTGGGACGGGGCCAAGGCGTATGTGGAGGTCGACAAAAGTCCGGTTCAAGAAGCGGGAATTTTCGGCAGCAAAATGGCGCTGAAGCTGACGGCTTACGTCCCGGCGGCCATGGCGGTTTGTTACCTCCTGTTGATCCTGTATTTCAAGTCGATCGGCGGTTACAAGGCGGTTCACATCGAGGTGCCGGAAGCGCTGGGCACTGCCGAGAGTTGAGCCGATCTAACAGGCGCAGCCTTGATGTGCCGAGCGTTCGGTTTGGCACAAATCCCGGCGACTTCAGTCGCCGGGATTTGTTTTTCCCCGCCCTTCCGTCAGACGTGGCGGAGCGCTTCAATCGGATCCATCCTCGCGGCCGAGCGCGCAGGATAGAGGCCGAAGATCACGCCGATTCCGACGGAGATGCCGAAGGCCACCGGCAGGCTCCACATCGCGATCCGCGGCTGCATGTCGGAAAACATCTGCCCCATTTGCGACGAGGCCGTGGCCTGATCCAGGATCACCTGCTGCACAAACCATTGAATGACGGTGAACGTCACCGGCGTCAACAGTCCCAGACACACGCCGATCACGCCGCCCGCTCCCGAGAGCACCACGGTCTCGGTCAGGAACTGGTAAATGATGTCGCGCTGGCGAGCCCCTAGCGCGCGGCGGATCCCGATCTCCCGCGTCCGTTCCGTCACGGTCGCCAGCATGATGTTCATGATCCCGATTCCGCCGACCACCAGACTGATCGCCGCGATCGAGCCCAGGACGATGTTGAAGATCTGCCGGATCTGATCGGCCTGACGCAGCAGTTCCAACGGAATGACGACGTCCCAATCCTTTTGGCCGGTGTGCGTTTTTGACAGGGATTCCTTGACGACTTCCGAGGTGGGCATGACCTCTTTCAGATCGCGGACTTTGAGCGTGATCTGATTCAACTGCACTTCTTCCACGGAGAACGTGCCGCTCAGGCGGGTGACGACCCGGTCGCCGATGCGCGCTTGAAACGTGTGCAGAGGAATATAGACGTCCTTGTTGTATTCCTGCCCGGACATGCTGCCGCCGATGGCGGCGGAGGCGGTCCGTTCCCGGGAGACGCCCACGACGCGGTAACGTGCGCCGCGAATCATCACCGACTCGTCCAGCGGATCGGTGAACGGGAACAATTCCGCAGCGGTCTCCGAGGCAAGGACGCAGACATTGGCGATTTCATCCTGGTCGCGATCGGTCAGAAACCGGCCTTGCTGCAACTCCAGCCGGTTCATGTCGAAGTATTCCTGGGTGCAGCCGACGAGCCGCACGTTCAAGGAGTTGGTCAGATAACGGGCTTCGCTGGGAATTTCACGGATAGGGACCGCGCCGACGATGGTGGGAAGCGTTTCCGTGAGCAACCGGTAATCCGACCGCAGCAAGCCGTAAGTGAGCCCGAACCCTCCCGAACGCCCGCTGGCGCCTTGCGAATCATTCGGCGGCTTGATGCTCATCACGATGATGTTCGTGGCGCCCAATGAAAGCACCTGCTGCTGCGCCTGATGGCTCGCCCCTTCGCCGATGGCGAGCATGGCGATGACGGAAAACACGCCGAACACGATGCCCAGCATCGTCAGCCCGGAACGCAGCTTGTGCAGCAGCAGCGCCTTCAGCGCCAATCGCACGGTTCGGAGGGTTTCAGCCAGGATGAACATTGCGGGAGGATCAATTCAACAGGGCGGGAGAGCAGCAGGCAGGAATACCAGGTCGTGTCAGCCGCGGTGCTTCAGGTTATTTTCCGTCGTCCGTGATCAGCATGCCGTCCCCGGCGACCAGGCCGTCCTTCATGACGATCTGCCGTCGCGCACGGCGGGCAACGGATGTTTCGTGCGTCACCATGATGATGGTGCGACCCTCGCGGTTCAGGTTGGACATTAATTCCATGATTTCTTTCTCCGTGACGGAATCGAGGTTTCCCGTCGGTTCGTCCGCAAGAATGATTTCCGGATCGTTCACCAGCGCCCGCGCGATGGCCACGCGCTGCTGTTGACCGCCCGAAAGCTGAAACGGCCGGTGATCGAGCCGTTCCGACAAACCCACCTTGCTGGCCAGGTCGATGCAGCGGTTATGCTCGACCGGGCCGATCACCCGATGTTCGGCGCGGTAATGGAGCGGCACCTGAATGTTTTCCAACACCGTGTATTGCGGGATCAAGTTGTACGATTGAAAAATAAACCCGATCAAACGGTTGCGGACTTCGGAGAGACGGTCGTCGCTCATCGTGCTGACGTCGCTGCCCGCGAGGATGTAATGACCCGACGTCGGCTTGTCGAGGGCGCCGAGCAGATTCAGCAACGTACTCTTGCCGCTGCCTGAGGACCCCATGATCGCCACGTAGTCTCCCTCGGGAAACTCGGCACTGACGCCTCGCAGCGCGTGGACCACATGCTCGCCGAGGTGATATTTCTTTTGAATGTCGATCAATTGGGCTGCCAGAACCATCGCAGCGGACTTTCACCAAAAGAGAAGCGCCGTAACCGCCCGAGGCGCTCGGGCGGGGACAAAGCGGAGTCAACTTCAGGGAGATCAGTCGCCGCCGCCGGAGGCCGGTCGGGTTCCACCCTCTTGGCCGCCGCCTTCTCCGCCGCGAGCCGCTTCCTCGCCGCTCCCTCGGCGGCCGCGACCGCCGCCATTGCCTCCCCGACCGCGGAAGGCCGCCATCGCCGTGGTGAATTCGCTTTGATCGAGCGAGCCGTTGTGATCGGTATCCAGATCGTTGAAGCGCGGCCGCATCGGTTCGCTCAGTTCCTCGACCGCCAACTTCCCGTCGTGATTCTGATCCATACGCTGGAATGCCGCGACCGGATCGAATTGGCGGCGCGGTTCCGCCGAATCGCTGGGTTTGTCACGCGACGGTCCGCCCTGTTCCTGTGACGACGGAGCGCTTTCCGGGGCCCCGCCAGCGGGTTCGGCCGGCTTCGCCGGTTTAGGAGCGTCTCGCTCCTTCTGGGCGTGTTCCTTCGACAGTTTGGATTCCAATTCGGCGATCTCTTTGGAGAATTGGGTCCGGGGATTCATGATCACTTGGGTTCCGGGCTCGATGCCGTCCAAAATTTCCACCATCCGCTCGTTGGTATCGCCGATGTGGATCTCTTTCATCTCGGGGCCATTCTCGGCAAGAGCCCAGACGTATCGCTTGTCGAGAATTGAGATGACGCTTTGCACCGGCGTCTGCATCACGTCATTTTTCTGATCGACCAGAATTTCCAAGGTGGCGTTCAGGCCCGGCCGCAACCGATTGATTCTGCTGACTTCGTCGGTCAAGCGAACCGTGGCTTCATATTCTTTCAAATCCCGATTGAAGGTGTTGACGGAACTGGGAACGGACGAGACGACATCGACTTCGCCGTGAAATTCCTCGGTCGCGAAGGCATCGATCTTGACGGTCGCCGTCAAGCCGGGCTTGATCATGCTGATCTTGGACTCGTGGATTCGCGCATTGACCTTCATGGCGTCCAGGTCGGGGAGATTGATGATGGGCTGACGTTCGCGCACGGTGGCGCCGATTTCGACGAGAACCGTATCCGATTGCCGCCCCCCTTCCCGGGTGTTGGCGTACACGACCTGGCCATCCTGGGGAGCGATGATCTTGCAAGCCATGATCTGCTTCTGCAGCCGTTCCAGAATGTTCGACTCCACTTCGAACGTCAGGCCGGTCGACTTCAGCACGGCTTCCTTCTGGGCCATGGCGGCACGCGTCCGGCTTCCCGTCCGCTCGATCTGGCGTTCGTATTCCGCCACGCGCGCTTCTAATTCGCGCAGGGTACGGACCTTGGTGTACTCCTGCAGCACGCGCAGTTTTTCCGCAGCCACTTTCCGATCGTTCTCCGCCCGTGAGTAAGCGATCAATTCCGCGTCGAGATCGCTTTGCAGCTTATAGCCTTTTTTGACCAGCCGTTTGAGATAGCTCAAATATTCCGTCGCACGCGTCATGTTCTCAGTATTTGCCGACACCGCGCTCTGCATTTCGATGCGTTGCTGCTCGTAATCCCCTTTGACAAATTTCTCCAGGTCGATCTTGCCCAGGTCGCGGTTCAATTTGGCGGTTTCAATGTCGCTGAGATTCTGCAGTTCCTGGATCTTCACATCTTCTTTCGCCTGGTCCAGAGCCGCCTTGGACTGGGTCACCCGGATCTGCTGCTGCGTCTCCCGGTCGACCAGCAGCGAGGAATCGAGTTCACACAGCAGGTCGCCTTCCTTGACCTGAGTTCCTTCCGGAACCAGATGAATAATGGTCGTCGCCCCCTCGACTTTGCTGACGAGCGTGGCGTTGCGGAGACTATCGATCGTGCCGCGTTCCGTCACCGTGATCTCGAACGGCCCGCGTTCGACGATTTCCGTGACATATTGCGAATAGTCGCCACCGGACGAACCCCACAGATTGCGGAGCGGGTCAGTGATTGACGCCAGCACGTTCCGAAGCGGGGAAAAGGCGAAACCAGCCAGCAGGCACAATCCGGCCCCGATCACCAGGAGCGTCCGTCTCCGACGGAGCAGTGAAAAAGTCTTCCGCTGAAAGCTTTTTGCGCCCTGCGGGGGGCTCAGAGGTGGATCGATCGTTGATGAGGGTCGGCTCAGGAGGGATGACGACATCGGCAGGCTCGCTCGTCAAGGTGGGAGAGTTTACGGAGGGAGTTTGATAGACAGGGTCTACCCAGAGGCCCCGTTCATCAATTTCCATGATACCGATATCTCGGTAAAAGTTAATGCGAGTTGTCTCGTATTGGACCCAATTTTGAATTAAGATGTTTTGAGCATTCAAAATAGTGCTCAAAGCATTCAGAATATTTAACCCCTGATTCGCTGTTTGAGACCGGGTCCCTGCCCCCACGGTCGGCAAAGCCGAGATCGCTTGTGATGATGGTAACGACGCGTTTTCCACCGTCACGTCCAACTGAATGGCGGAAAACCTGAGGTTTTGTCGACTGGTTTCAAAGTTGGCCTGTAGCAATTTGAGCGTTCGCCACTCCTGCCGTACGTCTTGCTTAACCTGGTCCTCAGCAAGCATATACGCTCGACGAGCACGCTGATAAGCGATGATCGACGTGCGATAATTGTTGCGGACCAGCACCTGGTCCAGCGGTGCCGTAAACTGAAATCCTGCCTGAAACGTACTTTGGTCGGCTCGGAAGTCAAAGGGGTTGGTCCCTCCGCTGGTTCGAATATCCCCTCGAGTCACCAGATTCAAGACCCCCTGCATGCGATTGGCGACAAGCTCCATATTTCGTCGGGCGTCCATGACCTGTGCACGCGTGTTCATCAAGTCCACGCGGTTTTCCACTGCCAACGCAGTCGCATCCTCCATGGTGAGACTGAAGTCCTGCAACGTGATCATCTCCGAACGGACGCCGGCCTGCACCACTTTCAATCCCTGAATGATCAGCAGCAGTTCCTCGCGTGCATCCAACAGGCTGCCCAGGATTTTCCGCCGGACGGCCTGGGGCAATTCGATGTTGAGAACTCTCGTCTGCATCAGCAGGGTTTCGACATTCCATAAAGACTGCTCAACAGCTTCCCGTGCGTCCTCGCATTGGGCGAACAGCACGCGATCCCGAGCGGCATTGCGCAGCACCTGTTCCCGATCCGCGGCGGAATTCAGGTCGCTCAGGCGCTTGGGCCGATTTTGTTCTTCCCGCTCCAGATCTTCCTCGACAATCGCCAGGGCCTGGGATTTGAACTGTGAACCGAGTTCCTCCACTTCCAGCATCAGGTCGCGCAGCCGCACCGGATCGGGATCGTCTTCGTTGATATCGTCCCAATTCTGGATGACTTTCGTCAGCCGGTCTTCCAGGTGGTTGATGCGAGGATCGATCAGTTCGAACGGCTTCAATAACGATTTGTCCAGCGTCAGTTGGAAATCGTTGGGGATGCCCAGCACCAGCTTGTAACTGTCGATGCTGGTCTGCAGACTGGCTTCCTGTTGTCGCAGCTGGAGCACGAGCTGCGCTTCGCGGGACAACAATTGCGACAAATCCTGATTGATGACGTCCATCTGATAGGTCGCGGCCATCAAGCGAACCGCTTTGCGGTAATTCGTATCTTCACTCAGTCCCAGCAGCATGGCTTCCTGGTTGTTGAGCAGTTCGCCGTACCAGGTCAGCGTATGTTCCTGGGGATTGTACTCCAGGCGGTTCGCCAGTTCCGCCGGGATGACAAATCCCTCGGGCAGTTTGCGGAGCGTGGCAAAGACCGCTTTCGGTTTCTGCGAATATGACGCCTTGAGTTTGTCGATCATGATGCGGATTTCACGCAGGTTGAAGCGTGTATTGTCGATCTGTTGAATCTGCGACACGATTCCCAGATATCCGCCTTGCGAGCCCACGATGCTCGCGAAAAATTCCTGGCGAAATCGCGCGAGATCCCTTAGTGCATAGAGCAGGGCACGTTCCGTGAGCGTCAGATTCTCCAGCACCACTTTACGGCCGGCGCCGGTCAGCAGCGGTTGCGCGAGTGAATACGTGAGGATCGACGAGGAATTGGTCTGGCCCGGCGTAGAAAACAGCCATAACGTGTTGTTGGCCAGTTCCACGATCCATTGGCCGCCGGACGGCAAAAGCTGGCTCACGCCGAAACGATTGTTGAAGGCGAGCGAATCGAGGGTCGACGGCTGATCGAGATAGGTCAGATTCGACGTCGGCTGGACGCCGCCCAACCCGAGATACCGGACGTTGAATTGAAATCGCGCGTAGGTCAGTGCCAACGACGCGATATAGGTGTCCTCCAGCGTGGTCTGGTATTCGCGACTGTTGATATTCGCCAATTCGACCGCCTGTTCGAGGGTGAGGTTCTCGATGGTCGGCACCCTCGGCGGCGTGTAGTCTTCGTCGTTGCTCTCCAGCCAGTCGATGCGGTAGTCCTGCGCCAAAAATGGAAATTGCTCCAGCCACTGGGGATTCTCGACGGTCATCTGCTGACCGAAGGTATGCCAGCTCTTGTAGCCGCGCATGCCGTCCACCCAGTGCATGTACTGATTGGCGGCCGCGTCGTCCGGCGGCAGCGGAGTGACATCAGGGTCAAACGGATCGTAAATACGCGCCCGGGGATCCGATTCCAACGTGATTCGCGGAACGTCCCATCGCGGGTCGATCGTCTTTTCCAGCACGAGATTATAAGCATCGAAATCAGCCTGCGTCCGCCAGAAGGGGCGGGAACAGCCTCCGGCCAACAGCAGCAGCAGCGCGCAGCAGGCGAGGCGCAAGCCGCGACCAAAGCGATCTTCGCTTCGCCACGCCGCTGAACGAACTGAGAAGAGAGTCGAGTCTACAGTCACGGGCTGCTCATCAAAACATGAAGTAAAATCGGCCAGACTCCGTAAAGATTAGGATCGGCCGATGAGTCCCCGGAACTCCAGGAATAATCAGGAAAATCTCCTCATGCTTCCCATTCAACCCAAACACACTGATTTAACAGTTTTTTGCGAATGTTCTCCCGGAAAATCGAATCCAATCGCCGGCGACGCGAATTGCCTTGGCCAAATTTGGCGTTCAAGCGACTTGTTTCCCGGCCGAGAACACCGTATCTTTTCGGGGGTAATTCCCTACCAGCCCAGGTGGCGGAACTGGCAGACGCGCTAGGTTCAGGACCTAGTTCTCTTAATCGGGAGTGCAGGTTCGATCCCTGTCCTGGGCATCGCAACCCCTTATTATAAAAGGGGTTGTTTTGTTTATGCTCCTCAAAGCCTCGTGTAGATAACGCGATCAAACCCTCGTCTCGGTCAATTGCTGCTCATGGTCGCTGCGACAGCAATGCCACGAGGGATCGTCGGTGGGCAAAATGGGTCGCTACGCCTCTGAAATCAATGGCGAGGCCCCACTCGTGACGGGCTGATTTGTGGCTCAAACCGGCCGACCGGCCTTTTGTCAGCAATCAAGATCCGTGGGCGCATCCGGCCGTTTGCGGCGAGGAAATTTTCAGCCGGGAACTCAACGCCCTCAGCGTGTTTGTTTGGAAGAGCGCTGAAGCGAATCCTGGAGATTAAATTGACGCCCTGGCTCGACTGGTACAACTCGCTGGCCAAGCCGTCCTGGACACCAGCCCCCTCCACGATCGGGCTGATCTGGCAGATTCTTTACCCGGTGATTTTTGTCAGCTTTGGATTTGTGTTCGTGCAGGCGATCCGCAAGAAAGTGCCGTGGCTTGTGGCACTACCGTTCGCCATTAACCTTGTGGTGAATCTGATCTTCACGCCCATTCAATTCGGGATGCGGAACCTGCCGCTGGCATCGGTGGATATTCTCATCGTCTGGACGACGATCCTCTGGATGATGGCAGCCATCTGGCGGCATTATCGGTGGGTCGCCTTCGCTCAGGTGCCATATTTTATCTGGGTGTCGATTGCGACGGTGCTGCAATTGAGCATTACAGCAATGAACCGGGGGGTATCCATGAATCAGCTTGGTCTCTGCCTCTTCAAGACCCGTGGATCAAGTTCGCTGCGCCGACCGCGATTTCCGCCGGCAAACGGCATGATACGTTTTGGCCAAGCTGAGCCCCTTGCGACTGCCAAGCTGGACCGGATTGCCGAGCGAACGGGAATGAAGGGAAATCATGCCAAATTTGTTTGCCGACATTCCTCAGAGCTTGCCCATCGAGCTTTATACGGACCTGCTCAATCGAACGATGTTCGCATCAGGGAGTTATTTCTCACGGCCACGCCTCGACCGCAAATCGCTGGTACGACCAACCTGAAGGATGTCTTCGTCATGGTCTTGAAGGGGCGGCGAAACTCACCTGTGAGGAAGGAACCGTCGTAATGGCCCCCGGCGATTTCCTCAACATTCCGGCGGGCAAGAAACACCGGATCGACTGGACAACGCCGGATCAACCGACCGTTTGGTTGGCGGTGCATTATCGGATCCCGGACAAATCTCAGCGGAACGTCGTGAAATCTCCGGGTCAACTCTTCTCGAACCTGCCCCGCAATCTGCCTGCCGAGTTTTCAGTTGCCTACCGGTCGAATTCGAAGGTGTTCGCATCGAAACAATCGTGTCTCACGGCCACGCATCACCCGCCGGATTCTGGTACGACCAAGACCAGCACGAATGAAGCGCTCGTGCTGACAGGGGCGGCAAAACTTCAATTCCCGGATTGTGTCGCTGAATTGAAGCCCGGCGATTTCATCAACATCCCGGCTCACCACAGGCATCGGGTCGAATGGACTCTGCCAGAAGAATTGACGATCTGGCTGGCCGTGTTTTACGACGAATGAACTGCCTGTGAAGAATCGATTTCGTGCTGGCTGGTCGCAATCGGTCTCAGATTCCATTCGAATATCATCCGAAAAAACAACCCAAGCCGTTCAGCGGGGAATCCAAGCCATCACCTCGTCTCGGCTCGACCTCAATGCTTCACGAATTGCCTGAGATTTGTTGCTTTCCTCTTCCGCCTATGCCGGGGACTGTTTCCTATGAAACTCTTCGAATCACGGACATCGGCTCCGGACAGCAGACAAACCTCACAGCTGGTTCTCCGTCAGGTGCCTAATACTTTGAGGGCTCTCCCAGGCTTTCCCGATCGTTGCCCAGGTATTTGCCTTCGTTCACATCGGAATCGTTTCGGTAGAATTCATCCCGCAACGTTCTCAACGACCCACTTTCCGCCGCTCACTTCGATGACATCACCGACCGCCAGTTTTTTTCGCCTTCGGGTTTCGACCTGTCCATTCAATTTGACTTCACCACCTTGGATCATGACTTTCGCGTGACCACCTGACTCCGCAATAGAGTTCAATTTCAAAAACTGATCGAGGCAGAGAGCCGGCTTGGAATGGGCTGCGGTCATTTGATTACTTTCTTCCAAGTCCGTACGCATGCGCCGTATCAAAGCAATGTGGGCGTGGCGGACTTCTCATTCGATTTTATCGGCCTGAGCTCGGCCGAGATAGAAACTCACCCGTTTCGAAGATTGGCTTGACTGTATGACGAACGTTTCATCCCTTGTCGGAAATCGCGGAGCCGTAATCCAAAATCCGCAAGTCGGCTGACACTCCGGTTGCGGCCCGGAACAGGAACGCATCATCGCGTGATTACCTGCAAGAGCGCGCGATTGTCTTCGCCCGCGATGGATTCAGGGCTCGAAGGAAGCGATCGCTTTGCCGCCAGATTGCCTGTTGATCAACTGAGCTGGTCGCTGAATCAGCAGATCTGCATGCGATTTCGATCAGGGAAGGGTAGACGCGCATGCTCATCCCTGCCTGAGATCATGCGCTTCGCCGTCCGGAACTTTTGCTGGCATGCGACGTGCTAAATCCTCTTTCGTCTATGGGAAGGAGGCAACATGAGAACTGCCACGCCAACAGATGAACAGATTCTTGCGGCGCCAAAAATCGCCTTGGTTGATGATTCCTGCGATTGCTGGAGCGTCATCATTTATCCGCGTGGGGCGGCTGCGGTCTCTCCCGATTGTCGCCAAGGACTGTGCATCGCCATCGACTCTTCGAAAGTCAACGTGATTGAAGCGTGGCATGAACGAATCCAGCAATTGCGACCAGAATGATCTTTCGATGATTCAAGCCACGCCAGTCGCGGCGTTCGTGATGAGAAGGCTCAATTTATTCAGTTACGACAGCAGCGGCATATCGTTTGCCGACGCATTGTCAGATCGAATTCGAGTTGCCCGCGAAAGGAACCGGGAATCGGCGTGGATTGCAAGGGTCTATTGAAAGGAAACACTCATGGAAAAAACGTGGAATTTTCCGCTGATACTGCACATCGTCGCCTTTGTGTTCACGTTTCAAGCCGCCCAGCAAAAGAAAGCGGCGGTTCCTGAGAACGCGGACGAGGCCTCACTGACAACAGCCCATGAAGAACGGAAATTTCCCGCGGAACGGCCGAGAGGGTCTGCGGATGATGAAGCGATTCGAAAGGTTGTTGAGCAGTTTGAGGAGGCCTTCAATCGACATGACGCGAAAGGGGTCGCTGGCCTGTTTACGATGCAGGCCGAAATGATCAACGCCGAAGGGCATGAAGTGCGCGGTCGCGAGGAGATTGAGCAAACCTTTGATGCGTTGTTCGAATCGAGTCCTGACGCCAAAGTCGACGTCGAGATTGAGTCCATTCGGGCTCTGGGAGACGCCCTGGTCATCGAAGAAGGATCCAGCTGTTTGACCTATGACGACGGTCCGCGCGAAATATGCCGGTATACAGTGATTTATACGAAGGAAGACGATCAGTGGCGGATGAGCTATGCGCGAGATTCCGCCAATGATGAGTCCCACGAAGAACATCTAATGGAATTGGCCTGGTTGATCGGTGATTGGATCGACGAATCCAGCGACGCCGTCGTCATGAGCAATTATCGCTGGACGGAAAATCGCCAGGCCATTGAAGGGGAGTTTGTCATCCATGCCGCTGGTTATCCGGCTCTCGATGGCACGCATCGGATCGGCTGGGATCCACAGTCTCGGCAGCTGCGGTCGTGGGTGTTCGACTCGGCCGGAGGATTTGCTTCCGGGTTGTGGTCGCGAACTGACGAAGGCTGGTTGGTCAAACTGACCGGCGTGTTGCGTGACGGTCGAACAACTTCGGCGACCAATCGCTTACAGCAACAAGGATGCGATCATCTGGTTTTTCAATCGGTGGATCGTGCGATTGGGGGAACGGCCTTGCCGGACGGCGAAGAATTGAGCGTCGTGCGGCATGGACCGAAGCCGGAATCGTTAAGCGATACACGTCCCTAAGCAGTCCTTCCTCGATCGGAAGACTGATTTGAGAAAAAGGAGAGAGTCATGCTGCTGACTTTGTGTCGAAGCGGGATCCCGTGCTTTTTGGTAATTGTGTGTTCTTCCAGCGCCCTTCTGGCCGGTCGGGGAGGCTTCGGCGGAGGCGGTGGATTTCGAGGCGCACCTCCCCCGAGAGGGATGGGCGGACCTGGACCGGGCGCCATGCGTTCGGCGCCAACCTTCAGCGCGCCCAGAGTTCCGGCTGGCCGGCCGGCGATGGGAAGCAGCCCCACCTTCAGCCGGCCCAGTATGCCCGGCCCCCGTGCGCAGCCTCGAAGTATGCAGCCTGCTGCCAGGAACCAGGCTCCGTCACGCCCCGCTCCGCGCCAGGCGGTGCCGAATCATCCTGGATCGCAGATCGGCGCCAATCGACTTCCGAACGCAGGCACTACGACGGTCAATCGGCCGAACTTTAATCTTCCAGCGGGAAATCGCGGTCCGCTCAATCGCCCGGGAATGCCTAACAATCTCGGTCAAAACCTAGCGAACCGAAATCTCAATCTAGGCAGTATTCAAAACTATCCCAACCACTGGAACCCTTATCAACATTCCAATTGGAATGTCGGGTATTGGAACACGGGATACAATCTCGGCTATGGACGCAATGCGTTTGGGTCCGGCTATGGCGTCGGCCCTTACGGTCCCTATGGAGCTTATGGACCATACGGCTATGGATTGGGATATGGCGGCTATGGACTCGGATATGGCCCGTACGGATATGGATACGGTCCCTATGGGTACTATGGGCGCGGCTGGGGAGCGTTAGCCGCAATCGGTTTGACCTCTTGGGTGCTCGGTTCGGCTTTTTACGGTTTGGGTTATGGGAACTATGGAAACCCGTATTATGCCTCCAGCTATGGTGGCTACAATTACGCCCAACCCATTCCCGCGGCGTATGCGTCCTCTGATCCGGGAGATACGACGGCTCCATCCTCGACATCGACGAATGACGCCAATGCTCAAGCGGCTGACCGATTGCTGACATCCGCACGGTCCGAGTTTCGTTCGGGAAACTATGAGGAAGCGCTGAAACAGATCGATCAGGCCATTACTCAAACGCCCGGTGATACGGTTCTGCACGAATTCCGCGCGCTCACCTTGTTTGCGCTCCATAAATATCCCGAAGCCTCGGCCACGATCTATGCCGTGCTCTCCGTGGCGCCGGGATGGAATTGGTCGACCATGGCCGGTCTCTATCCTTC
Source organism: Planctomycetaceae bacterium (assembly GCA_046349715.1). GTDB lineage: Bacteria > Planctomycetota > Planctomycetia > Planctomycetales > Planctomycetaceae > CAZDGB01. The sequence continues at coordinate 601 of JAXMBR010000053.1, read as the reverse complement.
GGTCGCAGTGTATACCGAGCAACTTCGCACCTTGGAACAAGAGGCCAAGGCAAACCCCAACGAGGCCGCAATCCATTTTTTGCTGGGTTATCATTATTTGACGATGGGTCATGCGGATGCAGCTCGAAAACAGCTGGAAATGGCCGCGAAGCTCTCGACGGATGACCGGGTCGCAAAGCAGTTGTTGCAGTTGCTTGCACAACCGCAGACATCGGAAGATGCCAGCGGCTCGAATGCCACGAAAGCTCCTTCCCCGCCACAGACCCCCTCCGCCGAACCTTCGACGGCGCCGCCGTCGCAACTCGTCGGCGATTGGCAGGCGAAAGCCCAGGGAAACGGCTCCATCTCTCTGGCTTTGAAGGACGACGGCACGTTCGTTTGGACCTTTGTGCAAGACGGAAAACCGATCAAGCACGAAGGTCGGTACGAACTGCAAGGAGACACCTTAATCTTCGATATGAAAGATGGAGGGGGACTGATTGGTAAATTCACTGAGCAAGATCAAGGATTTCATTTTGCGATCCTTAACGGACCGCCAAGCGATCCTGGGCTCGATTTTCGCCGCACCTGAACCGACGAATTTCGCTCCCATTCGGCAGGG
>JAXMBR010000052.1:0-24722 GCA_046349715.1 Planctomycetaceae bacterium | reverse complement strand
GCAGTCGCCGCTGATCCGCGGAGAGGCGGGTCGAACCGCACAACAACGCCACCATTCGCCGGCACAGGGATATGAGCTTTCGCCGTTCCGCCACTGCCGTCCTTCAGGATGACTCCGGTGTTGGTGGCTGAACTGTTACGGATAATGACGCCGGTCATGTAATTACGATTCCCAGACCCGCCGGACGCCTGAATCGACGTGTCCGAGGTTGAACTAGTAATCGTTGTCGGGCTGGCATCGAAGTAGTCCGCCGGATGGGCCGGAAGTGGCCGCACCATCTGCACGCCATCTTCGGAGCCGATGAAGTCGATGCGATCCCCATCAGCAACGGACGTGCGACCTGATACCGCGGTCGATGCCTTTCCGCCGACCTTGACGGGATTTCCGCTGTCTGCACCATCGTGTGCGACATCGCCGGCCGCCACGATAGGCCATGCGTTCGCCGTGGAGTTCGGAATCCCCTGTCGGACCCAAGTCTGCCCGAGGCAGAAACTCGGCTGAATCTTGACGTTTGCCGTGCCGCTGGTGTAGGCCGTGCAGCGGACCCGGAAATTCGTACAGCCGCCGACATTGCAGCGGAATCCGTAGGGCTTATTGTCGCTGATCGCTTGCGAAGTCAGCAGCAGCCCATCAAGAGCTTCGAAGGGGGCCTGATACCACGTCGTGCCGCCGTCCAGGCTGCGCTCACAGGCGAACGTCAGGCTGGCGGTTCCGGACACCTGGAACTCGACCATGTTGTGGCCGGACAGAGAGACGCCCACCTGACTGCCGGATGTCGGCGTGCCGGTGTAATAACCCTGCGTGATCGCATTCGTGCCCGAGGTCGACGCGGCATCAACAGCGGTCAGCGTGCCGGTTGTGGCTGTGGGGTCGGTCGGTGAGGTCGGCATCGGTGCGGCTGCGCTGACATCCACCGCAGTCCCGTCTGCACCGACACAGGGTTTCACTCGCTGGTATTGCACGCCGCCAATACTGTCAGCGGCAATGATGGCCCCGCCAGCGCCAAGGTTTAATTCGACATTATCAGACACTGAATCGCTCCTTCAGTCGCGCCGTGATTTCTTCATACTCCCGCCGCGCCCGGAACCGGCGAACGTCTTCGCCGTGGTACAGGACCGGAGATTGATAGCCCACGATTCCCGAGAGGCTGACGCCGCCGCCGATGACCCCAGCGGCCGAACCGCCACCGCTGGCCGTGTACGTGATATTCACCTGAAAACAAGCCACCAAAATCGACGAATTCGACGCCGTGATCTTCATTCGTGCCCCGTCCCACGACGCTTTATCAGTCGACCCCGTCACCGCGTGATTGTTCGTGAAATTGCTCCACGATCCATTGGGCGGCGTTTGCGTGAGAGCATCAGTCAACGCGGTCGATTCATCGCTCTTGACAATCTGAGTTGTGACCGTGCGAGAGCTTCCGTTGCGCTGCGCCCGAATCTGCACCGACACGCCCGTGACGACCGATAGGTCCGACGGCATGTCCTGGAGCAATAGGAAAATCGAATTGGTCGGGCTCGTGGATTGGATGTAATCCGAATCATTCGTCGAGGCTACCAATTCGTCGACGTGCGAATAGAGATTGCTCGTCCCGCTGGACTCATCGGTCCATGCGGTTTTCGAGCCGTCTCCATTCGCCAGTACCGTCGTTGTGCTCATTCTTTGCCCATCAAGTTCTTAAGCGCCACCGGCCCCGCCCCAGACGGCACCGTGAACGTCACCGCGTTCTGTGTGCTGGACCCGCGCCAGATTCGATATTTCGCGCCGGGAGCCAATCCCGTGAACTCCACCAGCCCGCTGCCGTTCGACGTGGCCGTGACCACCGCGTTATCGAGGGCCGAACCTGTTCCGGTCGGCGGCGAGGACAACGCAAGGCTGATCACCACGCCCGATTCCGCGGCACCGCTCTGGTCGTAGCATTCCAGGTAGCCCGTCACGAATCCCGGATCGCTTGGCGTCACAGAAATCAGCGTGAGGGAGTACGTGTGCGTCGTATCGCCGCTGACCGCCAGTGTCGTCGGCGTGAACTGATAGCCCGATTTCGTGATTGCGACCGACCACGTTGCGTTATCCAGTGCGAACTCGGCCTCGCCATTGACATCAGTTTCAACCAAATACGATTCCGCCCCATTGGTCATCCGCACCTTGGCGTTTTCGAGCGGGTCCGTTCCATCGGTGACGGTGATCGTAACGGTCCGCGCTCCCGATCCGGCACCGCCACTTTCCCACGAGCCGCTGCCATGCGTACCGGAGAGTTGCGCGTCGACGGCGTTTTTGATTTGCGTCTGGGCAATCGCTCCGAGCGACGTGGCAGGCACGCCATTGATTTGGATCGAAGCCAGAGTATCTCGATCCGTCGACTTGAACACTGACGGCGCATCGGTAGAAAGCAACACGCTGCCGACGAATCCATTCGGGTTCACTCCACTGATCGCCAGCGAGCAGAAAACGGCATATTCCGCATCGGCCACGAATCCATTGCCCTCCGTAGCGGCGACTGCGATTTCATACGAGCCATCGGAATAGCTTGCATGACTGAGCAGCGTCGGCGTTCCAGTCAGCGTCGGCGCGGCGCTAGATGACGCCCCAGCTTTTCGAACCGAAAATGTCGGCGTTGCGCCATCACCAGCGGAACCCGTCGTGAGGTTTGACGCGAACCAGAAATAAACCGTGTCCCCGAGGGCTGCGTACTTCATGTGCGTGACCCCCCAAAGATCGATGTGAATGGGTTCAAGGCGTTCGGGGCGGGAGCTTCACTCACTCCGTACCCGCTGCCCCAAATAGCCGCCGTAGACTTGATGCGGTAATCGCCCGTCGCCGCGTTATAGAGTTCCGTCGCGTCGTCGGAGTCCGTCGTGTAGTTCTCGCTGGTCGGAAAGTTGCCGAGTCCGTTCAGGTTTCCGCTGGCGTTGTCGCGGAGCCGATTCTGAAAACACATCACGTTGGCCGCCGATTGGGCGTTGATTCCGTAGGCCGCACAGTTGGCGATGTAGTTATGGAAGATCGTCAGGAAGTTCGTCTGGCTCGCTGTTGATGGCAATTCGATGCCAGTCGATCCGCAGTTCAGAATCGTGTTGTTGATCAGGTACGACATCACGCCCGCATTGGCCGCGTTGTTGTACCAGCCCCGCCCACCGCAGCCGGTGATCGTGTTCCGCGTGAACTGCATTCCGGCCGTGGTATTACTGGCCGAGACCGCGTCACGATTTCCGCTGCTTCCGGCCGCACCAGTAAATCGGCAGTTATCAATTGCGTTGATGACCCCTGTCACGATGTATTGATAGCTGGACCCGGAACAGGCCAGCAGGCAGTTCGACAACCGCACCGTGCCGCTGCTGCAACCGGCTGACGAATTGGCTGTTGAGTTCTCCAACGAGCACCAATCCAGAGTCGCCAAGTTTGTCACCAGCGCTCCATTGCGACCGGACCCGGTAAAATTGATGAATCTCGCGTGCCAAGCGGTTGTCGATCCGGTGAGTGTCGCGATGTTGCTGGTTGTTGCGATGACCGGCATTCCGGACACATCCCATGCCGGCTGATCGCTGCTCCAATTCGGGTCCGGTGGTGTCAACAGCACGCCGCTGGAATCACAGCCGTGGAAAATCAGCGGGTTCGCAGCCGTGGGAGCATTTGAGAATGACCCGGTTGTCAGCCCAGTCGTGACCGTGTACGTTCCCGGACCGATCACAACGAGCAGGGAATCCGTTCCGTTGAAGGCGAACCCTGTGATGATGGTGGAGAACGCACCGGTCGACAGCAGCGCGGCGCGATTCGCCCAGGACGTGCCATCGGCAGCGCCTGCGGAAGTCGTCGAAAAGTAGCGGACAACGAGAGCCACCGTGTTACGACCCCAAATACTTCTGAAGCGCTTCCGCGTTGTGAAACACCACAAACACCGCCACCAGAAACAGGATCGCGAACACGGCCATTGCCCAGCGGTGATAGGCCAGGGAGTCGCGGAAGGATTCCAGCTTCCCGTTGATCTTCGAGAGGTCTGTTTCCGCCTTGTCAGACGCGGCCTTCAGTTTCTCCTCGATCTCCGACTTGAACTCCTCGCGGGTGTCCTTCAGGTCATTGACAGCGTTTTTTGCCTCGCTGATTCGAGTCGAGACCCCGTCGAGTTCCGAGGTGTGCTCGCCGACGGACTTCTCCAGGGCCGCCAGCGATTCCTTGACTGTCCGTAGCGCGGTCCAAAGCTGCCCGAGTTGCTCGCCGTGGTCGGCGGCTTGCACCTCAACCGCCTTGCAATCGCCGCGGATCGCGTTGAGATCCCACTCCGGATTTTCCAGCCTGCCGGCGAGGCCGGAGACGGATTCCGATAGGCTTTCGAGTTTCTTCTTGAGCAGTTGGATTTTTTCTTCGTCGGTCGACAGCGACCCGATCCGCAGGGCCTGCTGGTTCAGGTTCTCGTTCGTCGCCGCCTCAAAACTGCCAAGTCGGTCCTCGACGGCGGCAGCCTTATTCGCGGCGGCTTTGATGTCGGCGACCATCTGTGAGACAGCCCCAACGGTCAGCTTGGCGACGAGGTCTTCCGATTTTTTCTTGGCCGTCATCGCGATTCCTTTCGATGCCGTTCCCATCGTTCCCGGCCGATCAGTGGAAATGTTCCCCGCCGGCAGTCCGCGAGGACATCCGGGTTCGTCTCGCGGAAGTTGCCCTGGTGCCCGACCCAGAGGTGATGATTCGTGTCGCCTCGGCAAAGCGTGATCAGGTTTCCGGGATCGCACTCGTGCTCAGGGTGCTCGTGAAACGACAGGACGTGATGAACTTCGAACGGGCCCCGCGATCGACAGCCGCTGAACTGGCATCGCGGATGATCGACCAGCCATTCCCGCTTCGTCCGCTCCCAGCACGATGACCGCGGCGTTTCGTACCGGAACTGCTCCAGGATCGGACGGTTATGGCTGCCGCCGCGCGAATCGTCGGCGCAATGCAGACCGAAACAGGCCAGCATCACGGCGGCGAGAACGACGAAAAGGAGCGTTGACGGCTTCATTTAATCCAGCTTCGAGATCACACAACGAACGAACCAAATCACGGCCGCGACACCGGCGAAGAATCCGACGATTTCGAGGATGTCGCGGAGCATGGCGTTACCTCCGACAGGTGCAGTTCTCGCAGCGACAATTCACGCAGCCGCAGCGGCAGACGTCGCCGGCTCGGGTGCGGGTGCGGCGACTGGATTGGTCGTTTTCTTTGAATTGGGATCGCTGCTGCGCCCCGGGCGATTTGAGCGGATAGAAGTTGATCGGTCCGTTCCATCCGTTGAAGTCGCTGAAATAAAGTTGGCCCCCTTCGTCGACCCAAAGATTGTTGGCCCCGTCGATCTTTGAGAGCCCCTGCGACTTAATGGCGGCCACCGATCCGCGTTGCGTCATACCCGGCGCTGTCAGGACAGGAAGCGACGTGTCATAAACCGTTTCGCTGATCACTCTGCTGGACACCGTCGGAGTCGACGGCACGATCACCGACTGCGTCACCGTTTGCGGCGGTGCATAGTCGACGACGGGATATCTCATGATCCCCAGCGGACCGGACACGCTGCCGACCTGCTGCCATCCCCCGGGGTAAGACGTGGACTGCTGATAGCACTGGCCACCGACGCAATACGTCTGCGCGTGCGACAGTGTCGGCAGCACAAACATCGCCAGCACGAAGGCGACGACGGCGAGAGCGTAGAGAATGCGTTTCATGGGCAGGGTTCCTTTCATTCCGCCTCCAAAACCAAATCCGGGGCCCAGTCGAGACAGACCGTCAACGACTGCGGTCGCACGATGACCGCCGGGCAAGTTGTTTTCACCAAGTTCACGCCGGCCTTGATCGGAATCGAGAACTTGACCGTCGTCGCGCCGTTGTCGGTCGACCAACTGATGCCGAGGTTCTCGGGAACGCTGAAGAGGTAGACGCCGTCGGCGTGAGAAAAGGCGTCGTTCTCAGCGGCTCCCGCGAACGCCGGGAAGTACCGGAACACCATTACGGCCCCGTCGAGCCACTCCTGTTTGATGCCGCCGGCTCGCGCCGCTCCAACCGGCTGCTGCGTGCAGAACTTCGCCTTGTCCTGCCTCCGCAATTCGTCGTTCATTTCTGCGATCAGGGTGTCCCAGGAATTCAGTGCCTCATCGTGAAAGAACGTGTCGCTTTCCCAGTCGTACATTGCGGGATAGCGGTCGCAGCCCTTGAATCGCTCCCGCAGGAATTCGATCTCGAACATCGGATGTTGTTTGAGATGCTTAACTGAATCGGCAGAGAGCCCAGGGGGAACGATCAGCGAGAGTTTTCGGCGTGGCATCGCCTTCATCAGCATTGCTGGCGGGTCCGGGTCGAACCGAACGGCGCGCGACAGCGACGACACCCATTCCGGCGATTGGAACTGCTGTGCCAACCTCATCGGGAGTTTGGCCTTCCCGGGCTCTGACGCAAACAATTTCACGGTCGATTGAGGTGGATCGGCTTCGGGCTCCGGATCGTCTTTGACCGGTTCCGCTGGTTTCTCAGCCTTCACCTCAGCCGGAGAATCAGCCGGGGACTCAACTTCCCGCTGAACCTCCACGCGCACCCCGGACCGAAACGCCCCGGAGAAGTCGGGGTCGCCGCCACACAGCAACGAGATCAGGATCGGCAGCATCACAGCGCTCCTGCGAAGTCGGGGATTTCTCGGGCGCGATCGTCGTCGACGGGCATGTCGGACAGCCCGCACATCACGGTGTCCTGGTGGCGACACATCTGATCGACGGCAGCCGGGGACACGCGAGCCCAGCCGTGATCTCCCCACCGCTCCGACCAACTGTTGGCCAGCCAGAGGTATCGCCGGCCCTGACGGTCCTGGAGTTCGTCGTCATAACCGAGGAAACAGACCGCATGACCGCCCTGCCCGGGATAGAACCGTTCCAGCACCCCGGACCGGCATTCCATCATCTGATCGCCCCAGGCGATGCCGATCTCGACGCCGCCCTGGCCAGAGGCCAAAAACGCGAAGACGTCATCGTAATTGCGGCAGAGCGAATGGGAGCGGATCTTGAATTCGGCAGCGGCTTTGATGGCTTCGCGCGAGATCCGGTCGGTGTACTGCACCGGGTCCGGATACGGGCAGAGATCGAGCGGGCAGCAGCCGTCCTGCATCGCCGTCAGCCGGCCGGCGTTGATGGTGCTGCCCTGGTCGCCGCTGATGCCATCCTTCCGCTGGCTCATGATGTAAGCGAACAGCGGAGAGAACTGGATCATTTTCTTTTGGCTGGTGCAGCCGGTCGCGATGCGCCAGGCCATCTCGCAAACCGACGACAACGCATGTCCCTGGCAGGAGCCCATCGAGCCCTGATTCTCGATGCGGTGCCACGGCCGCGGGTCGATCCGGTCCGGAACCCGGAGACCGCGAAACGACGGCAGCAGGCGTGAGGTCCGAGCCAGTTCGGCAAGGTTCCTCTGCCGCTGTTCCAGGTCGATGCGGTAGCCGTGGCGGAATGCGGGCATGATTATTCAGGCTTCTTTTGCAGGATCGGATCGCCGAATTCTTGAATCAACTCGTCCTCGGTCATCTCACTGGCCTTTTTGCCGCTGGGGGTGTCCCCAAACAGTCGGCCTCTGTAATCCCAGCTTCCCTGGAATGGTCGCAGGTAGAGGACTAAGCGGCCGTCGCTCGTCACCTCATGAGTGCCGACGATCAGCCTGGAGTCACTTTCCGGAAACGGACTCGGCATCGCCGGCTGTGCAGCGCTGGTCATCGGCTTCTTGACCGGAGCCGCGGACCAGCGGCCAGCACTGAAACCGAGAACGATTGCCAACACCGCAGTCAGAGACACCGCTGCCACCATCCGATTTTCGTATTCCATCACCGCCCCCCTCTTGAAAACCGACTGAATCCCTTCGAGACATCTCGCAGAATCTCGGCCATCTCCGATTCCCACCGCTTCGCCTTCATGGCGGACTCCATCGCGCGGCCGTAATCGCGGAAACTGTCGCGCCGGGCGTCGTCCATCGCCTTCGTGAAGGCATCGTTGAACTCTTCTGGCGACTCGAATTTGTCGCGCTCGAGGTCATCGGCGAATTCCAGGGCAACGGCCGCCTCTGCCTTCGCCGCCGCCAATTCGCCGCGGTAGACCGACTCCGCGACATCGCTGATCACGGCGCCGTCGTCATCCGGGCCCGGCAGGAACCGATCGAACATGCCGCCAAAAAACAGCACGACCACCGCCACGGCGATGATGCCGGCAACGATGGGAGCGGATGATTGCTGGTTGTTGCTATCCGGCATGGCTTACTGCTGGTTGAGGTTGGCGAGGTTCGTTAGGTCGACGCCGGTGTTTTTCGGGGCCTGCTGCTGCGACTGAGTTTCGGCGGCAGTCTTCAGCGGCAGATTGGTTTCCTGTCTCACCGGCCCAGATGCGACCGGGAGCGTGCCCTGCGCCGTTACCGGTACCGGGCCGTAATTCAGGGCGTAGGTTTTGTCCGGCCCCCATCCGATGCCGAAATAGAACCATGTCGGCAGCCCAAGATTGCGGAATGCCGCCGAGATCACGTCGACGACGGATTGGACATTGATTCCGAAGATGCCCATCAGCGTTTCGGCGATGTTCACGAAGCCGCCGAGCTGCCCGGAGTTGCTGGAACCGCCGCCGCCAAATGGCCACAGCTTTCCAAGGTTGGCCAACTGAGGCAGCACCAGTGGAATCAGCCAGGACGCAATGGCCGTGATGCCACCAAGCTTCAGCAGCTTGTTTTCATCGGAGGACAGCGGACCGCCGTACCGTACCGACCGGAAGTGATCGACACCGAGCAGCACGGCGACGACAACCAGCGAAATGCCGAGCGTCCAGGCACAAACCAACTTGGTTTTCTCGAAACGATTCATCACTCACCCCTCATCACGCACAGCATTTCCGGTCGGTTGGATTCGTCGAGGTATTCGCCCAGCATCGCTTCCGCAATCGCCCAGGCTTCGTTCCAGTGCATCGGTTCCCGGTTGAAGACGACCTTCGCCAGTTCCCTTGTCGCCTGCTCCCGGCCGGCCGGCGTTTCGCAGAGTTTCAGCAGCCGCTCATGGGCCTTGTCTCCGTCGCGTTCATGCCGCATCCGCCAGCAATTGATCGCCAGGTTCGCCACCGCACAGATCACCATGATCAGCGTGGCGATCGGCATCCGGAACGGCTGCTCTTTCACGAGTCGGGCAACAACCCTTTCGGCCCGAGACTTCTGCGCGGCGGTGTAAAGCGGCTCGCTCATGGCGATTTGATACCGACCTTCCGTTCGAAGTCCTTTCGGTCCGCACGATCCTTGTCGATCAGAACCTGGATCGTGCGGAGGTGCTGCTCATCCTTTTCGTGGGAGTTTCGCTCGAAGGCCGCGATGTTTTCCCGGGCGATTTCCTTGTGAACTTCGTCGGACTTCTCGGCCCGCTCGGAGTAGATTTCCGCAAGTTCCTTGTTGCCGTCGCTGATTGCTTTGAGGTGCTGCGGGATGATGTATTTGCAGATCACAACAACCGTGACCCCGGCGATCACCATGCCGCCGACGAGGATCAGCACGATGACAAGCTGCCAGAAGTTGGTGACGTTCTTTCCGGCTTCCTTGATCGCTGTCTGCGCCACGTCGGGCAGGCCGGTCGCGGAGTTCACGTTGATTTCGCGGCCATCGTCCCGATCCCAGTCACGATCACGGTCCTGACGACCCCGATAGTCTCGGCCTCCGTCACGACGGCCGTAGTATCCGTCCCGTTCGTCGTCGTCACCGCCTTGCCCGGGATAGTCCAGATCAGCCATGTGATGCCCCCGAACCCCCTGCGGATTGTGCGATTTGAAAACGAAAAAAGGCCCGGCACCACCGCCCCCGCTTTCGCGAGAGATGTAATGCCGGGCCTTGTTGGTCCGATCAGATTGTTAATTGCCCGCCTGGGCTACCGATCCGTTTCTACGTTTGACCTTGGTGATGATCGGGTTTTCCGTGGCGTTGTTCGTCACATGGACCCGGAGATCGACGTATCCGTTTTCTATGGTTGATAGCTCTGACTCGAATTCCGCGTAGATGTCCGGCAGAGCGAACATCTTTTTCGGTAGCGATTCGCCAACGGTGCGTCCTGCAGCCATTCCGGGAGGCTAGCAAAACGGAAGCACGGAAGCAAGAGTTTGTCAAGCGATCGTTGCAGATTTTAACACGGCACCCTTAACCAGCGGATAGATCAACCGGAATGATTCGCGTTCCTGCCAGATTTTCCGGAATCAATTGCGGATGGATCGCCGAGCACGTATGCACTGATACTGCGTCCGTCTGGCCCCTTAACGCGCGTGGATATGACCGGGATTCCATGATCCCTGACGTCTCCAATAGCGCGCGGCGGATGATTGTATCCGTACAGCGTCTTCAATTCGTCGGTTGTAATTTGACCATGCTGTAAGAGATGGTCAATTACAGTCCGAGCGCGCCTAGCCTTGACCGATTTGAGTTTTGCCAGAAAATCCTCTGGCAGGTCTTGCGCCATCGCAACTGCCTAAGCAAAAACGAGATTCCGCTGAGTGGTGCGGGTTTCATTCTTGCCTGAGGCAATCAATTCAACAAGTGACGGAGACAGATAAAGCGATTCATACGTGACGTGATCCCGTCCAAGCAGAGTGGCTTGGGTTGATCTACCAGCGAATAATTCTAAATGCTTCAAATTCAGGTGCTTTGGCATCCTTTGTCCATATTGCTTATCGCCCATCCTGCCGTCGTAACTGACAATAAACAGGCAACCGCGTTGATTTAGATTATTCAGCGCATCCCAAAACTGCTCGTGGTCCACCTTAGGGGCGTACCGGTTGTCTCGCGATTTGCAAACTCCCTGATATGGTGGGTCCATGTAAATCAGGTCATCCGAGCCGCATTCCCGAAGCACGTCTCGGTAATCGAGACAGGACAATTTCGTTTTCCCACTCAACAGAGCTGCGGCCCCCAGAATTCGGTTTTCCATTTCGTCGGGCCGCGCGCCCAGGCGGCGGTTGTCGGGCGTATTGTTGAATTCACCGTTTGCGTTATAGCGAATCGCCGCCTTCACGCATCGCGCTAAAAGGTACAGAAAATGATGTGGCTCATGCGTCGCATTGAACTTGCTCCGAACGTCGTTGAAAAACTGTCGCTCGCGGCCAAGCTGCTTGTTCCAGAGTCTGCGGTAATCTGTCGCAAGTGCCTCTGGAGAATCGAGGATTGCCCCCCAAAGAGTTGCGAGCGGGGAATGCGCATCATTGATCCAGAATCGACTTACCATCTGGCGCTGTGACGCTGCCAGAGAGATCGCCGCCGACCCGGCAAATGGCTCGACGAGCCGGGCGATACCTGGGGGAAAGTGGCATATAATACTTGCAGCCAGCGACCGCTTACTACCTTGATATGGAATGGGATGCGGCACCGATCCGTTCATTTGGGCTTCCCTTTTCGCTTGAGCCAATACCGGCGGTGCACGCGTCCTTCCCCAATCATGACAAATCCTTTTTCGTTGTCGCCTTGATTGATATGACGCCAGACAGCCGCCTGAACGGTGTTCTCGGGCCATTGGGAATTATTCCGCACCAACCCGTCTCGGAGTGCAATTGCTGCGATTTCCGTGGAGTGCAGGGGGTGGTCCGACTGCAAAATCACTTCTTCAATGGCATCCAACCATCTTTTGAACCGAGCCATTTGCGTGTCTCCTTAAGCCGGGACAATAGCATGCAAATCATGCTATGCCAATCCCAGAGCGGCAAGAGAATGGCCGTGGTTCTCACTAAATCGCCGTCACAGCCTCGTACAGATCCTCCATCTTCCACAGCCGATCCGTCAGCCCGGCCTGCATGGCCGGTGTGGGACGCAGGCGACCGCCACCCTGATTGTCGTTCACGCGGGACCGCCAGCAAAAATTGTAATGGGCGACGTACAGATTGACGGCGGCTTCCATGTTGGCCAGTTTCTTGGAGAACGCGAGGGTCAACCGGCAGAATCGCTTCACGAATTGTCGCGTCGTGCAATTGAACCGCTCGACGTGGCTCGTGCATATCGTCCGCCATACCCAACAGTTCTCCGATGCAGTCGTCCAGAGAAACATCAACCTCGACTTCAACATCCATGTTCTTGCAGGTCGAGACCTTCATCCCCATTCTCCTTTCGGTTATCGGTTCAGTTCCCGCGCCCACTCCCACTGCAACCCCGCCACGCATCCCGCAATCAGAAACAGTTTCATCTCGGACTCCTTTCGGGTTTAAGAACACAACTCTCATGCAAACTGGTTACGATCCGGCGGACATTTTCTTCACGAAACCGTCACCGTCGTATTCAAATTGTTCTTTTTCCCCAAGAGACTGACATGCCGAATTGATCTTCTTCGCGAGACTTTCCATCCAGCGGTCGGTGTTACTCTTCCTTGCACTAAGGACGTAGCTGACGAAATGGTGGAACTCTTCGCGGATATTCAGCATTGGTTTCTGTTCCATACCGTGTCGATACATCGCGGCCTGATGCTGCGTGATCTCCATGCACTCTTGCGGGTTGAAACAGTCGACACCGAGAACACCTCCGCACGACGGGCAGTTGCTCATGTTGTCACCAAGTTTCTAAGCCGATCTCGGCAACGGCGGAAAACACCTTCATCACCCCACTGTTCCGCGAGGCCATCCATCAGCATGAGGACGGATGCGATTTCGTTTTGCGACTCAATGAAGCAGTCGAGAATTTCGGAGAGTTTCGGAAACTCCATCGCCAGTTTCATATAGACATTCCACCGCTCCTCAGCCCTGCGATCGCCAGTAATCGCATCGGCTTCTCGCGTTATTTCGAATGCACAAATCAGGGCGTTCACTTTTTCCGCCGCCTCTAGCAACTCAGTTTTCATTGACGGCTACTCCAGTTCGGCGATCACCAAGCCGTTCGAGTCAACGATCTCCGCCCCGTAGAACCTGCTGGCATCCAGCTTCATTGCTCGCAGTTTCTGTAACGCTTGCTGGCCTGACGCGAACTTTGTTCGTCGGCATTTTTCCTCGATTGACCTTGGAACGACGATGAGAGTAAATGGCTTCTTCATCGACTTGGTGATTTCATGATGCTGTGTAAATCGCATGATCAATCCCAGTGCTTGTCGTCCATCCAATCATCCATAAACTCATCGTCCGAATCGTCCGGGTCGCACCCGCTCGCGCAGTATTCACAGAGTAGTTCCTCGATTGTTTCGACGAATTGGAACTCGGTGAATAACCGCCCGCAGGAATCACACGCCAGCATCTTGATCGGCTCGCCGCTGATTGACCGTCGTCGCTTGCTCATATCAGGATTCCCTCCACTCCCTCGCCGTCGCATTCCCGGCAGATCCCTTCGAGGTCATCGGGGTCGAAACCGCTGCCGTCACACATCACGCATTCCATTCCGACGGTGTCGCAATGCTTGCAAACATGGGTGAACATCGCGTCGTGGGCATCAGGGGCATCGTTGCCGAAATCCGGGTTCGGCAACCAATGATGGCTGCTGCCAAAGCACGTTTCGCACTTGGGGCATTTATCGCTCATGATCAAACCCACTCCCCTCACAACTCCCCGCCGACGTGGCGGGAGACACGCTTGTTACACAACACTTCCGTCGTCATCGCTGCCCGCCCTCCTGGTTGAGGCCGAGGGCGGAGAGGAGGTTGCGAACGTCTCTCATCGTCGGGTCGTCCTTGACTTTCTCGCCGCCACAAAACAAATAATAGTCCCAGCACTTCGGGCCACTTGTTGCCTTTCCGTAGACGTACACTCCGAACGGAAGTGCGAATGCTTTTGAGCCTCGGCAATAATCTTGATCCTCATAGCCGAGGGCGTTCAGCTTCGCTTCCGTCACCAACTCCCCGTCGTCCGCTCGCTGGGCGAGGACTTTGTCAATGAATCGGTCGACATAGCCCGCGATGTCATTGCAGGCTGCTGGGCTCAATTCGTTATACCCATTGTTACCTGTCGCTTTGCGGAATCGCTCCAGCCACGCATGATTACGCAGTTCGAGTGCCGCCTCAATCAGTTCGCTGTCAGTCGGCATGGTCGGGCTCCTCTCGTTTCCACTGTCGTTCCGTAATCAGTCTTAAGTCAGGCGTCAGCACATACGGTGGCCCGTCTTCGCAGCACTGCGTGTCACCGTCCAGCGAGCATGACGCTATTGCTTCACGGTACATGAACAGGCGGGCGATGTCGGCTGCGGTAATCATTCTCCGGTCTCCTTGCTGGGGGCGGTGGGGATGGGGTCATTAAACAGCCCGGTCCGATCCATCGCCTGCATGTATCGTTCAATATCCGCCTTGAATTCTTTGCACGAATTTTCGTCATCCAGTGCGGCAGATAGCCACATTCCAACTGAATCAATCTCTTTGATTGCGGCACGCAGATCATCTCGCTCCGCAGTCATCGCCGCGAGTTCGGCGCGGAGGGATGTGAGTTCGTCATCACGAAGTTTGCATCCATACGCCAGAAGCGCTCGTCCGAAACTTCCGCCTACCCATGGCGTCCCCTGATTCGCGCCTTCCGTGATTTTCTGGATGCATCGTTCCGCATCTCGAACAGCCTTGTCCGCCGCCTGCACTTGCCGATGCCATTCCGAGTTTTTGGTTCGCAGTCGGGCGTTTTCGGTAAGTTGCTCGTCCAGGGTTCGACGCAGGGATGCAACCTCGGACTCCAGCCTCTCCACAATGTCCGCGTCGCTCATGGCCCGTCTCCCCATGCTTGCAGCACCTCTTCGGTCGCTGGTTCGATGTTTATTTCGTGTTCGCTGTTCAACCGATCGCACTCCAATTCGGCGGCGGCGCGGTCCTCCTTCGTCACCTTCCAGGAGTAGCGTATGTTCCCGCATGTTGGACATGAGTATGGCTCATTGACGCCATGCCGATACCACACGACGCCTTCGGTGTCGCTGTGCAGTCCCGGGTAGTCCAGGTCAGTCAACATGCGGTCGCGGACTGCGATGCAACCTGATCGCTCATCAACAAAGAATCGTGGTAGTGCCGGGCTCATGGCGTGGCTCCTGGGGCGGGCAATGGCAATCGATCCTTATTCAGGACCATCAGCAATCCGATACCGCCTTCGAAGCGAAACTGGATGCAGTCATGAAGATCACCATTGCGACTGTTCGCAAACGCCCACTCCACGTTCGGCAGATCCCTTAATAACTGGTCGTATTCGATCTTTACCCATTGATCGCCCATCGCCTGATATGCAGCGCCATCAATCCGGCCTTTTCCCTTGCACGCACTGCATTTCTCGCCAACCTCTCCAGTTCCATCGCAAGCATCGCAGTCGTGATCGTGGCCCATGTCGCAGGTTCGGAAGCTGCGGCCGTCGCATTCCGGGCAGTCTTCTGGATTGACTTTTCCCATCCCTTGGCATGTACGGCAGGCGCGCAGGTCATCCAGAGTTTTTGGCGGCGGCATCGGCTGCCAATCAGCGATGTCTTGGAAGCGATTCTCAAACACCGCTTTGCAATTCGGGAAATCTCGCCCGTCATTGCGCGGCGTGTCGGTCTCGCCATCCGCCGGAACGCACACAGCAATCACCCCATCTGTTGCGTATTTCTTCCCGGACCTGACGAATGGCGTGGCACACCGAGTCGCCTCCGGATCACAGAATTTCGATAGGTCAACTTCTGTTGTTTTCATCGCCACTCACTCCTTCCGTGCTGTGGTTTGTTCCCGCGCTGCCAACATGGCGTCGTCGACCGGCTCGTAAGTCGCCTCGAAAATGTCCGGTTTACACGGATAGCACTCCCCTTGGACTCCCCGGATAATCCAATCGCCAGGCTGCGCTGTCATGTCGCCTTCGAGCGTTCGAATCATGATCGTGCCTGACTTTTCACCAAACACATCCGGCGTTCTCAATACGTTTTCGTAGAACCACAGTGGATAGTCCGTCGGCTGTGCTGACGGGTTCCATTGAACAGCCTCGATGACAACTGGTTTCTTCCGAAACTTTGCCATGCTCCCTCCCCTCCACCGCCGCGCTCGCGGGGTGCGTTAGATTCCGTTACTCCCGAGCCGCCGCATACCCTTCGTCGTATCCCTCGCTGCGTGCTCGCTCTAAACACTTCTGACAGACCTCTACCCGCAAAGATGGTTCTCGACGATGCCGCGTTTCGGCAAACATCGTCTGATTGCAGAGGCCCTCGCCGCACGTATCGCAGTAGACTTCAAGCTGGAACGTTACGTCTGGCATCTACTCCCCCTCTCGGCCGCTGGCCGGGTTGTGGTCGGGACTCGTGTCAGTCAGTAACGATCTCTGCACCATCTGCGGCTCCGGTTCGAACGGAAGCTCGCTGCACTTGTCCTGCCACGCTCGCTCCAGGCGCTTGCGGGCGATGTCGAAATAGCGCGGCTCTTTCTCGATGCCGATGAACTTTCGCCCGGTGCGGATGCAAGCGACTCCGGTTGTGCCGGAGCCCATGAATGGGTCGAGGACGGTGATACCGGAACGCACAAATGACAAACTGAATTCCATTACCCGTAATGGCTTCTGTGTTGGATGTCCGCAACGCTCTGCGTTCGTTGCGGAGATTGTTTGGTCTATAATCTGAGAATTCATATCGAGACTCGTCCATGCCAATTCCACATCAGCCGCACTCGGCACCGCATCCCGCTTAAACCAGACGAGCCAGCCTCGTGAAATCGGAAGTTTGAAATAGTTTCCGCCCCAAATGATCGACTCCTGCCCAAAGTCAATAAGCGATTCGATGTTTTTCGCTGGCTCCTTGTCCCATTGAAGATCGACCTTGCGCCCCCATTTTCCACCATGATCGAAAATCCCATACGGCGGATCAGTCACCACAGCATCCACACTCCCCGCCTCCAGCGTCGGCAGAATCTCCAGGCAGTCCCCGCACGCAATCCGACACGGGCCGATCTCAATCCATTCGACAGACATCACGCTTCTCCTACCGCCCCTCGATCACATCGACAGCGAAACCGCCACCGGATTTTCTGATCACCCCTCACTCGGCATCGGGAATTTCCCACGCCAGATGCGGAGAGATTCGATTAGCTTCGCGACTTTCTTCTCGCCGAACTTTTTGATTTTCTGATGCCACCACGAGTCTTCCCGCATCCGATTTTCCAAATCGCCGATCGTGGCAATCTCGGCGCCTTCGAGAGTTTCCAGTTCTCCCTTCGCAAGCCCGAACGGCTCCTCGCGGTCCTTCGCGGCTTCCCACGCGTCCTGGCCAAACAGCTTGATCATTTCTTTTTGACCAAGAACCGAGATCGGAGACGATGCGTGTTCGTCGGCAACTTTCGGGGAGTCTTCGGCAGGGATCGCGTCGCCCGTTTCACCGGTGATCTCGGCCGGAACCATTTCGGTCGGCGGGTCGTTTTCTTTTCCCTGCAACGGCAGTCGCTGCTGGCCGCGCCCCTTATCCTTGATCAGCGACCGCAACTCCCGCAGTCCCTGCTCGTATCGCTCCTCGGCGCCCTTCAGGTCGGCCTTCGCCTCTTTGACTGCAGATTCGCAGTTTTCGACATGCGACGCCAGACGTTCGACTCGCTTGGACGATTTCGCGATCTGGTTTTCCAGGTCGTTCTTAACCGCCAACTCATCAGTCAGCCGTTGGATTTCGGCTTTCAGAGCCGCGATTTCATTCGAAGACTCCGACGAATCATCCAGGCCATCGGACTCGGCGGCCGTCGCCGCGGCGTCCGCAGCCCGCTCGGCATCGCCGACGCTGTTGGCCTCGCCGATTGCATCCTCGCCAATTGGTCCGTCGTGAGAACCGTCCAGGTTCAGGTCGATATCGTCGAGCAATTCTGAGCCCGCTTGATCCTGACCAGCCACTTCCGCAACCGCATTTGTCATTTCACAAATCCTTTTCTGTTGGTGTTAATCATCCTTCAAACCGTTCTCGCGTCGCCGTCGCGGACAATCCGCAACTTTCCATCCAGCCTGATCACCGCCACGCGGCGACCGTGTTTCGCATGCACCGCCAACGATCCCCGAACTTCCGCCGCCTCGGGATCGCGATCGGGGATGACCCGACCAGGGAAAAGCAGGCAGGGCGTCCCAGCAAGAAACGTCGTGACCGCCCCAGGAACAGATCGCGGGCCGCCGAAATCGAGATCGACCGTCAGTTCAGCGGGAACTGCTCCCACATCGGACGGCACAAGACGATCTCGAGAATTACCAGAACTGCCAGAAGCATCATTCGACCACCGCGACAGCCGCTCGTTACGTTCGGAGATTGTTTCTCCCGCCCGGGACACCGCCGGCCGATACGGACGACGCGACGCCGACTCGTCCATCTGGTCGATGATCCCGCCAGGCCGAAACACCCAATCAAGTTCCAAGTCCGTGTACGGCTCCGACGATTTGCGGCGGACGACGGGGCGGGCGGCGGCGGGATGCGGTCCGGCGGGCAGGGCGGCCTCCGGCCGGGACGTGGCGATGCTGGAAGGTTCGCTCGATTCAGCCAATTTGTCTGACGAACCATCAAAAAACGCATCGCCTTCCGCCGTCCACACGCCAGATTCGCAGATCAACCGCAAAGAAACGTGCTCCGGTTTTCTCGGCGGATAGCACGAAAAACAAGAAACACCGCCCATCGGATTGACGTAATGCAATATGCCGTTGCACTTTCGGCATGGTGAAGCCTTCTTGCCGATGAATTTTGAAGGGGTTGTGGTCAGCATGGTTTCTGTTTTCGTTGTCGGAAAGATCGTCGGAACACCCCTGCTACATTGGACGGACGGCGCGCGTATGGCGCTAATAGTTATAGAGTCGGAATCACCCCTTATAGATATTCTTATGGGGGTGATTCCGACCCAGAATCTATTGATCCGCATGGCGCGGTTCCGTCCAATGTCGTCGGGGGATTCCGATGATTGCTTGAGCGATTAAATTTAATTGAGATTCCTGCGTAATAGACTCTGTGTGGACGCGATCTATTGAATCCACGCCTTTCCATCGCTTTCCCAAATTGAACCTGGCTCACAATGAACACATCTTTCGCCGTGCAGAACGCCTTGAATGATTCATAGAGCGTTGTGGATTGGCTGCGGGCGTTTTCATTGAGTTCGCACTCCGCAGTGATCCATGCCCTTAGCAATTCGTCCGTATGGTCATGAATCCAACTCATCGCAACCCCCAGTCGTCGCTCTCTTGTTCTGAATTGAGCAGCTCGATTCCTTGGTAAATAAAACTCTTCCCCTCGTACTTCTTGAAACCGCGATCACCTAGGGAGCCACCAAATCGCTTCTGGCTGATCACATACTCGCCGGCCGACTCACAATACTTCCGGAACGATTTGTAGAGGTCTGAGGCCTTCTCAGAGGCTGTGGCGCGAATATCGCAACACTCGTCCATCCATTGGCTGATGATGTCCTGACTCCCCTTGTATTCCTCGGTCTGCTTTTTGATGAACTCCGGGACCATCTCCCCATCAACCTGCCATGCTTGGCAGCCCTGGATGATCCATCTCAGGATGCCCGGGTACTCGCACATCAAACGCTCTCGCAATTCTCCATCCTGCCTAAGTTCTGGCGGTCCACTTTCTCCCTTGTGGGGGTCCCAGAATTGCACGCCGAATTCGATCAGCCGGATTCGCCGCCAGATACCGTGATCGCCACCGGTGACGACTGGCTTGTGATTTGTGACCAGGGCGACCTTGTGCGTCGCCTCGAACTCCCAGAAATCCTCACGCATCCGGCGGGCGCGAATCCGCTCCGTGCCGGTGAGTTCCTTCACGAGCGATTCCGAGAGCCGACGACCTTCCTCGGTCTCCGAGCAGAACACGATCCGCTTACCGAATAGGTCCGCCTTTTCCGTGGGGTGAGAATCACCGTGTTTGGCCATCAGGAAGTCCTGGGCAGCCTTCATCGAATAGTCCCGCCCCAGGACGTCCATGATCGCGTTTAGGAACGTCGTTTTCCCGTTGCTGCCCGAACCCCACAGGATCGGGAGAATCTGCTCGCGGATGACACCGGTCGCCCAATAGCCGCACAGACGTTGCACGTATGCCACGAGATCCTTATTTCCACCAAACACCGATAGGATAAACCGCTCCCAGACCGGGCATTCGGCGTCCGGGTCATACGCGACCCGCGTGATTTTCGTCTGCATGTCCTCGCGGCGGTGCTCGGTCAGCTCTCCGGTTTTCAGGTCGACTGTCCCGTTTTTGCAGTTCAGCAGCCACGGGTTTGAATCAAGATGCTCCGGGAACAGCTGGACTTCGGTGTTTGACCTGGCGACGTCGATGCAGTTTTTAATCCCCTGGGCAGAGTCGGCATACTTGCACCAGTTTTTCATTTTGTTCAACAGGTCGGCGCCGACGTCTTTATTGATCTGCTCAACGGACTCCCAGAGTTTGTCAGTGCACCCGCGGACCCATCTCGGGATGGATTGGGCTTGGTCGATCGTCCATCGTTTCCCGGTCCAGACGAACCATTTTTTCATGCTGGAGCAGTAGCGGGCATTCGTTCCGTGAGCGAGAATGAACCGCTTCGCCGCGGCGTCGTCCGTCCGTCCCTGAATCAACTGGATCGACAGCGGGTCCAGTTCCGCAACGGCCGCTTCATCAATCACTGGCCCTTCTGGTTCAGCAGACTCGACTTTCGTCACCAATTCCAGAAATTCGGCGAGCGTATGCCCGTCCGCCTGCCAATCGACGATGTCACCTTTTTCCGGAAGGCCTGGCAACTC
The DNA here is from genome assembly GCA_046349715.1 of Planctomycetaceae bacterium. GTDB lineage: Bacteria > Planctomycetota > Planctomycetia > Planctomycetales > Planctomycetaceae > CAZDGB01. The sequence goes on along the minus strand of JAXMBR010000052.1, from coordinate 4,101 downwards.
CAGGATTCGGACCGACTCCGCAACTTCCTTCAAACTCGCGAACACCTTTGTCGCGTGAACCATCCCCGTTCGACGGCCGGTCTGCTGGTCAATAGGATCGTTATCTGGCAGGATGACGACGCGCCGGCCGCGAAAGTACGTCGAGAATTCGTTATTCCATTTCTCAGCACCGCCGGCGTTGCATGTTGCGACGATCCCCCACGTTCGCAACGCTTCTACTTTTTTCTCACCTTCGACGATTACTACTAAGTCCTGCTTCGGCGCGGCGATTAACTCAGGAAGCCTATAAGGAATCCTCCGGATCCCCCGCATGTTATAAATCCAGCCCCCACGGCCATTCGGTCGGGACTGGTAGAAGTTTTTCTTTTTCAATTCCTTTTGTTCGTATCGCTCAACGCGATACATTACAACGCCTTCCAAGTCGCGGTATTCATACTCCGCGACCTTCACGCCCTCTTTTCGTTTCGCCTTTTTATTACGACTGTTTTTAGGCAGCCCCCAGTCAGGGAATAGTGCCCGGATACTAATTCCGAGCTTATTGCAAATCTTCGGTCCGATGTCAGGGTCTTTGCAGACATGGCAATAAACAAGAACCTTCCCGTCGTTGCCCTCACTCACCTGTAACGACGGATTATGCTGTCCTCCGTCGCCTTCGTGAATGGGGCAGTACGCCTTCCAGGAATGTTCGTTTTCAATTTGCACCCCTTGAAGCAGGGCTATAAAGCCATCAAGCGGGCGAGCCGTCGCCATAGTCATGTTGCGTCCTGCTAATTTCAAAACAGAGTTGCTTCGAGTGCCTCTTCGATTGCGTCATCGATCCAGTCGATGTCTTTGTTCTTTTCCTGCTGCTGTTTCCAAAAATGCCACAACAGCCGGAACGTCGTTAATTCTGCGTGTCTCCGTCCGTCGCAAGTCCAGAAATGAACCCCGTACCGGACAGACCATGAATAGATCGTGTTGCTTGCCGACTTGGCCGACATCTGAATCGTGTCCGGCCGGTCGATCAGCAGTTCCTTCCAATTCCCCTCGATCACCACGGCCGCGAATTCCATCTGTTGAAGGCGAACCATCTCGCGTTCGAATCGTTCGCGGTCGCTGCCGATTGAGTGATAGAAATCAGAGACAGACTTCCTTTCGACGGAAATCACGGACTCAAAACCGACGATTGAGTAGTCGCCTGTTTGTAGTGCGCGAGACTCGACTTCAATCTTGTCCCACGGTTCAATCGACATGAATCCGAATGGGGCCTGCTCTCGCGTGTCGGCGATCACAGTGAATGGGCAGATTTTTTGCTTGCGCGTCCGTGCCATGGCTATTCCTTACTTCACGACTTAATATTCCGCATCAATCGGTTGCGTGAGGTAGTTGAGAACTGTTTTAAGATTGCAGGTGACGTTCTGCTGGCTGCCGATGGCGTTCGCCAGAGAATTAAACGACCACGGATGCAGTTGATCGAGACAACTGCGGCGGTACGTTTCTAGCCTTAGCGTCATGGCCTCGGAATCGGCAATTGCCGCTTCAAGGTCAGAAATTGGCTTGCTCGTCGCGGTCTTCACTTCATCCATTTTGAAACTCCTTGCTCCCAGCCGTTTAGCGCGGCTTGCTGTTTACTGGTGACGTGGTCATGTTCTTCGACCCAGTCGCGGACGGACTGGACCTTTTCAGCGATATCCGACGCGAAGTCGGAAGCTGTCTCGTTATCGCCGTCCTGCAATTCATCACACATCGTCAGGATTCGGTCGCACTGGTCGATCGCATCCTCGACGTCAGGCTTTCCTGATTGAGAGCGAGATTGTTCCGACGACGACTTCTTATTCGATCCCTCGGCGTGCCGATGAATCGTCTCGATCACTACGTCGTCGCCTTCCTGGCGAGTAACGGGCGTTAATTGCGTCGTCTCGCCGCGGTGAGAAATTCTCAGCCGACAGGACGACTTATAACGATGCAAAAGCTGAATAAGGTCGCCGACAGTTTCGATCACAACACGCCCTCCAAAATGGCGTCGATATCCAATTCATCCGATCCGCTGCCAACGTCGACAAGCGGCTCCGCATCCGGCAGTTCGTCTGCATCTGGTAATGGTCGCTCAGCCTCTTCAGTTGCCAATTTGAGTTCTTCGACACGTTCCTTGAGGAACGTCTTGCGAGAGAAGAGAGCGTCGCGAACACACATCGCGTCGGCGGTCTTTTTTGTTCCAACCAATAGTGCGAATTGCTTGAATCGAGAAATCGCGGTGTAGAGCCATTGCCGGGAGCAAGTCCGCTTGGCGGCCGGATCGGTGTCCAGCATCACGATCACGACAGGCCACTCCGACCCTTGGGACTTGTGAGCGGAAATCGCGTACCCCAGATCCCAAGAGCAACCAGTGTTCGATGATCCGCCCTCTTCGCCATTTTCGCCGGATTCGGACTCTTCGCCTTTCGCGGCGTCTTCGGCGGCTTGCTGGTCTGCTGACTTCCCCTTGCGGTAAATCAGAATCGTCCGAACCGGACTGGTCATCTTTGCCGTGATGACTCCCGGTTCGACTTCAATAACTTCCGCCTGTTCTCCGTTTGCGACGTACACCTGGCCGTCTTGGTTACAGTCATCCTCAAGCGGCTTCGCAGATTTCAGCCAGCCGTTTTTCAGATTGACGATCTTGTCGCCGACGCGGAACGGGCAATCACTCATCCCCTGGCCGTCCGCGTTCAGCAAATCCTGAAGCAGCGGGTTCAGTTTTTTTCGAGACAGTTCCCCGCGTTTATTCACCGCGCAAATCACTTGCACATCCCAAATCGGGTTGTACTTCCGTGGAGAAGCGTCGCGGAACTTTCTCACCAGGTTTGATAACGCCTCGATCTGAGAATCTGGTGAGTCAGAATTCACGATCAGCAGATTTTCGCCCGCGTCGATATCGAGAGACCGCGAAGCCTGCCACGGTTTTTTCTCGCGAATCGCCGCGCACACCTGCACGCCGCGCCCACTATTTCGGCGAATCTGCGACAACACGCCAGAAGGGGCCGATTCCGGACAGCGAAGCAAATCTCGCAACGGGGCTCCGTGTCCAACCGGTGCCAACTGGTGCGGATCGCCCAGGATCAGGAAATGACCGCCCATCGGCCGGGCCGCGAGCAGGGCCGCAAACAATGGCGTGTCTTTCATGCTCGCTTCGTCGATCAGGACGAATTTCGAATGCAACGGATTACGGGCGTCGTGCTCGAATCCGAAACCGTCGTCGCTATTGGATTTGACTCCCAGGAGCGAGTGGACGGTTTTCGCCGCGAGACTGACTCCGCACTTCTCCAGGGATTCTGTGAGGCGGACAGCCGCTTTCCCGGTCGGGGCCGCAGCAGAAATGAGAAGGTCCGGAAAAACCTTCATGATCGTTTTAATGAGAGCCGCCGCCGTGAATGTCTTTCCCGTCCCAGGCGATCCCGCGAGGAATGCCACAACACCAGTCAGCGCCTTTTTCAATTCCTCGCGTTGATGCTCACCATCAGGGCCGGATAATTCTTCGATCTGATCCACGTCCGGCCATTTCGTGCCGTGATCTCGGGACTCAATTCTCGACGTCTCGATCAGCCTGGCGAGTTTATCTTCCGCGTCCGCTCGGACCCGCTCCGCAATCCAGACCTGGCCGCCAGACTCGCGGCGCCTCAGCATTCCAGACCGCTCAGCCAGCTCCATCGCACCATTAAAGTCGACATCGGATGACGCAATATGTCGACGCAAAAAATCACGGGCGACGTAAATCGGAAACCATGTGTGACCCTCGCAATCCCGCGCGATCGCGTACCAGCACGCCAACGCCTGGCGTTTCAGCCGCAACGGATTCAGGCCGAAGTCGAGATACATGCGATCGGTTTTCAGGAATCCGATCCCGCGAAACCTCATCAACAAGTACGGATTGCGGCGGATGTACTCCGCAGCGTTGACGCCCCAGGTGTCTAATGCCTTGTCGACGATTCGCTTAGGGACTCCGCACTTGTGAACCAACGCCATCAGGTCCATCTTGCCGCGTTCGGTCCGTTGTTTTTTCTTGAGCAGGTCTGATCCGACCCGGCACTGCTCGGCGGTCAGTCGAGAAACTGCCGCGGAGATTTCTTCAGGCGTTTCGCGGAA
>JAXMBR010000051.1:0-24882 GCA_046349715.1 Planctomycetaceae bacterium | reverse complement strand
GCGATTCCGACGAGCCGCCGCAACCCGGCGAATCGATTCGGCTCACGCTCGACACCGTCGTGCAACTCTTCGCCGAGCGCGAACTCGATCAGGTGATGAATAACTGGAAGCCGGAGAGTTGCTGCGCCGTGATCATGTCGGCCAAGACGGGGGACGTCCTCGCGATGGCGTCCCGGCCGACGTTCGATCCGAATCATCCCGAGCAGGCCAGCCTGGAATCCTGGAAGAACCGGACGATCGCGGACATCTATGAACCGGGGTCCACCTTCAAGCCGTTCGTCGTGGCGTATGGACTCGATCAGGGCGTGCTGACCAACAATGACACGTTCGACTGCGAACGGGGCGAATACCACATGGGACGCCGCGTGCTGCATGATCATCACCCTTATGGAAAGCTGTCGCTGACCGACGTGCTGGTCAAGTCGAGCAATATCGGCATGGCGAAAGTCGGCGAACGGATGCAGAATCCGCGACTCCACGAAGCCGCCGTGCTGTTCGGTTTCGGGCAGAAGACAGGCATCGAACTGCCGGGGGAACTGAGCGGGATCTTGCGCCCGTTGAAGCAATGGACGAGTTATTCCACGGGATCGGTGCCGATGGGTCATGAGCTGGCCGCGACGCCGTTGCAACTGATCACGGCGCACTGCGCCTTGGCAAACCACGGCCGATTAGTAACTCCGCGTTTGTTGATTCACGGTGACGCGGATTCCACGCGTCTTTCCGCGTTGACGCATGACACGGTGCGCGAGGAGACGGCCCGCTGGGTGGTCGAACATCCCATGGCGGAGGTAGTGACTCGCGGCACCGGCAAACGAGCCCAGGTGCCGGGGTATCGGGTGTTCGGGAAGACGGGAACCGCTCAATGTCTTTCACCGGAGGGAGGTTACATCTCCGGCAACTATGTCAGTTCGTTTGTCTGCGGTGCTCCGGTGGAAGACCCGCAGGTGCTGGTGCTGGTCGTGGTCAATCAAGCGTCGGTCGGTTCGGAAGCGTTCGGCGGCAAGGTGGCCGCTCCCGCGGCGGGAAACATGTTAAGGCAAACTCTGGTTTACCTGCGGGTGTCTCCGGAGGCCGGGATTTTACCTCATGCGGCGGACTGGGATGCTGACCGCGAGCTGCATTAGCAACGCATACTGTTTTTTCACAATCACTTACAGAGACACGCCAGAAACAAATCAACCATTTGACATCCATCGACGCTCATTGATACAATATCACGCTGAGATTGAAATTCGGACGAAGTACCATTCGAGGGAGTGTGCGCCATGCTGGTGGTTCCTGGCGTGTATGGCCGAGATACGTGCGACGGCTACAGTCGGCGTGAGTTGCTCCGCATCGGCGGTTCGTCGGTGCTGGGCCTCTCCCTCTCGACGCTCCTGAGAAGCGAACGAGCGCAAGCCAACGAAGAAGTCCGTTACGGCGGCATCGGCTTCGGAAAAGCCAAGCACGTCATCCTCTGTTATCTGCAGGGCGGCCCCAGTCATTTGGACTTGTGGGATCCGAAACCCGAGGCGCCCGACAACGTCCGGAGCGATTTCAAACCGATCGACACCGTCCTGCCCGGCGTGCAGGTGACGGAACTCTTGCCAAAAATCTCGCAGGTGCTTGATAAAACCACGCTGCTCCGGGCCGTCAGTTACACCCCCGTGGGGTTGTTCAATCACACAGCGGCGATCTACCAGATGATGACCGGTTACACGGCGGACAAGGTCAGCCCGTCGGGACAACTGGAGCCGCCGAGCCCGAAGGACTTTCCGAACTACGGCTGCAACATTATCAAAGCGAAGCCGCCGGAAGTTCCGATGCTGCCCTACGTCATGCTTCCGCGACCGTTGCAAGAAAGCAATGTGATCGGCAAAGGGGGAACGGCGGGCTTCATGGGGCGCGCGTACGACCCTTATTATCTGTATCCGCCTGGCGACGACATGGACATGGCGAAGATGGATCGCATCCGCGTAGACGATTTGCAATTGCGGGCTGAAGTTCCGCAAGATCGGCTGGCCCGCCGCGCTCAATTGCGCGAAACCGTCAACGCGAGTTTTGACGATCTGGAAAAAGCTGTCAGCAAGTACGCCTTGGATGAGTATTACGGGAAGGCGTTGTCCCTCGTGCTTTCGGGCAAGGCGCGGGAAGCGTTCAACCTGGATGCCGAGAGCGTCGAGACGCGTGAAAAGTATGGTCGCAACACGTTCGGCCAAAGCTGTCTGTTGGCCCGGCGGCTGATCGAAGCCGGCACGCGGGTGGTACAGGTCAATTGGCCGAAAGTCGCGAATTCGGACAATCATTCGTGGGACGTTCACACCGGGTTGCCACACCGGATGAAAAACCAGAATTCCCCGATGCTCGATGCCGGGTTGTCAGGCCTGATTTCCGATCTCGATCAACGCGGACTGCTGGCGGAAACGCTGGTGCTGGCGGTGGGTGAATTCGGCCGGAGTCCGAAGCGCGGAGTCAGCACCTCGGGCAACAGCAACACGCCGGACGGCCGCGATCACTGGCCGTATTGTTACACCGGCATCATGGCCGGTGCGGGCGTCAAGCGTGGAAACGTGTGGGGCAAGTCAGATCAGACGGCATCGGCTCCGGTCGAGAACCCGATCCATCCGATCGAACTGCTCGCGACGATTTATCACAGCGTGGGCATGAACCCCCGCAAAACGATCTACAATCACTTGAATCAGCCACGGGAGATGGTCAACGCCGACGCGGCGACAGGCATTCTGTCGTAACACCGAATTGAACAACTTGAACGCTCTAAGCCCCGGGCCGTCCCGGGGTTCTTTTTTTGCCGATTGCCGAGTGATCGGAAGCCCGTCGCTGACTCTCGGCATCGTCCTCGACGGATGTGATTCAATCAGCGTTTTTTTCAGGCAGTTGGCGTTCCCTTGGAACCATGTCCTGCGCCGCCGCTGATCCGGCGGGTGATCAATCGTCCTCCGCCGTGACGCCTCGGTGCCGGATTGCTATCATAAAATTCTCTGACAGTAATATTCTCGAACTCTCAACACGATGGAGCGGACGCCCCGTGGCGAAGGCCTCGTTGCTGGTGATTCATGGGCCGGAACAGGGGGCCCGCTTTGATTTGACCGATCAGCCGGTCTCGCTGGGACGCGGCATGCAGAACACCATTCGCATCCTGGACACGGAAGTCTCGCGACTGCATGCGGTGATTCAGCCGACGGAAACGGGGTTCGTGCTCGTCGACCGCAACAGTTCGAACGGCTCATTTGTCAACGGCGCAGCGGTCCGCACGCGGGAACTGGTTCATGGCGATCATGTGCAGATCGGGCGGACGATCCTGTTGTTCGCCGAGATGCCACTGGAACCGCAAAAACCGTCGTCCGATCGAGTCGCCTTGCTCCCGACGCATGATCCGGCTGACCGATCGAGCATTGTCAGCCAAGTGCGGGCCGACCTGGATCGTGATCCGGTCCCTTTGCGTTTGCCGAATCAGGCGGCGCTGACCAATTTCGGGGTCTTGTACCGGTTGGCGGAAGAAGCGGTCGCTCCCTCGGTTTCGACGGGACAACTCCTGCAGCGCATTCTGGATCAGACCGTGGAGGCCGTGGGGGCCGACCGCGGCTGCATTCTGCTGATCGACCCGGAATCGGGCGAATGGCAGTTGCAGGCGGTCAGTCCCCGGTTGTCGGCGGACGGCGGCAAGATGCCGGTGTCACGCAGCATCGTGGATTACGTCTTGCGGATGAAGCAAGGCGTGCGCACGACCGATGCCCAGCACGATGATCGTTTTGATCCGGGGCATAGCATCCTGCAATCGGGGATTCGGGAAGCTTTGTGCGTGCCGTTGCAGGGGCGGTCGGCCGTCGAAGGGGTGATTTACGTCGATATCACAACGTCTGCGGACCAGGTTGTCGCCGGTACGCCGCGGAGTTGTTTTCAAGAGGACCAATTGCGATTGCTGGTGGCGATCGGCCGGCAGACCGCGCTCGCGGTGGAAAACAGTCGCTTTCAGGCGGCGTTCGTCAAAGCCGAGCGGTTGGCGGCGGTCGGCCAGACCATCGCGACCTTGAGCCACCACATCAAAAACATTCTGCAAGGGGTGCGTGGTGGAAGTTATCTGATCGATCTGGGGCTGAACAACCACGATGAAGAGCTGGTCCGCAAGGGCTGGCAGATCGTGGAAAAAAACCAGGGAAAAATCTATCACCTGGTGATGGACATGCTGACGTTCAGCAAAGAGCGGCAACCGGCGTGGCAGCTCGCATCGCTCAATCAAACGGTGGCCGACGTCGTCGAGTTGATCCAGTCCCGAGCGGATGAATGCCGTGTGACCCTGGAATTTCGCCCCGCCGACAACATCCCGGACAGCACGTTCGATCCGGAGGGGATCCATCGCGCGGTGTTGAATGTGGTGATCAATGCGATTGATGCCGTTGAAGGGGCCGAGCACGCCCGGGTCGTCGTCGAGACCGGCTATTCCGCCGAGAACGAGACAGTGTGGGTGTCGGTCTTGGACAACGGCCCCGGCATTGCCGAGGAACAACGAAAGAAACTGTTCAACCTGTTTGAATCGACCAAGGGCGCGCGCGGGACGGGCCTGGGACTCGCCGTCAGTCAAAAAATCCTGCGCGAGCATGGCGGCGAGATCGTGCTGGAAAGCCAGCCCGGTCAGGGCGCGCGCTTCACGCTCACCTGGCCGTGGAGTGACGACGAACAACACGTCGGCGGCCGGACGATAGTGTAACCGCCGCCGGGAACTCGGGATCAGCCCTCTGCCTGCGGTGGCCGCGACTACTTTTTGTTCTCGTCCTCGTTCTCACGGTCTTCCCGGCTGCGTCGATCGCGCCAGGATATGTTCAGCGATTTCAGGTGCTGCTCCAGAAAGTTGAACATGTTGAGTTCCACTTTGCCGTCCGGTCGATTCAACAGGTCGGTGCCGCGGAGCTTCACGTCGTATTCCATGAGATAGACGTAGGGCTCGGGGCTGTTCCGCAGCTTTTTCGGCACAAGGAGTTCATAAACCTTTTTGGCGGCGCCCTTGTCGAACGTGTCCCCTTTGCCGTAGCCGATCATGACCGGAAATTGGACCGCCTTCATCTGCGCCAGAGATTGGGACACGAGCAATCCCGGGGCGTGGTCTTCCGGAGACAGCAGAATCAACGCTTTCACGTCCTGGCCGCGCGGCGTCTGCAATTCCGGCACGGCCGCGTCGTCGTACGGCTCTTTTCGCCAATCAAAGTTGGTAAACGCCACGGCGACAGTCGTCGAAAAATCAGCCCCGGCGATCGCCATTTTCGCCATGTTCAATCGCTGCTTCTGGTGTTCCTCGAAAATGAAATTCTTCACGGCTTCCAGATCGAGCGCCACCATCGCCTGGTAATCGGCGGCGCGCAGGGACTCATCAGCCTTGCCTCCTCCGGTGCTCGCCGTCTTGGGATTACGGCTTTTCGATTCGCCATGGCCGCTCAAATCCACCGAGATGACCGCATAATTCTCTTGCTGCAATTTTGTCGCAAAATTCTTCCAGACCAGTCGATTGCCCGCACGCCCATGCAGCAACACCACCACCGGGGAATCTTCTCCCCCCTCCGCCTGAAAGTAAGTGATCCGCAGATCCAGTCCGTCCTTGGTCACAAGCGTTTTTTCTTCGACGACGGCTTTTTTCCTCGCGGCGTCCTGTCCCAGCGATAGATTCGCGAAGACCAGGCCTCCGCAAAGTGCCAGGAGCAGCCGGTGTGCCGCGCTCGTCACGCGGGGGCGGGGGGATTGCATTTGCATGAAACAAGCCTTTTGAGAACGTGAACGCTCCGGCTGTCATTGCAGAGACGTGCCCAAGCTGGCAACAACTCGGCACTCATTTCGAAACCGGCTTCGGCTGGCTGCCGTCGCTTGACGAAGGGACTCTGCTTCAGTCAGTCTAGCGCGCAGGAGAATGAGGGTCAATCGGCCATTTGCCGGCGGGTTTTCAATCGACGAAATTGCCGACTGTCATTGTCAAACAGGCTGTCCAGAGAAGAGATTTCGTGAAGTTGCATCCGTCGGCGATCACGCTCCTGACCGATTTTGGCGTGAGCGACACTTATGTCGGACAGGTGAAAGGGGCGATCCTGGGGATTTGCCCGCGCGCGCAACTCATTGATCTGACGCACGAAATCGCGCCCCAGCAGGTCGAAGCTGCGGCCCAGATCTGGGCTGACGCCGTGGCCGTTTTCCCGGCCGGAACCGTGCACCTGGGAATCGTCGACCCAGGTGTCGGCAGTCCGCGGCGCGGAATTGCGGCGGAAATCGGCGACTGGCGATTCGTCTGTCCGGATAACGGGCTCTTAGCCTGCATTCTGGCAAACTGGCCGTGCCGGAACGCGGTGGAGTTGAAGGTCCCCGGCTATTGGCGGGCCAGCGTGTCCTCGGTCTTTCATGGCCGGGACCTGTTCGGACCGGTGGCCGCTCACCTGGCCCAAGGGGTGGATTTGACCTCGTTGGGCCCGGCGATTGAACTGCAACCCGGCGCTCCGTTCGTCAGGGGCCCGGTGCAGGAAGGGGACGAGATCCGCGGGATCGTGCTCGGCAGCGACCGGTTCGGCAATCTTCAAACCGACATCCCGGCGGAACTCTTCGCGACCGGGGGGGCCGAGTGGCGGATTGAGATTGCCGGTCGCTTCATCGACGGCGTCTCGCAGTACTATGGAGAGCAACCGGCGGGAACCGTGATGGCCCTCGTCGGCAGCAACGGGCGGCTGGAAATCGCCGTCAATCAAGGAAACGCGGCGCAACGGTTGGGCGTCTCTCGCGGCGTCGACGTGGTGGCGCGGATGAAAAAAGGTTGAAACGTGAGCCAGGATCCTCTGCAAATTTTGCTGGTCAACGACGACGGCATTCATTCGCCCGGTTTGCACGCCCTGGCGGCGGAACTTCAGCGGTGGGGGAATCTCACCGTGGTCGCTCCCGCCGTCGAACAAAGCGGCGTCGGACATACCATCACCTATTTACATCCGCTGATCGTGGCCAAGGAATTCCGGCAAGGGAAGTTCTTTGGGTGGAAAGTCGACGGCAGCCCGGCGGATTGCACCAAGCTCGGCATCCTGGAATTCTCTCCAAAAAAGCCGGACGTGATCGTCAGCGGAATCAATTCCGGTTCCAACGTCGGCATTAATGTGATTTATTCGGGAACGGTCGCCGGCGCGGTGGAAGGAGCGTTCTTCGGCATTCCCTCGTTCGCGGTTTCGCAATGGACGGACCCGCCTCCGGATTACGAGCGGACCGCGCGGCTGGCCGTATCGCTTTGCCGCCAGCTGTTGGAGCAATCGACGCCCGATCAATTGCTGTGGAACATTAATTTTCCGCCGAACGTGCCGGGAAATCCGCGCGGCGCCAAACTGTCCAAGATGGGCGTGCGGCGGCATACGGAGGTTGTCGAGAAGCGGGTCGATCCGCGCGGGCGGAATTATTACTGGAGCGGACTCAATCCGATTAAGAGCCATCACGCCGATCCCGGCTGCGACATTTTCGACTTGCAGGAAGGGTATGCGACGATCACGCCGCTGCAATTCGACCTGACCGCCCAAGAAGCGATGACTCGACTGGCGTCTGTCGAATGGACCTTGGGGGAATAGCGGCCAGGCGATGCCCGGTGCACCGCCCAACGGCTCACGCGCGGCTCCGCGAGTGGGCGATCCGAGATCCGCTCTGAGCAATTTGTAAACTTCCATTGACACCGCCCGGGGCAGGCGCGCAACGTGCATGATGAGGGATGGAAGCCGAAAACGCCAGTTTTTGATCACCATTCGCCTCAATCCGTCGTCCAATGTTGACGTTTCGCCACGGAGAATCCTGACATGCTCTCGAATCTGTCGCTACCTCGAAACACGCTGCGGGCCGGCTGGTTCGCGCTCGTCCTGCTGGCTGGCTTCTCTCCGCCAGCGCAAGCCGACGACTGGATGTTTCGACGGTCGTACTTCAGCCATTTGCCGGCAAATGGGCAAGCGCCGAATTATCCGGTGCCGGAAAGCTTGTCGGCATATCGGACGGCGTATTACCGCAATGGCTTCGGCGTGAGCACAGGTTACCGGTTGAACAATTACATGATTCAAAACGGTCCGCGCGTCGATCATACGTTCTATCGCGAAGGCTGGATCGAGTTCTATCCGCAGGGAGGCGAATGATCGCCTAACCCGGAGTCTGATCCAGCAGTCCCAGTTCTTTGTCCTGCACGGGGTGCATTCGCTGCACGCGGAGGATTTTCCAATCCCCTTGCTCGCGGCCCCAGGTCAACACGAACCGACTCGGTTGGTGTCCCACGCTTCCGTGACCGGCAACGCTGATGACCGCGTTGGCGCGGAAATGCGACGTGGCCCGGCTGTGGTCGTTCGTGATGCGGACGTCGAAGTCAGTCAATCGAACCCGGCCTTCGATCGTCACCAGCATCATCGCAGCGGCGACGGCGGACTTGAGTTCCGGCGACTGGGAGGAAAAATAGTCGACAGTTTGCGGCCGTTTATTCCGGAAGTCTTCGCACAATGAGACGACGCGCTGTTCCAGTTGTTCTCGCTCGGTAACGACCAGGCGGTCGATCAGGAACGAGCTGCCGGCCAGCAGCAGGAGCAGCGCTCCGACAATCTGGAAAGTTCGAGATTCCTGCAGACGAGCCCAGAACACCGTCGCCAGGCCGAGGGCGCCGAAAACGGCGCAGGGCGTCAGCGCATCTTCCGTAAACCACATTTGCCGGCCTCCGGATGAGCGAAACTGGACAGCGGGAATCCGCAAAGACGTGTCGTTGCGGGAATCCTAGAGCGTGTCCAGTCAGTTGGCAACGGCCGAACGCGAACCAGGGAGCACTTCAATGGGTTTGCGCAGCACTTCGCGGCCGGCAGTTTGAATCACCACGGTGTACTGCCCGGGCTCAATCGCTTCCGTCAGGTCGTACTTGAGATGCACGCGAAACATTTCCCGGGTGGCGACCATCGGAACGCGGGTGACCAGCCGGTGATCGCTGTCGAGCAGATGAAACTCGATCCACATGTCTTCATGCGGCGCAATCAGATGGCATTGCGCGATGAGACGTTCTCCTTGCCGAAAAGAATTTCGACGATCCGCCAAGAGATCGCCCATCATTAACGATCCCGTATCAATCGAGAAAAACTTGTCGATATCTCGTAGCGCAGGGGTCGGCGCGAGCATCTGCTGGATGAGTTCCGGGTCAATGGCGACCAGTTGATGGCGTCCTTCGGGGCGGCGTTCTCCATAGGGTCCATTTGATATTCGGCGGCCATGCCGATGGCCACCGCGATGGCGGCGACGGCGGCAAAACCAATTTGGGCCGGCTTCCGCCAACCGACCGGATTCCCCGCCGTCAACAGCGCCCCAGCGCGCGCGACCGCGTGTCGGAGGCCCGTGAATCGCCGGCAGAACCTGCGGAACGTCGCTGCCGCATGCTGGACGTCCTCCGGCTCCACGAACGCCAGATACAGGCTGTAACAAGTGGCGGGAAAAATCAGCAGGCCCAGCGTGAGCGTCGTCATGAAATGGAAACAGACGCCGACCGCCAGGATGATGGGCCGCCAGAGCTTCTTTTCCCAGATGAGAAAAATAAACAGGACTTCCCAGATCAGCGCGGCGTAGCAGCCGACCACGAGCAGCGCCGGATACATCGCCAGGTATTCGCCGATCGGATGGCGATAGTTGATATGCGTCATCATCCAGGCCTGCAACTCGTCGCCGGTCAGAAAGCTCGGCGTTTGCAGCTTGGTGATGGCCGCTCCGAAATAAACGGTTCCCAGGAAGAATTGGAGCAGCCGCCGCGGCCAGACGGGAAAGCGCGGCCGATCAATCGACGGCGATCCCGGCCAATCGTTCCGGCGATAATGGGCCAGCCAGGCATCGACGGACCACACCGCGCCGCAGGGCGAGACCGCCAGCAACAGGAAAAAATGCGTGGCGATGGACGTATATTTGGTCGTGGTGCTGACCGAGTCCATCCAGGCAAAGTACGTGAATAGCACCCAAGTGACGAACAGAGAAACGCGAGTGCACCACCCGATGGAACTGGTGACGAGCGTGAAGACCAGCAGCGACATCAGCGCCACCACGACTTCGCCGGAAAAGACGGGAAACAGGTTGCCATGGCCAAAGCCGACGCTCAACTGCGACGGCGCCCCGTCCGCCGAGAAGAGTTCCCGCGCCACGGGCCATCGCGGAATGACCATGCAGAGCATCACCACGGGAAATGCCATGCGCATCATGGCCAGCGCAAACGGGACTTCCTCTTCATAAAAGAAGCGATGCAACTGCTGCTTCCTGACTTGCCATTCCGTGCTCATGGCGGCTCCTCCGTGAATGGGCCCCGGTCCCGGGAAATCCCCGGCCGATCGAGATGTTCGGTTTCAGTTCGCGCTGGGCAGGCCTTCCAGCAGGGACGGCTGTTCCTGGCTGCCGGCAGTTCCCTCGGAATGGAGGCGGCGATCATACGGATTGATGGCGATCACCGGCCGGCCCTTCTTCGAGTCGGCTTGAAGCCGAGGGTTATTCATCACCGTCTCCGTATACAACTGATTCAGGAAGGTCAGGCGGTTGTCGAGACGCTCCCCTTCCGGAGTATAGGTCCCGCGCACCCAGAAATAGCTCATCGGATCTTTGTCTTCCGTGAACATCGCCGCCCAGAGACTGTCGGGCAGGTTATATTTCTTTGGCCAGCTCTCTTCGATGAAGAGAATTCGCCGCATCGGCTCATGATCGGTATGCTTCAACGCGTTGAGCGCCATGCCCACGAGCGCGTTGCCGTGATAGTCATAATGATTGCGGGTCAAGTCGCCGTAGGGTTTGAAATCATCCCAGGGCCCGGGCGAGAGTTGATAATACGTGCCGCTTTCCCCTTCGCCGATGAGATGTGTTCGCGACTCGAACGCCGCCCAGCCGCAGAACATGTCCCACACGTAAAAATACATCACGGGGTGCGAATCGTGCTTAAACCGCGTGGTATGCATGGCGACGCCGAGCGCCAGAGAACCGAGATAGCTCGCGATAAATAAGTGCGTGATCCAGCGCGGCATGTTCGATTCCTTCCCTGGAACGGCCCAGGATCATCGACAGACGAAATCGACGGCCGAAAGGACCATCGGTTGACGCCATGAGACCTAAGCTCTTACGAGCGGGAAGCTTACTGATCGCAGGGATACGGTCAAGGTCAGACTGCCGTCAACCTGCGCCGGCACAGGCGATTTCTCGATTTTGACACAGTCGATTTCGCTGATTTCATAGTGAAAAACCCCGGATCGCCCGGTCGGCATGTGCCAGTTTCCGTGCCCGCTTGATCGTTTTCGCTTGATCCTGCATCCTAAGCATATGGATTCCAATGTTACTCCTTCGATAGCGAACGCTGGGGAACGGCCAGCCGCCGGGAAAGTCTTTCTCGTCGGCGCCGGACCCGGCGATCCGGGCTTGATCACGC
This sequence comes from Planctomycetaceae bacterium, assembly GCA_046349715.1. Classification (GTDB taxonomy): domain Bacteria; phylum Planctomycetota; class Planctomycetia; order Planctomycetales; family Planctomycetaceae; genus CAZDGB01. The sequence goes on along the minus strand of JAXMBR010000051.1, from coordinate 13,481 downwards.
TGCGGGGCTGGGAATGTCTCCGTCAGGCGGACCTCGTGCTGTACGACGGATTGGTGAACCCGGACCTGCTGCGACATACGACCGCCGCGGCCCAGCGGACCTGCCGATCGGAAGGCCCCGAAGGTCGGCGCGTGCCGCAAGACGAAATCAACCGTCAGTTGATTGCGGCGGCGCGACAGGGAAAGACCGTGGTGCGGCTCAAGGGGGGAGATCCATTCATTTTCGGGCGGGGCACCGAGGAAGCGACGGCGCTGTCCGAGGCCGGCATTGCCTTCGAGGTCGTTCCCGGAATCACGGCCGCCACCGCCGCCGCGGTGTACTCGGGCCTGTCACTGACCCATCGCGACTTTGCCTCGGCCGTGGCATTCGTCACAGGGCACGAAGATCCGCAGAAAGAAACCAGCCGGCTGGACTATCAGGCCCTGGCTTGCTTCCCCGGCACGCTGGTCTTCTACATGGGACTGCATCGGATTGCACAAATTTCGGCGGAACTGATTTCCCATGGCAAGCCGCCCCACACGCCGACGCTGGTCGTCAGCCGGGCGACGACGCCGCGGCAAAAAACGGTGTCGGCACCGCTGGAAGAAATCGCTGCCGCCGCGCACGCGGCCGCACTCCATGCGCCGTCGCTGCTCATCATCGGCGACGTCGTGCGCGTCCGCGAGCACGCCACCTGGTTTGAACAGCGACCGTTGTTTGGCAAGACGATCGGCATCACTCGGCCCGAGGAACAGGCCGACGATGCGCTGGCGCTGGCCTATCGTCTGGGAGCCCAACCGATCTTGCTGCCCACGATCGAGATCGCGCCGCCGGATCAGTGGACCGCGGTCGACGCGGCGTTGGCGCGGCTGAGGGAGTTCGATTGGATCGTCTTTACCAGCGCGAACGGAGTACGCGGATTGCTCGGCCGGTTGTGGGACGCCGGCGGAGACGATCGCCGGATTGGAAAGGCAAAACTAGCGGCGATCGGCACCGCGACTGCGGACGCGCTACGCGAGTTTTCACTGCGGGCCGACCTCGTTCCCGCGGAATTTCGGGCCGAAGCGCTCGCCGCGGCGCTCGCGCCGCTGGCAGTCGGCAAGACGGTGTTATGGGCGCGGGCCGACCGGGGTCGAGACGTGCTGCCGATGGAATTGACGCGCGCCGGCGCGACCGTGGAACAGGTCGTCGTGTATCGCAATCGGGACGTGGAATCGTGGCCGGCGGACGTGATGAATCGCCTGGATCGCGGCGAACTCGACTGGATCGGACTGTCGAGTCCGTCCATCGCGCGGAACCTCGCACGATTGCTCTCGCCGACGGCTCTGCAGCAACTCGGTTCCCGCACGCATCTCGTCAGTATCAGCCCGGTGACGACGGCCGCGGCACGCGAAGCGGGTTTGCCCATCGCCGCTGAAGCGGAAACCTTCACTTGGGCGGGGATTTTTCAGGCGATCGTCCGGGCGGAAGCCCCTTCGAGCGTGTCTGTCAGGAAGGCGTAATCAGGTTTTTAAACAACGGCGCTCGCGACCATTCGGCGAACCACGTTCGAACCTCCGCGGCGAATTCATCGAGGTCCTCGACACTTTGGGCGACTTGAACGAGCGCCTCCGATGGCCGCTCCCGATTGCAATTGAACAAGCATTTCCCACTGCGTTGTCGCGACGGTCAGCCGCCGCACGATATAATCTCGACGGAATACCACGAGCCGCGTGAGTGCGGGTGCAGGTGGATCGGGATGTTGATCGTGGCGCACGCCGCTGGCGAATTCGTGACACGGAAACTGCAAGAGTAAGAGCCGGACGGATTCCTGGAATTCCAGTCGACAGGCGGCAAATTCTTCAGGGGACAACCTGGCCAATCGCGTGGGAGCCAGGCCCGTACCGGTTTCCGGTCCGGGTCCGTCAAAAACCTCGCTGTAGGTCCGTTCGAGTCGAGCCAGGTCGATCAGAAAATCGGCGAAATCGAGTTCGCTCTCGCGCTCTGCGCGCGGCGGGCGCGTCGATGTCAGGTAATCGGCGAAGCCGGCGCCCAAATCCGCCAGGGAGTCGCTGCGCGACGGCGAAGCCCGGAGATAACCCCACCCGAAGCCCGCAAATGCGTCCTCGCCCGCAGCATGTCGCGTCGCGGGAAACTCCGCCTCAAGGCACTCGAGCAAGCGGGCGAAGTACGCGTGTTGATAAATCTGGAGACGCTGCTCCGACGTCAACCGCCGAGAGCGGGTAATCGCCTCGGAGACGGCTTTGGGAATGATCTGAGACGGTAGTTCCGTTGAGACGGCCTCGTGATCGGGATATTGAATCGCGGATTGAAACCACCGTTGGAGACTTGTGAGCGACCAGTCCTGCATCTCAATTCCACCGTAAAGGCCGTCATTTTTTCGCTTTGGATTTCAAGGGGAAATCGATGGTCTGACTTCCCTTGGCGACGTCAACGGTGGTTGTCGATGCGACCGTGTATTCGGGCGGCACGCGCAGCGGATGAGGTAATTCCATCCAGACGCGGCATTTTCCGACGGCGACGCCGGGAATATTCTGCTCGTACATCATGCTGAATTTTCCCTGTTGATCCGTCGTGCCGATCGATGTCCGTTTCATGTCTTTAATTTTTGACGTTTCGGATTCGGGTCGAAAATAGATGCGCGCGTTGGGAACCGGGTCGCCGTCAATCGTCAGAATTCCGGCGACGCGCCCGAGCGGCGGCCGCTTGGCCCCGCCCATGGCATAATTGCTGGCATAATAGACCGCGAACGTCAACAGCGTTCCCCCGATGAGAATGGCCAAGCCTTTGAGGCCGAAATCCTGAAAGAACTCGACGATGTCGAAGCCGATGCCCGCCGTTTTCTGCGGTCCGACGGTGGCCTGGTTCAAGGCGCTGTCTTTCAGTGCCTGCCGGAGTTCGCGGGCCGCTTGCGCACGGTCCTTGGTCACATTTCGCGTATCGCTGGGCGTTTCGGCTTTGGCCGCGCCACGATTCGGAGTCGGCAACTTGAAATCGGGGGTGCTCAGCGGTTTGTCGTAGGTCTTGGCAAAAAAGTCGTCCATCGCTTCCGTGGAAATCTTCGGGCCCTTGCGGCCGGGCGGTGAAGACGCAGCCTTTTTCGGAGGCTCGTCTTCCTCATCATCTTCGTCGTCCTCGTCGTCCGATCCGAGAAACGCGGGGTCCAAGGCCTTTCGCTTCGGCGGATCGGGGATCTTAGGAATGGCGAGGACCGGTTCGTCGTCATCGTCCTCTTCTTCTTCGTCGTCCTCTTCTTCTTCGTCGTCCTCGTCGGCAGCTTTTGCGATCCGAGGCGCGGGCTTGCCCGAAGGTTTCGGTTTTTGTGCCGGCGCCGCCGCCGTGACGAACCCGGGAAGATAATCCAGGTCTTCCTCGTCGTCTGAGTTCTCTTCGTCCTCCGCGGAGTCAGCGGCCACCGGTGCGATCAAGGGCGACGAAAGCTCTTCGGAATCGTGCTCATCCTGGTCCGCCGAATCCTCTACCGCATGGCGGGCGGTGACGAGATCTTGATCCGTCGGGACGGCTTCGTCGGGGCTGGTCTCTTCTTCAGCGACGACTTCACTGGCGACCGGCGTCGGCACGACGAACTCGGTTTTGCATTTGGGACAACGGCGTTTCGCCCCGGCCAGTTCGTCGCGGATATCAAGTTTCGAGTGACACTCAGCACACACGACGCGGATCGACATACTCACGCTTTCCAGCTCTGGCCCGAAGAATCGCCGCGATTTGTCTGCCGCCCCCCGCGTCTTCGCGAAATCGTCCGACTATGAAACCGGCCGACCCCTGCGAACGCGGGTCGGCCAGTTTGCGAATCAGGCTGGTGCAGAAACCCGGCATCCTCTCTCAGAATTCGACGTTTAACGGGCTGCCTTGCTGCATGTTCCCCATGTTGTTCCAGACAAAAATATCAATGCTCGTCGTGATGGCATGCACGGTCCCATCGGCAAACAGCGCCTGAACGGACTGATCATGCAGACTGTCGGCTTCGTCGTAATGAAGTCCTTGATGCGGCGCGTAGCGCGTGCTGAACAGCGTGGCGGGACCGCCCCAGGCCCACCCGTCTCGACTGATGGCGAAGGACGCGGGGGGAGACAACACGGGGTTCGCCAAGGGCAAGGTCGACTTATTGAAGATCCGCCGTTCCGACACCATCATGACGTTCGACGTGCCGTCGGTGATGTCGCGGATGGACGTGTGAGTGTTCACTCCGAAGATGCCGACGTTGTTAATGAATTGCGAATACGGAGACGTCTGGTAATTCTGGTTCAGATTGTTGACGTTGGTGATCACGGTGGCGCTCAATTGAGCCGGCGTCATCAAAATCGTCTGGCAATTCATGATGTTGCCGGACGGATCGTCGAAGAATGTGATGCCAGAACCGGTGCAGCCGGCGTAGTCATTACCCCCTTGCAGCCAAAGGGCGGTGACGATGGGGCTGTTGTAATCCAGTCGTTGGCAATTCGCATAGGTGCTTTGCGCGGTCATTTCACTGCGCCGCGACGGGCAGTAAAACGCCTTGAGTTCCTGTTTGGCCGGGTAAATCAGCCGCAGGTCAGGGGGCGGCGTCTGCACGGGGATTTCCCCATCATGCGCACGTTTTCACCGCCAAAGTTCCAATAGTTATAGATGTTGCCCTGCTCGATCATCGGCAGGATATGCAGGATCAACTGGTCCCTTGATAACCCAGCGTGTTTTGCCCCAAGGGGAAGAACACGCGCGCTTCGTCGGGATTGGCGTAGTTCATCGCCACCGAGCCAAGACCCAGCGTGGGGGCCCAATAGTCGTTTCCGTTGGCGAACGTATTATTCACCTGCCCCGGCGGGAAACAGCGATGCGTGTCGTGATAGTTGTGGAGCGCCAGACCGATTTGCTTGAGATTGTTCTGGCATTGAGTCTTGCGAGCCGCCTCGCGCGCCCGCTGCACGGCCGGCAGCAACAGCGCGATGAGGATCGCAATGATCGCGATCACCACCAAGAGCTCGATCAGAGTGAAGCCAGTACGTCGCCCAAGTGTCTTCATGAAAGGCTCCTGAAAAGCGATTGCGATGTCTGCCGACTGGCCCGCGCCCCGCTTCAACCGACTCGAACACGCGGAATTTTCCAGAGGGGCGGCGTCTTCTCTCGGACCGAGAGCGTGACCGGAACAAGCCTATCCACCTGACCGATTATGATCATGCCCTGATTTGACGTGTTTCGTCAAGTCGATATTTCTTGCCGGCGAGGATAAAACCGCGGGCCTAATGCCGGGAAACCGCCAAGGGTTCAGCCTGGACGGAGTCGGGCCGATCAGGTGAGGTCGAGAGTTGCGTCAGGTCCGGAAAGCGCTGGCGGTGAAACCAGCGTTCCCACAGCCGCGCCGGCCGCAGGCGCGGATCGTCGGCGCGAACATGATGAACTTTTCCCCGGCGCGTGACCAATTCGAGGGCGCCATTGTCCGCGATCGCGCGGACCGTCCAGTACTTATCGACGATATACTGATAGGTCTCGCCAAACGGGGCCGGATGAATGTCGTGGGCGCGCGGACCAGGATCACGGCTGATCTTGCTGACGACAAAGATCACGAGGTCGCCCGGACGATAGTGTATTTGCATCCTTGCCCTCCCACTCTGAAAATAAGGTCGGCACGTTCCCTCGCGAGCGCCAACTTCTTTCAAAATAGACGGGAGGGGTGGAAGTGGCAAGAGTGGATTTCCCCCAATCCCTAATTTTCAGCAAAGGTCAGACTTTGGCCCGGATCGCGGGTCGCCCGAGACGATTGGCAGGTTTCTTGATCGTCAATGCGACTGTTCCCGCGAGGGCCGGTCGGCCACAGAGGTTTGACATCCTCCCCGCCCACTGATGTAATCCCTCGACAGCAATGATCGAACGCCACCTGGAGGTTTCCAAGGTCACCCGATGAGCAGGCAATGGTTGATTTCTCCTTGTGACGAGACGACGGTTCGCCAGCTTTGCCGTGCGCTCGGGGTGTCGTCCATTTCGGCGCAGATCCTTGCCCAGCGCGGCGTCGACTCCCCGGAGGCCGCTCGAGATTTCCTGGCTCGGAAACTGACGCAGCTCCACGACCCGGAACGGCTTCCCGGAATTTCCGCCGCCGCGGACCGACTGGTCGCCGCGATTCGATCCCAGCGGCGGATCACCGTTTATGGCGATTACGATGTCGACGGGGTGACCGCCGTCAGCCTGCTTTGGCACTGCCTCAAGCTCGCCGGCGGGCAAGTCGATTACTATATCCCCAGCCGAATGGAGGAAGGCTACGGCCTGAACTGCGAAGCGCTTCGACAACTGCATGCGGAGGATCCGCAGCGCTTGGTCGTCACGGTCGATTGCGGGATCACCAGCGTCGCGGAGGCCGCGCTCGCGCGGGAGCTGGGTCTGGAATTGGTGATCACCGACCACCACCAATTCGATCAGACGTTACCCGACGCCGACGCGCTGGTTCATCCTCGACTGTCAGGCGACTACCCGTTCGGCGAACTTTGCGGCGTGGGCGTGGCGTTCAAGCTGGCCTGGGCCGTTTGCGCTCGACTGGGCGACGGCCGAAAAGCGTCTCCGGCAATGCGCGAATTCCTCTTGTCGGCGCTGGGACTGGCAGCCATCGGCACCGTGGCCGATTGCGTGCCGCTCGTCGACGAAAACCGCGTGATCGTGCATTATGGGCTGCAAAGCCTGGGCGAGCGAAGCAGTCTGGGGATGCGGGAATTATTACGCGTCGCCGGAATCAACGCGCGCGGCCCGATGCAAGCCGAGGACATCGCGTTTTCGCTGGCCCCGCGGATCAACGCTGCCGGCCGGTTGGGCCAGGCGCGGCTCGCCGTGGAGTTGCTGACCACCGATCAGCCCGAACGTGCAGAGGTGCTGGCGAAGTACCTCGACGAATTGAATCGGAATCGCCAGACCGTTGAGCGGAAGATTCTGAAACAAGCCAAAGAGCTCGTCACGGAAACGGCAGCGTGGGATTCCGACGCGGCGCTCGTGTTGGCGCACGAGGATTGGCATCCCGGGGTGATCGGCATCGTCGCCAGCCGCGTGGCGGAGCATTTCCGCAAGCCGGCGATCCTGATCGCCCTCTCCGCCGAACGGGAATTTGCCCAGGGCTCCGGCCGGTCGTTCGGAGGCTACAATTTGCACGCGGGCGTGAGCGGCTGCCGTGAACTTCTCGCCGGTTTCGGCGGCCATCATGCGGCCGTGGGTTTGAAAATTGCGCCGCATCGCATTGATGACTTCCGGCGGGAATTCGTGCGCTGCGTTTCCTCCAACCCGGACACCGCTCCGCGGCAAGACGATCTGAAGATTGATGCCGAAGTCCGATTGGCCGACGTGAACACCCGCTCGGTGCTGGAATTGGAACAGTTGGGACCGTTCGGGATGGGGAACCGGCGGCCAATTCTCGCCGCCAGTCGTGTCGAACTCGCCGGTCCACCGAAAAAGATGGGAGAAGGAGAACGACATTTGTCGCTGACGCTGCGTCAGTACGGCGTGACGATCCGCGCCGTCGCGTTTGGTCGCGGCGAATGGGCTGAAGAAATCGCCGCCGCCGGCCCGGATTTCTCGGTCTGCTTTCAACCCGTCATCAACCGCTTCAACGGCCAAGAGCGGGCGGAACTGCAATTGATCGACTGGCGGCCGACGTTGCAGCCGGTCGCCTGCGCCGCGAGCCCGTGAGTCATCGTTCGTTAGGCTTTCCACATCGCTTGGACAGCCCCATGCGATCCAACGGATTGCATGAGCAGCATGAAATCTTTGAAGGTGGAGCGAATTCGAACGGGCCCGAACGAAGAATATCGACTGCAACCCAACTCGTTTCGGGCCTTCCCGTTGGTCAGACCCGGCCACCCAACCACCCAGACCTGCGTCGTCAATGCATTTTGTTGGACTGCCGGAGGCGGAGTGAACGTCGACTTTGACATCCCTCAAGATCACGATCCCGACGCAGCGCATGCTCCCAAGCGCTTGATTTTCGCGTGCCAACGGTCTGAAATGGCACGGCCGGTTCATGAGCGGTTTGTTTTCGACAAATAATTTTTCGTCATTAGACATTCTTCCATGTATGATCAGCTGATTCTTCTCAGCGGCCGCTCCAACCCCAAATTAGCGGCGGAGATCGCCGCGTACCTGGGCATTGAACTCGGGACGGTGGAGCTGACCAACTTTCCCGACGGTGAAATCTCCGTCCGTCTGATGACCAACGTGCGCGGCTGCGACGTGTTTCTCGTGCAGCCGACCGGCCCGCCCGTCAACGAAGCGTTGATGGAACTGTTGATTCTGATCGACACCTGCAAACGGGCCAGCGCCGCGCGGATCACCGCGGTGATGCCGTATTTCGGGTACGCCCGGCAAGACCGCAAGGACATGGGCCGCGTCCCGATCACCGCCAAACTGGTGGCGAACCTGATCACCAAGGCGGGCGCCGATCGTGTGTTGACGATGGATCTGCATGCCGCCCAGATTCAAGGCTTCTTCGACTGTCCGGTGGATCATCTTTACGCCGCGCCGATCCTGGATGATTATTTCCGCTCGCTGAATCTGAACAAAGACAACCTCGTGATCGTCAGCCCGGACGAAGGCAGCATCAAGCGGTCGCTGCAGCACGTGGAACACCTCGGCGGGGAACTGGCAATTGTCGATAAGCGCCGCGCCAACGCGTTCGAGACCAAGCAAGAGCATCTCATCGGCGGCCCGATCACGGGGAAAGTCGCCATCGTGTTCGACGACATGATCACCACCGGCGGGTCGATCGTCGGCGCGGTCAACGTGGTGCACAAATCGGGGGCGAAAAAAATCTACGTCAGCGCGAGCCATGCGGTGCTCTGCGGGAATGCGCCGCAGAAACTGCGCGATGCGCCGATCGAGGAACTGGTCGTCACCAACAGCCTGCCGTTACGCCCGGACCAGATGCTGCCAAACCTGAAAGTCGTCACGGTCGCCCCCCTGTTAGGCGAAGCGGTGCGTCGAATTCATCGCAACGAATCGATCAGCTACCTGTTCGACTGAAAGCGTCCCTCCGTCAGGCTGCGGTTTGGTCCCCGCGGGTTTCGTGTCGGCAACCTGCGGATTTTTGTTCTCCGCCCGGACCGAAAGCGGTATAGTCACTGAGAACAGCCGTACCGTTCTCAATCCATCGCTCGCAAGGGGGAGATCGACCATGGCCATGCATTCCCATCGGCGTGAATTTCTGGCGGAGATCGGGCGGGGCCTGTTGGTGGCGGGGGTCGGATGGCACGCCGCCAGGGACATGGGATTTGTTTCCCGGGGATTCGCGGAGGAACGGGGACCGGCGCTGACATTCGGCGAGGCCGAACCGCTGGTGACGCTGATGCAGGAAACGGCGCCCGACAAACTACTGCCGCTGCTCGTCGAGAAGTTGAATTCGGGAACGCCGCTCCAGTCGCTGCTCACGGCGGGGGTGCTGGCGAATGCCCGCAGTTTCGGCGGCGAGGATTACATCGGTTTTCATACGCTGATGGCGCTGGGGCCGGCCTATTACATGTCCCAGGAATTGCCCAGCGAGCGCCGCGCTCTGCCGGTGTTAAAAGTCCTCTATCGGAATGCGTCACGGATTCAGGCGACCGGAGGCCGAGAACAGGAAGCGCTGCACGCGATTGCCCCCCTGTCGGCAGGTTCAAATCTGGCGCCGATCGATTTGCGTGACGCGGCGCGCCGCCAGGACAAATCGCGCGCTGAGCAGATCCTGGCAACGTTCGCGGAGCAAGATCCCGATGCCGCTTTCAATGCGCTGCTTATGGAAATCGAGGATGAAACGGAAGTCCATCGGGTGAACCTGGCCTACAAACCGTGGGACCTGCTCAACCTCATCGGTCGCGAGCATGCCCTGACCATGATGCGGCAGAGCCTGCGGTATTGCGTCAAGACCGAGAGAGGAGACCGGCCGGAGACGCGCAACACGCTGGCCGGGATCTTCGATCGTTTTCATCTAGAACGGTTCCAGCCGGGTCATCGGCAACTCGACGACGCCTGGCTGGAATCTCTCAGTGAGACGTTCTTCACGAATTCTCCCGCACAAGCCGCCGAAGCGGCGGCGGCGGCCATGGCCGACGGCATCGCCCCCGACGCGGTCGCCCAGGCGGCGGCCGCTCGCGGCCAATCAGCTCGTGCTGCGTGATCCGGGTCGTCCGGAAAAATATACCGACAAGAATAAGCCGAAGGAGCGTGCACGGCGATTCGGTCGGCGTGCACGCCTCTGATGCGGTCAATGCCTGGCGTAACATCGCCAAGGTGAGCAACGCCCGCAATCAGGCGGCTGCCGTCGTGCTCGCCGCCTATGAAGTGGCCCGCGGACGCGCCCAAGTCACGTGGTCGGACGACGCGCTGCTCAAGACGGCTCCGCGGCCATGGCCAGAAGATCTGGCGGCGATCCCGTCGACTGATCCGGCTCGGTTACTTGCGGAAGCGGAAGATGCCATTCGGCATAACGATCAAGCCCGCGCCGCGGCCGCCGTCCACCGATATGGTGAGACGCAGGCGGATTCGCGCCCGGTGTTTGATCTGCTGCTGAAATATGCCGTCAGTGAAGACGGCGCGCTGCATGCGGAGAAGTATTATCACACGGTTCGCGAAGAATTCGCGACGTGGCGCCCCGCCTTCCGCTGGCGGCAACTGGTCGCCTTAGCACGCGTCACTGCCAGCGAACACGGCTATCCTGCGCCCGGTTATGCCGACGCCTGCCGGTTGTTGAAGTTGACGTGAGCGACTCTTCACCGTTTTCTGAGAATCGACGCCGTCACGTCGCGGTCCGACGGCGTCTTTTATCAGGGACACCGCACGCGTCTTCAGCCTGTGGGCTGCGGTGGGAAGACAAGATCGGTCAGGAGACCACGGGAAGAAGGGCGGGATCGGGAGACCCGCGCCGAACGAGGTGACTTCTCGGGCAGGCTTACAGGCACAGCAGAAAATTGACGAGATCGGCCTTTTCTTCCGCGGTCAATTTGGTTCCGAGCACCAGATTGAAAAATTCGACCGTGTCCGCCAGCGTCAGCAGGCGATCGTCATGCAGGTAGGGGGGCGAATCCTTGATTCCGCGGAGTGGAAACGTTTTGATCGGACCATCGGCGGACGCCAAGCGGCCGTTGATCATTTGTTCTTCGAAGTAACGTTCCGTTTTCAAGTTGTGCATCAAGTTGTCCGTGTAGTACGGAGCCGGGTGACAACTGGAGCACTGCGCCTTGCCGAAAAACAATTCCTGGCCGCGCAGTTCGCTGGGCGACGCCTTCGCGGGATCAAGTTTCCCGAGGAGATTCAGCTTCGGCGCAGGGGGAAAATCGAGGAGTTCCTGAAATTCGGCCATGAAATGAACCTGGCTTGCGCGCTCCAGCGGGTTGATTCCTTTCTTGGCGGCGGTCGTGATGTCACCGTCGAAATAAGCGCCCCGCTGCTCGAATTCCGTGAAATCCTCGACCGTCTTCAATGCCCGCTGTGATCCGAACAAGCGCTGGATGTTCAGCCCGCGGAGCGTCGGGGTATCGATTCGATGCCGATGTTCGTTCGGCCGAATATCGCCCACCGTATGCGTCGCCGCGTTGGTGTGGCCGTTGGCATGACAATCAAAACAAGTCACTCCCAGATGCGGGTGCAAAGAGCGCCGATCGTCCGTCGCGTTGAACTGCTGTTGCGGGAACGGCGTGACCAACAGTCGCAGGCCTTCCAACTGTTTGGGATTGAGCGCGTCCTTGAAGAGATCGTAATAGTTCGCCAGCGTGACAAGCTGGCCCTTCGAGACGTCCCCGAGATCGGGGCGCGTGGTGAGATAAATGGGCGCGGGAAACTCCGGCAGCAGATGCTGCGGCAAGTCGTAATCGAGATCGAACCGGGTCAGATCGCGGGAATTCTGCTTCTTCACCTCGTCGATCTGAGGCTTCGGAAATACCATGCCTCCCGATTCGTGATGCGGATGCGGCAGAGGGAAAAAACCCGCCGGCCAGAGTTTTTGACGTTTGATTTCCTCCGGCGACAGATTGGCCAGCTTGTCCCACGTCACTCCGTCGGGCAATCGAATGCGCACGCCGCCTTGAACCAGCTTGCCGCGCGACATGACGGCTTCCGGCGCGGGCTGGTCCGCGAGATCGTAGCGCTCTTTGAGGAGTTTTTGCTGCCGTTCGGCGAATTTCGCTTTCTCTTGTTGCGACTGTTTGACCAGAGCCTCGAAGTCATCGCCGCGCAGAGTCGCGGCATTGAAGAGAGCCGTCACGGCCGCAAGGCAGCAGACTGTCTGCCAATTCTTCCACCACTGATTCATGCTGTGACTCCCGAAGTGATCTGGAACGATTGAAGGACCTCATGGCGTGAGGCTCAACGACGTAGTTGATGAGCAAGTCCCGCGCCTTCGATACTTTCGAGCCGTTCCTGATCGTTGAGCGACCAAAAGATGCCGTTCACGGTATCGGGCTGCGTTATTACCCGCCATCGCTTTCGACTTCCACTTTGCCCCGCATCGTACGAAACAGATAGCCGAAATAAGCGATCGTTAGCGCCATCCCCAGGCTCCACCACACGATCGCCACGTTCAGACTGGCCGAGGAGGAGATGCTGTTCGCCGCGGTCAAACTCCACTCGGGACCGATGGTCGAACGCAGCCAATTCGGATAATTGCCGAGCATCGTCGTCGCCAACAACCCCAAAAGGAAGATTGATGACGAGAGGAAGGCCGGCAGCGGGCGCGCTTGTTTGACAAAGTAAAACACGCCGCCGACTCCGCCCAGTGCCAGCCCGGCGAAAAACAGGAACCATGGTCGCGCCGCCAGATTGGAAAAAATCTCGGGCTGCACCAGCGCCGTCGCCACGGTCACGACAATCCACATCGGCGCCAACATGCTGAAAAACCAGCGTGTCGCTCGCTGGCTGCGAACTTGCACCTGACCGGTCGTCCGCCAATCAAGATACAACGCGCCGTGCCCGCCGAGGGCGACGACGGCAAACACGCCCACCAGGATCGTATACCAATCAAAGATGCCGGGATGCTTGCTCGGCCGGAAATCGGTGAAGAGGGCCATTCCTCGCAAGCCGTCGGGACCGACCGGCACGCCGCGCACCAGATTTCCCAGCGCCGCGCCGAACACGAACGCGAGCATCCCCGATGACAAAGCAAACACGGTGTCCCAGAACTCCCGCCACAGCGGATTTTCCTGGTGCGAGCGGAATTCGATGGCGACACCGCGCAGGATCAAGAGCCACAACACGACCATCAGCGCCAGATAAAACCCACTGAACGCAGTAGCATATACGCTGGGAAACGCCATGAACAACACGCCCCCCGCCGCAATCAGCCAGACCTCGTTTCCATCCCACACCGGCCCAATCGCCGACAGGACCGTCCGCCGCTCCTGGTCGGTGCGGGCCACATAGCGGTGGACGACGCCCACGCCGAAATCAAACCCGTCCAACACGACGTAAATGCCCAGCATTGCCGCGACGATCGTAAACCAGAGCGCTTCCACCGGGGTTGCTTTCTAATGGCCGACCGCCGGGCCACGGCTGATTTCCCGCACAAA
>JAXMBR010000050.1:0-25410 GCA_046349715.1 Planctomycetaceae bacterium | reverse complement strand
GAGTCATTGAAAGCGGGACCGCGGCCGATGCGCAGTATGTGGAACTGGGAACCTGCGTGGTGGACCCTCTGCCGGCCGGATTGCCCTTGGGTTCGGAAATCGAGGTGACCATCCGTTACGATGATCAGGCCCGCGTGCATGTGGAAGCGAAAGTGGTTCAGACCGGGCAATTGGCGCATGCCGAGATCGTTCGCCCCGAGAACCTGATGGTCAGCGCCGTTCCCGAAGAAATCGTCGAAGATTTCCTGGTGAAACCTGCCGATCCAGCTTCCCAGGCCGCGCGGCCTGCCGCCATTCGCCCTCCGACCGCGATCCCTCAGTTGCCCGTCGGGGATGCGGTCGAATGGGACGTGGCGGAAGTCGAGCGCCTCCCCGAACCTGCTCCCACCGTTCGCAGCACCAAGCCGCCGGTAATCAAGTCCCCCGGAAACCCTCCCCCACTGCCTGCGAATCAGAAGTTACCGGGTGAGAGCGCCTCCAAGCCGGCCGGTACGCATAAAATCCCTGAGGACGAGATCATCAACCTGGATGAAGTCGCTCCCTTGCCCAAAGCCAAGCCCCCCACCCCGCTTCCCGTCCAGGGCCAACGCACCAAGCCGCCGCTGCCCCCCGCGGCCAAGAAGCCCGCTGCCCAGGCCCCCAAGGCCATTCCCGCTCCGCGACGCTCGAAGCGGAGTCCGCACGACACCGGCGAGGATGAGTTCTGGAAATTTGCCGGTGAATAATCACTTCGCCCGCTTCTTGCCACCTGCCTGCCGACCGATTTCGAAAGTCGTCTGATGCGCATTGACCGGATTGACTTGTTCCATGTCTCGATGCCGCTGATCTATCCCTGGCGGACCGCTTACGGCGAAGATGCCGCCATCGAATCGGTCCTTTGCCGGATGACCAGCGGCTCCGTCGAAGCTTGGGGGGAAAGTTCGCCGTTGGCAGCCCCCTGCTACAGCCCCGAATGGGCCGGCGGCATTTTCGCCGTTTGCCAGCAGTGGCTGGCCCCACGCTTACTGCATCAAGACGTTTCGAGCGGCGACGACCTGCAAGAACGCCTCAAACTCTTCAAAGGAAATCCGTTTGCCAAGGCAATTCTCGATACCGCCTGGTGGAATCTTCACAGCCGCATCGAAAATCGCCCGTTGCATGAACTCCTCGGCGCGACACGACACGTCGTTCCCGTCGGAGCCGACTTCGGCGTCATGGATTCCGTCGAGGAGTTGTTGACAGCGATTGGCGGGGCCGTCGCCGCGCGGTTTCCTCGCATCAAATTAAAATTCCGCCCCGGTTGGGACGTGCCGATGCTCGCCGCCGTCCGCCGCGAATTCCCCGACGACGTGTTTCACATCGATTGCAACAGCGGCTACCGGCTCAGCGACCTAGCGGTGTTCCAGCAAGTGGATGAATTCCGATTGGCGATGATCGAGCAACCGCTCCGCCATGACGACGTCGTCGATCATGCCGAGTTGCAGCGAAAACTCCGCACGCCGATCTGTCTTGATGAATCGATCGCTCATCCCGATCACGCGGCATTGGCGATTCAGCGGCATAGTTGCCGGTATGTCAACATCAAGCCGGGTCGCGTGGGCGGATTGACCAACGCCGTCAAGATTCACGATCTCTGTAAGCACGCCGGCATTCCCTGCTGGGTGGGCGGCATGCTGGAAAGCGCGACCGGCGCGAGCCTTTGCGTGTCCCTGGCGATGCTCGACAACTTCACCTACCCAGCGGACATTTTTCCGTCGAGCCGGTTCTACGCGGAAGACCTCGCCGAGTCGCCGCTAGTCTTGGACAGTGATACGTCAGGCATTCCGTCGGTTCGCGCGCTGGACCACATCCCCGACCCGCATCCGGACCGGTTGAAAAAATTGACGGTGCAGAAAACCACAATTTCTTAGCAGATCATTCGTTGAATTGAGGACGTCGAAGAGGGGCTCTGGTGATTCGCCCTTCGCGAGCGCTTCGGAGAGCTTAATCCATCCCATTTCATCCCGTTGACCTTCTGGTTTTTCATGCCGCTGTTGCACGTCGTCCTTCATCAGCCCGACATCCCGCAGAACACCGGGAACATCGGTCGCACCTGTGTCGCGGTCGGGGCCAAGCTGTGGCTGATTCGGCCGCTGGGGTTTCAGCTCGATGAACGGCATTTGCTGCGGGCCGGGATGGACTACTGGGGCCATCTTGACTGGGAGGCGGTCGACAGCTGGGCTGAGTTTCGGAACAAGGTGCCGGCCGGAGCGGTCTGGTGTATCGAAAATCCGGCGTCGAAATTGCTGTGGGACGCGACATTTTCTCCCGGCGACATTTTGCTGTTCGGCAGCGAAACGCGCGGATTGCCGGCAGGGCTGCTCGACGAGTTCCGCGCGACGACCGTGCAACTGCCGATGCGCCCGGAAGTGCGGAGTTTAAACCTCGCCAGTACGGTCAACACCGCCGTCTACGAAGCCGTCAGGCAATTCGGCGGGACGATCTCATAATCGCCGAGACAACGGCGGTCTTCGAATCACTACAGCATCCGAGACGCTGCGGTCATTCTGCCGAAAAGACTTCCGACAGGGGGGCAAGCAAACCCCGGCAAGACGGTTTCGCCGTCGAGCGAATCGTGTTCCGTCAAGATGCGAATGTCTTGCAGCGAGCGGTAGACCGTGACCGTTTTCCGCCGCGGATTGACGATCCAGACCAAGTTCGCGCCGCCGGCAAACCAGTCTTCGATTTTTTCGTCGATATCGTCTTGCCGGTCATCAGGCGAGAGAACCTCCACAACCAGATCCGGCGCGCACGGATAATAGCCACGCTTGGGACGGCCAAATTGCTGGAGCCGCTGGTTGGAAAGAAATCCGGTATCCGGCGCGCGAACGGTATCCGGATTGCGTCTGACGATGAAACCTGTTTCCGCGGCCACCACTCGTCCAAGCTTGTGTTGCCCAACGTAGTGGCGAATCAAGTAACCCAAATCCATGGCGATGCCGCCATGTTCATACCCCGCAGGGCTCATCGTCCGCAACTCCCCGTTGATGAGTTCGTACCGCTTTCCCATCCCTGTCGGCAGCAGGAGCAATTCCTCCGCGGTCATCACTGAATTGGAAACGGTCGTGGACATCAGGGCTCCTTGGCAGAACTCAATTGATTCTACCGCAGTCGTCCCAGCACCGGATAGGCCGGGTCTTGAAAGCCTTTGCCGCTGTGCTCGCCCGGGGGCACGAGTGAATCCACAAACGCTTCATCTTCCGGTGTGATCTCGACACCTGGCCCGTTTAAATTGTCCTCAAACTGTTCCATCGTGCGGGGACCGATGATCACCGAGGTGATGACCGGATTTGCCAGGCACCACGCCAGGGAAAATGCCGAGGTCGGCACACCCTTCCGTTCGCAATAGGCGGTCAGTTGTTGCGAAATCTCGAAGCTCTCTTCGCGAAGTTCGGCCTCTTTCATCCGCTTGTCGTTCCGGGACGCCCGGCTCCCTTCCGGGAACGGTTCGCCGGCCTTGTATTTCCCGGTGAGCACACCGCGGGCCAACGGGCTGTAAGTGACAACGCCGACACGTTTCTCCCGGCAAAGCGGCAAGAGTTCGACTTCAATGTCCCGATTGACAATGTTGTACAGCGGCTGAATGCACGAGAACCGATGCAAATTGAGCTTGTCGCTGGTCCAGAGGGCTTCGCACAGCCGCCACGCGCGGAAATTCGAGCAGGCGATGTAATGCACCTTTCCCTGCCGGACCATGTCATCCAGGGCACGCAGAGTCTCCTCAACGTCGGTGTCGTAATCCGGCGTATGGGCGTAGTAGATATCGATGGAGTCCGTCTTCAGACGCTTCAGGCTGGCTTCCAGCGCCTGCATCAGCCAGCGCCGGCTGAGCCCTTTCTGGTTGACGCCCTGTCCCATGGGATTGCGTCCCTTGGTGGCCAGCACGATATCGTCGCGCTTTCCCCCGAGCGCTCTGCCGACGACTTCTTCTGACTTGCCGAGCGAATACATGTCGGCCGTGTCAAAAAAATTAATCCCTTGGTCGATGGCCGCGTGCATGATGCGGATCGAATCGGCCTCGTTGGTCGGCCCGCCGAACATCATCGTGCCGAGGCACAATTCCGAAACCTGGACTCCGGTCCGACCGAGCAGACGATATTTCATGCGAGAACTTCCTGGGATGAACGACAAGCCGCGGCCGCAAGTATGCGGCGCACCCCGGGAAATTCCAAGCGATCTGCGCGGCCCTGTCGATCAGCCGACATGGCTCGGAGAATCTGGAGCATCACGCAGCCGTTACTGCTGCGCGACCAGTTCCGCAGCGCGCTCGGCCTGCGTCACGCGCGGATGCGTTCCCGCGCCGACCGCCATCGCGTGGCAGCCGCTGTCCACATAGAACACCATGCCGGTGACCATTTTCGACAAATCGGAACCAAAATAGACTGCGGCATCGCCCACGTCCTCCGGCGTGACACAACGCAGCAGCGGCGACGTCCGGCGAACGGTGTTGAGCGAGTCGCTGAAGCGGTCCACCACGACAGATGACATCGTTTCGATCGGCCCGGGAGAGATCGCATTGACGCGAATCTGATCGGGGCCCAGATCGTACGCCAGATAGGCCATCGACCGCTCCAGAGCCGCCTTGGCCACACCCATCACGTTGTAGCTCGGCACGATCTGATCACCGCCCGCAAAGGTCAGCGTCATAATCGAGCCGCCGCCTGCCGCGATCAACAACGGCCGGGCCGCTCGCGACATCGAGACGAAGGAATAAGCGCTGGTTTCCAGCGCCGTTCGCCACCCATCTCGATTCACCACCAGGAATTCGCCCCCCAGATCTTCCAATCGGGCATAGGCGATCGAGTGGACCAGAATATCGAGTTCGCCGCCAAACGCTTCGCCCAGGTCTTTGAAGGCTCGCTCCACATCGTCATCATTTCCGACATCGCAGGAAATCACGTGCTGAATGCCGATTTCCCCGGCCAACTTCACCACGCGCCGGCGTGCTGATTCCACACACGTCAGGGCGACTTCTGCTCCGTGCTCTTTCAGCTTTTGCGCAATGCCCCAGGCAATGCTTTTGGAATTGGCCACGCCACAAACCACGGCTTTTTTCTGATCCAACAACATGGGGCGGTTTCCCTAAAATCAGTTTTTGTATTGGGTTATGACAAGGTGGTCAATCTGGCCTGCCCATGAGCCCTCTGAAGTACAGTCCCTGCGCATTATCAGGAGACGTTCACCCGCCTTTCAACTGCGTAATTTGTAAAATGAGAAAAATCGGGAGATTTGGGTGCTCTGCGGTGCTTGAGAATTCCCGTCTCTTTCCTGTCTGGCTTCGAGGATAGATCGATCTCCGACCATCCTGCGAAAATAGCTCATCTCGGCAGAGCTTGACGACGATACAGAGTTTGCCGTGCGCACCGATGGTACGCTCGGATCGTCGAAATTCTGACCGGCGAAGATTTCTCGGATCAATTCACTCATGCAAGTTGTGGCATAGCACAGACGCCGAGACTCACTCGGGCGTTCGTGCTGGGGATCAGCGGAGCAGGAATGAAGCTGCCGTTTCAAAAACTGGCGACCTGGGTCTGCTGCGGGCTCGCTCTCACGAGCGGCTGCACGCCGACCGAGACGCTTCATTATTTCGGAGACGCCGACCTCAATTACTACAAGCAAGAGGCGACCTCGGTTTCCTATCCGAATGTCGAGTCTGACACGCAAGATCTGGTCGTGACGTCCCTGAAGCCACCGACGGTCCGCGACCCGTCCCAGGCGCCGACCTGGGAATTATCCCTGGCGGAAGCCATCGAAACGGCGATCGCCAACAGCAAGGTCATCCGCTCGCGCAACAGCTTCAAGCAGCCGATGAACCAGATGATGAGCAACCCGGATCGGGTGACGTCGACGTACGATCCCGGAATTCAAGAAACCAGCACCAACTTCTTCTCGCGCGGGCCGGAGTCGGCCCTCTCGGCGTTCGACACGCAGTTCAAAACGTCGGCCAACTACAGCCACGACAACATGCTGCAGAACAACATTCTGCTGGGCGGCGGCGTGGGCCTGGGCGGGGCGCTCATCGCCGACCAATCACAGTTCCAGTCCAGTCTGCAGAAGGTGATGGCCAACGGCGGTACGCTGGAACTGTCGAATAACTGGAACTTCCTGGCGACCAATCAGCCGTTCCAGTTGTTCTCGCAATACTATGCGGCGCAGACTCGCATCGACTATCGCCAGCCGTTATGGGCCGGCGCCGGCGTCGACTATACGCGCATCGCCGGGCCGATCGCCCGGACGATTCCCGGGATCACGATCGTCGATCAAGGCGTGTTGATCGCCCGCATCAACACCGATATCACCGTCGCCGATTTTGAACTCAATGTGGTCACGCTGGTCCGTGACGTGATCGACTTGTACTGGGAACTGTACCTGGCCTACCGCACGTACGACGCGGAACTGAAGGCTCGGGACATGACCCACGCGTTCTGGCAGAGCACGAAACGGAAAGTGGACGCCGGGTTCCAGGCGGGCGGCAAGCAGTTTGACGAAGCGCAGGCGCGAGAGAATTATTTCAACGCGCGGGCGCGTGTGGAAAACGCGATTACGTCGCTCTACACCACCGAGCAGCAACTGCGGCGGATGTTGTATCTCCCGGTCAACGACGGGCGCATCATCCGGCCCAAGGATAATCCGGTGTCGGTCGAGTTCGTCAGCGACTGGACGGGCGCCCTGCTCGATTCTTTGACCTATCGCGCGGAGTTGCGACGCCAGAAATGGCAGATCAAGAGCCTGGAACTGCAGCTGCGGGCCGCCGAAAGCCAGGTCAAACCGCGGCTCGATTTCATCGGCGGTTATCAGCTCAACGGTTTCGGCAACAGACTGTTCGGCGACAACGACAATTCCCCCGGCGCCGCCGCCCAGGACCGCTTCCAGGGAGCCTACGAAACTTTGCTGCAAACGAACCAGACTTCGTGGGACTTCGGCGTCGAGTTCAGCCTGCCGCTCGGATTCCGACAGGCCATGGCCCAGAAGCGGAACATCGAATTGAAGTTGATGAAGGCCCGGGCGGTCCTGTCCGCGCAGGAGTTGGAAATCAGCCACGAATTGGCCAACGCGCTGGCGATGATCGACAATTATTATCAGGTGACGCAAACCAGCATCGATCGCGTCATCGCCGCCGTGCGGCAGCAGGAACTGGCCGAGAAAGAGTTCGAAGTCGGTCGCGCCACGGCCGACCTGGTGTTGAGGTTGCAGGCGAATCGCGCCTCGGCGGAAACGCAGTATTACACGGCCCTGACGCGCTACAATCAGGCCATCGCCGATTTCCACCAGCGCAAGGGGACGCTGCTCACCGAGAACAGCATCCATCTGGCGGAAAGCGAATGGGAAGAGCCGGCTTATCAGGACGCGTTGCGCCGCGCCTGGGCGCGCAGCTACGCCCGGGAGAACCCGCACCTTCAGGAAACCACTGAACCGCTGAGCAACGACTCCTCGGGCGGATATCTTCCTTACGACGCCACGCTCGCGCCGCAGCAAGTGCCCCAGGCCCTGCCGGGAGCGGAACTGCCTCCGGTACCGGCGATGGAACCGGTCCCGCAATAGCGTCGAAGAATTTCCTGGTCGCCCGCCGCTTCCCGAGTCGTTATGATTCGCGCGTGGGATTTCTCACGCCTTAGTTCGGTCGATTTCATCTCGGGAATAGCAACATGCGTAGAGCGGTTTTCGCGACGGGCGCCGTCGCCGTGCTGATGGGCGTCATCGGTTATCAATTGATCGCGGCGGATCAGAAGGCGCGGTCGACAGCGGCCGCCGTTTCGGACATGGCTCTGCCGGAATACGATTCCTCCGGCGCCCTGCTCCGGCCCATCGACTTTGAGAAATGGGTCGTCGTCGGCACTTCCGTCGGCATGGGTTATCTGGACGGAGAAAAGGCCGACCCGAACAATCCCGGACAGTTTCATAACGTTTACCTTCAACCGCAAGCGTTCGATCATTATGTCGCCACGGGGGAATTCCCTGAACAGACCGTGTTCATCGTCACGAACAATGAGTCGCAACGCACGAAACGGGACGGCGATCACAGCGTGTTGAAAAGCGGGTTCTTTGCGGCGCCGACCAAAGGCCTGGAAGTTTCCGTCAAAGATTCTCGACGGTTTCCCGAAGGCTGGGGCTACTACATGTTCCTGGAGACGGACCAGAAACCCGTCGGTAAGGAACGTCCGGCCGGCAAGCCTTATGCCCGGCAGGCCTGCTATGACTGCCACGCCGAACATGGAGCGACCGACCATGTCTTTACGCAGTTTTATTCCGTGCTGACAGCGGCCCGGAAAAAACATTTGACAGAGAATCCGCCGGCTCCTTGAGGCCGATCACTCCGGCGCCGTCCACAGATACAAGTCGTGTTTTCCACCTCGTTCGCTGACGGTGATCAATTTCCGCCCGTCCGGGTGCCAGTCGGGATAATCATCGCGCTCGGGATGATCCGTCACCCGGCGGACGCGAGTTCCGTCGGCGTTCATGACATAAACTTCCGCATTGCCGTCACGGTGGCTGGTGAAAGCAATCTGCTTTCCGTCCGGGGAAAAACGCGGACGAATGTCCTGCAGCGGATGATCGGTAAGTCGGCGCGGGTCGCTGCCGTCGGACTGCATGACATAAATCTCGAAGTTCCCATCGCGACTCGATCCGAACGCAATGGATCGTCCTTCGGGAGAATACGCGGGCCAATTGTTGATCCCGGAGGAACTGGTCAGCGATTGCCGGTCGGAACCGTTGAATCGGCAGCTGACAATTTGCTGGGCGCCGCGAATCGCATAAGCGAATGCGACCCGCGTCCGATTCGGCGCAAGCGCAGGGCTGCGATAACCGAAAAATCCTGATTCCGGCCGCAGTTCGCCGAGATCAGTTCCTTGATGATCGCGAATCATGATGCCGACGCTCAGCGCCGCTTGAGTTTTCAAATACGCATAACAATCGCCGTCGGCAGCGATCACCGGTTCGAATTCGGAAGTCGTCGCATCCGGGTGGAGCGGCGTCGGAATCCCTTCTCCCACGACTAGCCGCTGGATGCGATACAGGTTCGGATCGCTCAATTCGGCGAAGATCACTTCCCGGCCGCCGTCTCGATAGCCCGGACTGAATTTCAACTTGCCGTTGTCGGTCAGCCGTTGCGGTTCCCCGGAAAACGCCGCCACCACCGGCATCGCGCTCAGCGCCATGCCGAACAGCATCCAATTTCGGCGGCAAGAGACCGTAGACGGGAACTGGAATAGCGGCAAAGCCAGGACCTTTGCATTTTACGGATTATTGCGGCGAATCCACACGGGATCAGAGCAGCCCTTCAATGACTTTGCCATTCGCCAGTACGTTCATTTCGGTGCGGGCCTGCGTGTCGACGCCTGCGAGTTGCGCGATCGTGGTCCCGACCATCAGAGGGGAATAGGCGTCGCCGATCGGGTCTTCACCGAGTTTGTCGCTGGAGCCGATCACTCGACCTGGTTCCACGCCTCCGCCGGCCCAGAGAGAAAAATAGCATCTTGGCCAATGATCGCGCGCGGCTCGATAACTGATTTTCGGCGTTCTGCCGAACTCGCCCATCATCACCACCAGCGTATTGTCGATCAGGCCCCGGTCGTAAAGATCGTCTAAGAGTGCCGAAAAGGCGCGATCCAATATCGGGCAATGCTGGTCCTGCAAGAGCTCGAAATTGTAGATGTGCGTGTCCCAGCCGAAATCGAAGCCAGGATTGATCGCTTCCACATGCCGGCTGTAATTCAATTGCACGTACGGCACGCCCGCTTCCACCAACCGTCGGGCGAGCAGACTGCTTTGCCCGAACGTGGTGTAACCATAGCGTGCCCGGGTTTCCTCCGATTCGCGCGTCAGATCGAATGCTTGCCGCGCATGCGGATCCAGCAGTAGGTCGTAAGCCGACTGCATGTTTCGACTCCACTCCGCGTGATGCAGCCGGTCCACGCGCCGTTCCGCGTCGTCAAGCAGAGATGACAGGCGGCGGCGATCTTGGATGCGCAGCGGATTCAACTCGTCCAACAGGTCCAATGCGGGAAAATTGACCTGCCCTGCTTCGGAACAGCCGATGAGAAACGGATCGTAAGCTTGCGACAATGTGCCGCCGCCGTATCCTTCGATGCGTCGTCCACCGTCCATGACGCCGCCGCGCGCAATGGAAAAAAATGGCGGCAAGGTTCCTGATTTCCCGCGCGACTTCGCCACGATCGAGCCGAAATTTGGTTGGACCGGCGCCGGGAGTTCTGCGAAGCCGGTCAAGGCGACGGTGCCGGCGTCGGGATGTCCGGGCGCGGAAGTGACATGCGATCGCACCAGCGAAAAACGGTCGCTGCGGCGGGCGAGGCCGGGTACCAGTTCCGTGAAATGGACGCCGGGCGTCCGGGTGGGAATGACCCCGAACGGTCCGCGGTATTCGAGCGGCGCATCGGGTTTCGGATCACAGGTATCGAGGTGACTCGGCGCTCCCCACAGAAATACAAACAGGACCGACTTCGCCCGGATCGGCGCTGCCGCGCGCGCGATCCCGCGGTTCAATCCCATGGCCAGGGGCACTGAACCCGCCAGCTGAAGAAACGATCGTCGGCCGATTGTTCCACACGTCTGCGCTCGGAATGAGCCGACATTGAGCATGCGCACACCCCGCGCTCGTTGACACCGTTTGCGACCTCGACTTGATATAAGCCCGGCTTGATGCGATTGTAGCATGGGAATTGACCGCAATCCAAGCGGGAATTGACCCACGAGCAACGCCCTGCGCGTAACCCTCGGGGGGCAAGTTGATACAATGACGGACACAAACTTTGAACCGCGTGCATTGGTGGCTTGATGGATCGCATGGGACGCTATCGTTACGTTTTCCTGGGAATCCTCGTACTTCAGGCGAGTTGCCCGAGTTGGGCTGCTGACGAATACTGGAACCAGTTTCGCGGCCCGCGCGGAGACGGAACGTCTTCCGCAAAGAATCTGCCCGTCACGTTTTCCGAAGGTTCGCCGGAGATTGTCTGGAAGATTCCCGTGCCGGGGCGCGCCTGGTCGTCTCCGGTCGTTTGGGAAAACCAGATCTGGCTGACGAACGGGCCCGAAATCGAGAACCCGACTCCGGAGAAGCCCCGGCCGGATCATCCGCTGAAGCTGACGGCGTTGTGCCTGGATCTGGGGACCGGAAAAGTCCTGTTTGATCTGCATCTGTTCGACATTGAAACGCCGCAATTCACGCACGTGACCAACAGCTACGCCTCGCCGACGCCTTATATCGAAGACGGTCGCGTTTATTTGCATTACGGCGCTTATGGAACTGCCTGCGTGAACACGCACACGGGCGAAGTGCTGTGGAAACGGCAGGATTTGCCCTGCGATCATTTTCGCGGACCGGGTTCTTCGGTCGCGGTGTATGGCGATCTGTTGTATCTGACGATGGATGGTTTTGACTATCAATATCTCGTCGCGCTCGACAAGCAGACCGGAGACACGGTTTGGAAACAGGATCGAGGAATTGATTACGGCACCGATGACGGTGACGCGAAAAAGGCCTATTCCACGCCGACGCTGATTCATGTGAACGGCCAGGATCAACTCGTGAGCCCGTTCGCCATGGCGACCATCGCCTACAATCCCCTCACGGGAGAACCGCTCTGGACCGTGCGGCATGGAGGGATGAACGCCGCCGCGCGGCCCATATTCGGTCACGGACTGGTTTATATCAATGCGGCGGACGGTAAAAAGCCATTGCTCGCCGTTCGGCCGGAAGGGACGGGTGACATAACTGATCGCATTGTCTGGCAGACCGACAAAGGGGTGGCCAAGCGCTCTTCGCCGTTGTTGATCGACGATCTGCTCTTCATGGTGAACGACAGCGGCGTGGCGTCGTGCCTGGACGCGCAGACCGGTCAAACGTTATGGTCGAAGCGGTTGGGGGGCGACTATTGGGCCTCTCCGATCGCTGCAAATGGCCTGATTTACTGCTGTTCGCAGCAGGGAGGCGTCCCGGTCTTCAAGGCGGCTCGAGAATTTGAAATGGTGGCGGAGAATCAACTGGACGAGGGCTTCAATGCGTCGCCGGTCGTCGCCGGGGACTCGTTGATTTTGCGGTCGAAGACGCATTTGTACCGCATTGAGAACCGCTCGAAGTAGAATCGCAGCGTCGCAGGCGAATGGTCTGGCATTCATCCCGAGGAAACAACATGGCTCGCAAAATTTTCTTTCCGATTGGCGACGGCACCGAAATCATGGACACCTTGTATCCGGTCTTCCGCCTGCAGGAAGAGGGCTACGAAGTCGTGATCTGCGGGCCCGAGGCTCGCCTGTACCATGGCGTGATGCACGAAGTTCCGCCGGATGCGAGCATTCCGTGGGACCTGACCCGCGAGCAGCCGGCTTATCACATTCGTGCCACCGTCGCGTTCCGCGACGTGAAGCCCGACGAGTACTTCGCCGCTGTATTTTCCGGCGGCCGTGCGCCCGAGTATCTGCGCTATGACCAGGACCTGCTGTCGGCGACCCGGCATTTCTTCGAGAAAAACAAGCCGGTTGCCATGCTCTGCCATGGTTGTGAAATTCCGGCTGCTGCGGGATGTCTCGTCGGACGAAAAGGCACGACGGTGCCCAAGTGCGCCCTGGATATCACCCAATTCGGCGGCGAATACATTGCCGCCGAATTCGTGGTCGACGGCAACTTGATCAGCGCCCGGGGCTGGCAGGAAAACCCGTTCCTGATGCGGGAATTCTGCAAATTGCTGCGCAGCCGGCAGTGATCCGGGACTTGCCGGTGAGAATCGCGGAGAACCTGACGGTCGGGCTCAGCTTTCATGGATGAATTCCCCTCGCCTGAAACTGTTTCTCGCTGGCTCCGGTTCCAGGTGTGGTTTCATCGTCTCTGTGCGACCTTGATCCTGGCGGGCAGCATCATGCACGCCGCCGTGCGTGATCGTTATCCCTTTCCGCTGACGCTGTTTTATTACGGTTTGCCGCGGCCGATCCTGTTCGGGCTGGCTGTAGCAACGGCCTTGACCGCGCCCCGGTTTTCCGCGCGTCTGTTGTGGAGCGCCGTGGCGGTCGTATTCGCCGTGGTCTGCTGGCAACTGGATTTCGAACATCGCGCCGTCCCTGCCGAGACCATGCCTGCTTCCGGCCAAACGGTGATCTTCTGGAACGTCGGTCGCGACCTTCCCGACGATGTCGCAGTCGTCGATGGTTTCCTGGAATCGGGAGCGGATCTGTTCGGTCTTGTTGAAACGGGAGACCTGGCGGCGGGTTGGTTGGACGACTGGCAGAAACGTCATGTAAACCACCAACTGATCACGCTTCCCAACAACTGCTTGATTGCCGTTCGTGGCCGGGTGCGGGAACAGGGAGAAATTCCCCTATCGCAGGAGAGTTTCGCCAGTTGGGCGGACGTGGAGATCAACGGAACGGTCGTCCGAGCGGTGGTCGTTGATCTGGCCGCCAACGTCTGGATTTCGAGGAAGGAACCGCTGTTGAAACTGGCGGCGGCCTTGGAGTCGTGGGGGGATCGGCCGGTGATCGTCATGGGCGATTTCAATACGCCGGACGATTCCGTCTGGTTCGACCATTTTCCACGCGATTATCGCGAAGTCTTTCGTACCGCCGGCGCAGGCTATGCTCCCACCTGGCCCTGGCCATGCCCCGTATTGAAATTGGACCAGATCTGGGTCAGCGGCGGGGTGCAACTCCTGAGCGCCCGGCAAGTCGGCAACTGGTCCAGCGATCACCGCGTCGTCCGAGCGAAAGTCGACTGGACAGTGAATACGAAAGAGCCGTGATCGAATGGTTAGGCCGGCACCGGCGTTTTGGACAGAATCTGCCGAATGACGCTCCGCGCCCGTTCCCGCTGACCGTCCTGCAACATCCCTTTGCAGACAACGCGGTGCGCCAAGACGGGCAACGCGATCTGCTTGATGTCGTCCGGGGTGACGAAATCTCTCCCGTTCAAAAACGCGCAGGCCTGGGCCGCTCGAAATAGCGTGATCGCGCCGCGGGTGCTGACTCCCAACTGCAATTCGTCATGCTGTCGTGTGGCATGAATCAATTCAATGACATAACCGTTTAATGACGATTCCATTCGCACCTCGCGGACCGCGTTCTGCAATTGCTGCAACTGCTCCACCGTCGTAACTGGTTTCAGTTGGTCCACGGGTTCTCCCCGGCGATGATGGGCCAGGATGTCCTGCTCCACTTCCCGCGTCGGATAACCGACCTCGATACACATCATGAAGCGGTCAAGCTGATTCTCCGGCAACGGATAAGTCCCCTCGAATTCGAAGGGGTTCTGAGTCGCCAGTACGAAAAACGGCCGGGCAAGCGGGTAGGTTTTCCCTTCCAGCGACACCTGCCCCTCGCTCATCGCTTCCAACAGCGCGCTTTGCGTCCGCGGCGTCGTGCGGTTGATTTCGTCGGCCAGCAGCACATGGGTGAAGACCGGGCCTTTGCGAAATTCGAATTCCCCCATGTTTGGCAGAAAGACGCTGGAACCGAGGATATCGCTCGGCAGCATGTCCGGCGTAAATTGCAGGCGTTTGAAGTCGCAGTCCAGGCTCTTCGCGACCGCCTTGGCCAGCAAAGTCTTGCCTACCCCCGGGGCGTCTTCAATCAGCAAGTGCCCTTCGGCTAAAAGGGTGATCATCACCGACCGAACAGCTTCTGGCTTGCCGAGAACCACTTGCTGAATATTCTGTTCGAGTCCGGCCGCAAGAGCGGGAAGTTGAGACACGCGCGTAGGCTTTCTGCAAAATTCCGAAACCGGGGGTCGTGAGGTCGACGGATTATAAACGTGCGCCCTCTGAATGGCATCCCTTGGCGAGGCGAACTCACGACAAAGTCGTTCTTCATCATCCGTCGTGGCCGTGACGCATCCGTGGCGGGACCCTCGTTCGCCGAGCAAGGGCCTCATCGTTTTCAAGTCCATTGCTCAGGGAACGTCCTCTGGCTGCCGCACCTTCGTGCAGGCTGCTCACGACGTTCCACTGCTCGACCCCAAATTTACAAGACGAGTGAAATTGACGTAAACTTTTTCTTGTTATTGCTTTATGGATCGGGATTTTGGCCGGCGCCTCAATCGAAACAATTTTCGCTGGTGCGGCACGTTGGTTGCGTAATCCCTTGAAAACACTGGCTTTGCACTCGCTAATCTCCCGGTCTGGCGCAGGCATCATGAGTGGCGTTTTGTTTCCTCGAACATCGACTTCGGCTGAGTCGCCGTCGACAGCTTACTCTCACCTGTTGAGCGAATTGAGATTCTCGCTCGATGCCGAAGGGCAGGATGATGAGTCCCGTCGTTGGCTCCTCGCCGTGGCGGACAAGCTGCTGGCGTTGGGCTCCGCCGATTTGCTGGCCCTGGAGCGGAGAAATTCTCCGCCCCCGCCGAAATTTCTTGACTCGTTGTCGGCCTCCTTGACCGATCCGACTCAGTTCCTTCAAAAAATACAACGGCTGCGCGATCGTCTGGCGCATCGGACGCCGTTCGCGATGTTGGCGAACGAGATCCGCGTCGATTTGCAGCGTTTGCTCACTCCTCATCCGGAGCGATCGTCGGAGCAACTTCTGGAAGGAGTTCCTGGACCCGGCTGACAACTTTTCCCGATGCGAATTCGGTCAGGAGCTCTTCGCCGACACGGAGGTCGGCGGCTGACCGGATGATCGCTGCGGTCGAAACCCTTTTCGTCAATGAGTAACCCCGCTGAAGAATTCCTAGCGGGCTCAAGGCCTGCAGCGCCCCCGAGAGCCCGGCCAACTGGTGTCGCGCCAGTTCCGTCCGGTGACGCATCGCAGATTTCAGGCGGCTCTCGCATTCATCGATCCGAGTCGCGAGATCATGGATGTGTTCTGTCGGTCGGGTGAAACACCGCCGTTTGGCGAGCGAGTCTAACGTCGTGCGTAACATGAATGCCCGCTGCGTGAGCGCCGTCGTCAACCGGCGGCGCGCCGTCGTCAGCAGTTGTTCGATTTCCGTGCGCAGCGGGACCGCCAATTCCCCCGCCTCGCTGGGGGTCAATGCGCGACGGTCGGCCACGAGATCGGCAATCGTCACGTCGATTTCATGGCCGATCGCGGTGATTACCGGGATCGGCGAAGCCGCGATCGCCCGCGCCACGACCTCTTCATTGAACGCCCACAGATCTTCCAGGCTGCCTCCGCCCCGGCCGGTGATCATGAGATCAACCCCGGGAATTTGAGCTGCTTTCCGTAAGCCTTCCGCAATGTCCTGCCCCGCTCCGTCCCCTTGCACCGCCACCGGGACCACGATCAGATCCACCAGCGGCCAGCGACGGCTGATCACTTGAATCAAATCCCGCACCGCGGCTCCTGCGGGACTGGTGACCAGCGCCAAGCGTCGAGGAAATGCGGGGAGCGGCCGTTTGCGTTCCGGTGCAAACAGCCCTTCCGCGGATAACTTTTGCTGGAGCTGTCGGAGCGCCAATTCCAGTGCTCCGAGTCCTTTCGGCTGCAACTGCTGCACCACGATTTGGTACTGTCCGCGCGGCGCATAGACTTCCAGCGGCCCGGCGGCGATCACTTCTAATCCATCGTGCGGCTGGAAACGCAAGCGCTGTGCGGCGGTCCGCCACATGACGGCCTTCAGCTGAGCGTGCTCGTCTTTTAAAGTGAAATAGAGATGTCCTGAGCCCGCGCGAACCAGATTGGAGATTTCTCCCGACACCCAGACTTGCGGAAATGTCTCCTCGACGACGGATTTCAAAAGTTCAGTCAGATCACTGACCGCTAAGACTTGGGGCGCGTCCTGCATACGGAATGGCAATTTTGATAAAGGAAACCGATCATCAAGCGCGGGTGGACTCCGCAACGACGCCGGGGCGACCGCCGGCAAAGCCGACTCATCCTCCCAACAGCAATCGTTGGATCGAGGCGATGGCGTTTCGCAGGTCGCTGGCCTTGTCCGCGCCTTGCGTGCGGATGGCGGTCAGCCAGCCTGAATATTCAATTTCGCCGAGCGTGGCCAGCATCTCGATCCAAGGGACGCTGCCCTGCCCCACCGCGGTTTCCGCCCCGCCGCCGTCAAGTTCCGCAAAGCCGTCGCGAAGCTGCACATGATACGTCAACGCATGCAGGGTCCTCAACGCGGCGACGGGATCATGGCCGGCCATGGCGAACTGAGCCGGGTCGAAATCGACTCCCAGGGGACCGGACTGAACGGCCGACAGTGTCTGATTCAATTCGGCGGCGCTCTCACGGCCCGGGCTGATCGCCAGCGTGACGCCGACGTGGTTGGCGTGGCGCGCCAAATCGTCCAGGATCTCGCGCAGCACGACGGTTTGAGGGTCGTTTTGATCAATGGGCAGGTGGCCGATGCGAAACGTCAGCACTCGGGCGGAGAGGTTGAATGCCCAAGACATGGCTTGTTTCAGAGCGGCGATGCGACGGTCCAGTTCGTATTCATCGGTCAATGACCGTCGCAAGGGGAACGTAGCCCCTGCAACCTGCAAACCCAGTTCGTCCAGCAGATGTCGCAAATCCCGCCGACCCGATTCCGTCAGCGCGGTGGGAGGGAGTTCATCGCGGAGATCAAACTGAACTCCCGTGGATCCGCACTCGGCCGCGGCCTGCAGAGCGGCCCGCAACGGCATTTGCAGACAACGGGTGGCAACAGCGAGACGAAAACGGTGCATGGCGATTAATCGGGCTGTGTCGGGAATGTTCCCTGCACGGGAATCAATTCACGGACCGCAGTGGTTGGAGTCAGGTCCGATTCAGGCAGGCTGGCGGACAACCGATGAAATCCCGGGTAAGGACGCTGGCGGACGATCGTCTCCGCCAATTTCAAAGTCCCAGGAGCTTACCGGTTATGATACTTGCCGCCGCTGCTGCCGGCTACCTCGCCTGGGCGGCGTGCGGTGCCCTGCCGGACAGTGACAGTCCGGCGGAGCGCCGAGTTCTCCATTATTCGTTCGAGCCGCGCGAAGATCGGGATGCGGACGATTTTCCCGACGACTGGGTGCGCCGCAAAGGCGTCGCGTTTCCTCGATACGTCACAATCGTCATCGATGGCGCCGTCGGGGGCGACGGGTGCCAGAGCCTAAGGATGGATGCCAACGGCGGTGCGGCCGCGCTCTATTCTCCCCTCACGCCGATCGATGACCTTCACACCTATCACTTCCAGGGCCGGCTGCGGACCCGCGGGCTCAAGCAAGACGTGGCGCTGATTTCCGTCTCTCTGTTGAACGAGCGTCGAGAGCGTCTGCAGCGTTTTCTCACCCGGGCGGTCGGCGGTGAAACTTCCGAATGGACGAGCGTCAACATCGGCCCGATCGCACCGGCGCCGCACGTTCGGTTTGTGGTGATCGGCTGCCACCTGGTTCCCGGCGAAGGGACCGAGATCACCGGTTCCGCGTGGTTTGACGATCTGACCCTCAGCCGTTCGCCGCGATTGGCCATTGAAAGCAATTACGAATCCCACTTTCGCAAGGAAGGCTCCGAGATCAATGTGACTTCCACGGTGAGCGGACTGGAACCGGGACGCGATTACGAAATTCAATTCGAATTCCGGAACGCGGAAGGAGAGATCCTGGCAGAACACGTGGAAGCGTTGTCCGAGAATTCCATACCAGCGGCTCCGCAGAAGTCGCCGTTCCGGCAAGGCCTACCCCGTTCCTTGGCGGCTTGACCAGCAAGCCTGGATTTTATCGCCTGTCGGCCGTGCTGCGGTGCGACGGACAAGACCTGCTGCGCTGAAAACCTCGCTGGCGGTCATGCGACTGGTCGGCGTCTCCTCGGCGAATTCGGCCTGGTCATCTCCGTTCCGCCCGCCAGATTTCTCGGACGTGCTGGTGAACATCGCGCCAGGCGGGCATGGTGGATCAAGTATCCCGTCTGGGACAGCGTCGGGTTGACGATCCGAAATCGACCAGGGCCCGACCGATCTGTTCGATCAACTCGATGACGCGAGCGTCCTGCCGGTCGGCATTCTCAGTGATCCTCCGGCTGCAGCAGGACCAAGTTCGCTGGGAATTGGCTGGGAGTCA
This sequence comes from Planctomycetaceae bacterium, assembly GCA_046349715.1. Classification (GTDB taxonomy): domain Bacteria; phylum Planctomycetota; class Planctomycetia; order Planctomycetales; family Planctomycetaceae; genus CAZDGB01. The sequence continues at coordinate 6,430 of JAXMBR010000050.1, read as the reverse complement.
GCGAAATCTTCCAGCCCGATGTCTGGGGGCCGACGCTGGAACAAGTCGTGGCACGGTTCTCATCCACGATCCGTCATTGGCAGATCGGCGGCGAGGACGATTCCAGCTTTGAAGGACTGTCCGATCTCAATCGGAACCTTGCAGCGCACTCGCAGATCAACCGCATCGGACTCAATGCCGAAATCGGCATCCCCTGGCAGTTGGAGCGCCCGCTCGACGGCATCAATCAGCGCACGCTGGGCTTTGTCTCTCTGCGGCAGTCGAAGAGTTTCAACTTTGATGAACTGCGCGCCGCGTTCGCCGCCGCCAAGACGGCCTCCACGGCGCGGTGGGTCGTGCCCAACCCGATTCAGACATCGACGATCCTGCGGAACGGGCCAATCGCCTGGTTCGACAGATGCTCGCGGCCAAGGTCGCCGGCGTGGAAGGCGTGTTCGTCGACAAAGTGATCGACGGCCGATGCGGACTACTGCAACCGGACGGCGCGCCGGCCGAGCTGTTTTTACCGTGGCGCACGACCGCCCTTGCGCTGCAGGGAGCGGAATACCTGGGCGAGATCCAGTTTCCCGGCAAGAGCCGCAACGCCGTCTTCGCCGCGATCATGAAGTGGTCATCTTCATTTGGAACGACTCTCCCGACGAGGAATCGGAGCAATTCTATCTGGGCGGGAATGTCGTGGAGTCGACCTGTGGGGCGCACCACCCCGCTGGAGTCGTCCTCGAAGGCAGACGATCTCCGTCAACTCGACTCCTAAAATTCTCGTCGGGTGTTCTGAGGCGGTCGCCCGCTGGCGGTTAGCGACTCAATTCGCCGTCCGGAAAAATTCGCAGCGGTGGTAGCCACGAAGACGCCGTCGTCGGCCGAAATACCTTCCCTCGGCGTGAGCGGGCATAGTCGTGCTGGAGACTCCGACCCGTCAAAACCTCCATTCACGCCGGACGGAATAAAATCGCAGTTCCTGACCGATGCCGCTCCGGCTGGCAAGCGGAACCCATGAATGGACGCTCACGGCCGCCACCAACGAGACCTTCCGCCTGCCGGTGTTTCTGACGCTCCCCAACGACGCCAACCTGGGGGATTCCGTGATGAAATTGACGTTTCAGGTCACCGCCGATCGACCGTACGAGTTCGACGTGCTCTGCCCATCGCCAGGTCGGGCTGGAAGAGGCCAGCGAACGCTGGAGGTGCTGGATCGCAAGCTGCCCAACGGGCAGTTGCGTCGACGATCGTCGGGAACGGCACGAATCCCGTGGAAGTCCTGGATTTTCGCTGCGCTGAAAGTCCCGACGGTCGCCGGCAACGGCTGGTGATCACGAGGCTCAGCACGGGCGAAGACCGCAAGTTCTACTACCTCAACAATGCCGACAGTTATCACGGGAAGGTGCGGCTGCGCATCGAACAGGACGGCGGCGGCCGCGTCGTCCTCGATCTCGGCCGGGTGGACGCCAGGCGACGAAGCCTCGACGAAGCTGGCAGCGTCCCCGCACGCAGGCGACTCATGTTCCAGCTTGGCGATCGGCATGCCAACGAGGAAACGCCGATCTGCCGGGCGGCGGTCAGGCCCTGGCCCGTTGGGAATCCCTCTTTTCGGAATCTCGCCGCCCGGGTATCCTTCGCGATTGTCACGGAGGATCGGCCATGTCGTTGTTGCGCTGTGTAGGACTGGTGAAGCAATATCCCGGCAAACGGGCGGTCGACGGAGTCGACTTTCATGTAGAACCGGGAGAAATCGTCGGCCTCTTAGGACCGAACGGCGCCGGCAAGACCACCAGCTTCCGCATGACCTGCGGCCTCGTGACGCCGACCGCCGGCAAGGTGATGTTCAACGATGTCGACGTCACGCGCTGGCCGCTTTACAAACGGGCCCAGGCCGGGATGGGTTATCTGCCCCAGGACGAAAGCATTTTCGTCAAACTGACCGTGGAACAGAACATCATCGCCATCCTGGAATTCCTGCCGTTGTCCGCCAAGGAGCGCCGGCATCGACTGGATGAACTCCTGGGCAAATTCGGGCTGAGCGAAAAACGGCGGCAATTGGCCCATACCCTCTCCGGCGGCGAACGACGCCGGCTGGAAATCGCCCGCTGCCTGTCAAGCCGGCCCAAACTCATCCTGCTCGACGAACCGTTCACCGGCATCGACCCCGTCACCATTCACAGCATTCAGGACATCATCGCCGACTTGAAATATGGCGGCATCTCGATTTTGCTGACCGACCACCGTGAACGCGAGACGCTGACCATTACCGATCGCAGCTACGTCGTCTTTGCCGGCAAGATTCTCGTCAGCGGCGACGCGGAAACCGTGTTGCGCGATCCCAAGGCGCAGCAGTACTACTTCGGCAAGCGGTTCGACGCCGAATCGATCATCGAAAGCAAAGGCAACTTCCAACCCCGCGCCGCCGCGTAACATCTGATGAACTCTTGACGCCGAGATGGTTCGTTTCTGCTGGCGACTGTTGCTCTATCTCTGGGTGAGCCCGGGTTCGCTGGTGGGATTGACGGCCGCGGCGGTGGCGTTGTGGCGTGGCGGCGGATGCCGAGTCGTCGATGGCGTTCTCGAAGTTCATGGCGGCGACCTGACGAAGCTGCTGTCACGCTTCAGTCCGTTTCTCAGCACAATTTCGGCCATCACGCTCGGCCATGTCGTCGTGGGCGCGAATCTGGCCGAGCTCGATCGCACCCGCGTCCATGAACGTGTCCATGTCCGCCAATACGAACGCTGGGGACCGCTCTTTATCCCGGCGTATTTTCTCGCCGGCGGCTGGGTCTGGCTTCGCGGCGGGTCTCCTTATCTCGATAATCCCTTCGAAGTCGAGGCCTACGCCGTGAGCGACGGACGGCCGCAACATCCCTGCTGATTCGTCGCCAATTGGGCCGCTTGCTGCAGATTCTGCCGAGATTCACGGTCGGCGAGCCGCAATCGATCTCTCCGGGTAGCCGGGACCGGTTCTTCACCTTGTGGTCAGGCCCCGCCCGGCGATACATCTTGGCAGCTCTTTTTCCTGGAGGACGTGATTTCCTTGGGACGACGATCAGGGCATCGATTTTGAATTCATGATACCGACGCAATGAGCGACCAAACCCGGCGCATCATCCGCCGAGATCAATTCTGGCTCTCGCTGGTCGCCCTCGGGCTGACGGGTTCGGGGTGCGCCTCGTTGTCGCCGGTCTCGCCCCTGGCGATGCTCGAACATCGCCTGGCGTTCGTCCCCATGCGCTATCCGCTGGGGGATTGGCAGCCGGAAGAAATTCAGCCCGAAGACGCCTGGTTCGCCGCCGCCGACGGCACGCAACTGCATGGCTGGTATGTCGAGCATCCCCGGCCGCGCGTCGTCATCTTGTTTTGCCACGGAAACGCAGGAAACATCACCTACCTCGCGTCAATGCTCGACGGCCTGAAGCGAGGAAACGACGCGTCGGTGCTGGCGTTCGATTATCGCGGTTACGGTCGCAGCGCGGGGCGACCTTCGGAAGCGGGCTTGTTGCAGGATGCGCGTGCCGCCCGGAAATGGCTGGCGCACCGTGCCGGCGTTGCCGAACACGAAATCGTGCTGATGGGGCAGTCGCTCGGCGGCGCGGTCGCGATCGACCTGGCGATGGACGGTGCGCGGGGGCTGATTCTCGCCAGTACCTTCAGTTCGTTTCCCGATGTCGCCCAATCGCATGTCATTGTGCCGGTCAAAGCGCTGACGACGATCGAGTTCAACTCGCTGGAAAAGATCAAACAGTACCCCGGTCCGCTGCTGATCAGCCATGGTGATGCGGACGATATCGTACCCTTCAAGCAAGGCCGCGCCCTGTACGAGGCCGCCTTGGACCCCAAGCGTTCGTCAGATCAAAATGGCGGACACAACGACAAGCTCACTCCAGTATTGGGAAGCGGCACGGACCGGTTTCTGGCAGAACTCCCTCCCCGGCGAAGCCCGGCGACAGTAACGAGCGGCAATCCTCGGCGTTTCGATGACATCCCCTTCCTTTGCGAAGGGCGGTTGTGGTATCTCCAGTGATATGAAGACGGTTATGTTCGTTGCGGACGGTTCGCCGACCGTTCGGGCATGGCCAGGCCGCCCGTCACCGTTGCAACGCTGTCTCAATTCATTGAGAAATTCGCTCATGACCATTTTCTTCGTCTCAACACGGGGGGAAAAGGAAATGTAAGATAAATCACTTCTCCCGACCGTCCCCTTGATTTTGCTCGTTTTCTCCCATGGCCTGGCAACAAGTCGCGCCAATTCGTGAACTCGGCTCGTTGTGCTTTGAGCACGCCAACTTCGTCGTCGCCGTCAGGCGGTGCGACGCCTATTTCATTTGGAGTCTTTATCGCCGGCACCGGGACGGGTCGCTCAGGGCGTTAGTCTGGTCGCAATTTCCGAGGATACCCCCGATCTCGAGGATGGTCTTGCCTGGGCGGATTCCATCATTGCCGATGGTGCCTGATCATTTCCGGAACGGGGCCGATACGCGGTGGTGCGCCGCAAACACTTCCGTTTCATAACGCAAGAGTTCCATCGCACGGCTTCGGCGTTCATTTCTGAATGTTCCAGATTTTTGCCAGTAGCCTGCAAGATTTCTCGTCGGGCGGCAACAATCTGGTGAAATGGATGCGAACGACGCCCCCAGTATCGACGGAGCGACTTTAGCGACGCACTCGCGTTGGTTGCGAACGGTCATTCTGGCGCGAACCGGCGAATCGTCGGCGGTCGACGTGTTTCAAGAAGTCGCGCTCGCGATTTCCAAGCCGCAGACTCAGCCGCGGCCGATCGGATCAGACCTATCTGTATCGGCTGGCGGTACGGCAGTCATTGCTTTATCGGCGGAAGGCCGGCCGTCAACGGCGGTTGAAATTGAGATGGTTGCAGCAACGAGGCTTATCGGCGGAGAGCGGTAGTGATCCCGGAGAATGGCTCTTGGCGGCGGAGTTGCAGACGGTGCGCCAGGCGGCTGGAGACGCTGATGGCGAAAGATCCGGAATTCTGCTGCTCAAATACTCCGAGGACTGGAGCTATCACCAGTTGGCGGCGCATCTGGGCATCGGGCACAGTGCGGTCGAGGCGGTTGCATCGAGCGCGGCAACGGCTGCGCGACAAGTTGATTCAGACATCCGTCAGCGAGGCGATCCGATGATGACCGACGACGAAAAACAGTGGGCGCGACTGATTGACGGCGAACTCTCCTGCTCCGAACAGCGGGCTTTCCTGGCGGCGCTCGACGACTCGTCGAACGGCTGGAAGCGGCTCGCGCTCGGCTTGCTCGAAGCGGACGCGTTTCGTCGGGAGCTGCGTGAGGCGTTGCCGAATGGTCCCTTCTCCCCCGCAGGGGAGAAGGTGGTCGCGAGGCCGGATGAGGGGGGCATGCGCGGACGAACTCTGGCTGCTGGCTTCCCCCCTCACCCTAACCCTCTCCCCCGCGAGGGGGGCAAGGGGACCGGAAAATCGGCGATCGGGCAACTCGCGTTGGCCTGTGCAATTGGGTTGATGTGTTTGGGACTGGGCATGGCGATCGAACATACGCGTCAGCCTGTTGCCGTTGTGACAGAACCGGCAGCGCCAGTGGCGACGACGTTCCCAACTGACGCCGCTCCCATTCATCAAACGCTGAAGCTCGTGTTCGCTGACGGCCCGGCGGGAGCGCAGTCCGTCGAGGTGCCGGTGATCGAGGCTCCGGAGTTCGAGGCCGCGAAATTGCTGCGGCAATCTGCCCTGCCGGATGAATTGCGGCGCAAGTTGGAAGCTCAAGGATACGTGATTCACGAGGAACGGACGTACGTTCCCGTTTCATTGGCGAACGGCCGGCAAGGGATTGCCCCCGTCAGCGACGTGGTCATCGAACAGCGGCCTGTCGCGTTTCAGTAAGTTTACTTTTGCAAGGAGCGAATGATGCAGCGAACGGTGTTGTGGGGAATAATCGCCGTCCTGGCCCTGCCAGCTTTTGCGACAGCGGAAGGCCCGCCCGCTATTCCGCCGGCAGACGGCAAAAACGCGGCGCCGCAAACGCCGGCAGGAACAGCTCCGGTCAATGTCCTGGTGGTGGAAGATCTCGCAACCACTGAAACTCTCGATGCCGTTCGTGGAACGGAGCCTCAGTCCACCACTTATTGGCTTGGCTTATCGTGTCAACCGACCGATGACACGCTGGGGGCCCAATTAGGGCTGAGCGGGCTGGTGATTCGACAAGTCGCCGACGACAGCCCCGCCAGCACCGCGGGACTTCATGTTCACGATATTATCACGCAAGTGACATTCGGCGAAACAACGGCTAAGCCAGCAGACATCGCACAACTGTCGACTTTAGTGCAGCAGGCGCAGATGAAGCCGATGACATTTTTGCTGCTGCGTGCTGGCAAGCCGTTGAACGTCGCCGTGACGCCCGCGGAACGTAAGACCGCGGAGAATTCTTTTAAGAGCGGCTTGAGCAACTCTGACAGCAAT
>JAXMBR010000049.1:0-25523 GCA_046349715.1 Planctomycetaceae bacterium | reverse complement strand
TTTGCGAACTTCGCGTCTGGGAGGCTTCGCGAGAGACCCTTCCCTCAATACAGCCAGCCGAACAGCCGGACGCCCAGATAGTATTTGCGGGCTTTCAGACGGCAGAGCCAGGGACGCGACGAGCAGCAGCAGGCGGCGTCGAGATTCTCAAGAAACTGACGGTCGCATTGATAGCGCGAGCATCGACCGCCCATCAGGCAGGCGTCATGCTGGGCGCAGGCGGGACGAAAATCGGCGCCGGCATATCCTTGTTTGAACAGCCGATTGCCGCCGAACGATTCCCCCGGACCGCAAGGCCGCCAAGGGGGGCACGGGCGCCGCGGCATGGCAGGCGCCATGGAGTTGTAGCCGTATCCCGGGTCGTAGAACACCGGCGGCGGCGCGTCGTAAAACATCGGCTGAGGCGCGATGGTCGAGGGGGCGATGATCGTGGTCGGACCGCAGCCGCAGGGCGGGACCACGGACGTTGCCGGCCCCCAAGACTGCGCGAAACCGGGGTTGACCATGCCGAACAGGCACAGACAAACGCTGATCAGGCTGGGCGGTAACGCCGCGCGCATGACAGACCCTTGCCCCTGGCGGGGAACCATCACTGTTCGAGTTGAAAAAACAATCGGGGAGATTGGAGCGGGGTTGTCTCAGATTCGGGCAATTTCTGCAAGCGGAGGATTTTTCAGGGACAACGGAGAGAATTGCGCCACAGAGGACCAGTCAGGGAGTTCGCCCGCGAAGCACCGCTTGTCGGATGTCGTCGGTGGTGATGCGATAGATATCGATGGAATAGCCGGCGTGGCCGATCGGTTCGAAATCACGGAAGTAGCCGAATTCCTGGAAGTCGAGTGAACGTCGGTTTTCGTCGGGGGTCCAGACGGCGTGAGGGCGGCCCATGACGAAGTTAACGCTGATGAGATAGAGGCCCGGTTGCGGTGCGCGCGAGGGAGGAAAGGGAGCCGCGGCGCCGACCTGCTTCGGGGAGACGGTGCCGAAGTAAAGAAACTGCGGAGTTTCGTCGGCATGGGCCTGAATGAAGTCTCTCGCGCGGAGCAGGTCTTGTCCCCAGTCGAGATTGGAATCGAGCAGATGATAGCGCCCGCCGATCGGTCCCCCGGCGTACTCGTTGAAGTAGGCGAGATGATGCGGATGATGACGCAGCGCAGAAATCAGCACCAGGGCTGTTACGATCGCAAGAAACCGGCGGGCGGGGACTGAAACGGGTTCGAGAAATCTTGTCGCGTGTCCCGCCAGCAGCGCGCCCAACGGGACGATCGGCAAAACATAACGAATACCGAGTTGCATGTTGCTGAATGTCGCCAGGGTGAAAAGAATCGCCACCGGTCCCCACCAGGAGAGAGCGGCGGGGGTGAATCCTCGTCGGCGGAATCGCCAGGCGGCGACCAGGCCCAGGGCCATCAGCAGTTGAAAGCCATGTGACAATTTGTAGAGGACGGCCTTTGGGTAGTAATCGAGGAACCCCGAGACGCGCCACTGGCCATCCAGAAAAATCGGATGCTGCTGTTCCATGACGAATCGCTGTTGATCGACGCCGAGGAGATAATCGGCGGGTAGCGGGATGGGGAGCGCCGCCAACGGTGTCAATCGTTGTTGCCAGCCGCGGAGGCTTTCGCTTTGCAGGGCGTATTGGCCCAGGGGGCGGCCGAATCCCTGAAAACCGTAACAGGCCGCGAGGACGAATAAACTGACGATGAGGATTGTCGCGAGTTGCCCGAAGACCTTTCCTCGACGAGCCGATTGGCCGTTCACCGAAACACCGCGATAAATCGTCCAGGCGCCGACGAGCAGCACGATCGGACCAAAAACCACGCCGGTGAATTTGATGCCTTGGAGAAAGCCCAAGGCAACGCCCGCGAACACGGCGCGTTGCCAAGTAGGGTAGGAACCCCATTGGGCCAGACACCAACTCGTGACGACAAACCCGAACATTGCCGCGGCATCGGGCGTGACAATCGATCCATGGGCCAGCACATTGGGACACGCCAGCAGGCAGAGCAGCGATAATCTCGCAGCGGCCAGCCCGAACTGTTTGAGGGCCCAGCCATAGATCAACACCCCCGTGGCCACGGTCCAGGCGAGGTGAAAACATCGTCCCCACACGTACCATTGTTGAAAATCAGCGTGCGAGGCGACGAATTGAATGCCGAGCGCGGAGGCATCGTCCGCCGGTTCCAGCCTCAGGCCGCTGAGCACTAGCGGCAGCGCCGCCAAGAAACGGCTGACGGGCGGATTGAGCCGATCGACCGCAAAATCTCCCTGCCAGGCGCGGACTCCGGCCGGAAGGTGCCAGAATTCGTCGTGTGTGATGGACATCTGGGTGGCGGTGTGAATGGCGAAAACAAGCCAAACGATCAGCGCGATGGCGGCGTAGAGATGAGGATGTAGCCGCATAAGAACCGCCGAATTCCGAATCTCAGAGTCTTCATTCGCGAAGAGGGATCGTACTGGGGGCTTCCCGTGGCTGCAACATGACGGAAGCGAGAGGTTTTTGTGCGATGTCTACGGTTGACAAGCCCCTCTCTGCGCGGCGAAAGTGACGGAACATAAGTCGCTGTCGAATGTTCGGCCCGACGCTGCTCGCCCACCCGCCCTGATCATCTGCCAGGAGAGAAGTTTCATGAGCGAATCGACCCAGCCGGGGATTTCCCGCCGAGACCTGTTGAAAACGTCCGGCCAAGTCGCTGCGGCCGCCACGTTAGCGGGCAGTTTGGCTCCGTACGTGCACGCGGGCGTGAATGAGACGGTGCAATTGGCGCTCGTGGGTTGCGGCGGACGCGGTACCGGGGCGATTGCCAATGCCCTCTCGACGACGAGCGGCCCGACCAAACTCGTCGCCGTCGCGGATGCGTTTCCCGATCGTCTGGAAAAGAGCTTTAAGATCACCAAGGACAAATTCGACAAGCAGGTCGAGGTTCCCGATGATCACAAGTTCGTCGGGTTCGATGCTTACAAAAAGGCGATGGATTGTTTGAAGCCGGGCGATGTCGTGCTGCTGACCACGCCGCCGGCGTTTCGCTGGCTGATGTTTCAATATGCCATCGAAAAGGGTCTGAACGTTTTCATGGAAAAGCCGATCACGGTCGACGGACCGACGACGCGGCGCATCATCGAGCTCGGCAAAAAGGCCAGCGAAAAGAACCTGAAAGTCGGTGTGGGATTGATGTGCCGGCACTGCGTGGCGCGGCAGGAACTGCACGACCGCATCAAAGACGGCCAGATCGGCGACGTCCTGTTGATTCGCGCTTACCGCGTGGCCGGACCGACGGGCCATGCCTTCGTGAAGCCGAAACCGGCCGATGTGAACGAGCTGGAATACCAGATTCGGAACTTCCACGGCTTCCTGTGGGCGAGCGGCGGCGCGGTGAGCGACTTCCTCATTCACAACATCGATGAATCGTGCTGGATGAAGGATGAGTGGCCGGTGGATGTGAAGGGATACGGCGGCCGGCATTATCGCGGCGACAACATCGACCAGAACTTTGACGTGTACACGATGGAATACACGTTCGCCGACGGCACCAAGATGATGGTCGAAGGCCGTTATATGGACGGTTGCCAGAACGAGTTCGCCAGCTATGTGCACGGCTCCAAGGGTTGCGGCGTGATTTCGACCTCCGGGCATCACCCGGCAAAATGCCGCATCTACAAGGGCCAGCGGTTCGTGAAAGAAGACCAGGTGTGGGCCTACCCGCCGAACGAGCCGAATCCGTACCAGTTGGAATGGGACCACCTGATCGAAGCCATCCGGAAGGACAAGCCCTACAACGAGGTGGAACGAGGTGCCATGGCGAGCGCCGTGACATCGATGGGCCGCATGGCGTGCCACACGGGTCAGCTCATTCGATTGGACGAATTCCTGAATCTGGACCACGAATTCGCGCCGAACCTGGCCGATTTGAAGGTCGGCGGCCCGGCCCCGCTGTTGGCGGACGCGAATGGGAAATACCCGATTCCGCTGCCGGGCATCGTGACAAATAAGGAATACTCGGTGGGTTAATCGAGCATCGAATAAGCGAGTGGATAGCAGCCCGGCTTGATCTCAAGCCGGGCTTTTCATTTCTCTTGGCAAGTCGTCAAGTTTGCAAGCTTATGCTGATCGCGTATGATCGTAAGTCTGAACATTCGAATGAGAGCCCCGGTTCCTCGTCTGTGGCTCATCCGGTCAAAAAGGGTTTCCCGTGAAAAACTTCGAATACGCCGCGCCGACGTCGTTGGCCGAGGCGACACAGCTGTTGGCGGCCGCCAAAGGGACGGCTCGCGTTCTGGCCGGCGGGACGGACTTGATCGTGCAGTTGCGGGAACATCTGCGCGACGCCGATCTGGTGGTCGACATCAAAAAAGTTCCCGAAGTGATGGAACTGAAGTTGTCGCCGCAAGGATTGCATCTCGGAGCGGCGGTGCCGTGTTATCTCCTGTATGAAAACAAGGAGATCACAGCAAAATATACGGCCCTCACGGATGCGGCACGGATTGTCGGCGGCTGGCAGATTCAAGGGCGGGCCAGCGTGGGGGGCAACCTGTGCAACTCGTCTCCCGCCGGCGATACGCTGGCCCCGTTGATTGTCCTGGGAGCGAAGTGCGTGATCGCCGGAGCCAAAGGAACTCAAGAAGTTCCCGCGGCGGAATTTTGCACGGGACCCGGAAAGAACGTCCTGCAGAAGGGGGATGTGCTTCAGGCGCTGGTCTTCCCCGCGCCCGCAGCCAAGTCCGGCTCGGCCTACGAGCGCTTCATCCCTCGCAACGAAATGGACATCGCTGTGGTGGGCGCGGCTTCGTGGGTGAAGTTGAATTCCGCCGGCGACAAGATTGATGAGGCGCGCATCGCCCTCTCGGCGGTGGCGGCGACCCCGAAATTCGCGGCCGAGGCCAGTCAATGGCTCGCCGGGAAGCCGTTGAACGACGAAACCTATGCCCAGGCGGGCGAATTAGCGAAGAAAGTGGCGACGCCGATCAGCGACATGCGTGGACCGGCGGAATACCGGCTGCATCTCGTCGGCGTGCTGGTGAAGCGAACGCTGGCCGCGGCGGTGGATCGGGCGAATAGCTGAAATCGCGCAGGTCAAACAGCAAATCCTGGATGGACAGAAGAATCAGCTGACGACGGACGCCGATTGATCATCGGATCATCAAACTTTCCATAAGAACGCCGGAATTCCTCATGGCTAAAACACAAGTCGCCACGACCATCAACAATGAGACGGTGGAGTTTCTCTGCGAACCGCGTCAGAGCTTGTTGGAAGTGCTGCGGGACACGTTGCGGTTGACTGGCGCCAAAGAGGGCTGCAACAACGGAAATTGCGGCGCATGCACGGTGCTGATGAACGGCGTGCCGGTGAATAGTTGTCTGGTGCTCGCCGTGGAAGCGGAAGGAGCGAAGATTGAAACCGTGGAATCGCTCGCCGATCACACGCATCTGCACCCGTTGCAGGAGTGTTTTCTGGAAGGGGCGGCGCTGCAATGCGGCATTTGCACGCCGGGCTTTCTGGTCGCCGCGAAGGCGCTGCTCGACAAAAATCCGAACCCGAGCGAACACGACATTCGGTTCAATCTGGCGAACAATCTCTGCCGCTGCACGGGTTATGACAAGATTGTGAAAGCCGTGCAGGCCGCGGCGAAAGAGTTGGTGAAGAAATAACGAATGTCGAATCCTCCGGAATGTCGAAAAGAAAGCTTCCATGGCTTGCGTACTTTCGACATTCGGATTTCATCATTCGACAGTTTGACCTGAAGAACGACCTCCGAATTGCGGGGAAACTGAAGCATGTCGGAACCTAAAGACCTGTATCTCGGTAAAAAAACTTATTCGGTGCTCGGCAAACGCCCTGTGCGACATGACGGAGCCGACAAGGTCACTGGCAAGGCCATCTACACCGGTGACGTGCAACTGCCGAACATGGCGCATGCGCGGATGATCCGCAGCCCGCATCCGCATGCGAAGATCAAATCCATCGATGCCAGCGCCGCGCTGAAACTGCCTGGCGTGCTCGCCGTCGTGACCTCGGCCGATTTCCCGGATCTCACCGACAAAGTCGCGATGATGGGCGAAGCCGGGGCGATTCATCTGCCGCATCTGGCGGCGAATTGCCTGGCGCACGGCAAAGTGCTTTATACAGGCCATGCGGTCGCGGCCGTCGCGGCGACAAACCCGCATATCGCGGACGAGGCGATGCAACTGGTCGAGGTGGAGTACGAACCGCTGCCCAGCGTGACGTGGGCTCTGGACTCGATGAAGGACGGCGCGCCGATTCTTCACGACGATGTCCGGACCGATTTCATGGGGAAAAAGGGTGATCAGCCGTCGAACACGACTGTTCACATTCAATTTGTCAAAGGAGACGTCAAAAAAGGCTTCGCTGAGGCCGACGTCGTTGTCGAACGGGAGTTTCGTACGGCGACGGTCCATCAAGGATATATCGAACCGCACATCTGCGTCGCCGAGTGGAATGAAGACCAGCGGCTCAAGATCTGGACGGCAACCCAGGGCTCGTTCAATTGCCGACAACAGGTTTGCGAGTTGTTGCAGATTCCGGCGGCTCAGTGCGTCGTGACGCCCTGCGAGATCGGCGGCGGATTCGGCGGCAAGATCATCGTCTACCTGGAACCCGTGGCGGCTCTGCTCAGCAGAAAATGTGGCCGGCCGGTAAAATTGGCCATGCAGCGCGACGAAGTCTTTCAGGGTACCGGGCCGACGCCGGGCTCGTATATGAAAGTGAAAATCGGCGCGAAAAAAGACGGCACGCTGACGGCGGGCGAAGGCTATCTGGTGTATGAGACGGGGGCGTTTCCGGGGGGAATGATCGGGCCGGGCTGCATGTGCCTGTTCAGTTGCTACGAGTTCCCCCACGCTCAGGTCGACGGTTACGACGTGATGTGCAACAAGCCCAAGGTGCAGGCTTATCGCGCGCCGGGCGCCACCCAGGCGGCGTATGCGTGCGAACAGGTGATCGACGAACTGGCGCTGAAGCTCAACATCGATCCGCTGGAATTCCGCTTGAAAAATGCAGCGAAGGAAGGGACCCGGCGCGTGGACGGTCCGGTCTTCCCGCGCGTCGGGCTCGTCGAATGTTTGGAAGCTGCCAAGAAAAGTGAGCATTGGAATTCGAAGTTGACCGGCAAGAATCGCGGCCGCGGAATCGCCGCCGGTTTCTGGTTCAACATCGGGGGCGCCTCCAGCTGTTCCGCGAGCGTGAATGACGACGGCTCGGTGACGCTGGTCGAAGGTTCGACCGACATCGGCGGCAGCCGGTGCAGCATTGCCATGCAACTGGCGGAGACGCTGGGCATTGCGGCGGAAGACGTGAAGCCGCGCGTCGCCGATACCGATTCCGTCGGTTACACGTTTTTGACAGGCGGCAGCCGGGTGACGTTTGCCACGGGTTTGGCCGCTTACACCTTGGGCCTCGATCTCGAACAGCAGATGAAGGAACGGGCTGCGACATTGTGGGAATGCGACGCGTCGAAGATCAGCGTGAAGGACGGCACGTACACCCAGAATGGTTCGTCGTTGACGTTTAAGCAGCTCGCGCAAAAGGTCGCCGAAAAATGTCTGGCGCCTGTGGTGGGCAAGGCATCGGTCGCGCCGGAATGTTCGACCAACGGCTTCGGCGTTCATATCGCCGACGTGGAAGTCGATCACGAAACGGGCAAAGTCACGGTGCTGCGCTACACGGCGATTCAAGATGCCGGCAAGGCGGTTCATCCCAGTTATGTCGAAGGGCAAATGCAGGGAGGCACGGTGCAGGGGATCGGTTGGGCGTTGAACGAAGAATACTTCTACGACGATCAGGACCGGATGCGGAACGCCAGCTTTCTCGATTATCGGATGCCGACGGCGCTCGATGTGCCGATGATCGAAACGGTGATCATCGAAGTGCCGAATCCGGGCCATCCGTACGGCGTACGCGGCGTGGGCGAAACCCCGATTGTCGCGCCGCCGGCGACCGTCGCCAATGCCATCCAGCGGGCGACCGGCGTGCGCCTGACCGAACTGCCGATGTCGCCGCCAAAAGTCTGGAAGGCGATTTCGAAGAAATGAAAAAATCTCAATGACCAATGCCAAACGAGTAGCCATCGCTTTTTGACATTTGGATTTGTTCGTTTGACATTTCCCCATGCCGACCATTTTCATCCCGGCGCCGCTGCGTGAACTGACCGGCGGGCAAACCCAACTGGTTGTGCCGGGGGCGACCGTCGGTGAAGTCCTGGAGGAAATTGAACGGCTGCATCCCGGCGTGAAAGCGCGCCTCTGTCGTGGCGAAGACATCATCCCTGGGTTTCAGGTGTCGGTAAATGACGTCCTGACGCGTCACGGCTTGCGGGCGAAACTGGAATCGACGAGCGAAGTCCATTTTCTGCCGATCGTGGGGGGCGGATAATTACCCAGATGAGGATCTCAAGACGGTCAGGGAATTCCGTCAGTCCATCTTGACCGTTCTGAAAAGTGAGCCGATACTTGGCCATGACGAGGTTGCTACGGCGAATGCCTGTTTGGCTGTTCATAGAATGCAAGTGACTCCGAGATGATTCGCGATCTCACACGAATGATGCTGGCGGGGTGGATGGCCGCGGTAATGACCGTGTCGCCGTTGCTTGCAGCGCTGGAGTGCCGGCAATGTTGCGGCGCGGCCACAAAAGCGGCGGCCCAGCCCGCCTGCCAACACGGTGCGGCGAAACATCAGTCTCCCTGCTGCCAGGATCAATCCGCCTCCAAAGCCGAATCGCCAGGGCGATGCGACCATTGTCCGAAATGTGAATTGAAGCGACCGCTGACGGCGGTGGTTTCCAGCGTGAATCTCTGGCGATTGCCGGCCGAGATGGTCACGGCCATCCTGCCGCCGCCGAGCGACAGCGTCACGTTGATGATGCGGGCGTTGGGATCGGCGCAAGACGAAGTCGTCGATCTGGGATCGCCGCCGCTGCGCATTCTCTTCTGCGTCTGGCGGGAATGATTCCGCGCGGAATGCGCGTCGAGTCGTTCTGAACCGGCAAGCCGTTGTCGCGGCGTGTCTGTTTTTCTCTGTCCCAAGACGAGTTCCTTACGCATTTCCTGGGAGAAATTCCATCATGATGAAGTTAGCCGTATTGACATCCATGGCCATGGCTTCGGCCGTGGGATTATTGGTTTCTGCGTCTGCCCCGGCGACCCGTCTGGCAGCAAGTTCATGCTGCCAGGGCTGTGCCCTCTGCGGCGAAGGGTGTCATTGCAGTTGCCCCGCCGATTGCGAGTGCTGTTCCGGCGGGCCGTGCGTCTGTGATGACTGCGTCTGCCCGTGCTGCACGGCAGCGAGCAGCGCGACGAAAATGGCGTCGGCTGGATGCTGTTCCGAGCCACGGCGAACGGGGCTCACGTCGATTCCCTGGGAATCGACGAAGGTGGAGACCGACTTGATCGCGGCGGCAGATGCCACCCGGGCCGTCAACGTCTCGGCCTCGGTCACCTGCTGCCTCGACGGCGCCGTGTGCGGAGTCGACTGTGCTCAGGAGACCTGCAGCGTCGCCTGCTGCGCCGAGTGATCGGTAAGCGATTGTTGATGTGGGCGTCCGGTCTTTTGCAAGGCCGGACGCCTGGTTTTTGCAGGCAGATCGGCGTGTATCGTTGAGGCCGGTCGGGTCAACGCTTACAATGTGGACCTGTTGGCGCTGCTCTCAGAACCCTCTGGATTGTGCGTTGCCCGCGGTAGCGATGCCGTTCCGAACCAGAACAAGGCAATTTTCGATGGCGAATTATTACTTCACAAGCGAATCAGTCAGCATGGGGCACCCGGACAAGGTGTCGGATCAGATTTCAGACGGGGTGCTGGACGCGCATCTGGCGGGCGATCCGCGGTCGCGAGTCGCTTGTGAAACGCTGTGCACGACCGACTTCGTGTGCGTGGCGGGTGAAATCACGTCGGCGACCAAGGTCGATTACGAAAAGATCGTGCGGCAAGTCGTGCGGGACATCGGCTACGTCAACACCGACATCGGTTTCAATGCCGATACGTGCGAAGTCCTGTTGAAGGTTCATAGCCAAAGCCCGGATATCGCCATGGGCGTCGATCGGGACGGCGCGGGCGACCAGGGTTTGATGTTCGGCTACGCCTGCAATCAGACCGAAGAGTTAATGCCGCTGCCGATCGCCCTGTCGCACCGGATCATCAATCGGTTGACGGAAGCCCGGCAGAAAAAAGAAGTCGACTGGCTGCGGCCGGACAGCAAGAGCCAGGTGACGGTGGAATACAACGCCGAGAACAAGGCCGTCGGCGTTTCGGCGATCGTCGTGTCGACGCAGCATGCCGAACAGGCGACCCAGGAGATGATTCGCGACTTTGTGGTGTCGCAGGTCGTGCAGAAATCAGTCCCCGCGCAACTGATCAACAAAAACACCAAGTACCACATCAACCCGACGGGACAGTTCATCGTCGGCGGGCCGCACGGTGATACCGGTTTGACCGGACGGAAGATCATCGTCGACACCTACGGCGGCTGGGGGCGTCACGGCGGCGGGGCGTTCAGCGGCAAGGATCCGACCAAGGTCGACCGCTCGGCGGCGTACATGGCCCGGCATGTCGCGAAGAACATCGTCGCCGCGGGACTGGCGGACGAATGCGAAGTGCAGCTGGCTTACGCGATCGGCGTTGCCGACCCGGTCAGCGTGCACATCGATACGAACGGAACGTCAAAGATCGATGAAGAAAAGATCTCGGCTCTCGTTCGCGAATTCTTCCAACTCACGCCCAAGGGCATTATCGAATCGTTGCAATTACGCCGGCCGATTTATCAGAAAACCGCCAGCGGCGGCCACTTCGGACGGAGCGATGCCGACTTCACCTGGGAATCCACGGCCAAGGCCGCGGAATTGCGCAAGGCAGCCGGACTGGGCAGCGACGTGCCGAAGCTGAAGCTCGCGAACGTCTGATCGGGCGGATGATCAACACGGTTCCTCGCCAAGACGCAAATCCGCAAAGTTCGCCAAGAAATCGCTGGGATTGCAGATGCTGAATCTGACAGCCTGTTTCTTCGTGATGTTGCGGTTTTGAGTCTTGGCGAGCCGCATTTTCCAGGCGACTGGGAGAGCATTCCGAAGGGAATCGGGCATGTCGAACCGGAAAATTGATCTCGCGAGACGCGCAGGGCCTAAGAATTCTCGGGTCGCGTTAGCGCTGGGGATCTGGTTCGGCCTCTTGATCGTCGATGCGCTGGTTCTTTCCCGGCGGTGGTCCGGCGCGCTGACGGTGCCATTGAACGCTCCGGTGGCTTGGGCCAGCGGCCTTGCCATTTCTGCGGCTTCAATTGCGGCGCTCGTTTTCTGGCGCAGGAGCGGCCAGAAATTGAATTCGCGCATCGGCTGGCTGCCGGCGGTCTCCGCGATTTTCTGGCCGATGTTGTGGGGTGCTGCGTTCAGTCCGGGATTGTCGCCGTTCGCCTGGGGAGGCCTGACGGCTGGGGTTGGGATGTTGCTCTGCGCGACGGGGCTGGTCTGCTTGTGGGTCGGCGCTCCGGAATCCTCCAGCCAAGTTTCCGGCGTGGACGAATCGGCTCCTGAATTTCAGATCACGCAGGCCGTGGCAAATCTCGCAGAGTCCGCGACGGATTGGCAGCGTCGGATTGTCGTGGAAGATGGGGAAGCGATCGAGGGAAATGTGAGAATTCAATTCGCCCCAGGCCAGAAAGAAGCCATAGCGCATCTGGCGTTCTGTCCTCCCTTTTCCACGGTCCCTGAAGTCCATGCCGAGGATTCCGAGGGAGGCGATCTGGAGATTCGCTCGGAAGCGATCTATCCGTTCGGAGCCCGATTGACCGTGCGGCGTTCATCCGCGTTTGATATCGCGGCGTCGTATGATATCGCCTATACGGCAGCCGTTTCCGAACAATCCGCCGCGGCATGACCGACTGGGCTCAGTTAAATGCCGCTGCCGATCGGTGACGCACGACGGCTTTCTCTTCGCGGCGGTGTACCAGCCGCCCCGCGCGTTCGAGGGCGGCCAATCCCACCGCCATGGCTGTTTCTCCCCGTTGTTGAAGAATCGTTGCTGGTTCGTTGGTCCTGCGCAGAATCAGCCGGCAGACTTGATCATCCCCCTCCCGTGGACCGTTAAAATCCTCAAGCACGAGATCCACCGATTCCATTCCGTGACTTAATCCACCCAGTAAGGCCTGCGCCTGCTTGCGCAAGAGATTTTGTTCGTCCGAGTTGAGTTCCACTCCTCGCAGCACGATGTTGATGTTCATGGCGGCCCCTTCAATGCGCCTGATTCGTCCCCTCTCTTAAGAATACGCGAGAAATGGGCCTGCGGATGAGAATTGTTTCTGAAATCCGCGAAAGGACGAAGAGGCCGACGACGTATGCAGCCGTGAATATGTTTCAATGGGGCAACATCGCGATGGCTTGCTGCAATACCTTCGCGCTCTGTTGGAGGGCCGCATGTTCGGAGTCGCTGAGCGTCAGCGGCAACGTCGCGAGCAGTCCCTGCCCTCCAACCAGTCGAGGAAGCGCCAAGGTCACGTCTTTCACTCCTTCAATTTCAGCGACCGGCGCGCAGACGGTCAGCACCGCCCGCTGGTCGTGCAAAATCACGTCGATAATCCGGGCCAAAGCGCTGCCGATCCCGTAGTAAGTGGCTCCTTTGCCTTGAATGATCCGATAAGCGGCCTTGCGGACCTGTTGATCAATCTCGCTGCGGATTTGATCATCAATGGCCACCTGTCGCGCTCGGCAGAATTCGGCAAGACTGAGCCCGCCCGCGGCGACTGACGACCAGCAGAGAACTTCCGAGTCGCCATGCTCGCCGATGACATAAGCATGGACGTGATGCGGGTCGAGGCCGAGTCGCCGGCCTAACAAGGCGCGGAACCGCGCCGTATCGAGCGTGGTGCCTGAACCGATGACCCGTTCGGGGGGGAGGCCCTGCCGCTGCACCAGTCGGGCCGTGAAGTGCGTCATCACATCCACGGGGTTCGTCGCCACGACCAGCACGGCGTCCGGGGCATGGGCCAGAATCGACGGAACGACTTCCGAGAAAACGGCGGCATTTCGTTCCAGCAGGTGTAAACGCGTCTCGCCCGGCTTTTGATTGACCCCCGCGCCGATGATTACGGCTCGACAACCAGCAAGGTCGGGATAGTCTCCTGGCCGGACCGTCAGCGGTTCGGCAAACGGCACGGCATGGAACAGATCGTCGGCTTCGGCGAGCGACCGCGCGGCGTTTTTATCGACGAGGACGATCTCCCGCCCGATGCCCCGCGTAATGAGCGAATAGGCCGCCGTCGCCCCGACGAATCCACAACCGACAACGCCGATCTTCATGTCCAAACGCTCCCAGCAGGAAATGAGCCACCGATCCACAGCGTACAAGACCGGGCGACGCGAGGGAATTCCGCCGCAGTAACGTTCAGCGAGATTGACCGCGCCCTGCCTGCGCCGATTTATGTCGGCGGTTTGCGGCCAGTGACGCGGTAGACGTAGGCAAGGATTTCGATGAACACGTCGTACATATCCGGCGGAATAATGCCGCCGACTTTGACCTGACGATACAAGGCGCGCGCGAGGGGTTTCCGTTCGATCAACGGCACGCCGTTTTCGGCGGCGATCCGGCGAATCTGCGCGGCGATTTCTCCCATTCCCTTGGCGACGACCATCGGAGCCGGCATTTTCGACGGATCGTATTGGATGGCGACGGCGATGTGCGTCGGATTGGTGATCACGACGTCGGCGGCGGCGACGTCTTTCAATTGCCGTGCTTCCGCGAGTTTACGATGGGCGTCGCGGCGGCGCATGCGGATGTGCGGGTCGCCTTCCATCTCTTTCAGTTCTTCCCGCAGTTCCTGCTTGGTCATGCGGAGGTCTTGTTCGTGCTTCCAGAACTGAAAGCCATAGTCGAACAGCGCGAGTGCGAGCAGGGACAGTGAAAGATAAAATGCCAATTCCACCAGCGACCGGCCGTATTGGACCACCAGCACCGGCGTTTCCAATTCGTTGAACAGGACGTACTGGGGCAGATGCAGATGAATGTAGGCATAGGCGATCGCGGCCAGGATCGCCAGTTTGGCGAGGCTGCCCCCCAGTCGAGCGGCGGAATACAGTGAGAAGATCCGCTTCAGTCCGGACGCCGGACTGAGACGTTCCCACTTGGGCATGAGCACCTCGGGTGACCAGAGAAACCCGATCTGCATCAAATTGGAGGTGAGTCCGCCGATCATCATCAGGATCAAGAAAGGAGCCACGGGCAGGGCGACGATGCCGAGTAGTGTCCAGTTCGTTTTCATCCATGTGCCGAGGTCGAACCGCAAGACGGGTGTCGCGGACAGACTGGCGTGCATCAGGCGGGACATGGCGTCGAACAGATTTCCGCCCAGAAAGTGCAGGGCGCCGGTGGCGGTGAACATCATCAGCGCGGCGGTGAGGTCCGTGCTGCGCGCGATATTCCCTTGATCGCGCGCCTGCGTTCGCCGCCGCTCGGTTGGCTGTTCTGTCTTGTCGCCACCTGCATCGGACGCCATGGAAGATCACCGGGGAAAGACGAGGGCATCTCGGAGCATTTCCAGTCCGTCGGTCAGCGGTCCGGCGATCACATCGCCGACGTTCGTCAAGGTGACCGTGAGGATCAGCATCCCCAGGAGCGCGCGCAGCGAAAAACCGACAGCCTGGATGTTGATCTGCGGTACGGAATGATTGAGGAAGCCGAGGGTCAGGTCGATCATGGAGATCATGACCATGACCGGCGCCGCGACACGCAGCCCCAGGAGTAAAGATTGGCTGACGAGTCCGTTGAGCAGTTCTGTCACCGAGGATGTGAGCACCGCTTCGCCGACGGGCAACGTGTCAAACGTCTCCGCCAGGATGCGAACCATCTGCAAGTGCCCGCCGACGGGCGCGAGCAGCAGAAAGACGACGGACCCCAGCCAGAAATACGTCTGCCCGGTCAAGGAGACGGAATCGCCGAGATCGGGATTGAAGATTTCACCGAGACCGAGTCCGCTTTGCTGGTCGATGAGTTGCCCTGCCAATTGCAGGCCGGAAAGGACCGTCATCACGCCTGTCCCGAGCAATAGACCGAGCACGATTTCCCCGGCGGCGATGCGAACGTATTCAATGAGAGAATCCGCGACGATCAACCGAGCATGGTAGCTGGCCGACGTCAGCGGCGCATTCGGTTCCAGATTGGCTTCGCGAATCAGGCGTTCGTACCGAGGGAGCAGCGCAGCCGGAATTTCGTCGATGGTCAGCCGTTGATCGCCGTCGGCGTCCAACCGCTCAAAGCCGCGGCGAGCGCGGTCGGCCTGCAAAGGAGTCAATAACAGCGCGAGTGACAGCGCCAAGAGAATTCGGACATTGACGGGTACGGACGATTGCCCGAAGAGCGGTCCCACGATCATCAGCCCGCTCATGCGGATGAGAACCAGGGTGAAGACATAGAACTGTGCGAGGGCGCCGTCCAACGCCTGGTGCAGCGCCAGCTTTCCCAGCGGATCGGCTCCGAATTGCGCCAGCCAGGCGTCCATATCGGTTATCGCCTGTCTCAAGCGGGGGGAATGTTGCGAAATAGATCCACGGCGTATTCGACCAACTGGCTGAGGAGCCACGGCAGCGTGAAGATCAGCACCAGCAGCATGACCACCAGTTTCGGAACGAAGCTCAACGTCTGTTCCTGCAACTGCGTCACTGCCTGGCCGATGCTGATCAGCAGTCCGGTCAGGAGCGCGGACAGCATCATCGGCAGGCTGATGATTAAGGCCAGCATCAGCGCATTGCGGCAGAGTTCCGTGGCCGATTCGATGGTCATGAGCGAAAATCGCAATGAGAACAGAGCGGGTCACCAGTCAAACGACGGACGGCTGTTCATCCGGTGGGCCGCACGCTTTGCAGCAGCATCCCGACGGTCAATGTCCAGCCGTCGATCAGCACGAACAACAGCAGTTTGAACGGCAAGGAGACGAGCACAGGCGGCAGCATCATCATGCCCATGCTGATCAGAATCGAAGAGATGACCATGTCGATGATCACGAACGGCAGGTAAATCTGGAACCCGATCAGAAACGCGACCTTCAATTCACTGAGCATGTAGGCGGGCACCAGCACGCTCAGCGGGACATCGGCATAGCTTGCAGGGTCCTCGCTTTGTTCCCGCTGAGTTCCCGCTTGAAAATCGAGAAACATCCAGACGGCGTCACTGTTGTCCGCAAGTTCGATCTGTTCGCTCATGAATTCGCGCAACGGGGCCACGACCCGGGCCATCGCGGTCGCTTCATCCAGGGGCTGTTCACCGGCGGCGGGATTCGTATAGGGACGAATGCCTTCTTGGTATGCGCGGTTCCAGATCGGCGACATCACGAGAAACGTGAGGAACAAGCAGAGGGAGATGATCACCTGGTTCGGCGGCAGTTGCTGCGTGCCCAGGGCCTGCCGCAATAGACTGAGAACGACGACGAACCGGATGAAACAGGTGGTCATCATCAGAATGGCGGGCGCCAGACTGAGGACGGTGAGCAGCAGCATCACCTTGAGCGACGCGCCGAGCCCCTGAGGCGAGGTCCAATTGTTGACGTCCAGTCCCAGCGGCTGCGGGATTTCACGGGCCGCCTCGGGCGCGGGCGGAATCAGGACTTCGTCCTTGGCCGGGCGGACTTCGTCGCGGCCGGCCGAGATGCGGGACGACTTGGAAGGCCGATTCGACGTTTGTGCGTGCACATCGCTGGCGGCGACGGCGACCAGCGCGAATCCCAGCAGGGCCAGCAGCCCGTGACGTCCGATTCGTGTTAGACTCCAATTTTGATCGCTGAGAGCGGTGCGCATCAGGCCTCCCGCAGCTGGGGCTGAGGAATGCCCGTCTCGGGCTGGCGAAATCGCGTCGAGAACGTGGGCGATCCCCGAAGATCGCCATCTTTCCGACGGCATGCGCCGGCCAGCAGATCAATCTCGATGGGATCGGTGATTTCCGTGAGCGTCCGAACGCCGTCGGGAGAGACACCGAGCACCAGGATCTTTGGCCCGCAACGGACGAGATGAATCGACACGCGCGGTTCGATGATTCGCCGGCCCAGAAGTTCCAAAGCCTCAACAGGCAAGCCACGCAGGGCCAACGGACCGTGGCGCGTCACCCAGATTCGAGCCGCCAGACCCGCCCCCAGGACGGCGAACAGTCCAATGACTGTTCCTAGCAAGGACGAGTTGGTCCAAGGTTTCGGACTCGACGCTGCCGGCTTGCGGGGGCGCGATTCCGATGGCGCGTTGCGAGGCGTCAGGCTTTGTACCGCAGGAAGTTCTTCCGGCAGTGCGAAGTTCGCCGGTTGAACAGGGTCATCCGCTTCATCAAGAAATCTCGGCGGCGCTCCCCAGACCGATCCCGTGACGAAGAATCCGTCACCTGCCAGCCCGAAAGCCAGCAGGCCAAGAAGCATCCTCAGGGTGTTGCCACGAACGTCCATGCGGCCCGCCGGTGTATCCACGAAAGTCGTCGAAGCGGCAGAATCTGCCGATCGGAGAGCGGGGTGGAATACACCGGAACGCGAAATTCGACAAGATCAGAGTCGAGGGCGCGGTCGGAGCCGACCCGAAATCAGCTTTCGGGCGTGAGAATCTCTGCCACGCGGACGCAGAAGTTGTCGTTAAGCACCAGCACTTCCCCGCGGGCGACGAGCTGACCGTTGATGAGAATGTCGACCGGGTCGCCCGCCAGTTTGTCGAGAGGAACGACGGAGCCTTCGCGAAGTTTGAGCACTTCGTCAATCAGCAACTCCGTGCGGCCCAATTCAATCCGCAGATCCAGTTCGACGTCCTGCAGCGACGCTAAAGGCATAGGATCGGCGGAGCGGACTCCGCTGGAACCCAGATCAGGATAGCTGAAGGGCGAGGCGGCCCCTAATTCCGGGGGAAAACCTTTCGGTGGTGCCGCGGATAAAGCCGCCGCTAACTGGTTTTCCGTCTGTTGCAGCAAATGATCGACAGAGGCAGCGGACCGGGGGCCGCCAGGTGTGGCAGGAACCGGTGAATGCGCTGCCGTCAGGGGGTTGAATTCGTCGGGGGACGGCGGATCCGCGTTCGGTGACGACGCAGGGGCGGCCCCGGCCGACGGATCGTGGCGCGATGCATTGATCAGCGCTTCAATCTCATCGGGACTGAGAAGATCGTCGCCGTCCGCCACAATGTGCTTCCTACGCGATGAACCAAATCAGGGATCCGGTCGGCTGTTTTGCTGCGGAGCCGCGTTGATAACAACGCTTTCCCGTGGCGACAGCCGATGACGAGGTATATTCGTCATCGGCAATTCCGTCAACCCGGCGATTACGGTGCCGTAAGTGGCTGCTTGGAAAAGAGATGCAGAGTTGCGTCAGCCGTCGTGCGACTGCGGATGGTTATCGACCGAGCGTGAGCAGTTCGTCCACGAGCTGCTGGACGGAGGCGATGACCCGCGAATTGCCGCGGTAATTGGTCGAGGCCACAATCAGGTCGACCAGGCTTTTTCCGACATCGGTATTGGACAGTTCGAGAGATCCGGCCCGGAGCGTCCCTGCGCCAAAGGTGCCGGGGGTCAGCAGGCTCGGAGCGCCGGAATTCACGCCGGATTTGAACGTCGTGCCGGCATTTTCGACGAGTCCGTTTGGATTCGCGAATCGGGCCAATACGATCTGGCCGAGTGTGCGCGACAGCCCATTGTCGAAGACCCCGTTGATGACTCCGGAGTCATCGATGGTGAAGCTTTGCAAGGTCCCCGGAGCCGCACCGTCCTGGTTTGACATCGTCAGGTTGCTGCCGGCGGTGGCGGTGGAGATTCCCGAGACTTTCGAAACGTCGATGTTAACCTGCATCGGGCTGGCGGCCGCCGTATTGGCCGGTTGCAAGGAAAACGACAGGTTGGTATTTCCGAGCACGTTTCCGTTGGCGTCGAACTTAAAGGTCCCGCTGGCGATGGCCACGGTCGGTTGGCTCGTGTCCGGGCTGGAGATGTAATAGCGGTAGGTGGTGAGCCCGCTGGCGCTCGATTGCAGGACCGCCGTCATCCGCATGTTGATGGGCTGTCCAAGCGAATCATAAATCTGGAACGGGGTGGTGGTGCTCTGGCCGTTCGCGGATTGCGTCTTCGTAAACGCCAGCGGGACCACCGTCGAATTTCCCGTGGTGGTGTCTGTACTGGTGAGCTGGCCCACGCCGAGTTCAACGTCATTGACGGTACCGGAATTACCGACGATTTTGAGCTGCCCATTGACGATGCTGACGCCGGGTTGTCCACCGGTGCCGCCGTCGTTGGGAATGGTCGGGTCGGTCGAGCTGTTTTGAGTGCCGAGCGTGTTGTTGATGAACGCGGCGAGGTCGTTCAGCGTGGTGCCGGCCGTGACGCTCAGTGTTTGGGGAGAAGCGCTTTGCCCGCCGATATTCGGCGTGAACGTCAACGTCTGTCCGACCGTGAACAGGTTCTGACCGCCGGAGTTTTCGAGGTTCGACAGCAACGACGCCCCGGAGGCATTGGCGGAGGAGACGGAGTCCGTGAGCGTTTCACTGTTAAGCACCGATCCCAACGTGGCCGTGGTGCCCGTCGGAAACAGCGCGCCGGTCATCGTGACGTTTTTGGTCTGCTGAGCGATGTTCAGCTGACCGATCGGAATGGTGAGATTCGTCAAATTGGTCGTCACTAGATCGAAGTTGGCGTCGACGCCATAACCTTGAACGAAGGATCCCTGGTTGTTGACAAGCTGATTGGCTGAATTGCGCAAAAAGCTGCCGTCGCGGGAATACACCTGCCCATCGGGGCCGTTGAGAATGAAGAACCCATCCCCTTGAATGGCGACGTCGGACGGACTGCTGCTGTTGGTAATGCTGCCCGGCGTGAAATCGTGCGAGATGACGGCGACGGTGGCGCCCAGTCCGATCTGCCGGGGATTCGTGCCGCCGTCGGTGGCGGTCGGGGCCGAGCCGATGCTGAGCGTTCTGGCGAATTGCGTTTGAAATTTGACGTCGGACGCTTTGAAACCGATCGTCCCGGCGTTGGCAATGTTATTGCCCAGCACGTCGATCATGGTTTCGTTGAGGCTCAGACCGTTGAGCGACGTATTCAATGCCGACGTGAGGCCCATCCGTGGTTCCTTCCGCAAACGTCCCGCGGCGATCGGCTGGCGCAGTCGAGCCCGATCGTACAGAATGTTCCTTGTGTCATATCGACCGCGAGCCGAGCGGGAACGAACCGGAATACAATCGGAGCGTTGCTTATGACGGCCGCATTTCGCAGAGGCATCATGAACGGCGCGGCAGGCAAGACCCGTAAGGCTTGCCGCAACGGAAAAGTCGATCGCCGCCGCGAGGGAAACCCAACTCGCCTCGATTGATCTAACGGTCGATTCTGCATAGAGTTATGAGTACAAAGCTTGACGGCGCGGATGCGCTGGATAAACTTCGACAATCCCACCGGACGTTTTTCCCCCTCGGAATCGGTCGGGATCTGCCTGTGCGGGGAATCGTCGTAGAGAGGAATCGGTCCATGTCGGTACGCGTTGGTCAACTCGCTCCAGATTTTTCGGTCAAAGCCTATGATCGGACCAAAGACGGAACGGACAAGCAGTTCGCGCAGGTGAACCTGTCCGACTACCGGGGAAAATGGGTCTGCCTGTATTTCTATCCGCTGGATTTTACGTTTGTCTGCCCCACTGAAATCGTGTCGTTCAATAAAGCGCTCGGCGACTTCGCCGATCGCAACTGCGTCGTGCTCACCGCCAGCACCGACAGCGTTTATTCCCATAAGGGCTGGTGCGACAGCCATGGCGACCTGAAGGGAATGAAACATTTGATGCTGTCCGACACGGCTCATCAGCTGTCGAGTTCGTTTGGCGTGTTGAAGGAAGACCAGGGGATCGCTTACCGCGGCACGTTCCTGATCGACCCGAACGGAGTCGTCCGGTGGACGGCGATCAACGATCTTTCCGTCGGCCGCAATGTCGAAGAAGTCCTCCGCGTGCTGGACGCCTTGCAGACCGACAAGCTCTGTCCCTGCAACTGGCACAAGGGCGAAAAGACGCTGAACTAAAGCGTCCGTCAGTAGCAACTTCCAGCAGCCCAGGGGCCATCGCCCCTGGGCTTCGTTCCATCGGGACGTCCAGGAGCACACGCATGCCGCGTATCGAGTCGGTTTCTGAATCCTCCGCACCGGACAAGGTCGAACAGACGTTCGGGCGCCTGCATGAAATGTTCGAATCGACTGAGTCGTTGCCGGTACCGTTTCTTTACTACGGCCGGGTCCCGGCGTTTCTGCAAGACTTCTATATGAATTTCAAGAAGTTCTGCTTTACCGCAGGCGCGCTGGACCAGAAGACGAAATCGCTGTTGGCGCTGGCGGTGAGCGGCCATTACGACTGCGCTCCCTGGGCCGAGTTCTTCGCGGCGCGCTGTCGATCGCTGGGGCTGGAGGAACAAGCGCTGGCTGATGCGGCGGGTGTGGCTTCGGCGTGCGCCATGTACAATGCGTTCTTCAAATTCCGCGATCTGAGCGGAAGCGAACTCTTTTCCGGCATGCCTGTCGGGTTGCGAGCTCACACCTTCGCCGGGACGACGCTCGATGACAAGACGGTGGAACTGATCAACGTGGTGATCAGCGATCTCAATGGCTGTAAGCCTTGCACCGAAGGGCACGTCACCAAGGCGCGCGGCTTGGGCTTGTCCGACGAGCAGATTCTGGAAGCCGTCCAATGCGCCGCAACGATGTCGTCCGGAATTCAATTCCTGAAGCATGCGGGCGTCTGACGAGGACCGTCAGCGAGACTGCAAACGGACTTCCGCTTTCAGCACCGGATGGTCCGAAGCGCCGCTGGCCAGATAGTCGGCGCTGAGGCAATCGAGGCCGCGCACGAACAGCCAGTCGATGTTCCCCTGAGGAGCCGTTGCTCCTGCGCGCGAATGAATCACGCTGTCCACGCCGGCGTCTTTTAGCAGCGATTGGATTGCCGGGTCGTCGGGGCCGGAATTCAAGTCCCCCATGAGCACGGCCGGCGATTGAAGCCCGCGAAACAACTCGATGACCGCTTGCAATTGCGGCGCGCGGTCTTGTTCCCGATCGATATGGGCCATCAGCACGCGCACCGTTTCTCCCTGCAGAGGAACCCCGATCAAAATCGCTTGCCGATACGCTTTGCCGCGCGTTCCCGGAAGCGGAATTCGCTGCAAGGAGTTGACAGTCCGGCGGGTGAGCACGGCGTTGCCGAAATGATCGTGCCACCAGCGCCGTTCGGTGCCAAGGAACGCCGAACGCATCCCTAGCTGACTTCCCAGTTCCGCCGCCTGGTCGGGAAACGAACCGACGGGCGTGGCGCGGACTTCGAAGAGACCGGCGAAATCGACCTCTTCCAGGTCGGCGGCGATGCGAGTCAAATCGCGGCGCTGATCCGTCCCTTTGCCTCCATGAATGTTATAGCTGGCGATCCGCAAGGTTTCGCCCTGGGAGATTTGCACATTCCGAGGCTCGATCCACTGGACCGGTTGGTTGCTGTTCACAGGCTGACGATCGGCTCCCCAGCCCAGAACCAGGGCGGCCAGCAAGCTGACGCCGAACACCGCGACTGGCCATCGTCGGATCGAACGCTTGCCATCGGCGGATGAAGATTTTTCCATCAGAGTTCAGAATTCCGTCGGGGCCGCGCGCTCAAAAATGACATCTGGCTTGATTTTTTGTTAATCAGTGTGTGAGATTTCGTACATTCATGACCAACCGCTATGCCAGGCCAAGGCGATGATCATGCGGGCCACGGAAATCATCTCGTACTCCTGGAAGCGGACGCCTCGCGATTTTCGCCAGGCGTTCACCCTGGTGGAATTATTGGTGGTGATCGCCATTATCGCGGTTTTGATCGCCTTGCTCCTGCCGGCGGTTCAACAAGTGCGCGAAGCGGCCCGGCGGACTCAATGCCGCAACAATCTGAAACAGATCGGTCTGGCGCTGCACAATTATCACGAGGCGTTCCAGGTCTTTCCGATGGGGTATCACTGGCCGCTGGGCACCGGTTGGAGTTATCACCTCTTGCCCCAGTTGGATCAAGCCCCGTTGTACAATTCCTTCACGGTCGGCACCCCCACCGCCGCTGCCCAATCGATCTGGCGGACCGGCCCTCCGAGTTTGGCGCTCGCCGTCACGCTGCCGGTGTTCCGCTGCCCCTCCAGCGGGTCCGTGGACGCGGTGATGAACGTCGACGGCATTCCCCGCCGCGTTCCCTGCGATTACACCGGCTGCGCATCAGGAGTACGCACCACCGACAGCCCCACCAGCAACCGCGGCATCGGACCCGAAAATCTGGACGGATCATTTTTTCGCGTCAGCAGCGTGCGCATCCGAGATTTTCTGGACGGAGCTTCTAATACGGTCGGCATTGGCGAAGTGGTTTCCGAGCCGTCGATCAGCCAGGTCGATCATTGGTACATCGGCTCGGACGATTTAGGCCGCAACGATTTGCCTCTCTCGCAGGATGCGTCCGAGTTTTTAGGGTCCTTGGGAGTGAAGCTGAATCTGTTTTACAGCGGTCATTCCACGGATGACATCGAACTCTCGTTCAAAAGCCGGCACGCCGGGGGCGTCCAATTCCTGCTGATGGACGGCCGAGTCCGATTCGTCAATGACAGCATCGATGAGTCAGTCCGGATGTCGTTGGGAACCCGCGCCGGCGGCGAGGTCCTGGGAGAGTTTTAGCCGTCTCCGCTCCAAGGGTCAGGGGCGCTGCGGAATCTCGCCGCGCGGAGCAAGAACGGGAAGGATCGTTACGGGATGTGCGGCCTCGGTGTTCCTTCGCAACTCTACCCTTTTTTTGAAAAGGCCGTCTTGACGGTTTACGACAACAATCGTAAATTGAGTCGACGTTACGACAGGATTCGTAAAGGAGCGCCATGAAGTCGCGGCGGAGAGAGGAACGGCTGGCGGCCGGTGAGTTGGAGATCCTGGAAATTCTGTGGCGGACCGGAGGGGCGACCATCGCCGAAACGCATGCCGCTTTGCCACGAGCCGTCGGCTATACCACCGTGCAGACCCGGCTCAATCGGCTGGTCGAAAAAGAACTGGTGCGCCGGGTCGGACTGCATCCGGCCAAATATGAACCCGTGATTCAACCCGCCGACGTGAGCCGAGGCGATCTCGACGTCCTGGTGCGACGCGTGACCGGCGGACAAGTCGTGCCGCTGGTGGCGCATCTGGTGAAAGATCGCCGGCTCACGGCGGAAGAAATCCGCGAGCTGAAACAACTGATTGATGAGGCAGAAAAAGCGCAGCGGACTGTGAAGCGAAAGGGGGGCGAGCCATGAACGACTGGGCCATCGATGGGATCACGATACTCGTTCGCAGCACGCTGGTCATGAGCCTGTCCGCCGTGCTGGTGTTGTCCTTTCTGAAGTTTTTCCGCGTCACTTCGCCGCAACTGCATCGCCTCGCTTGTTTCGCTGTCATCTTGCAAGGCTGGCTTTTGGTGCAGGTGCCGATGACGCTGCCGAACGCGTTTGGCCCATTCGATTCCCCTTCCCGTTCGGTCCCTTCGCCCCTTGAAGGGGAGAGGGTTAGGGAGAGGGGTCTTGAGTCCCGGGAAATGCTCGCCCCCTCACCCTGGCCCTCTCCCTCGCCGCGGGGGAGAGGGGACCGACAGGAAGACGCTCCCAGTGACTCCTTGCCAGTGGCGGCGATCCGCGCGGCGGCATTACAGGAGTCGGCAATTCAGACAACGATGATGCAGACGGCACGATTCGCGTCTCCTTGGGCTGTGCTGGCGGTTGCATTGTGGGGTGCCGGGATCGTGACGCTCTTGGTGCGATCGATCTGGGCTTACCTGTCGTTTATCCGACGGTTGCCAGTGTCGTTGCCCGTTTCGGCGGAGTGGGCTGCCGAGTGGATCGATCTGCAACGGCAAGCCGGTGTTCGCCGATTTGTGCCGTTGCATGTAGTTCCTAAGTGGGGGCCGTTGTTGTGCTGGCATCCGCGCGGGGTGCGGTTGATCGTGCCGGCGGAATTCTGGAGTTCTTTGACGCCGGCACAGCGACGGCCGATTCTCCTGCACGAACTGGCTCATCTCGTGCGACGCGACATTGGGAAATCGCTGGTCGTGCGGTTGCTGGCGTTGCCGTATTGGTTCAATCCGCTCGTCTGGCGGTTGGTGAAACGGTTCGATGACTGTGCCGAATGGGCCTGCGATGAAGCGGTGCGCAGCGCTGAAGCCGACAATCTGACCGATTACGCCCGCACGCTCTTACAGCTTGCGGAATCCGCCACGACACCACTCCTGGCCACCACTGCCGCTGCCAGCGGGCATGGTCTGGCCGTCCGCATTCGCCGGTTAATGGATCTTCAACCCCGAAAGGATTCGATCATGAAAAAGTTGGCGATGGTGCTGCTCATGTTGGGGCTGGTTTTGACGCAGGTGGTCCGGGTGCAGTTGCAGGCGGAGGACGAATCGACCACGGCGGCGGAACCGACCGATAACAAAGTGCAGGCCTCGGGATCCGTCACCATTCGGCAGTGCTTGGGTTCCTCGGCGATGGAATTGACGGCTGATCGGCTGGTGCTGTTTACCGATTTCAAACCGGA
>JAXMBR010000048.1:0-27087 GCA_046349715.1 Planctomycetaceae bacterium | reverse complement strand
TGAGTTCGCCGAGGCGGCTGTGTAACGGCGTCACGCGGCGCGAACTGCTCGAAGTCGGTGGGACCAGCCTGCTGGGGCTGGGGCTCCCGCAGGTCCTGCAAGCCGAGCAGTCCGTCACGGCAGCGACGAAGCGGGGCGGTTTCGGTTCGGCCAAGCAGTGCATCATTCTGTTTTTGTACGGTTCGCCGAGCCAGTTGGAAACGGTCGATTTCAAACCGCAGGCGCCGCTGGAAGTGCGCGGCACGCTGCAATCGATTCCCTCGGTCGTGCCGGGGTTAGACGTCTGCGAGTATATGCCGCAGATGGCCAAGATGATGGACCGGGTGACGGTGCTGCGGTCGCTCAATCATCAATACCCGCTGCATGGCGTGGCGAATGCGATGACGGGGGTGCCGGCGATCGATGTGGCGATGGAGCTCAGCCCGACGGATCCTCGGCATCATCCTTATTTCGCGAGTGCGGTGGAATATATTGACAGCCGGCATCGCGTGGGGACGCCGGGCGTTCCGCAGAACGTGGCACTGCCTTGGGCGTTCAGCACGCAGCGTACAGGGGAAGTCCATCGGGCGGGCCCGTATGCGGCGTTTCTGGGGTCGACGTACAACCCGGTCTGGACGGAATGGTTCGGCGAAGCGACGCGGGCGGTGCATAAGACGCTGGGTGAAAAAACGCTCGATTGCTGGGACCCATACGTCAGTTGCAAACCCGAATGCCATTTCCGCATGGCGTCCACATCATTGCCGGCGGAGCTGTCGCTCGACCGATTGGACCGCCGCCGGTCGCTGCTCGAACAGTTTGACGTGGCCCGCCGGAAGGCGGATGCGCAGATGCCGAATCGAGGCCTCGATAAGTTTCAAGACATGGCTTATTCGCTGCTGCGCTCGACGGCGGTCGCGGAAGCGCTCGACATTCGCCGGGAATCGCCCGGCACGCGCGAACTGTATGGCATGTCGCTGTGGGGCCAGGCGTGTCTGGCGGCGCGGAGAATGATCGAGGCCGGCACGCGAGTGGTGAGCGTTTTCTGGGATGAATACGGTCTGGCCGGTGACGCCTGGGACACGCATTGGAACCATTTCGCCCGGATGAAAGACCAACTGCTGCCGAGTTGGGACCAGGGTTACGCCGGGTTGATCCTCGATCTGGAACAGCGGGGCCTTTTGGATGACACGCTGGTCGTGTGCATCAGCGAACATGGTCGGACGCCGAAGATCAGCGACAGCAACGGGGGCGGGCGCGATCACTGGTCGCGGGCTTATTCGGCGTTGTTCGCCGGCGGCGGGATCGCGCGCGGGCGCGTGGTCGGCGCGACGGATGCGATTGCGAGCGACGTCACGTCGGTTCCGGTTTCGCCGAAAGACGTCCTGGCCACGATGTATCATCTGCTGGGGATCGAGCCGCACCAGTTCCTGCCGGACAAAGCGGGCCGGCCGATTCCGCTGCTGCCTGACGCCAGCCGGGTGATTACGGAACTGTTGGCGTAGATCGGCATTGAAGCCGCCGGGCCTCACTTTTGAAGCTGCACCGGAGGGAGCGAACCGGGGAGTTCGCTGAGACGCCGTGAGAAGGCTGGGCATTGGCCGCAACAAGTCGCAAAATGCGCAGAAATATGATGTTCCTGCTGTCTCTGTCTGAAATGCCGTCATTTTTGCCGTGATTGTGCCTCTTGTCCTCTTCTGACTTTGCGTGGCGTGCCTTGCTGGCGCGGCGGGCTATTCCTGGTGTGAAGAATCTGGATGACTCAGGCGATTCTGATTTGCGAGCCGGAGCCATATTGGACGCCGGAACTGCAACGTCAATTTCTGGGTTCTCCGATCACGGTGCGCGGTTGCCGGAAGTGGTCGGAACTGGCGGAACTGTCGCGGTCGTATGAGGAGGCCGTGCGCGTGGTGGATTTCTCGCCGGTGGCCTCCGCATGCCTGGCGGGGATGGCCGCAGCATCTACGTCCCGCGCTCGCCAAGCGTTGCTGCTGCTAGTCAGCGCGGAAGCCGAAGAATTGGAGTGGGCGCTACGCGACGGCGGGGCCGAGGCGGTGCTCCCGGATCGGATTTCGGCGGAGGAATTGGCCCGGTTCTGCCGTCGCTGGTTGGAATCCTGAATCCGCAGGCGCGGTTTTTCTGTCAACTTTGAGAATCCCGGTTTCACTGCCGACCTCACCGTTGTTTCTCGCAGGCGTGAGTGCTAAAAATTCGCGGTGACTCTCTTCTAGACCGCGTTTTTGCCAAGAAGCCGACTCATGCCGACGGAATTTCAGGTTCAGGAACAACTTCGTGACGTGATCGTGCCTGGGATCGGCCGGTCGTTGGGCGAATTGAACATGCAGCGGGGAGCCCAGCTGACAGGGGCCGGAGCAGTCACGCTCAACGTGGAACTGCCGACGCCGGCGTTTCCCGGTCGTGAGAAACTGACGGAAGCGATTCGCGGCGCCCTTTCGCAGCGCCTGCCGGAGCTGAAAACCGTCAATGTGAATTACACGGCGATCGTCCAGGGGAAGATGACGGGCGGAGCAATCGGCCTGAAGGTGAAGAACGTCCTGGCGGTGGGGAGCGGCAAAGGAGGGGTGGGGAAAAGCACGGTGGCGGCGACACTGGCTTACGGCCTCAAGACGCTCGGCTGCCAGGTGGGGTTGATGGATGCTGATGTGTACGGGCCGAGCATTCCGCACATGGTCGGTTCGCACGGGGTGCCGGCGGTGTTCAAGGTGCCGGTGGAAGGCGACAAAACGGTTGATCGCATTCAGCCGGTGAATGCGGACGGCGTTAAGGTGATGTCGATGGCGTATTTCGTGCAGCCGGGTCAGGCGGTGATCTGGCGTGGGCCGCTGTTGCATCGCGCGATCACTCAGTTTTTGCAAGACACGGATTGGGGCGAACTCGATTATTTGATCATCGACCTGCCTCCCGGGACGGGGGATGTGTCGCTCACGTTGTCGCAGCTCTTGGGACTGGCGGGGGCGGTCGTCGTGTGCACGCCGCAGCAAGTGGCGCTGCTGGATGCGATCAAAGCGATCAGCATGTTCCGGCAGGTGAAGATTCCCGTCCTGGGAATTGTCGAAAACATGACGGGCGAGATCTTTGGCCGGGGCGGCGCGCAGCGGAAAGCTCAGGAACTGGGAATTCCCTTTCTGGGCGAGATTCCGATTGAAGCGCAGATTCGCATTCGCGGCGACGAAGGGAAAATCGCCAGCTTGTTTGCGGACGATTCTCCCGCACGACCGCATCTGCTGCATGTCTGCGAGCAGGTGGCATTGCAGGTGGCGAAGTCGCTGCTGGAAGCGCCCCGCATGCCGACGCTGGAGATTCTGTGAGGTGACTCGGCGATGTCGCGGGCGTTCCTGGCCCAATGAGCTGCTGATCAGCCGCGCCGCTCCCTGACTTCCCCCTCTCCCCCCAAAAATGGGGCAAGGGGGGCTCTCGGAAGCGCATCCTCCAGGGAGTGATGCTTGCGATTAGGAATGTTCCCGGCTGGCTCGGGTTATTTTCCGTCGCTGGCGCTGCTGGATTTGAAGTCCCCGGCGACGGCGGTGAAGAGCCGGGCGGGATCGACATGCTTCTTCCAGGCCGCCAGAATTTCTTCCTGCGTCAGCGCCTGAATGCGCTCTTCCAGCTTGGTGAAATGCTCCATGGTTCGATTGGTGTAGAGCGTGTCGTCGAGGATTCTGGCCAGGTTCACGTCTTCGGTGCGACCGACCGCCTGGCGTTGCAGGTAACCGTCGCGGGCGCTGTCGAGTTCCTGCTGCGTGACGCCGTCCTTCAAGAGTTTTTCAAGTTCTTCCTTGATTCCGGCGGTGACTTTGCCGAGGTTTTCGGGATTGAAGATGGCGTAAATCGTGAGCGAGGCCCGCGGGTCGAGGGCCGATGCGCCGAATGAAGAGCCTACGCCGTACGACAGGCCTTCTTTCTGGCGGATGCGGTCACCCAACCGGGAGGAGAGCGCACCCGCGCCGAAGATGTAGTTGCCGATGACGAGCGCCGGGTAATCGGGGTGGTCATCCTGCAAGGGAAAGACTTCGCCCGAGAAGTAGAAGGCGTTGGCTTTGTCGGGGGTGAGGAGTTTCACGACTTCGGATTTCGGCATCGATTGGGCCGGCCGGGGAATGCGCGCGTAGGGCTGCTTTGACTTCCAGTTCTTGAGCATGCCCTGCAAAGATTTCTGCACGACCTCCTCATCGAAGTCGCCGACGACGGCGATTTGCCCTGACTGGGCGCTGACGAAGTCGGTGTAGAGGCGCCGGACCGCCGCCACATCGAGGTCATTCGCCATGATGATCTCTTCCTGGACGGTGGGGTAATAGCGGGGGTCGTCCTTCTTGTAAGGATTCAATTTCTGGCGGACGGCCCGGATGGCCAGTTCCTGGGGATCGGACAGGCCTTGTTCGAGATCGGCTTGATGCTGCTGTTTGAGGACGTCGAATTCGGCGGCCGGGAAGATCGGTTCTCTGACGACCTGTCGCACGATGTCGAGCACCGCGGGGAGTTTGTCACGTTTGGTTTGCACGACGAACGTGACTTCGCCCGGCAGGGGGGACTCGCGGAGCTGGGCCGCGGTGACCATGGTGGCGAGGTTTTGATCGAGTTGATCCTGCAATTGCTGGCGGGTGAGATGCTTGGTGCCGCGCATCATCATGACCGGGAGAAACTCGGTGGCTTTGACCTGGCCGCGCAAGGAGTCTTCGGATCCGTAGCGCAGGGTGATTCTCAGGACGACGGTGGAGCCGCGGGTTTTCTTGGGAAGAAATGCGACTTTGATGCCGTCGATTTCGAACCGCTTGGTCCGGGCTTCGATCGCGGCGGGTGCGACGTCGAATTCTTCGCCGGCGTCGGTGGCTTCGCGGCCTTGATAATCGCCGATCATGTCGGCGAGGCTTTCGACCTGCGGGACGGTGGTGCGTTGCGGCTTTTCGGTGGGGATGTAGAGGCCGACGGTGCGGTTGGTTGGTTCGAGATAGGCTCGGGCGACGCGATCGACGTCTTTCGCGGTGACATTTTCCAGTCGATCGCGATAGAGAAAGTAGAGCCGCCAATCTCCCTGGGCGGCCCATTCGCTCAATTCAACGGCAATGTCGGTGCTGTCGGAGGCCTGGAGCTCGCGCTGCTTAAGCAGGCGCTGTTTGGCCCGCTCGACTTCTTCGTTGGTGACCCCCTGATCGATCACCACTTGCAGGGCGTCGAGCATGGCTTCGAGGACGGTTTCCGGGGAATTTCCGGAGGAGACTTCGGCCATGAATCGCAACAGGCCGGGATCGTGCAGGGCGTAGGCGGCGCCGGAAACGCTGGCCGCTTTTTTCTGTTCGACCAGCGCCTTGTACAACCGGCCGGAGGGTTGCTGGGTCAGGATCGCTTCGAGCACGTCAATGGCGGGGTAATCGGGATGCGCACCGGCGGGGATGTGATACATCGCGCCCACGACAGCGACATCCCCCACGCGGCGGAGGGTGACCATCCGCTCGCCATCCTGCGCCGGCTCTTCGGTGTAGGTGTCTTCCAGCACGCGATCGGGCCGGGGAATCGTGCCGAAATGCTTGCCGATGTACTCCAGCGCTTTTTGTTCGTCAAAACGTCCGGCGACGACGAGCACGGCGTTATCGGGCTGGTAAAACCGTCGATAGAACCGGCGCAAGCTTTCCACGGGGACACGTTCGATGTCGGCGCGGTTGCCGATCGTGGATTTGCCGTAATTGTGCCATTCGTAGGCGGCGCTGGTCATTTTCTGCGAGAGGACGTATTGAGGCGCGTTCTCACCCCGTTCGAATTCATTGCGGACCACGGTCATTTCGGACGCGAGTTCTTCGCCTTTGATGTGGCTGTTGATCATGCGATCGGCTTCGAGGGCGATGGCGAATTCGAGATTGTCGTCGTTGGCGGGAAGCGTTTCGAAGTAGTTGGTCCGATCCAGCCAGGTGGTGCCGTTGAATTCTGCACCGCGGGCCTGGAGGGCTTTGGGAATCTGCGGGTGATCGGGGGTGCCTTTGAAGAGCATGTGTTCGAGGAGGTGCGCCATGCCCGCTTCGCCATAGCCTTCATGGCGGGAACCGACGAGCACGGTCAGGTTGACGGTGACGGTGGGTTTGGACGGATCAGGGAAGAGCAGCACTTTCAGCCCATTTTCCAGACGATATTCGCTGATACCTTCAATCGTGGTGACTTTCATGGGCTTGGTCGCTTCTGCTCCCGCGAGAGAAAGGGTGGCAAATAGAACGGCGGCAAAACAGCCGGCCAAAGAGAAACCGATGCGCAGTTTCATCCAGACTTACTCCTTCAAGACCGTAGACTGCGGACTCCGAGGGGAATGGTAGCACGCCGCTTCCCAAATGAAAACCCGCGCTTCGTGCGTTAGACTGGAGCTGATGTCGTTGCTGAAGGAGACGTCAGCGAGTCGCAGCCGGAGGGCATCGTCGTTGCCTGAACCATTCCCCGACGAAATGATCCGCGCGCTAGTGGCGCTGGGGGTGCCCGATGCGCCGGCTGTTTGCCGCCGTCTGGAGAAGCTGTCCAGCTGCGGTTCGGACAGCGGGCTCTTTCAGCAGTGTTGTCAGCGGTTTATCGCGGCGCTGGACGAGACGCCGATTCCAGAAACCGCTGTGGCGCATTTCGAGCGTCTGCTGGAGGGAACGGAGAGGCCCGCCGAGTGGTGCCGTTATCTGCTCGACCACCCGCGGGCGATGGAAATTCTGGTGAAGCTGTTCGTCGGCAGCCAGCATCTGACCGACACACTGGTCCGTCAACCGGAGTTGCTCTGGGAGTTGACACAGCAGCGCCGGTTGGCGGATCTCAAGACGCGGGATGACTACCTGGACGGGGCGCGGACCGCCGTCCGAGAGGATGCGCCGGCATTTGGCGAATGGAATGCGCTGCGACGTTATCAACGGCGAGAACTGCTGCGAATCGGCGCCGCGGACACGTTCAGCCTGTTTGATCTGCGTTCGACGACGTCGCAATTGTCGTTGCTGGCGGATGCGATGATCGCCGCCTGCCTGGAACTGGCGGCGGACGCCTTGGGAAGTTCGGCCGACGATTTGGCGATTCTGGCGATGGGCAAGCTCGGCGGGAGCGAACTTAACTACAGCTCCGACATTGATCTGGTGCTCCTGGCGCCTGAACCGAGCGATCGCAGCTTAAGTTTGGCGCAACGCCTGGTGAAATCGCTGGACGAGAAAACCGAGGAAGGGTTTTTGTATCGCGTCGATTTACGACTGCGCCCTTGGGGCAGCGCCGGACCGCTGGTCGTCTCGCCGGGCGCTTATTTGAGCTATCTGGCCAGCCAGGCCTCTACCTGGGAACGCCAATCGCTGCTGAAGGTGCGCTGCGTGGCGGGAAACTGGCGGATCGGGGACGAATTTCTGAAATCCGTGGAGCCGTACGTTTATCAACCGGAGGACGTGCAGACACTCCGCAGCGGCGTACGGCAGGCGAAACAGCGCATCGAAGCGGAACTGCGTCGCCGCGGACGCGGGTGGGGCGACGTCAAATCGGGAACCGGCTCGATCCGGGACATCGAGTTCATTGTGCAATCGCTGCAGTTGCAGCATGGGGCCGCGATTCCGACGATCCGCAGCGCGCACACGCTGGACGGACTGGTGCGGCTGGCCGATTTTGATTGCCTGCGTGCGGATGAATACCGCCAATTGACCGACGGCTACGTTTTTTTGCGGACGGTCGAGCATGCGCTGCAATTGATGCATCATCAGCAACGGCATACCCTGCCGAGCGATCGACGGGAGTTGACGTATCTCGCCCGCCGGATTGATTACCCGGACGCGGAAACATTCATTGCGCGGTATGAGCAGCACGTCGCCACGATCCGGGTCATTTACTCCCGCTATCTGGAAGAGGATCCGGCGCGGCGTTCGACCGTGCCTGCCCTGCCGTCGGCGGCGAGCGTGCCCGCCGTTCCCCGGTATGAAACGTATTTTTCCTCGGTAGAACGTCGCCGTCATCAGCAATTATTATTGGAGACGTCCGCCGCGAAGCCGGTGCGTGTGAGCGCCGAGCGGGCGGAGGACAACTGGCGCGTAACGGTCGTGGGGGACGACCGCCCCGGCGACTTATCCATGACTTGCGGGCTGTTCTTCGTCTACGGTTTCGACATTCTGGAAGGCTTTGTCTCCACGGCAGTCCGCGCAAGCGTCGGGGCGGCTGCCGATCAGTCCGCGGTCGAATTGGTTGCCACCGCTGCGCCGCTGCGGCATGTCTTCGTCAATGTGTTTACGGTTCGTCCGCCGTACGCCAGCGATGCCCAGGAGGTCTGGATCAATTACGAGCGCGATCTCAACAAGTTGTTCGTGATGGCGCGAACTCATCAGGACGGGGCCGCCCAGGGCGTGCTGGCCAAACGCGTGGCGGCGGCGCTAGGCGATCAATCGCCGACTCCTCAAAAATTGACTCCGTTGCAGATCGCCTTTGACAACGACGCGTCGTCGGCGACGACCACGATCCGGCTGCGCGCGGAAGACTCGCTGGGGTTCCTGTATGAGATGACGAACGCGCTGGCCCTGTGCGGGGTGGACGTCAAAACCATGGTGATCCAGACCGACGGCCAGATTGTCCAGGACACTCTGCTCGTGACGGATGCCCAGCACGGGGGAAAAATCACGTCTCCGGCGCGGTTGCAGGAATTGCGCGCCGCGCTGGTGCTCATCAAGCATTTCACGCATTTACTGCCCACCACGCCCAACCCGGAAGCGGCGCTGCTGCATTTCCGCAGTTTTCTCGCGAAACTGATCCAGCAGCCGGACTGGGTTGAGGAGTTGGCGTCGCTCGACCGGCCGGAAGTCCTGGAGGCGTTGGCTCGCTTGCTGGGTGTCAGCGATTTTCTGTGGGAAGAACTGCTGCGATTGCAATATGCGAATCTGTTCCCGCTTCTGAGGGATTTATCGGGACTGGAAGCGCGGCGCACGGCACACGAACTTCGCTCGTTGCTGGCCGGCGAGTTGCAGGAATCGGCGGATGCACAGGATCGCCGTCACCGTTTGAACGCCTTCAAAGATCGGGAAATGTTTCGCGTGGACATGCGGCACATTCTCGGCAAGATTGAGGACTTCCGGCATTTTTCCGCGGAATTGTCGGATATCGCAGAAACAGTGATTGGTTCCGCGACGGAGTTCTGCTTCGAGGAACTGGTCGCGCGGTTTGGCGTGCCGATGACGGAAGCCGGGACGGCGTGCCGGTACGTCGTTTCCGCCTTAGGCAAGACCGGCGGCCGCGAACTGGGGTTTGCGTCCGACATCGAATTGTTGTTCTTGTATGAAGCAGACGGGCGCACGAAGGGGAAGCAATCGATTCCGAACTCCGAATTTTTCGCCCGGTTGGTCGAAGCGTTTACGCAGAGCATTCAGGCCCGGCAGGAGGGGATTTTTCAGATCGACTTGCGTCTGCGCCCGTTCGGGCGCGGGGGAAATCTGGCGACGTCTTGGGCCGCCTTTGAAAACTATTTTGGACCGCAGGGACCCGCTTGGCCGTATGAACGGCAGCGCTGGTCAAGCTGCGGCCTGTCGCCGGCGACGGGCCGCTCGCCGGGCGTTGCAGGAGCGTGCGATCGACTGACCCGGCCACGTCGCAGCCGTTTATCGCCATCGCTCTCGGCTCTGCGGGAACGCCAGATTCGCCAGTTGGTGCAGGCGGGAACATTTTCACGCTGCTCAGTCCGGGGGGACTGGTCGACATCGAATACTTCGCTGCTGCAATTGACGCACGGCACGCCTCTCGGCGGGGCGTTGCGGATTCTCAGTTTCACCGCTGATGCCATTCTCGCGCCCTGTCTGCGTCCGGAGTTCTTGCTTCGATGATGAAGCGTCGCTGGCGGCGGCGTATTGGTTTCTCCGGCGATTGATCGACGCGCTGCGGATGGTGCGGCAATGCGCGACCTGACTGTCCCCGCGGCCCAGGGAGAGGAGTTTGAGTTTTCGCGCGCCGGTTGGGATATGGCAGTGATGTCGGACGGTTGCGATCGGACATCGTCCGGCAGCAGGAGGTGGTGTTGGGGTTGATCAGGCGTTATCGGCCGGCGCAGTTTCGCGCGAAGGCTGGTGGAGGGCAAAGAGTGCTTTGGCGGGTTGGCTCCATATGCTGCTTTGAGTGTCTGGGGTGACAAGAGGATTGTTGACTTTTGGTGGACGGCCAAACAATGAGTCCTGACCCCTTTGATTTGCTGGGGAGGCTTGGCAGGTGGGCGAGTTCTCGCCATTTGAAACAGGTGCGTCACGACGCACCCTACTAGACCACCTCGCTTAAAGTTGTGGGTAGAGGCGGTGGAGTTTGGTGCGGGCGTCGTCGCGGGTGAATCGCCAGTGGACTTTGCAGTGGTGGGCGTTTCGCTGGTGTTGCCACGCGGCGATCTCGCGGCTTAATTCTGCGGGAGTGCCGATCCGTCGGTCCAGGCATTGTCGGCTGAGGACCGACAGTTCGATCTCGGCCACGTTGAGCCAGCTGCCGTTGCGTGGCGTGTGGATGATCTCCAGACGGCGGGCCAGTCGATGGCTTCGGGCCGCCGGAAAGGCCTCGTAGAGCGAGGCTTTGCCGTGCGTGTTCAGGTTGTCGCAGACGAGTTTCACTTCTCGCCTGCGGATAATCTTCATCGAGCAGGCGACGGATCTCCTCGGCCCAGTCCACCCGTGCGATCGTCGCGGCAACTGACCCGTCGTTGACCTGCCAGCGGGTTGAAGAAGAGAAAGATCGCCTGGGTTCCTCGACGTTCGTAGTGATAATCCTCGGCATGTGGTTGCCCCTGGTTGGGGCGGCAAGGAGGGAACTTCGTCCCGCAACAGCTGTTTGCTGCTTCATCCATGCAGATCAGCGGTTCGTCGTCGGTGTGCTCGGCGGTGTAGACATCCAACACTTCTTCCATCTGGCAGATGAAGCGCGCCCGGTCCCGCTCGGGAATGCACCAGCAGTCCTTTACGCCAGGGCTGCAGCTCGTTTTTTTAAAACGCGGCGGACCGTCTCGGCCGAGACCTGTGTCACAATCCGACGTTCCATCAACGTGTCGGCCAGCAGTTGCACGTCCAGCAGGGTGCGGCCTTCCGGCGGATCGCTGCAC
Organism: Planctomycetaceae bacterium; assembly: GCA_046349715.1. Taxonomy (GTDB): domain Bacteria; phylum Planctomycetota; class Planctomycetia; order Planctomycetales; family Planctomycetaceae; genus CAZDGB01. The sequence continues at coordinate 16,055 of JAXMBR010000048.1, read as the reverse complement.
AGATCGCCACCAGCGCGCTTCGACGTGTCCGTCAATGATCGCCGGCGTGGGCGGTGTCTCCTGCGGCTTGCGATCCGCGCCGCCGGAACTTCCCCTTCGAGCACAAAGCGGCGACGGATGCGGGCCACTGTGTTGAGATGATTCCCCCAGAGTTCCGCAATCTCGCCGCCGGTCTTGTGCCCGCCCACTCGGTTCTGATCACTCAACAACAACACCTGCGTGTCGAATCTTCTTCGCCGGCGACCGTTCCGACACAGGTCCTGCAACCGCTGACGTTGTTCTTCCGACAGAAACACCGGATACTGATTCGGAGTCGACTGTGCCATCCGTGAGCCTCCTGCTCCATGGGAAAATCCCCGCAGAAGGCTACCACAAACACACCGATTTAGACGAGGCTGTCTACTACGGAACTTACGGCCGAAGATTTATCAATCAGAAAACGAGCACGGACATGCCAAACCGACGGCTCGCTATTATCTCTGGATTCTGCGCTGTCCTTGTGTTGATTGGCATTTTGGCTTGGCTCGGGTTTCCCATTCAATTTGACTGCAGCAAAAGGGGACTGCGTTTTCCGTCGGCGAGCACTCGGTGGTCACGACCTATGGCTATTTTGGCAATGGCGACAAGCTGGCATTTGCCATCATTCAAACCTTCCCGATCGACGCGTCACCAGAACAGAAGTTTCCAGACATACGTGTAGACCACAACTCCGGTCTTACGCCGCTTATTCGTCACAATGACGGCCATTATGGGCCCGATCTGTCAGGGGACGGTTTACATGTTTTTCGGCGATGAACTTCGCACCAGCGAATGTGGAGATGGACGAACATACGGACACCGTTGGGCTCATGGGCAAAAAGGACCTTGACGGTATCTGGATGCATTTCGAGCAATTCAAGACCCCGCGTAAATAACAGCCAAGAGCACCGCCCCGGCCGCGCAACGCCGGGTTCCGTCGATTGCCGACGGTTGCCGTTCGGGTGAGCGCTGGCGGTGTGGATTTTTTGGGGATATACTCCGCGGAAAGCGTGTTATTTCCCATCTGAAGGAACTGGTCTCATGAGTATGGCGATTGCCGGGGTGCATGCCCGGGAGATTCTGGATAGCCGCGGCAACCCCACGGTCGAAGTGGAAGTCGAATTGGAAGACGGGACCGTCGGTCGGGCGGCGGTTCCCAGCGGGGCCAGCACGGGGGCTCACGAAGCGTGCGAACTGCGCGATGCGACTGACAAGAAGCGGTATCTCGGCAAAGGGGTGCAGACGGCGGTTCAGAACGTGAACGAGCACATCGCCGATGCGCTGGTCGAATTGAATGTCGCGGACCAGTCCACGATCGACCGGACGATGATCGACCTGGATGGGACGCCGAACAAGTCGCGGATGGGCGCCAATGCGATTCTGGCCTGTTCGCTGGCGTGCGCCCATGCGGCGGCACGGATCAGTTACTTGCCGTTGTTCCGATACCTGGGGGGCGTGGGCGCCAACACGCTGCCGGTGCCTTTGATGAACATCATCAACGGCGGCGCGCATGCGGACAACGGGCTCGACATGCAGGAATTCATGATCGTGCCGGTCGGATTCGATTCGTTCAGCGCGGGTCTGCGGGCCGGGGTGGAGACGTTCCATCATTTGAAGAAAGTGCTGCATGACAAGAAGATGAGCACGGCGGTGGGTGACGAAGGGGGCTTCGCGCCGGACCTCAAAACCAATGAAGAAGCGATCCAGGTGATTTTGCAGGCGATTGAAAAGGCGGGTTATACGCCCGGCACGGAGATCAAAATCGCCCTGGATTGCGCATCGACTGAGTTTTTCGACGCGAAAGCGAATGAATACGATTTCGAGAACCGCAAAATCTCGCCGGCGGGCATGGTGGAGATTCTGGCGGGCTGGGTCGAGAAGTACCCGATCTGTTCCATTGAGGACGGTTGCTCGGAAGACGATTGGGACGGGTGGAAGCAGCTCACGGACGCGACCGGTGCGAAATGCCAACTGGTCGGCGACGACCTGTTCGTTACGAACACCCGCCGTCTGCGGGAAGGAATCGCCAAGGGGGTCGGCAACAGCATTCTGGTGAAGGTGAACCAGATCGGCACGCTGACGGAAACCATCGATGCCGTGCAGACGGCGTATCGGAACGGTTACACGGCGATCATGAGCCATCGTTCGGGTGAGACGGAGGACACGACGATCGCGGATCTCGCCGTCGCGTTGAATACCGGGCAGATCAAGACGGGTTCCGCGAGCCGGACGGACCGCATCTGCAAATACAATCAGTTGCTGCGGATCGAAGAGATCCTGGGCAGCGATGCGCGGTATGGCGGGACGCTGTAAGCGGGAATCAAGGCGGCCCCCGGCGACTCGCCGGGGGCTAAGACGGCTAAGGGGGGCTAAGACGCGAAGGTTGTGCTTGGCACAATCGACAAAATTGGCGGCCGTTCGGGAATTTCTCGAACGGCCGCTTTTTTTGCATCAACCTTTTGCCTCACGGTTCACGATGTCGCCCGATGAGCCGATATGTCGTGCGAACCAACTACCGCTGAGTCCCCTGCGAGCGTCTCTTCCGGATCCTGGTCCGGGGTGATGATGTCGCTGGCGTTCTGGCTCACATTGCTGGTGGCCGCGGGGCTGTTCGGGGCGGTTTCGCTGTCGCCAAAGCTGGCCGCCTATCTTTCGTTACAAGACCGCTATTACGCGCAGCAGTCGAGCTGGTGCAGTTGGAACAGCAGCAACGGGAGTTGGAGCGGGTCATCACGTCGATGAAGGAGGATCCGCAATTTGCCGCGGAACTGGCACGGCTTGAATTCGACGCGGTTCGCCCGGGGGAAGAGATTCTCAGCGTCGACTCGGCGTTGACATTGGACCCGAAAACGCCGACGGCGAAGCCGGTGATCGCCAGAGCGCCTGAGGCCGCGATCAAGCCGTGGGTCGCTTTGTTGGCGGAGCCGCCAACCGCTTCGGATCGGCCTGCTGGGGTGCGCCGCGTTGCTGGTGCTGCTGGCCTTTGGATGGTTACAGGACGTGGCCGCCGACCAGGTGCAGAGCGGGTGCCGGGGCCTGCGCACGGGGACGGCCGCCATTTGGAGACGGTACGTTCGGCCTTCGTCCGGTTTGTAATTTTCAGACCGGTTATGCGGAACCGGCCCAGAAAGTTCGTAAGGGTTGCGCCGGGGAGTGAGTCTCGCCGATCGGCAAAGCTTCCGGGCGATCCGAAACGACACGATGGACCGTCGAGATTCCAGAAAGTCGTTTCCAGCGGGAGTCAACCGATGCACGACGTTGACGCGGCCTCCATCGACGCGATCAAAGAATTCCGGCTGAGGAATTGGGCTCGCCGGCATTACGTCACCGCGGTTCTCCGCGGACCGCATTGGCATCCGATCGTGCTGGACGAGATGAAACGCCGTGACCGGGAGATGGCTGTCGACGGGATGAGACCGGTTGGTGGAGATGCCGACGAGATGAAATCCCAGGCCAGTTGAGCGGCGCGAATTCGGCGTGGTGGCAATCGCGCCGCGCTGCCGGTAGCATGCGGAGAATGCTTGACGCAGCCCGCTGTGCGACCTGCCCGCAGGGGGATTCTCTCGCCTCGAACGGATGTCCATGTTGAAGAATTGGTGGCTGATTGCCGGAGCCGTGCTGGCGGGAATCTCGGTGGCGGCGGGGGCGTTTGCGGCGCATGGCCTGGATCGCCATTTCGTCGGGAAGTATGCCGGGGAAACGCGCGTGGTTGCCGGCCAGGAAGTTCCGCGCTCCGTCAAAGCGCTGCATGACTTCAAGACGGGCGCCGAATACCAGATGACCCACAGTCTGGCGCTGATCGCCGTGGGACTCCTGGCGGAACGTCGGCAAAACCGCTGGCTGACCATCGCGGGCTGGGGGTTTCTGGGAGGCATCTTCCTGTTTTCAGGAAGCTTGTACCTGTTGACACTGACCGGCGTAACGAAGTGGGGCATGGTGACGCTGATCGGGGCGTGCTGTTCCTGGTCGGCTGGGGGGCGCTGGCCGCCGGGGCGAAGGGCCGCTGAACCGTGAACGAGGAGAAGGGGAAGAATGTTCATTTTTGACGCCCATCTGGACATGGCCTGGAATGCGACCGAATGGAATCGCGACTTGATGTTGCCGGTCGCCAAGATCCGGGAATTCGAGCAGCACTTCACGGGCATCATTCCCGGAGCGTGCACGTGTTCGTGGACGGAATTGAAACGTGGCCGCGTCGGATTGACGATTTCCACGCTTCTTCCTCGCCTGCACCGCAAAGACAAGCAGTTGACGTTTCCGCAATCGCGCGAGGCGGCTTACGCGATGTCTTACGGTCAACTGGCCTATTACCGAGCCATGACCAAGCGGGGGGTGCTGCGGGAAGTGCACGACCTGCCGTCATTGAACACGCACGTGGAAGACTGGTTGACGAAACCCGCGGACGATTTGCCGATCGGCTATCTCCTCAGCATGGAGGGGAGCCCGCCGATCCTGTTTCCGGAACAGATCTCGGAATGGTACGACGCCGGTTTGCGGATTCTCGGCCCGGCCCATTATGGCCCCAGCCCTTATTGTTTTGGGACGGGAAGCGTTGGGGGATTCAACGCCGACGGCAAGCAACTGCTACAGGAGATGGATCGCGTCGGCATGTTGCTCGACGTGACGCATCTGGCCGATGAATCGTTCTGGGACGCGCTCGAGATTTATCAGGGTCCTGTGCTGGCCAGCCATCACAATTGCCGGGCGCTGGTGCCGGCGGATCGGCAGTTGGACGACCGTCAGATCAAGGCGCTGATTGAACGAAAAGCCGTCATCGGCGCGGCGTTCGATAACTGGATGATCCGGCCGGGTTGGAAAATCGGCGTGTCTGATCCGTCAACGGTGCAGATGGAACACATCGTCGACCACATCGACCATATCTGCCAGTTGGCCGGCAATGCGAAACACTGCGGTATCGGTTCCGATCTCGACGGTGGGTTCGGCAAAGAGCAGTCGCCGTCGGATCTCGACACGATCGCTGATTTGGGCCGCATGGCCGAACTGCTGCGAAATCGGGGTTACGCGGAGGCCGACATCGAGGGGATCATGTACCGCAATTGGGTCGACTTCTTCCGCCGGGCGTGGGGCGGGTAGCGAGTGACGGCGTTTTGAGCGACTGAAGGTTGATTGCCCCCTCTGCCCGGAGGCCGGGGCGACTGCCGTTGGTCATCGAGACGATTTCCGATGATCATCGACGACGGGCATTGAAAGACCGGTCACAACCCCGCCGGGAAAATCTGTAGTTCCGGCACATGGCAGCGCGAGTCGAGGTCGCAGACGAATGCCACGGCTTCGGCGACGTCCGAGGGGCGCAGTGCCTGCTGGAGCGTTTCGGGCGGAGTGGGTACGGGGCGCTGCTTGAGAATCTCGGTGTCGCAGAGGCCGGGGAAAATCAGGGTGGTGCGGATGCCGTGCTGTTTTTCTTCCTGTCGGGTGGCCTGCGCGAGTCCAGTCAGTCCGTGCTTGCTCGCCTGGTAGGCGACGCCGGAGAGGTCGGGAGACTGTACCGCTCCAGTGGAGAGATAGATGATCAAACCGCTGTGCTGAGTCCGCATGCGGGCGACGGCGGCCTGGGTGCAATGGAACGCGGCCGTCAGATTGGTGTCGATCAGGCGCTGCCAATTGTCAGTCGATAACTCGCTGAGAGTGCGGGTGGGGAGATTCGTACCGGCGGCGAAGACGAGGACATCCAGCCGGCCGTATCGGTGAATCAGCTCTTGGATTGCTGAATCAACTTGCACTGGCTGCGCGGCATCGCATTCACAAATCGCGATTTCAAGCCCTTGATCGGCAAAGTCTGCGCGTAGTCGGCGCAGGCGATCAATTCGTCTGGCGGCGGCACTGACGTGTGCGCCGCGCTGCGCAAGGAGCTTTGCGGTCTCCGCGCCGATGCCACTGGAAGCGCCGACCACCAGGATAACGGAGTTTTTGATCATAACTTTTTTCGAGAAGGGATGTTGTGATTAAAAATCGGGATGCGGAGAAGTTCCGCAACGTGTGCATTTCGCGGGAGAGCCGTTCCCGATTTTAGAAACCTTGCGGTCTGTGCGGAATACGCCAGTCCAGGTCTATTAGATATCCATCTTGAAAGGATTGTCACGATAACACCTGACGAACCGGAATGCCTGGCTGCGCTCAGGGAAGGGGCATTTTGGCGGATGCGACCGAAATTGGCGAAGAACCGCCGGCACAGACCTCAGGCCGGCAAACCAGGCGTGTGCATGGCAGGTTCGGCGGTCGTGGAAACACCTCGTGTCGAATTTCCGAATACCGGAGAACAGGATGAAACAGTCTCTATTACTCCAATTGACCAAATGGGGGCGAGGAGTCTCGCTCGCCGCGGGCGCAGCCGGCCTGCTGTGGGCCAGCGCCGCGGAAGCTGACGATGCCGTCTTCCAGCAGGCGTCGTATCGGCTGCAACAAGAATTCGAGAAAGGATACGCGCCTTCTCCGGCCGACGAAGATCCTCAAGCCGCCGAGAACGCGATGATTGCGGCGGAAACGCCACCCGGCGAAGAAGTGGAAGGCCCGTGGACGTTGCAGAGCATGTGGGATGACGGCAACGGCGGGAACTATTTCAAGGACCACGGCATTGAGTTTGGCGGATTCACGCAGTTCGGCTATCAGAACAAGCCGGACGGCGCGTTCACCGGCAACGGTCCGTTCCTGAACCAGAAGGAATGGGGCAAGTTCAACCTCAATCAGCAATACTTCTACCTCGGCAAAGTGGCCGATGGCAGCAAGGGCTTCGACTGGGGCTTCCGCACGGACCTGATCTTCGGTGTCGACGGCAACGAAGCTCAATCGTTCGGTAACCCCGCCGGAACCTATGATTACTTGAACGGCTGGGATCACGGTATCTACGAATGGGCTTTTGCCGCAGTTGTACGGCGAATTGGCCTACAACAAGTTGAGCGTGAAGATCGGTCACTTCTATACCCCGGTTGGTTATGAAGTGATCCCGTCCAACGGCAACTTCTTCCTCAGCCGCCAACTGACGTTCTACAACAGCGAACCCTTCACCCACACCGGCGTGTTGGGAACGTATAAGCACGACGACAAGCTGCAAATCCTCAGCGGCTGGGTGGCGGGCATGGATACCGGCTTCCAGCAGTTCAACGGTAGCAGCAGCTATCTGGGTGGTTTCATTTACCAGATCGCGGAAAAGACCACGTTTACCTATATGATGATCGGCGGCAACCTCGGCTGGCGCGGACAAGGGGCCATCAACAGCTTCATCTTGTCGCACGGCTGGACCGACAAGTTGACCACCGTCCATCAGTTCGACGTGCTGGGCTCGAACAATCCGACGAACTTTGCCGATCCGGCCAATCCGATTGCCCGGGATTCGACCGGTTTCATCAACTACGCCTTCTATCAGATCAACGATCAGTTGAAGGCTGGTGTGCGCGGTGAATGGTACAAGGCCGACGGCCAGTCGTACTACACCTGCACCTACGGGGTGAACTACTTCCCCTGCAAGAACCTGGTGATTCGTCCGGAAATGCGGCAAATGTGGTCACCGAACCACGAGGTTTACGGTTCGGCTCAGCAGTTCGGACTGTTCAACCAGAATGTGTTCGGCATCGACGCGATCTTTACGTTCTAATCGCGGCGGTCTGATCGCATTCGTCGGTCAATTCCGGAGCCCGGTCGTCAGTGACGGCCGGGCTCTTTTTTTATGCTATGCCGGCTCGTCGAGCTCATCCAGGAGCCTGGTCGTCTCCTGAATCAATTGAGGCAAGCCGCGGCCGGTCACCGCGGAGATGACGAGGACCGGGCGGTGGATGGTTTCGGTCAGGAGTTCCGCGACCGCCGGCGCGTCTTCCAGTTCCCCCTTGGTGACGACGACGAGTTCGGGGCGTTCGGCCAGTTGCGGATCATACAGCCGAAGTTCTTCGCGGATCGCCAGATAGTTGGCGATCGGGTCGGTTTGATCGTCCGGCTGCGGCTCGACAAGATGCAGCAAAACGCGGGTTCGTTCGACATGGCGCAAGAATTCATGCCCTAAACCGACGCCGGCATGCGCGCCTTCAATCAGCCCAGGAATGTCCGCCAGGACGAACTGGCGTTCCTGACCGACGCGGACGATGCCCAGGTTGGGTGACTTGGTGGTGAAGGGGTAGTTCGCGATCTGGGGATTGGCGCGCGTCAAGCGGCTGAGCAGCGTTGACTTGCCGGCATTCGGTTTGCCGATCAGCCCGACGTCGGCCATGACTTTCAATTCCAACACGATTTCGCGGACTTCCCCCTCTTCGCCGGGGGTGAAATCGCGCGGGGCTCGATTGGTGGACGTCGTGAATCGGGCGTTGCCCCGGCCGGCGTCGCCTCCTTTGGCGACAATGACGCGTTCGCCATGCCGGGTCAGGTCTTTTAAGATGAATCCTCGCTTGGCGTCGCGCAGAATCGTGCCGGGAGGGACGCGGATGATAACATCTTCACCGTCGCGGCCGGTCTTGAGCGCGGTTTGTCCCGGGACGCCGTTGTCGGCCTTCCAGTCTTTGATGCCGATCAGGTGAACGAGGCTGTTGACGTTTTCGTCGGCTTCAATGACGACGTGTCCGCCGCGACCGCCGTCGCCGCCATCGGGTCCGCCGCGGGGAACATGGGCTTCCCGGCGAAAACTACAACACCCGGGTCCGCCATGTCAGCCATGGCAGATAATCGTCAATTGGTCGACAAACATGCGTGGAGAGGCTTTCTGAGGGGCTGGCGAAGATCAACCAGCAGGGCATTCCGATGCCCTCATCGTATCGCCAGGCGTTTAGCGATACCATGGGGTGAGGACGTTCCATTGTCAGGGCGCGTTTTGGGGAGACGCCACGCGATGTCGGAGCCGGTCACTCGTCGGTTGATCTATCACGGTGAGGTGCAAGGGGTGGGCTTCCGAGCGACGACTCATCGTTTCGCGCAAGGCTTCCTGGTCGACGGATCCGTCCGCAATCTGCCGGACGGAACGGTCGAGTTGATCGTGCGAGGAGACCGCCACGAGGTGGAGCGATTATTAAGCCGGGTGCAGAATCATTTCTCGACGAAGATTTCGGCAATTGACCAAGTCGATTTTCCGCAAGGAAATATCACCAAAGGATTTACAATCCGGAACTAGGGCGGTTCCGATTCAACTTCGCCGCGTGCCGAGGGCTTGGCGAGTCTGTTCTGTCGGCGCGGCCTCTATCGCTTCCGGCCTGCATCGCGACTGATTTTCGTCGGCTCAGCCGGTTCGATGATTCCCACGGGGTCGGACGGCGAGTAGACTGAGAGGGAATCCTTCGTGGTGGAAAATTATCCAACCCTTGAGGAATTGTGTGCGTATTGGCGTTGAGCCGATCGTCGCTCTTCCTCATCTCGCAGATCGTTCGCGTTTCATCAGAGGTCACCCATGTCGTTGGAGTTAGGAGTTTCCGGAGTCCTGGGGCAGACGGCGTCTCAATGGGCAGGCTACATCATGCCTCCGGGTTGGATTGTGACCAATCTGATCGCGGCGGGGTGCCTGCTGGGTCTGATGGCGTTCGCGTATTTGACGAAAGCGGGGATCATCGCGCGCGCGACGACGAAGGAAGCGGTCCGCCAGCCGGTCTTCTGGTTGTGTTTCGGTTTAGCGCTGCTCTTGCTGGTCATCAACACGTTCTTGCCGTTCTTTTCGCTGGGCGACGACGTGAAGATGCTGAAGGATTGCGGGTTGGCGACGATCCTGATTTCCTCGCTGCTGATCGCGGTGTGGACGGCGAGCACGAGCGTGGCGGACGAGATCGAGGGCAAAACGGCCATGACGCTGTTGTCCAAACCGATCAATCGCCGGCAATTCGTGCTGGGGAAGTACGTGGGAATCGTCCAGGCGGTGCTGATTTACATGATCCCGCTGGCGATCGTGTTCATGGGATTGATTTATTACAAGGTGATTTACGATGCACGGGAATCATCGGCGGAAGCTCCGCCAGCGGCGGTGAGCTGGGCGATCATGATCCAGGTGCTGCCAGGGCTGGTGTTGTTGTTCATGGAGGTGGCGGTGCTGACCGCGGTGAGCGTGGCCATCTCGACGCGGTTGCCGATGGTGGTGAATTTGACGACGTGCCTGGCCGTGTTCGTGATCGGCCATTTGACGCCGGTGCTGGTGGAGGGGAGCGTGCTGAAGAACGAATTTGTGGCGTTCATGGCCCGCTTGATCGCCACGCTGTTCCCGTCACTGGAATCGTTCAACATGTCGGCGGCGGTGGCGACAGGCCGTTCGATCCCACCGGAATACCTGGGCCAGGCGGGCATTTATTGTCTGTGTTACTGTGCAGCGGCCATCCTGATGGCGTATATCCTGTTTGAAGATCGCGACTTGGCCTGAGATGTTCGCATCCGCGGCCGACAAGCGTTTCGTCGTTTGCTCCGTTGATCATGTCGGTTGAATCCCTCAACCGTGAAGTGCTACGGGCACGGAGGCCGATCCGATCCGATTTGGTTCAGGCAGATCCGTGACGAACCAGCCCTCCAGCGCTTTTTCCCGAATATTCGCCGACCGCTCACAGTATCTGGGCGCGGTCAGAGTCGCGATCGCATGGTCGGTCATTTCGGCCGTCGCCTTGGGACTGCTGGTGATCACGCTGGCGCTCTTAATCGGATTCCTGACCGATCACGGGGTGCTCTCGGTCAAATTGAATTCGGCAGAGGTGGAGCGATTTAATGCTCTCACCGGTTTGGAATTGCAATTGCCGGTGGAATCCGGCGAGACCGCAGGCGATGGCGCGGAGGCGGATGCCGGTATCACCCCTGAGTCTGAGGAACCGTCAACCGATGCAGTCCAGGTCTACACCGTCGAAGGAGAGGGAATCGTCCGCGCCGTGTGGGAGTCCCGGAACAGTTGGTGGGGGCGTCCTCTGGCGCGGATCTATCGCGGCAGCCCGTTGCTGCGTCAGAACGATTTGGCGCTGCTGACGTTGCTGGTGACGGCCGCGGTGCTTGGGATGGTGCACCGGTTGTGCGTGCGGCGGATTCACGACCAAAGCGAGCGCATTGCCCAGCGAATTTCCGTCGTGCAGCGCAAGCAGTTGCATCGCCAGGCGCTCCGCTTGAGCCCGGAGGACATAGACGAGCAATCGTCGCAGCAGGCGGTGCAGTTGTTTTTGAAGCAGGTGGAGATCCTGCGAGAAAGCGTCGGCGACTGGCTCAATCGGCTGCTTCGCCACCCGGGAGAGATCGCCTGCGGGGTGTTGATCGCCTGGAACGTGAATGCGCTCTTGTTCATCCAATGGGCGTTGCCGCTGGGCCTCTGCTGGTATTTGCTGGGTCGCGCGCATCATCGCTGGAACGAGTCAAGGCGTTTGACGGAAGACCGGCTGAGCGATGAATATCAGGCGCTGTCGGAGCAATTGGTGAATGCGCGGCTGGTCCGCGGGTTCGGCATGGAACAATCGGAGCAGGACGAATTTCTGAAGCGGCTGGATCGGACACTGGCCCCGCTGCGGGATCTGACTCCGTCCCAGCGTGATGCGCTCTGGCTGCGCCGACTGGCCGGCACGATCTGTGTTTTGACGGCGCTGTTCATGTCGTTATCGCTGGGGATGAAACTGTTGCACAGCCCGCAGGAATTGGGACTGTCGGGAGCGACGGCGTTCGTGCTGGCGACCCTGATCGTGCTGTATGGAGCGCGCCAGTTGTGGGGATTGCGTTCTGCTCGGGGAAAAGGGGCCGTGGCGGCCGATCAGATTTATCGATATCTCGATCGCATGCCGTCGGTGAGCCAGGCGGTCGGCGCGAGGTTTTTGCAGCCGATGACCCGGTCGCTGCATTTCGACGCCGTCACCTACCGGGCGCCGAATCAGCAATTGCTGCTGGATCGGGTCACGTTGCGGTTGGAGGCGGGCCGAAGTTACGCGGTGGTTTCCGTGAATCCGCTGGAAGCCAAGGCATTTGCCTTGATGCTGCCCCGATTTCTGGAGCCGCAATCAGGCCGGGTGCTCTACGATGGCGAAGACATTGCCTGGGCGACGCTGGAATCGTTGCGGGCGGAGGCGGTGTATGTCGGAGGCGACGATCCGCCGCTGCGCGGAACAGTCCTGGACAATCTGCGAGCCGGCGCGATGCAGTACACGCTGCAACAGGCAACGGAAGCCGCGAAACAGGCGCGGGCTCACAATTTTCTGATCCGGTTGCCGCAGGGATATGAGACGGTGCTGGATGGTCGCAGCGATGAATTGGAAATCGGGCAGCGTTTTCGCTTGTCGCTGGCCCGGGCCATGCTGCGTGATCCTGCCTTGCTGATCATCGAGGAGCCGCAATGCGATTTTGACGACGACACCAAGCAACTGCTGGACGATGCGTATCAGCGGATCATGCCTGGGCGCACGGTGGTGTTTCTGCCGAACCGGCTGTCGACGCTGAAGCGCGTCGATCAGGTGATCATGCTTTCGAACGGGCAACTCGTGGCCCAGAATGCGCAGAGCGAATTGCTGAGCCTGTCTCCGCTGTATCGTCACTGGGAATATCTGCATTTCAACGAGTTCCGTCGGTTGAACGGCGCCGGGGACGGCGCGTAGGCAGCGACGGCGAAGTTCTTGATTTTACGGACTCGTTCTGCCATGCGGATTCCTGTCGCTTCGCTGGATGATCCCCGAGTGAGTCCGTATCGGAATTTGAAAGCCAGCAATCTGATGCGGCACGGCGAGTTGTTCATCGCCGAGGGGACGAAAGTCGTCGAGCGTCTGCTGAGCAGCGATTTTGAAACGGCCTCGGTGCTGTTGAGCGAAAAGCGAGAAGCGGAATGGCTGCCGCGAATTTCTCCGGAAATCCCGGTTTACATCGTGCCCGAGGCGTTGGGATCTCAACTGGTCGGCTTCAGTTTTCATGTGGGGGTGGTGGCGTGCGGCCGGCGGAGACCTGGTCCGCGCTTTGAGGAAGTGTTGCCGCAGGATGCGGAGCGTTTGACTGTCGTCGTCTGTCCGAACTGCGACAACCCGGAAAATCTGGGAGCAATCATTCGGATCAGCCGGGGGTTCGGCGTCGATCTGGTGCTGCTCGGCAAAGGGTGTTGCGATCCGTACTCGCGGCGGGTGCTGCGGGTCTCGATGGGGACCGCGTTTCGCCAGCCGATCGTCGAGTCGGAAAATCTTGCGGACGACCTGCGACGCTTGCGGGAACAGTGGAAGATGGAATTCGTCGCGACGGTGCTGGATGCCGCCGCGTCGCCGCTGGGGTGCGTGCAGCGAACTCCGCGGTGGGGGATTTTGCTGGGGAATGAAGCCGTGGGGTTGAGCCCCGAGATGATTGCTTTCTGCGACCAGACGGTGACAATTCCGATGTCGAGCGACGTGGATTCCTTGAACGTCGCGGTGGCGGCGGGAATTTTCCTGCATGAGTTCACACGTTGAGGGAATTCGTGGCGTCCTTAGCAGGTTTTTTCATTCGGGATGTGCGGAATTGAAGGCGACAGGCATGACAGATTCCGGATTGCGCATGGTGTTTTCCGCTGGCATGGTCTTCAGCATTATTCTTCCTGCGCCGGCGGCCGGCCCGCCGCGGTGCATTGAACCGCGGGCATCGACCGGCAGTTCGTCGGCGGTCGTCGTCGAGGATGTTCCGCTGGTGCATACGGCGCAGCTGAGGCCGCGCCATGCGGCGGCGACGGCGACCGGGCAATTGCAGCTGGTCCTGCGCGACCTTGACGGCGTGTTACGATCGGCCGGTTCCAGCCTGAATGACGTCGTCAAACTGAATGTGTTTGTGCGAACGCCGAGTGTGACCGCCGCGGTTGAGCAGCATTTGGCGGAGTTGTATCCGGGACCGCATGGGCCGGCCGTCAGTTTTGTGGTGGCGGATCTGCCGAATTCGACCGACGTGCCGACCGATGTGGCGCTGGACGCTGTCGCGGTCAGCTCGCGGTCGGGTTTGAAAGAGGTCGAACGGCTGCCACCGAGAGAGGCGGGGAAATGCTCCCCGGCGGCGATCCTGCCGGCGGGGCCGCGCGTGTACATTTCCGGTCAGGCGGAACAGGGAGACGGTACGTTAGCGGACGCCACTCGGAGAACGATGGAGAGCTTGTTTGCCACGCTGGAGTGGCTGGAACTTTCGCCGGCGGACGTGGTGGAGATTAAGACCTTTTTGCAGCCCATGGAGCAGGAGTCTGTCGCAGTCGCGGAAATCGTGCGTGCTTTCGGCGATCAAACGACGCCTCCGATCAGTGTGGTGGGGTGGGTGTCCTCGTTGCCGATTGAGATTGAGCTGGTGGCCGCGGCCCGTCCGCGAGACGACCTTCCGCCGGTGGCGTTTTTGACGCCGCCAGGGATGACCGCGTCTCCCGTCTTTGCGCGGGTGGTGCGGGTGTCGGCGCCGGGGACGATTTATTTTTCCGGCCTGTATGGATCGACGGACGAGCCGAACGGCGAAGCGGAAGTGCAGGAACTGTTTTCCGCGACGAAACGGATCGCGTCGGCGTCAGGGACTGATTTGCATCACCTCGTCAAAGCCACCTATTATGTGTCGAATGATGACGTCAGCCGTTGGCACAATCAATTGCGGCCGCAGTATTACGATCCGCAGCGCCCGCCGGCGGCCTCGAAGGCGATGGTCAGCGGGACGGGCCGCGAGCGGCGGACGATCACCTGGGACATGATCGCCGTGCCAAAGCCGCAGTGATCAAACGGGGATGATCGATGGATTCCTATGCCATTTTTGCGATTTTGCTGCTGATTGCCGGATTGGCGGTACTGACCGCCGAGGTGTTTATCCCCTCGGGAGGTCTGCTGTTCTGCATTACGGCGATCATTCTGGCGGGGTCGGTGTATTGCGCTTATGTGGCGTGGGGAACGACGGACAATCGCGCGTTTTTCGCGTTTTGCGGTCTGCTGCTGATGCTGATTCCGACCGCGCTGATTGGCGCATTTTCGTTATTGCCTCACACCCGGTTCGGCAAGAAAATGCTGCTGGAGGCGCCTGATCTGGAATCGGTGACTCCGTATGTCAAGGAGACGGCCCGGCTGGAGCAATTGGTCGGTCGCGCAGGAGTGACTCAGACGCTGCTGAATCCCGGAGGCATGGTGCTGGTCGACGGGGAACGATATCATGCGTTCACGGACGGCTTGTTACTGGAACCACAGGCGCCGGTGCAAGTCGTCTCGGTGCGGGGGACTCGGCTGCTGGTGAGACCGGCAACCGAATCCTCGTGGACGAAACGAACCGAAGCGCAGGAATCGCCGTTCGATTTCGAGATTCCTCCGACGTAAAGCGACGCGTGACGCGAAACAGTCTCTGACACGGATCAACAGCGATGCTTTTGGCACAAATGACTCTCGGCCCAACGGTGGCGCTGGTGATCGCAGTGGTCATCGTAATTTTCGTGTTGATTTTCCTGGCGATATTCGCCCAGTTCATCGGGTTATGGATTCAGTGTAAAACGACCGGCGCGGGGATTTCGTTTACGCATCTGGTGATGATGTATATTCGCCGGGTCAGTCCGTCGGAGATCGTCCGGGCGAAGATCATGGCGGTGCAGGCGGGATTGACGTCGGTCTATCCGGTGGTGACCAAGGACATGGAATCCCATGTTCTTGCGGGCGGCAACGTGATGAAAGTGATTCGTGCGTTAATCGCCGCCAACCGGGCGCAGATCGACCTCGACTGGCAGACGGCGCAGGCGATTGACCTGGCGGGGCGGGACGTGCTGGAAGCGGTGCGGACCAGCGTTTATCCGAAGGTGATCGACTGCCCCGACGCCCGCAAGGGTCAAGGGACGTTGGAAGCGGTGGCGGGGGACGGCATTCAATTGAAGGTGCGCGCCCGGGTGACGGTGCGAACGAACATCCATCAGTTGATCGGCGGGGCGACGGAAGAGACGGTTATTGCGCGAGTGGGCCAAGGCATCGTGCAGGCGATCGGCTCGACCGCTTCGTATAAAACCGTGCTGGAGAATCCGGATCGAATCTCGCAGACGGTGTTGAATCAAGGTCTGGAAGCGCAGACGGCGTTTGAAATCGTGTCGATCGACATTGCCGATATTGATGTCGGCGACAATATCGGCGCGCGGCTGGGGGCGGACCAGGCGGAAGCCGACATGCGCG
>JAXMBR010000047.1:0-28223 GCA_046349715.1 Planctomycetaceae bacterium | reverse complement strand
GAATGTCTGTGCTCCGAAATCAGGTCGCGAACCAGTTGGCGAATTGGCGGGCGAATTTTTCGATATTGACGTTCGCCCCCCAGAGACCGGCGACCAGCATGCCCAGCGCCGACAGAATCAAACACAGATCCCACAGCGGACTGGGGCGCAAGCGCGAATCGGTCTGCGTGTAACGAAAATACAACGCGGCCGCGGCGAGGAGCGGCAACATCAGCGCCTGCATCATGCCGGAAAACAGGACCAGCGTGATGGGATCGCCGCCGGCGATGAAGATCGCCAGGCAGACGAGTGGGAGCGCCATGCTGAGCCTTGTGAGCCATTTGTCATGGGCGGATTGCTGATAGCGATCGACGACCCCGAACAGCTTTAATGCATCGAGCACCATGCGAGAATTGCTGGCATTCGCGACGAGAAATGTGGAGTAGAGGACGGCGACTGCGCCGAGCAGGAACAGCCATTTGGCGTGAGCCCCGAAGACCGGTTCATAGGCGAAGGCGAGCGTCGTCACCATCCGCATCCCTTCCGGATCGCGGCCGGCATTGTGCAAGACGGCGACTCCCATCAGGTAGAACGCCAGCGTGGCGATGGTATAGACGACCATGGAGACCAGGGCATCGATGATCATCACGCGAATCCAGCCTTTGGCGCGGACGGCCCAGGCGGCGTCCGGCGAGCGGCGCCCCGCGAAGCGGGCATAGCCTTTTTCGAGGCACCAATAGGGGTAAGCGATCAGCTCCGAGGCGCCGACGCCGATGATGCCGAAGACGGCGAGCGCCGTGGCGATGGCTTCCTTGCCCTGCGGGAGTCGGAATTTCAGCCCTTCCAGAAATTCGGAGGCGGGGATGTGCCAATCGGCGGTGGTTTGCAGGGCAAAGACGTTGCCGATCGTCACGAACGTGAACACCACCACCAGAATTGTCGAGAAATCTTGAATGACTCGGTAACGCCCAACGCCGAGCAGGAGGGAGGTCATCACCGCGATAACGGCGGCCCAGAGGCGATCGTCGAGCGTGATGGGATCTTTGGTTTTTGTGCCGGCGCGAACTTCGGCAAGTCGCGCTTCGCCCGGAGCGCCCAGGGCGTTGAGTTGTTCGCGCATCCATTCGCGATTGTTGTCGATTCGTTCCCGTTCGGCGGGAGAAAGTGCTGCGAGCTTTTGCCCTCCGGCGACAGCGTCGTCTTCCCAGTCGATGAACTTTTGCAGATCACTGTGCGAGGGAGTGCGGATGGCGGTGAGATAATCGCCGGTGACTGGAAAAGTGATGGCAAGGGATTGTCCCACCCCGCCGACGATGCCGCCCAGTTGCCCGAAGCCTGCCAGGACCATGATGCACCAATACCAGACCAGCGCATGAACGCGCCAGCGGGGTCCGGGAAGGCGGTCGAGGGCGGCCAAGGTCGATTCTCCCTCGCTGAGCGCGTATCGGCCCAGTTCCACCTGGACAAAAACTTTGATCAAGCAACCAATGATGATCAGCCAAAGGAGCACGATGCCCGCCTGCGCGCCGGCCTTGGTCGTGCCGATCAATTCTCCCGATCCGACGATGCTGCCGGCGATGATCAATCCCGGGCCCAGGCTTTTCAGAATGCCCCAAAAGGTATTGGGGGGATTGACGATCCCCGCGGTAGCTTCTGGGTCCTGCGAGGGGGGGAGCGTATTTTGGTCGACGTGATCGAGTGACATCGAGCGGCTTTCGATGGAGCGGTGGAACTCTCGATCTCTCGGGAAATCGAATGGCGGACAATCTACGAAGCGGTCTCGTCGGCGCGCGGTCCGATCATTCGGCAGCGCGCTGGGGTTTCGTCACGATCGACACGATGATCAACGTCATAAACCCGAGCGGAATCGTGACCAGGCCGGGCTGGCTGAACGGCACCCAGGCGAGCTTTGCCGCTTGATCGGCCGCGAAACCATAGACATTTTGGAACGTCTCGGCGCTGACGAGAATCCAGCCGAGCGACGAGAGCATGCCGACAAGAATCGCCGCGGTCACGCCCTGTTTGGTGGTTCTTTTCCAAAACAGAATCATGACCAGGGCGGGCAGATTGGCCGATGCCGCCACGCTGAACGCCCAGCCGACCAGGAAGCTCGCATTGAATCCTTTGAACCAGATGCCCAGACCGATCGCAATCACTCCCACGATGGCCGCGGCCAGTTTGCCGACGCGGACTTTTTCATGATCATTCAGTTGAATCCGCAGGACGCCGGCCATCAAATCATGGACGACGGCTCCGCTGGCGGCGACGATCAGTCCGCTGACCGTCCCCAGCACCGTGGTAAAAGCGATGGCCGAGATCACGGCGAACAGGAACTCGCCAAAATTTTTCGCCAAGAGCGGCGCGGCCATATTGCTGTCCGAGAGATCAATCGTGCCGCTGGTCATCGCCCCCAGCCCGAGAAACATGGTCAATACGTAGAAGATTCCAATCGTGGTGATGCCGACAACCGTGCTTTGCCGGGCCGCGGCCTGATTTTTCACGGTGTAATACCGAATCAACACATGCGGCAGCGACGCCGTGCCGCAGAACAGCGCCAGCATCAGCGAAATGAAATTCAGCTTGGACCACAAATCCGCACTGCGGATGCCTTTGAACATCGGATGCCGGCCGGGCCGCAAGACTTCCTCGCCGGACGTCGGCACGGGTGTATAGACGACTTGTTTGCCCTCAGCGCCAATCGAACTCTTCTCGGTCCACAGCACAATCTCGCTGTTCTGCAAAGTCTCCAGATACTTCCATGGCCCCAGGGGGCCCGTCTGTGAAACGTCCCCAGGCAACCGGCTGACATGACCGACCGGCCGTAAGTCGGTCTCGTCGGTTCTGGTTCCCTGCGGCACGCCATCGATCAGCTTCTTGCCATCGGACTGGATCAACACGGTTTGCGGGGCGCTGGCTTCGGGACGGTGGTCGACGGTCAATCCTCGATTCAAGATCAGCACCGTCAGAATTCCGCTGAAGAACACCAGCAGCGAGCCTTTGATGAATTGCACATAGGTCGTGCTGACCATGCCCGCCGTGACGACGATCAGCGTGACAACGACGCCGACAATGATCACGCCGGCCCAATGCGGAAACCCCAACAGCGGCGTAATGAGCGCCCCCGCGCCGACCATTTGAGGAATCAAGTAAAAGATGCTGACGATGAGTGCGCTCACTCCGGCGGAGAACGTGATCCCGCGCGATTGAAACTGAGAGTTGAGGGCATCGGCAAACGTATATTTTCCCAATCGCTTCAGCGGCTCCGCGATGACGAACAACGCCACCACCCAGCCGGCGAGAAAGCCGATCGAGTAGAGAAAACCATCATATCCGTAACGAGCAATCATGCCGCAGATGCCGAGAAACGACGCCGCGGAGAGGTAATCGCCTGCGAAGGCCACCCCGTTGACGAACCAGTGAATCTGCCCGCCGGCGGCGAAATATCCCGCCGCCGATTTTGCCTTGGCTCCAAAATAGAAACTGAGGGCCAGCGTGATTCCCACGAAGGCGCAAAAAACGATCAGGGCCAGTACTGACGGCTGATAAATCACGGCTGACGATCCTCCGTCTTCACGGCGACCGGTCCGCGGCACAGCCAGGAATAAACGAAGGCCAGCACGATCGCGGCGGCGATCAAGCCGAGACCATAGCTGACGGCAAACGTCACGCCGCCGATCGGCCGCGACATGACGTCCGGCCAGAACGCGTTGATCAGCACGAAGATCGCATAGCCGCTGAAGTAAATGGCGAACAGAATCAAGCCGTAGCGCGCGTTCCGCGCCGAGACGGCGGGATCATCGGGTTCAGCAGGCGTTGCGGGACCGTGATCGAATCCGGCCATGGCGAGTGATTTCGTGATGAAGATTGGAATGAGGATGGAAGAGACGTCGGAATCATAACCACCTGCGTCCCGGATGGGGAGTGTGGGTCAACAGGTCTCCGCTTCTCGAAGTTGGTGAGACAATTATGATGGCGCCGTCTTGCGCGAGTCATCGGCCCCTCGCCTGGGGTCCGGTGGCAAGCTATGATTAAGCGTGGCCCCCCCCTTGGCATTCCCGCCGTGTGAAAGTACTTGCAATGCCTGCCGTTTACATTTCAAGGATTGCTTGGGCATGGATGCTGGGAACATGTGCGCTGGCCTGCGGTGAAGAACCAACGCATCCTGTCCGCGCGCCGGGCCATTCGGTGCACGGCGAGGCCTTTAATGAAGGGCCGCGGCAAAAACCGAAATTGATCGGCGGCACCGGGAAGGTGACGCTGGAAATCACCGCCAAATCGCCCGAAGCCAAGGCGTTTTTTGATCAGGGGCTCGGCCAATTGCACGGCTTCTGGTATTTCGAAGCGGAGCGATCGTTCCGGCAGGCCGTCATGCTGGATCCGGACTGTGCGATGGCTTATTGGGGCCTGGCGCTCGCTAATGTCAATCAAGAAGACCGTGCCAGAAAATTCGCAGACGAGGCGTCGAAGCGTAAAGACAAAGTCTCTCCGCGCGAGCAGCGCTACATCGCCGCGGTGAATGAATTCTTCGCCGAGAAGAAGCCGAAGAAAGAACGCTTCGAAAAGTACATCAAAGCGCTGGAGAAGCTGCTGTACGATTATCCGAATGAATTGGAAGCGAAATCGTTCCTGGCGCTCGCGCTGTGGCAGGGTCGAGAGGACGGATTGCCGATCACCAGCTATCTCGCGGTGAATGCGCTGCTGAGCGAGATCTTTACCGTCGAACCGATGCATCCTTCGCACCACTATCGGATCCATTTGTGGGATCATGAACGTGCCGAGAATGCAATTCCCTCGGCGGCGCGCAGCGGGCAAGCGGCGCCGAAGATCGCTCATATGTGGCATATGGGCGGCCACATTTTTTCCGACCTGGAACGCTATGCAGACGCCGTCTGGCAGCAGGAAGCCTCGTCGCGCGTGGATCACGCTTACATGATCGAAGACTGGATTCTGCCGGACCAGATCCACAATTACGCCCACAATCAGGAATGGATGATCCGCAACCTCGGGCACATCGGCCGCGTGAATGACGCGGTGATGCTGGCGAAGAACCTGATCGAGAACCCCCGGCATCCGAAATACAACACGGAGAAAAAGGGCTCGGCATCGCACGGAAAACGCCGACTGTTTGAGACATTAGAACACTTTGAATTATGGCGGGAATTGACCGAGGCGGCGCGGTCCGGCCATCTGGAAACGCCGGATACCCGCCAGGAACAGGCCGAATTGGCGCGCTGGCTCGGGCTCGCGGCGTTTCGTCAAAACGAGTTCGCCAGCGGCGAACAGGAACTCGCCAAGCTCGTCGCCGAACGTGCAACCGTCCAACAAGAGCTTCAGCGGTTGCGTTCGCCGCAGGACGACAACCCGGACCACCCCGCCACGGCGGCTTTCCCCGTCAACGGCAAACAGGACCAGCAGCGCAAAGACCTGGAACGCGATGCCAAACGGCTCGACAAATTCGCCGCCGAAATGCGCGGCGTGCGGGCCTTTCAGCGGCACGACTTCGCGGGGGCGTTCAAAGAATTGAAAGAGGGCGAAGCCGATCGGGTCGACCAGTTCTTTCTGGCTCGAGTCCAATGGCTCGCCGGCGAAAAAGAGGAAGCCCTCAAGAAAGTGCGCCAGGCGATGAATTCCCGCAAGAACCAGGTGCGCGCACTCGCGCTCGGCGGCGACTTGCTCTGGCTGGCCGGGCTTAAAGAGGACGCCAAACTGGAATTCGAGAAGCTCCGCGCGTTGTCCGGCGAGCTTGATCTCGCGTCACCCGTTTTTGCCCGATTGGCGCCCGTTGCTCAGGAACTTGGGTGGCCTGCGGACTGGCGGATCAAGTCGCCCCCGGCGCCCGATACGGGCGATCGACCGCCACTGGACTCGCTGGGCCCCTTCATTTGGAGCCCGCCCGCCATGCGGTCCTGGAACGCCGTCGATGCGCAGGGCAAACTGCGCGCCGCCGCGGAATTTCTTGGCAAACCCGTGATTGTCATCTTTTACCTGGGTCACGGCTGTTTGCATTGCACGCAGCAATTGACGGCGTTCGCCGAGCGCCAAGCCGAGTTTGAAAAGCTGGGCGTGCAGTTGATCGGCATTGGAACTGATACTCTTCCCGACTTGACGGCATCGCTGAAAAATTACGAACCCAAAAGTTTTCCTTTTCCGTTGTTGTCGGACGCTGGTTTCACCGCTTTCAAGGAATGGCGTTGCTTTGATGACTTCGAGAATCAACCGCTTCACGGTACTTTCCTCGTCGACGCTCAAGGCCGGTTGCGCTGGTGGGACATCGGCCACGAACCGTTTCTCGATGCGGAATTCGTACTCAAGGAAACCGCCCGCTTGCTGAAACTGCCAGTACGAGGCGGAAAAGAGTAAAGGACGAATTGCCAGCGTCTCCCACTGTTGTGTTCCATGGCGATTGCCCCGCTCTATTGATCGCTTTCAGTCAATCTGGTGAGGAACGATTTGATGCCATTGATCCGCCGGATCTTGTTCGCTGCTTTTGTCAGTTTCGCCGCGTCGCTGTTTGCAGCTGATCCGACGCCAGAACAGCGACAGTTTCAGGAATTCGTGCGAGCACAGGCGACGACGATGCGATCGCCCGATCGCACGCCGCAATCAAAAGAGGAGTGGTACAAACGGCGGGAAACGATTCGCCGCGGTTTGGAAGTCTCCTGGGGCGGATTTCCTGAGACGCCTTGTCCGCTGGAGCCTAAAAAACTAGGCGAGGAACAGCGGGACGGCTACGGTTTTGAAAAACTCATTTTCCAGACCATGCCCGGTGTCTGGATGACGGCGTTCGCGTATGTCCCAGACACGCCCGGCCGGCATGCCGCGATTCTTCAAGTGCATGGTCACTGGAAAGGCGCCAAACAGGATCCTGTCGTCCAGGCGCGGTGCATCGGCGCAGCGAAACTCGGCTTCTTTGTGCTCGCCGTCGATGCCTTCGGGGCCGGGGAGCGGGGGTTGACCAAGAATCTCGGCGAATATCACGGCGAAATGGTGGGAGCCACGCTGTTTCCGATCGGCCGACCGCTGTCGGGCATCCAGGTCTATGAGAACATGCGGGCCGTCGACTATCTCCAGTCGCGTCCGGAAGTCGATCCCAAGAACATCGGCATCACCGGCGCTTCGGGTGGCGGCAACCAGTCGATGTACGCCGGTTGTTATGACGAGCGAATCGGCTGCACCGTCCCTTGCTGCTCGGTCGGCACGTATGACTCGTATCTCACTACCGCCTGCTGCATGTGTGAAGTGGTTCCGAACGCGCTGACGTTTACCGAAGAGTGGGGCGTGCTGGGACTCGCGGCTCCACGCGGTTTGATGCCGATCAACGCCACGCAGGATGCGTTTCAATTCTCGGTGGGGGAGGCGCTCAAGTCCGTGGGGCCGGCTGAACGCGTCTTCGACGTGATGGGACAACCAAAAAAACTGCGCCATGCTGTCTTCGACTGGAAACACGATTATAGCCAACCGATGCGCGAGGCGATGTACGGCTGGATGGCGTGGAATCTGCGAAATAAAGGAGACGGCTCGCCGATTCCTGAGCCGGTGTTTGAAACCTTTGATCCTGAAACGATTCGCTGTTTTCCGAACAATTCTCGTCCCGACGATTGGCTGACGTTGCCGCAATTCGCCGCGCGCGAAGGCCGACAACTGATGGCCGATTGGCCGATTCCCAAAAGCCAAGCGGCGTGGAGCAAGCAATCGGCCGAGATCCGCCAGACGCTGGTCGAGAAAACATTCGGCGGCTTTCCCGAAAAAACTCCGTTGCATGTGCGGAAGCTTCCCAGCGACGAACAGGATGTCACGCTGTTGCGGTTTGAACCGGAGCCGGGAATTCAACTGACGGCTCGCTGGGAGCATCCTCATGCCGACCCTGAGGCAACGGTGATCTTACTGGATCTCAACGGTCGCGAAGCGGTGCCGAACCGCGCCGGGTTGCCGCCGATGTTGGAACGAAGGAATCTCGTCACGATCGACTTGCGGGCCACCGGCCGGCTGGCCTGGCCGAATGACAAGATCGGGCGGGCGCCGGACCATAATACGGCGCAATGGTCGTTATGGATCGGCCGGCCGCTGTTGGGCCAGTGGACCTGGGACGTGCAGCGATTGCTGGAGGCGTTGGAGTCGCAGAAGGATCTGCCGCTGGGCAACGTGGAAATTTACGGACAGGGGCCGGCGGGCGTGGTGGCTCTCTGCGCAGCGGCTGTCGATGATCAGCATCGAATCCAATCGGTCACCGCGGTGAATACGCTGAGCAGTTTCATCAGCGATGTTCCTTACGAGAGTCAGCGCGTCGGCATCCTGGCGCCAGGCATGCTGCGCGATGTCGGCGATATTTCTCACCTCGCGGCGTTGTCACAGCACGCACAGGTCGAAATCCGCAATCCCGTCACGAGCGACGGAACACGACTTTCGCAACAGCAGGCGGAACAGGCCTTCGCCGTCACAAGAACATTGACCGGCTTCGCTTCCTCACAGCCGGCATTCCTGCTGATTTGCACGGAACCCGTCGAGGCCAATCGGGGCCAATGAGGGCTTCGGGTTCCGGCGCGACATGTCTCTGGAAACGACACATCGCCGGGATATGTCGCAAAAACTGAAAAATTGCGACATGTGTTCTTGACGTGTCGTTTGCGGCGACATATTGATGCCTGTCAAATTTTGGGGAGTGTTCCATGCTGACAGTCTGGCGGCGGTTCTACGGGCCTCGCCGTTTCTCAGTCCTGCTCGTGATCCTGCTGATTCTGTTTGCCGGCACGCCGATTCTGCTGGAATTGGACATTTCCGTGACCTGGTTCGACGGCATCGTCGCCGTGTTCATGCTGGCCTCGATTTTTTCTCTCTGTTTTGAACGGCATCAGAGAATCTACGCCCTCGTCATCGGAGTGCCCGCGATCGTCTTGTCCGGTGTCGGCCATCGACTCTCCGGTTCGACGGCGTTCTGGCTGCTGTTCGTATCTCAAGTCGTGCAGATCATGTTTCTCGTCGGAGCGTCATGGTTGATCGTAAAATCGTTGTTTCAATCCCCGGCGTTGACGTTCGACAGCATCTCGGGCGCGGTTTGCGGTTATCTGTTTCTCGGCCTCGGCTGGAGCGTCTTTTATCTGCTGATCATTGATTTTTGGCCCGAATCATTCCTCATCGATCCCGCCTTGGCCAAGACCGGCGACCCGCAGCACCTGATGCTGAACGTGATGACTTATTACAGCTTCATCACGTTGACGACGATCGGGTACGGCGACATGGTGCCGACCGCTCCGCTCACGCGAACGCTCGCCTGGATGGAGGCCGTGTCGGGACAGTTCTACCTGGCGGTGGTGGTCGCCAGCCTGGTCAGCCTGATGCCCGTTTCCACGAGATCTCGGCCGAAGTCCTGAACGTCTCCGTCATCAATTCTGGAAAAACTCCCGTTCATGACGACAGACTACGACCCGATCGCCGAGCAGTATCAGCGTTCCAAACAGCAACCCTGGCGAGCGCATCTCGAGGCCTACACGCTGCTGGAGGCGATCGGTGATCCGGCAGGTCTGTCGGTGCTCGACGTCGCCTGCGGCGAAGGGTTTTATACGCGGAGGATCAAGCAGCAAGGGGCCGGACGTGTCACCGGCGTGGATCTTTCGCCCGGCATGATCGAACTGGCTCAACGGCAAGAAGCGAATCATCGACTGGGCATCGAATACCTGGTCGCCGACGCGCGGCAGTTCGACCCGCCGGAGAAATACGACCTGGTCATTGCCGCTTACCTGCTGAACTATGCGCAGACTGGCGAAGATTTACAGGCGATGTGCGACGGAATTGCGCGGTGCTTAAAACCGGGCGGCCGGTTTGTCACCGTGAACAGCAACCCGTCCCTGCAGTTTCCAGCCGTGCCGTCGTTTCGTCCGTATGGCTTTGAAACCAGCGTCCAAGGCGACTGGGAGGAGGGCGTGCCCATCACTTGGACGTTTCATCTAGCCGACGGCACGTTTACGATCGAAAACTATTATCTCGACGCGACGATTCACGAGCAGGCATTCCACCGAGCAGGGTTTCGCGACGTTGTCTGGCGACCGCCGCGATTGTCGCCCGCCGCGCTTTCGGACGGCGGCCCGGAATATTGGAAGACCTTTCTCGAGCATCCGCCGATCGTGTTCATCGAGTGCCGAACATCAGCGCATTGACCTGAGTGTCTTGTTGCGCGCGCCCAGCCTGCTTAAACACAAGAGGCCCTCGCCGCCGGCAGCGGGCGAGGGCCTGTTCAATCTTCGAGAGGGCAGCTTGCATCTCCCACTACGGCCCCGGGCTCAAGCAGGCATGGCTCATTACGGGCCAAGGTCGCATCCCCGTGATCCTGGCGAAACGCCTGGGGATGGTGAGAACGCCGTTCGCTGTGCGAGTTCCGGGACGAGAGTGCAATTCACGCTTCCAGGAAACCTGAAAGCGGTCCCCCTCATCCAATTCTGTACGGCGGATCTTGCATGCATCACCTCCGCAATCAGGGATGAACTTCAGCACGGAAATGACCTCAACGATCCCGATTCTACCACTCTCCACCACCGGATCAAGAAAAATTCTTGCGTGATTTTTCGGCGATCTCAACCTCGCGAAACGTCAGGTTAATTCGCTCGCCGACTTTGTCCGAAGTCTTGGGGATTTCATGCTTCCAATGACGCTGCATCGTCCCCGCCATGATGATCAGCGTGCCGTGTCGCGCCGGAAACGTTTTGATTTCGCGCGTGACGTTGTGCCGAATGCGAAACGTGCGCGTCGCGCCCAGCGACACGGAACCGATCAGGCTCCCCAACCCTGGTTCGTCGTCGGCGTGCCAGCCGACGCTGTCGGCTCCGGAGCGGTAACGATTCAACAGGCAATAATTGTAATTTCCCCCGATGGATTCGAGGCGCGCTTTGATCTCTTGTAACGTCGGCGTCCAAGGCAGCGCCGGATTGTCGATTCCGGAATACCGGTAGGAGATTCCCGAGTCGCCATACGACGCCGTCAGGCGCGGCTGCAATCGTCCAAACATCCCCAACCGTTGTTGCCAGGGCGCCGATTCGCGCAGCTCGG
Source organism: Planctomycetaceae bacterium (assembly GCA_046349715.1). Taxonomy (GTDB): domain Bacteria; phylum Planctomycetota; class Planctomycetia; order Planctomycetales; family Planctomycetaceae; genus CAZDGB01. The sequence goes on along the minus strand of JAXMBR010000047.1, from coordinate 17,207 downwards.
CGAAATATTTCTCGGCGAGATCAGAGGGCAAGAACGCGGGGGCGTAATAAATGAGTCCGCCGTCCGTGAGTGCAATTGCTTCCATGGGAGTGAGTTTCGGTAGATGTCTGCCCCCAGCGAACGGTAGTGGAACCGAGATCAGTCCCTCCGGACGCCACGGCTTTTCGTCAGAACTGTCTCGGTGGATTGATGCCCTCGAGCGAGACTCGAATCCCCTGAGTCTCAAGTCCGTTCAGATTTCCAGACGTTTCCAGCAAAGAATCATCAGCCCGGCGTAGGCAGAGTCGCCAGTGGGGCTTCCGAATTGAGCGCGGTGGGCGAAGGCGGACTCGCCGGGTAACGGAAGCCCTGCGACTACGGCTCTTGGTCTTGGAACAGGCCGCGAATCTCGATTGTTTGCACGGTGTTTTTACAGAATTGCCATTGCCAATCCATTGGCCAAACAAAAAACGCCGGGCGCGACCAGCGTCCGGCGTTTCACATCACGCATTCAGCGAAAGCCATCACGACTGCCGAAGGTGGACTCGAACCCACACTCAGGGTTAACTGAACTGGATTTTGGAATCCAGCAGATCTCAGTTCCGCCGGCTTCGGCAACCCTAGATTTATAGGGTTTCTTGAAATCTCGGCTTCGCAAGAAGTAACAGACTAAAGCGTGTTCTCAGGCATTTGTCAAGCGGATGAGTCCTGTGCTGAAATGTCACGGAAAACTCCTCCCACTCACCGAGTTGCCGCGAGGCGGTCGTCGAGTGTACGAGGCAAACGGCAAGAGGGATGTTGCCCGACGGTCGGATCCAACTGAAGCGATCGATGCGCCCGGCGGCATTCGCGTCGGCCTCTTTGATGAAGCAATTCCCCCTCGCCTCAGACACGTGTCGATGCGGAAAAGCGATCATCCCTCAGATTCACGGACTGAATGACCAATGATCGACTTTCCAGAGACCGTCTTCTCGACCGAGCACCACTTGTACGGATTTCCCATCGGGAGAACCAAAGTGATATTCATGGCGAGTTTCTGTTCCCAGGCTTACAACTTGGACGGAAACGAACTCCAACGGCTCCCTCAGGAATTTGATCCTGCGAACTTTCCGTTGAAACGCTTCCTGGCCTTGAGCGCTCTTGAACTCCGCCGTCGTGCTCTCCCAAGCGGATTCGAGTTCCGCCTGCTGAATCTGACGCAGGAATTCGGCGGCAACCGCTTGACCTTTGTCTGTTCCGGGTCGAGACGCCGGACGGACAGAGATCCCGATGGCCGCCAACAGCAAGACCACCAGGATTCCGAGCAAGACGGTCATTTTTGACCAGCCTCGGCGGCGAGCTGATGAAGTCAACAGCAGGGATTGACGCCTCTTGGGCGCTGACGGCGTTCGAATTTTCATGGGGTGGAATCCTCTGGAGAGGCAACTGTGATCACGCATCCCTGGTCTGGTTCAAGGGAGCGTTTGCGCCTCGCCCCCGGCGCGTGTGCCGACAGACCGCCAGACATTCAGGTCGATGTTACTGCTTACCGTGCGAACGCTGCCGTCCATCAGGAGCGCATTGACGATTCCGGTGTGATGGCTGCGGGCTGTCACGGCGGCATACGTCGGGGCGGTCGTCGATTCTCCGTCTCGCATCGACGTCAGGTCCACGTCATAGGTCACTCCGCCGGAGACGTAGGCGACTTTGGTATTCGGCGGAAAAGTGGTCGTGACGCCACTTTCATGAATGTCTCCTTCGACCCATTCGGTGTGGCCGTTGGAGTCGAATGTGCCGCCGAAAAAGGCGGTGAGATCAGCCACGGTGGCAGGTGCCGGCACACCGAGCGTCGAGGGGTTGTTCGTGTCCCACAGATTGGGTTGATAAGCCTTGACCTCCGCGGCCGCCAGCGTGTTGCTCATGCCGTCGGAAAAATCCGCCGGCTGAAACGCACGATTGGGATGAAAGGCCCCATCCCCGACGCTGCCCGAGACAGGATCGAAGATGAACCAGACGCCTTCATTGAAACCGTAGTTCAGCGGATAGTGAGTCAGCGTGGGCGTGACGCGCGCACGATCGTTGATTTCGCTGGGGCAGAGATAAACGGACACGCGCGTGCTTGCCGCGATCGGATTGGACGTGAATTCCGAACTGACGTTCCAATCGATCAGACTGGCGAGATTCGCTTGCTCGAGATAAGGCAACAATCGGACATGAGCCGAATACGGCTCAAACGTCCGTCCGGCCGGCAGGACAGAAACGGGCGGAAGGCGGGTGAACGCTTCCATATAATTGTGCAGCGCTAGCCCGATCTGTTTCAGGTTGTTCTTACACTGCGTCCTGCGAGCCGCCTCGCGCGCCTGTTGGACGGCTGGCAACAGCAGCGCGATCAAAATGGCGATAATCGCGATGACCACAAGCAACTCGATCAACGTAAACCCTGTTCTGCGTCGAGTCGGTACCGGAAAAAGCATCGAGATTTCCTTTAACTGGCGTCCGTGTTCCAACCAAGCCGGATCTCCGGCGGAGAGCGTGCGAAGCTACTCTCGCGCCACCGTGCGTCAATGCTCCGCTCTGTGCGGCAGCTCCGCTGCGGCGACTGCCGGTCTTTCCAGCTGTCGAGTCGTCTCTCGCGTGTAAAGAGAGAGGTTACAGGGAGTTCGAACTGAATGGGCCGCGAATTTTTGCGGAATCAACACGGGTCGGTTGAAACGATTCACCGCGCGAAATGACGAAGTTTTCATGTTCCCACTCAGGGAAGATGACATTTTTTTCATCAATCCCGAGTTTTCCTTGCGGTTTGCGAGCGGAGATACTGACGTAATCACCGAAAGGCGAATTCATGGCCTTGATACTGATTGTGGAAGACGAGAAGCGGCTGCTGCGGACCTTACGCGACGGCCTGGCCGAAGCGGGCTACGAGGTCGTCACCTCGAACAACGGCGAAGCCGCACTTTGGGTTGTTCAATCTCAGCCCGTTGATCTCGTGGTGCTTGATCTGATGTTGCCGGGTTTGCATGGGCTCGAAGTGCTGCAAAGGCTGCGGAACGAAGGGTTCGCATTTCCGGTCCTGATCCTGACGGCGTGTGATCAAGTCCGAGATCGCGTCGCGGGGTTGGACCGCGGCGCCGACGATTACCTGGTGAAGCCGTTTTCATATGTGGAGCTGTTGGCCCGGCTGAGGGTGTTATTGCGGCGGGGCCCGCCGCGCGCACAGTTGGAGCTTTCCGCGGGTGAATTGCGTCTCAACCTCCTGCAACGCCGCGCTTATCGCGGGGAGACGGAATTGGAGCTGAGCCGTCGAGAGTTCGATTTGCTGGAGTATCTGCTGCAGCACCGTGGGCAAACCGTCTCGCGAGAAATGCTGGCGCGCGACATCTGGCGCGATTCGCAGACGTTGATCACTAATGTCATCGACGTCTTCGTCAATCGTTTGCGCCGCAAGCTGGATCGACCCGGTGACATGTCGTCGCACATCCAGACGGTTCGCGGCGCCGGATATCTGGTTCCGGGAGAGAAACCATGAACAGGCTGTCGATCCGATTGCGCATGACGATCTGGTACGCGGCAAGTCTGATCGCATTCTTGATCTTGTTCGGAGGGCTGATCGATGCACTGATGCACCAACTCCTGTTGTCCCGGACCGACTTTGAACTGGAAGAAGAACTGGAGGAGCTCGTCCTGGAGATCGAACTGGCAGAGAACTGTGCACAACTGATGCAGCAGTTGGATTTGCGATTCAGCGATCATCCCGCGTTTGAGTTTCAGGTGACGACTGCCGAGGGCGAGCCGATCTTCACCAGCCGCGGCATCCGTTCGACGTCAGTGCCGCTGCCTGTGGACGCAAACTCGCTCCGGCCGGAGTTTCAGCGTGTGCGGTCTTTGGAACTCGGGGACACTCGGACGGTGGCTCGCCGCGTGATGAGTTCCATCGGACCGTTGTCCGTGGTGGTGGCCGCGTCGTTGCATCGTCACCTGGCTGAGTTCGCGATCTGCGCCCGGATGATGTTGCGGTGGGCCCCGCCGACGTTGATGTCGCTGGCCGGCGGGATATTGGCTCGCCGGCACGCTGTTGCGTCCGATCGACAGGATGAGGAAACCTGCGGATCGCATCACGTGGCGGCTCAAAATATGAACGAGCGGTTGAGCGTCCTAATCCGCAGGATGAATTGAGCTCGCCGCCACATTCAACGCGATGTTTGACCGCTTGCAACGTCGTTTGACGAATTGCGGCAGTTCACCGCCGATGCGGCTCATGAATTTCGGACGCCGCTGACGGTCATTCGCAGTTCTGCCGAGCTGGCTCTGCATTGCCCGCGGGAAGAAACCTATTATCGCGAGTGTCTGCTGGGGATTGCCGAAGAGACGAATCGTCTGACTTCGTTGTCCAATCAATTGCTGACTTTGGCGCGCGAAGATGCTGGGCTGAGCGGCGCGCCCTCGGAAATCATCTCGCTGGGAAGCGTCCTGGAGCAAGTTGTGGCGGACCTGGAGCCGTTGGCCGAGGACAGGGCGCTCACGATCAAACCTCCGGGCCCGGTTCTGGACCTGCAAGTTTGGGGGGAACCTTCCGGGCTGCGACGCGTGTTTCTGAATCTGATCGATAATGCCATCAAGTTCACTCCGACGGGCGGCCATGTCGCGATCAGCATCGCCGCCACAAGTCATCATGCCGTCGTGACCGTCACCGACGATGGACCGGGCATCTCCGAGACGCATTTGCCTCGTCTGTTCGAACGGTTCTACCGAGTCGATCCGTCGAGAAGTCGTGCTTCCGGCGGCGCGGGGCTGGGCTTGGCGATTTCTCGGGCCATCGTCCTCCGTCACGGGGGAACAATTCGAGTTTCGAATTGTCCGGAGGGAGGCACGGAGGCGGAAGTCCGGTTGCCGATCGCTGGCCGGGCTTGATCACTGACCTTGTCGCTTTTCACGATCGGCATGCCATGCCGGCGCGACAAAATGAAGATGGAGCCGGTGCAGGCTCGGGGGAATCGCCGGACGGGATTCCTGGGTCTGTTCTTCACGACTGCCGACCGATTTGGACAGCGAGGGATTGGTCAATAGTGCCTGGGGGTTTGTGATCATGAGCAGTTCCTCTTGGAGAGATGTCAGGGACTGGATGCTCAGTGATTCGGAAGCCGCGTCGAAATCTTGCCAGAATTACGCCGCGCGATCATAGAATTCCACAATTTCCCCCAAGCGCGCCGAAAACAGGAGCCGCTGCCATGCCCCACTGGGTAGGCGGGACGGTAGCCGTTATTCAAAAGGTAAACTGCTCCTCCGGCAGACTGGCAGACTTTCGAGAAAGACTTTCCCATAACGCTTAGTCCGGACCCGAGGATCCAAGATCACCACCATGCCGCGATCTGTTTTTGTGCGAATCAATCGGCCGAAGCCCTGCTTCAGCTTGATGACCGCTTCGGGGACTTGATAGTCCATGAACGGATTCCCGCCCGCCGCGCGGATCGCTTCCACCCGCGCTTCGAGCAACGGATGGTCGGGGACGCTGAAGGGGAGCTTGGTGATGATCACGTTCTGCAAGGCCTCGCCCGGGACATCGACGCCTTGCCAGAAACTATCGGTGCCGAACAACACGCCCGCCGGATCTTGCCGGAATTTTTCCAGCATCAGCGAGCGCGGCAGGTCGTCTCCTTGCACATAGACGCCATACTTGCGGGCCGCCAGCCAGGGAGTCAACCGGCGCACGCAATTCTGCATCAGATGATAACTGGTGAAGAGAATGAAGGCCCGGCCCCGCGTCCGGTCGACGTACTGGGGGATGCGATCGCAAATGGCGGCCTCATAGGCCTGCGGTTCCGCGGACGGGTCGGGCAGGTCCTCGGCGAGAAAGAGTTCGACCTGGGATTCAAAGTCGAACGGGCTGCCGAGTTTCACCTCGTTGGCCTGCGTCAGACCCAACCGAGCGCGAATGAAATCAAAATTGTCTTCGCCGATCGCCAGGGTGGCGCTGGTCAAAATGACGGACGGAACTTTCTGAAAGAGTTCTTCGCGGAGCGTCGGCCCGACATCGAGCGGCGCGGAAATCAGCTTGGTGCGTTTTCCCTGAGAGCCGGCGGATTCGATCCAATAGACATGGTTATCGGCCGATTGATTCCACCACGAAATCAATTCTTGCGCAAGCATCCGGCAGCGTTCGGCGGCGGAAGTATATTCGATCCGGTCTTCTTCCTGATCGATCTTTTCGGCAATTCCCTGGACCGTGCGGGCTAACTCCGTCAGCGCCGGACTGACTGAATTGGCCAGCGGAATCGTCTGCCGGATCCGGCCGTTAGCGCTGCCATGCTGCAATTGCCAACGTCGGACGTCGTCGAACAAATCCCAGGCCGCGTGCCGCACGCGGTCAACCTGGCGTTGGGCTTCGTTTCCGCCTCGTTTGACCAGCAGCCCTTTCTGCGTGCGATCGTTGTAGAGCCGATTCAGGTGGTAATCGATTTGCCCGCTGGAAATCGCCAGGCCGAGATGATCGCCCGCCACTTGTTCGATGGTGTGGGCTTCGTCGAGGATCACCACGTCATAGTCCGGCAGCACGCTCGCCCCTTCCCGCCGCAACGCCAGGTCCGAAAAGAACAGGGCATGATTGACGACGAGAATGTCCGCGTTCCAGACTCGCCGCCGGGCTTGATAATAAAAGCACTGGTTGTAAGTAGGACAGTTTTTTCCCAGGCAGTTTCCATGTTCGCTTTGGATTTCATCCCAGACGCGCGATGTGGGTGAAAATGCGAGATCCGCCAGGCTGCCGTCGCCCGTCGTTCGCGACCACTCCACCAGTTGTTCGAGGTGTCGCAGCTCCTGCGGGTCGGCGAACAAGGTCTGGGAGCGAGCGACAGCTCCTTTCAATCTCCGCAGGCTGACATAGTTCGAACGACCTTTGACCAGCACGGCGGAAAACTCGACGGGAAGGACGGAATTCAAAAACGGCAGATCGCGGTTGATCAATTGTTCCTGCAAGCTGATCGTGTGCGTGGAGATGACGATCCGGCGCCGCGGGGTCTCCGTGCCTTGCCCGGCCGTGGCGGCCAGAATGGCGGGGACGAGGTAGGCAAAGCTTTTGCCGGTACCGGTGCCGGCTTCGACGATGAGATGCTCCTGCCGGGCGACCGCGTGCTCGACCGCGGCCGCCATCTCCAGTTGCTGCGTGCGCGATTCGTATCCGCTCAGCCGTTGAGCGATTCGGCCGTCGGGTCCCAGAACCTGCCGCGCATCAATGATCACCGCCGCACCTCCGTGTCGTTTCTCGAATCGCTTCATTCTGAAGCGCAGACGGCAAGGCGTCAAAGGGGGCAAAAGGAAACCTGGCAGTTCTCCGACCACTGACGCGAGGTGCTAGCGAGAAACCAGGCCTTTCGGCCGATTCTGCCGATTCGTCTTGACGCGCAGTCGTCAATCCCTATACTTCGCCCGCCTTTCGAACCCGTTCTTGATCTCCTCAGCATCGTTTCTGTTTCGATATGCCATTTCATTCCGGGGCCACGCTCAAGGAAGAGCTTCCGCCACGGAACCGATCCGCCATTTCGACGCTCAAAGGCTCACCGTCATGCATTGGACGCAGGCGGCTACGTTTTTTGGACCGATGGTGTTCACCGTCGGCTTGAGCTTTGCGCTCACCGCGCTCGCTTGCCGCATCGCTCCGCTCGTCGGTCTGATCGACCGTCCCGATGGAGGACGAAAAGCGCACAGCCGGGCGACACCCGTCATGGGGGGCGTCGCTTTCGTAACGGCCATCCTGATCGGGCTGGCATACACTTCGAATATCACCGAACCGGGCGAAACCGGCGGCTTCAACTCCCGGTCCGTGTTCAGTCTGTGCGCCTCGCTGATTTGTTTCTGCCTGCTGGGGGTGTGCGACGACCGATGGCCGTTGTCACCCCGGCTCAAGCTGCTCGGGCAGATTCTGGCGAGCCTGCCGTTCGTCTGTCTGCATGCGACGGTCGACGTCATCGGAATCATGGGCTGGGAAATCCCTCTCGGCTGGCTGGGCGGTCCCATCACCATTTTATGGCTGGTCGCCTGTGCGAACGTCGTGAATCTGATCGATGGATTGGATGGACTCGCCGGCAGCATCGGTCTGGTCGTGTTTCTGACCATCGCCGCGTTGTTCGGCTTGCAGGATCATTTTGGTGATGCGAAGTTCACCACCGTCATCGCCGGGGGGCTCGTTGGTTTTCTGGTTTTCAACTGGCCTCCCGCGAAAATTTTCATGGGCGACGCCGGCAGCATGTCGATTGGCTTTCTGGCGGGCGCGCTTTCGATTCAGGCGTCGTCCAAGACCGCCACCACGTTTACACTCGCCGTGCCTGTTGTGCTCATGAGCGTGCCGATGTTCGACACCGCCATGGCCATTCTCAGGCGGCGTCTCTCGGGACGCAGCATCGGGCAGGGGGACCGGGCCCACATCCATCATTGCTTGCAGAATCACGGACTGTCGCGGCAGCAAGCGCTGCTGGCCATCGCCGGGTTGACCCTGATCATGGCCGGAGCCGTGCTGGTTTCGGTGTTGTTCGAACAGGAAGTTTACAGTCTGCTGGTCTGCGCCGGCGTGCTCGGGCTGTTGATCAGTGCGCGGGTGTTTGGATACCAGGAAACGTCGCTGGTCTTTCGACATCTGCAAGAGCTCGGCGACGTCCTGTTCGAGACATCGGGCGTGTTGCAAACGCGATTCTTTCTCGCGAGATTGGAAAATTTCGACGCCGATCAGCGCGCTCGACTGTGGGATCAACTCGTCACCCGCGTGGCGTCGATGGGGGTGTATCGGCTGGATTACCGCTGCCGGTCCACGGAGGAAGCCAACCACTCGTTCCAATTGAACTGGGAAAACATCGCGGAACCGGTGCTGGAAGACGATGATTCTCATTGGCAGGTCGTCTACCAGGGACGCAGAGCGGACGGCCAGGTTGCCAAACTGAAAGCCACTGGGAAAGCCTCGCCGAGCGGGGAATTGCCGCGCGTCGACGATCTGCTGCGACTGTTCGCGAAAGTCGGCCTGGAACTTCCGGCCAGTGCCCAGGAAGCCGCGTTGGCGCAGCCCGTTCGCGAACACGCGGCCACGATGCCGTTTCTGCCGACGTCGATTGCCAACCCGGCGAAAGCCGCCTGAGTGTGAGAGCGTGCTGAAATGACGCACTAAGCCAAGACTTCGGCCAGCGCGTTCTTGACGGCTCGGCACAAGTTCCGCACTAACTCCAACGGCATGCCGGGCGCCGGATAAACCACGACCACGTCGCCGATATTGCGCAAAATCACGCCAAGTCGCCGGCAAGCCAATGTGACCTGGTGCCCGATTCTTCGTTCCACGGGAAATGATGTTCGTGTGCGGGCATCCTGGAAGAGTTCGATTCCGAGCATCGTGCCGCAGTGCCGAACTTCCGCATGCTTCGCAAATCGAAACGCTGAGAACTCGTCCTGCAAGGTTTTGTCAATCTGCCGGGCGTTCTCGAGCACCTGATGTGTTTCAAATCTTTTCAGCGATGCGAGTGCCGCCGCGCAGGCCAGGGGGTTTCCTGTGTAGGTGTGCCCGTGATAAAACGTCCTGCCGGCCCACGGCTCGCCGAGAAACGCTTCATAGATGTCGTCGGTCGTCAGTGTCGCGGCCAGCGGGAGATATCCCCCGGTGAGTCCCTTCGACAGGATCATCAGGTCGGGGATGACATGTTCCTGCTCACACGCGAAGAGAGTTCCGGTTCGTCCGAAACCGACGGCGATTTCATCGGCGATGAACAGGATGCCAAGGCGCTTCGTCAGTTCGCGAATGGTTCGCAGATAACCGGGAGGATGAACCAGAATTCCGGCCGCTGCCTGGACGAGCGGCTCGATCACAAATCCGGCGATGCGTTCTGCGTGTTGCGTCAAAAGCGCTTCGGTTTGGGTCAGGCAATCTGACAACGACAACCCCGGCGTGGCGGGCGTCGGGACGCGCAGCGTCGGGAACATCAGGCCGCTGAAGAGAGAGTGAAACCGTTCGATGCCACCCAGGCTGACGGTGCCGACCGTGTCGCCGTGATAAGCGCCGCTCAGACCGACGAATAATTCGCGCGGTTCCGGTGCCGGCTTTTGGCGATGATACTGATAGGCCATCTTCAGCGCGACTTCCACGCCCGCGGCGCCGCAATCGGCATAAAAAACACGGTTCAGTCCCGTCGGCGCATAGCGCACGAGTTCCGCCGCCAGTTCGATCGAGGAAATGTTCGACAAACCCAACAGCGTGCTGTGCGCAACGCGATTCAACTGATCGCGGATCGCCTGATCGATCTCCGGCACGCGATGGCCGTGAATGTTGCACCAGAGGGACGAATGCCCGTCGAGATAGCGATTGCCGTCGGTGTCGATCAGGAAAAATCCCTCCGCATCGGCGATGATCGGCGCCTGCTCGCCGACGTAATCAGCCATCTGCGTAAAGGGATGCCAGACATGGGCGGCGTCGAGAGAACGGAGGGAGGACGTGTTCAACGAGATACTCTGTTTATCAACGAGGAAGATTTTGATGTCTGCGGTTAAGGGTCGTTCAGCATGGGAAATTCAATTTCTGATATCATAGATTTTCATGGATCATGTTCCAGTCAATCGTGATGAGCGAGACCTTATTCATCTCCCTCCTAATGTGCGCAGTACAGAGGGGCTTGATCTCCATGTCGGCCGTAACTTCCGACAATCGCTATGTGTGATCACCGGCGTGATGCTCGGCACTGTCATTGGTGGAATTACGGCTCGCCCTGCCATCATCCCAGGAGCCTTGCTGGGAGCATTTTTTGGCTTGCTCATCGGAACATTCTTTGGCGGAATGCGTGCAGGAAGGAGTGCACGCACCGAAACAGTTTCACGACAGCAATTAGAGCTGCGGATCGCGGCGATTGATAAACTCTATCGGTGGTGTTTGCCTGGCAGCGTGATGTCAATGATTATGGGGCTGATTTGCCTTCCATTTATCGTCAAGGCAACCTCGGAATGGGCGTTCGTCCTGGTAATTCTTATTCTGACAGTCGTGCCAGGCATGAACGCCTACACGGGATTTCTCGCGCAGCGGTTGCTCAAATACCGTCAGCTTCTCGCTAAGCATGCACAGCATGCTGAAGAACTAGAATCGCCTGTCGAAGCAGATGGTTAATGCTCAATCCGCCCGACGTCTCCCAGGCGGCGGAAATGGAGGCCGAAGCCGAAGAAGGTCAGCGCGGAGAGTAAATAGCCGATCGCCACGGGCCAGGCGCGGTAGGCCAGCCAGCCCGGTTTGGGTTCGCTGAAGACGTACAGAAAATCGAAGACATTGCCGACGAGTTGGAAGGCATGCGTCAGGCCGAGGACTGCGAAGAGCGAGCCGATCAGAGCCCAGACTCCGGCGGTGAAAAATTTGCGATCGATCAAAAAGGCGGAAATCGCCGAGAGGATCATGCAGGTGAAAATGTAACCTCGATCGATGATGATCATCGGTTCGAGCAAGTAACCTTGCAGTTCGAGATTCGGCGCACTGATCAAGATTTCCTGCATCGTCTTGCCGCCCGACAGAAAAAACGCCGCCTGCACGAGGTTCAAACCCCAGGCGACGAGCGCCGGGAATAACCCGACGGCGACAGCGGGCGCGTGCTCTTTCGAACAGGCTGCGAACGCCTGCGCCGTGATGATGATGCCGATCCAGAGCACGATCGACGCGCCGGCTTCACGGGGAATCAACGCGTTCATCACGCCGACGGTGCCGGTCAGACAGATCGCCGTAATGGCGATGCCGTTCAGGGTGGAATATCCGGCCCGCGCGCCGAGTCCCTTCCAACCGGGGTGGCCAATGTAGATCGTCGTCGGGAAGCAACTGCCGAACAGCGCTGCCGTGATCGTACCGACGCCGTTCACGGCCAATGACGCCCCGGTGTGATAGCGATCACCGGCGGCCTCGGCCGATTCAATGTTCTGCAAGCTGCCGATGAGGTTAAAAAGTCCCATGGGAATGATGACCGACAGGTACCCGAGCCACGGTTTCGGGTCTTGCAGCAATCGCCAGAGAGTGTCGCCGGCGAATTGGGGTAAGTAAAATCCGCGCTGCGCCAGCGCCTCCGAAACGGCTTGCGGCTGCATGGCGGATTCTACGATCCATCCGGGCGCCGCCGGCCAGGCGCGGACCAGCAACGTTAACAACCAGGCCGTCGCGGTGCCGAGCAGCACGGCGACAAATCCTCCCGGCAGCTTGAGCGGAAACGGCACCTGCGAAAAGTAGGTGATCAGCACGATGGCCAGCGGCAGCATGCCGAGCAGCGGTTTATGGAAAATCTGCAGCGCAAACTGCATGGCAATGAAACCGATGGCGATGCCGGCGAGCGTCGACAACAACGCGGCCCGCGGCGTTCGTTTGCGGACCGATTCCGCGATGAACGAGCCGAAGAACTCGATCAGTCCGCTGCCCAGGCAGGCGATCAGTCCCATTTCCCAGGCGAACCGAGACGCGTCCCCGGTCGACAGGCCGTCCCGGACCGCATCGCGATAGACGGGGCCCATCACGAAGTAGATATAGATGAGCAGCGACGGCGTGTTGATGCCGTACGGCAGCGCGGTGACGTCATTGCGGCCGGTTTTCATTGCCAGTTGGCGTGCCTGCCAGGCATAGAACAGATTGCCCAGGATAATGCTGACCGCCGCGCCGGGGAGGATGCGTTCGAACAGCAGGCTGCGATTTTCGCCGACCATGCCGCATTGATCGGCGCACAACTGCAGGATCAGCAGCAGTTGAATGAGGTTGTCGATGAACAGTCCGAAGAATCCATCCAGGTCACGGCGGACAAACAGCGGATAACGGACCGTCATTGATGCTCTCATTGCCGATAAGGGTGCCGTGACGCGCAGCGGAGCGTTATTTCACTCCGACCGCCCGCACCGTGTCAATGATCGCGTCATGCAGTCGGCCGTTCGTGACGATCACGCCGCGATTGTTCTTCAATGTTCGGCCTTGAGTGAAATCGAGCGGCTTGCCGGCCACATCGGTGGCTTTTCCGCCCGCTTCCTCCACGACGATGACGCCCCCGGCATGGTCCCAGATCATTTCGTGATAATCGGCCTTCGTGGGCAGGCGGAGATAAATGTCCGCTTCGCCGCGACCGACGACAGCGTACTTGGCCTGACTGTCGAGCCGGATCGGCGAGGCGGTGATCTTCAACCGCTGGGCAATCTCCGCCGAGGCGCCATGCGCACTGTGTCCCGACTCGACCGACTCACAAAATCTCGCCTGGGCCGGATCGGATATCGTCGACACGCGGACCGGTTGCGGCGTGGCATCTCCCTCCAGCGGGACGACGAAGGCCCCTGCGCCGCGAACCGCGTAGAACAGCGATCCACCATCGCTCGATTGTCCGGCCGTCGCTCCCAGGTTCGGACAGCCCAGCACACCCAGTTCGATTTGCCCTTCGATGATGAGCGCCAGCGAGATGGCGTATTGTTCCTTCCGCAGAAATCCCTTCGTTCCGTCGATCGGGTCGAGGGTCCAGAATCGCTGAGAGAACTCATTGGCGCCGCCGCGATCGATCCAGCGGCAGATTTCGTCTTTCGACGCCTCGATGCATTGCCGACAGACCTCATCGTGGATGCGATGCAGGAACGGCAGATTTTCCGCGGTGCGAAGTTCCGCGGCGTCTTCCTCCGCAATGATCCTGTCGTGCGGAAATTCGTCGCCGACCACGCGGCAGACGACGGCCTGGCTGCCGAAGTCGGCAATCGTGACGGGCGACTTGTCTTTCTTTTCCAATGTCTCGGGCGTGATCGTGCCTTGAACCGCCCGGCAGATCTTGGCGGCGTCACGGACCGCAGCCAGCGCCGTTTGAAGTTCCCGTTCCCAACGCATGGATATCACCTTTTCAACCATTGTCCTGCCACTTGCCGACCATCTTCGGCCCCCGATCTTAACTCCGGCCCCTGACACCATGACAGGGCGGGATGCTCGAATTCTGAAAATCCGAAACGAACAAAAAAGAAATTTGCGCCTCGAATAGAAGATTCTGCAATTTTATGAAGGAATTTTTTCCGGGAGCTACTCGGAATGTGTTTTGTAATCTCTGTAATTTGCTGTGTGGAAATTCGTAAAGTCTTTTTTGTAAAATGGTTATGATTTTTGTTGCTGGTCGTGTCCAAATTCGGGCACGGGAAATGTTATTCGAATAATCAATGTTCCTTGACTTTCAATATGTCATTTTCATAAACTCCTGCATCGCAGGCTCCGATAGTGGGTCGCAAGGATTATCTGAAAAAGTGATTGTATCGAGTATGCACTTCCGAGACCTTGAGCTGTTCTGTGAAGTCGCGCTGCAGCGGAGTTTTTCCAAAGCAGCGAAAACGCTCGGTATTTCCCAGCCGGTCGCCAGCGAGACCATCAAGGCGTTGGAAGATCGCCTGGGGCTCTCCCTGGTTAACCGAGCCAAGCGGCCTTTGGAACTGACTCACGCCGGCGAACTGTATGTCGCGGGTTGCCGGGAATTGTTGGAATCGTACCGCCAGTTGGAGGATCGGGTTCTGCAGTTGCGGGATAAAGTTGTGGGTCCGGTGCGGGTGGCGGCGATCTACTCCGTCGGCCTGCTGCAAATGGATTGTTACGTAAAACAATTCGAGCATCTCTATCCCGATGCGGCGCTGGAACTGCGTTATCTGCATCCCAACGAAGTTCTGGAATGCATCTCGAACGACGAAGCCGATCTGGGCCTGCTCTCATTTCCTCCCAAACGGAGCGATTTGACGTGCATTCCCTGGCAGGACCAGGAAATGGTGGTGGTGCTGCCCCCGATGCACCGGTTGGCGCCGCGGAAAACCATTCAGGTGATGGAATTGGATGGGGAACCGCTCGTCGCATTCACTCCCGAATTGCCGATTCAAATGGAAATGGACCGATGGCTGCGGCAGGCGAAGGTGACGGTCGACGTCGTCCATGAATTCGACAACATCGAAACCATCAAGCGGGCGGTCGAAGTCGGTTCCGGGATTGCCATCCTGCCTGCACCGACCGTTAAACGCGAACAGGAACTCGGCTCCTTGCGGATCTTGAAGCTGGAAGACGTCCAGTGGACCCGTCCGCTGGGGATCGTGCATCGTAAACAGAAAATCCTGACGACGGCGTGCCTGCGGCTGCTGGATCTGCTGATGCAGCCGCCGGAGACCTTTTTCCGGGCCATCCCTCAGGAAAAAGCCGTCGCAGTTCACTGATCCTTTCTTGTCGTTGACCAATTGAAAGCGCTCCTGCACGTTCCTTCAACGTGAGAATCCCATGACCGACCGACCTCTTTTTCAATCTCACCCCGAACTCTTCCATTCCGACGGCACCCCCAAGGCACAGGGGATGTACGATCCGGAAAATGAACACGACAGCTGCGGCGTCGGATTCGTCGCACACATCAAGGGAGCCAAATCGCGGCAGATCATTGACGATGCGCTGCGCATGCTCAAGCACATGGCGCACCGCGGCGCCTGCGGTTGCGAGCCGAACACCGGCGACGGCGCCGGCATTCTCACGGCCGTCCCCGACGCGTTTTTGCGACGCGCCGTCAAACAGGAACTGGGCGTCGAGCTGCCCGAGTTCGGACGTTATGGCGTCGGCCTGTTCTTTCTGCCGACCGATCCCGAACAACGCGCGTTCTGCCGCGAAGAAGTCAATCGGTTGATCGCCGAGCAAGGGCAGACGTTGCTCGGCTGGCGCAAGGTTCCCGTCGATCCGGATCTCGCGGACATCGGTCCGTCGGCCCGGGCCGCGATGCCGGCGTTCGAACAACTCTTCGTGGCGGCGCAGAACGGCATCGACCAGGCGGCGTTCGATCGGCAATTGTTCATCATCCGCAAGCGGGCCAGCCATCTGATCCGGGAAGGAAATCTGCCGCAGGCGCTGATGTTTTACGGCTGTTCGTTGTCGACCCGCGTGCTGATTTACAAGGGCATGCTCACGCCGACGCAGGTGCAGCCGTTCTATGTGGACTTGCAGGATCCGGCGTATGAAACCCATTTGGCGATGGTTCACTCCCGGTTTTCGACGAATACCTTCCCCAGTTGGGACCGCGCCCATCCGCAGCGGTTCATGGCGCATAACGGCGAAATCAATACGGTCCGCGGCAACTCCAACTGGATGTTTGCCCGCCAGGGAATGATGAAGTCCGAGTTTTTCGGGGACGACCTGCAGAAACTGTTTCCGATCATCGAACCTCATTGCTCCGACTCGGGCAACTTCGACAATGCGCTCGAACTCCTGGTGATGTCGGGCCGCAGCTTGCCGGAAGCCGTCATGATGATGGTCCCCGAGGCGTGGCAAAACCACGATTCGATGCCTGAAGACAAACGCGCCTTCTATGAATATCACTCCGCGCTCCAGGAACCCTGGGACGGTCCGGCGTCGATCTCTTTTACCGATGGCCATTACATCGGCGCCACGCTGGATCGCAATGGCTTGCGCCCCAGCCGGTATTACGTCACCAAGGACGACCGGGTGATCATGGCCAGCGAAGTCGGCGTGCTCGACGTCAAGCCCGAGAACATTCTGCTCAAGGGACGTTTGCAGCCGGGAAAAATGTTCCTGGTCGACTTCGAACAGGGACGGCTGATTCCCGACGAGGAGTTGAAGCACGACTTCGCCAAGCGCCGGCCGTACGGGGAATGGCTCAGGAACCAGCGACTCCAGGTCAGCGAACTACCCGCCGCGGCTCCGCCAGAGCGATTGACCGGCGCCAAGCTCCTCGCCCGGATGCAGGCCTTCGGTTACACAACCGAAACGATGCAGTTCATGCTCGTGCCGATGATCAATACGAAAAAGGACCCGATCGGCTCCATGGGAGACGATACGGCTTTGGCGTGCATGAGCGATCAGCCCCGGCTGCTCTACGATTATTTCAAGCAACTGTTCGCCCAGGTGACCAATCCCGCGATCGACTCCACGCGCGAAGAAGTGATCATGTCGCTGGAGTGCTGTATCGGACCGGAAGGCAATTTACTGGAAACGACGGAAAGTCAATGCCATCGCCTCACGGTGCCGCATCCCATCCTCACCAATGAGGAACTGGCGGCCATGAAGCACCTCGACTATCGCGGTTGGCGGACGAAAACCGTCGACATCACCTATCCGAAGTCGGCGGGGAACGCCGGGCTCAAACCGGCGCTCGAACGGATCTGTCGGGAAGCCCGCCAGGCCCTGCAAGACGGTTATGCGCTCGTCATTTTGTCTGATCGCGAAACCGGCGCAGACCGGGTTCCGGTCAGCGCATTACTGGCGACGGGCGCCGTCCATCACCATCTGG
>JAXMBR010000046.1:0-29058 GCA_046349715.1 Planctomycetaceae bacterium | reverse complement strand
CAACACCAGTGCGTGCGCGACGTTGAAATACGTCAAGAGCGCCGTGGACAAAGGCTACACCGTGCATGCCATCAGCGTCGGCGTCGACGCCGACCGCAACCTGCTCAAGGCCGTTGCCTGGCTCGGAAACGGGTATTACATCGAGGTGCCCGGCGGGACCGACATCGCCCAGAAGGAAGCCGACGTCAAGGCGGCGTTCGCCAAGATCGCCTCCGCCGTTCCGCCGGCTCGCCTCCAAGCGCCGGCTGATTGATGCCGTGTCGCACCTGTGTCAAACTCTTGAAGCCCGGCTGACAACAGCCGGGCTTCTTCTTTTTAACGGATCCCCCAGCGCTGCCGCCGCGACTGCCCTCCGCACGGCTCACAGGCCTGCTTCGTCGTGATATCGCGCCGGGTTCCAATCCTGCGCCACCTGGCACAACTGCTCCAGCACCTGCCGATTCGGACTCGTCGCCACAATTCCCGGCAGCCGCAGCATGTCGGCGCGGTCATCCAGCCAGGTCTCCCGAAAATTCACCGGCTGGCGATTGTGCACCCACACCGCGTCGCCGCCCAGCAGCCGCGCGATCTGCAACGAGACCGGAAAATCGTAGACATTCGGTGAATGAATCAGCGAACCAGCGAATTCGCCGTGCGCCATCAACTCGTAAATGCTTCCCGGCATGTCATCGGGAGCGACGCCGATCAATCCCGCCTCCGTCACCTGTTGCGCCGCGGCCGCATCCCGCTGTTGAAAACCGATCAGATAGATTTTCTTGGCCGCCGAAAGCTGATCGCGATCCATTTTCGGCAGCGACCGCAACACGTCGCCCGCCGGTCGCGCCGGATCATCCGGACCGCAGACGAGTCGCTCGCCATCGCATTCAACCCACCATCCGTACTCGCCTTTTTCCGGGACAAACACCAGCGAATACAGCACGGTGTCCAGGTTCCGCAGATGCAGCATCACCGCATAACCATTGCCCGTCTTGTCTCGATATTGCTTTGTCCCGTCGATCGGATCCAGCGAGATCGTCAACTCGGCCTCGGCGGGAAATCGTGCCAAGTCACCCGTCGATTCCTCCGCCTCGATCCGGCAATGCCGGAAAATCGGGTCCGTGTCGCGCAGCGCCGAGACGAGCAGCTCTTGCACGGTCAGATCCGCGAGCGTGAGCGCATCGGTCAGCGCGCTTCCGGACGTTTTCCCGCCGAGGCCGATATTATATTGCCGCATCCGTCGCGCCAGCGCCCCGGCCCAGCGCATGACTTCAGGCAGGTGGACCGACAGGGCCGTAATGACAAATTCAGGGGACATCGTGTGGACCACTACTTTCAAATGCTCGTCTGACAAAGCTGCAAAGACCGCCGTCCGCGACGGCGAGTTCTTGAATCATTTCCCGTCGCGAATCCGCTTCAGCAGCACGTTCGCCACATCCATTTCATTGACCCGCCCGAATGCCTTCCAGCCCGGCACCGCATTGACCTCCACAACAGACCCCCGACCGTCGTAATCAGACAGCAAATCCACGCCCGCGAACCACGTCCCGGTCGCCGCTGCCGCCCGTTGAGCAAGTTCGCATTCCGCCGGCGTGGGAACATGCATTTCCGCGCGTCCTTGCTGAGAGACGTTCGTTCGAAACTCCCCGGCGGCGGCGAAGCGCTTCATGCCGCCCAGCACCTCGCCATCCAGCACCAGCAACCGCGTGTCATATCCCGGATGCGAAACGAACCGTTGCAAGTAAAGCACCGCTCCCAACCGGCTCAGCGTCCGAAACGTCCGCAGCGCCAAATCGGAATCGCTCACTCGCAGGATGCCGCGACCCTCCGAGCCGAACAGCGGCTTGACGACCACGTCGCCCCCCAACTCTGCAAACGCGGCCAAAGCGGAATCTTCTGATTCACAAACCACCGTCTCGGGCACCGGCAGTCCCGCCGCCTGGCATCGCGCCGTCGTCAGGTACTTGTCGACCGCGCATTCCAGGGCTTTCGGCGAATTGATCACCCGCGTTCCCTGCGCCTCCCGCTGCGCGAGCGCATCCATCCGAAACACGACTTGTTCCAGTGTCCCCGGCGGCATGGTCCGGACCAGTACGACATCGGCGGAAGAACAATCGAAGAGAGATGAGAAAGAATCGCCGCTCAGGGAATCGCCATCGACTGGCTCACCCTGCGACCCTCGATCTTCGATCCGTGATTTTCCTGCCGTTCCGACGAACCGCGTAAAATCGGCGCGCACGCATTCGATTTGCAGATCCCCCGCTGCGCGCGCGATGTCCCGGTAATACCAACTGTCGGCATTGGCGAGAACAGCGATCCGCATGACGCTTCTCATGCTCCCCGAAGCGGCGGGGTCGCTTCCCCGCGTGATCGCTCACAGCCCGAACGACTTCTGCAGAATTTCCGGAGCGATCTTCCCCGCATGATGCACGCGGCCGGTGTCCATGTTTTGAATGATGATCTCCGCCGGGCTGAAGAGCAACGGGTCGATCTTGTAGAAATCCCGTCCCGCCGCCTCGAAAATCTCCAGAAACGGCTGGCCATACATCGCTGACGAACTCGCAGGCACTTTTGGCATAATGTCGACCAGCGATTCATCATCGCCGCAGACCCAGAGCGTCACGCGTCCGCCATAAAGAATCGCGTCATTGGTCCGCCCGATGCCCTGCATGTCGTTCTGCGCGACCGGCGACAGCGGGGCCGTGCCATGAGCGCTCCGCACTCGGTTCACATCAAATCCCAGTTCGTAGAGCTTATGCAGTGCCGTTTCGACCGAGCGCGCGATCACCTGGTAATTGCCCGCCATGCTCGACGTCGGCGCGACGCACAAAATCACATCCGTCGGACTGACTCCCGTTTGCTCGGCGATGTATTCGAAGACGTCAGGCCCCGGCAACTTGCCGCTTTCCAGCACCCCGACGACTTGCTCCGCTTCTTCGCGATACCACAGCTTGTCGAACAGCGGTTCTTTCGCCGCGACCGACCGCATGGGGCCCGAACCCATTGCGAAATACTTGCCGACGTTCAGCTGCCAGCCGGCATATTGGCTGAACAAACAGGCGGCCACCGGGTAGTCCGTCGTCACCGCCACGTGCGGCCAGTTGAACTCGCCGATCTGCCCTGGCACCGTGCTGACATCCGCCAGGCCGGCAAGACAGATGGACGCCAGCATCGCGCCGGCCTCCAGCCCTCCTTCGGCTTCGACTCCGAAGTCATACAAGAGGCCGGTGTTGGGGCCTTCATGCAACTCGACACGCAGATCCCCGGGATTTTCCGAGAGATCCTCCACCAGTTGCGAGGCCAGATCGTTCAATTCCAAATTCATAGTTTGTCGTTTGTGTTTTGCGGAGGGGCCGGCTTGGAATCGGAGATCGGAATCGAGCTTCCCGCTTAATCCCGACTGTTCAATTTCGACAGCAAGCGCAGGATTTCGATGTACAGCCAGACCAGGGTCACCATCAAGCCGTATGCGCCGTACCATTCCAGGTACTTCGGCGCCCCCCGGTTGGCGGCTGTTTCGATGAAATCAAAATCCAGCACCAGGTTCAGGGCCGCAATGACCACGACCACCGCGCTGAACCCGATGCCGATCCAGTTCGGTTGATCGATGAACGGAATGCTCATGCCAAAAAAGCTCAACACGAATGAGACTAGATACAGAATCGCAATTCCCCCCGTCGCGGCAACGACGCCCAGTTTGAAATTCTCCGTCGCCCTGATCAGCCCGGATTGATAGGCCATCAACAGAGCGAACAGCGTCCCGAACGTGGCGGAAATCGCTTGCAGAACGATGCCGGTTCCCGGATATCGGAGTTCATAAATCCCGGAGATGCCTCCCAGGAACAGGCCCTGGGCCAGCGCATAGAGCGGCGCGGTGATCGCCGCCCATTTCGGCATAAACGCCGTGGCCACGCCGAAGATCAAGCCGCCGATGACACCGCCCATGACGAGGGGCATCGCCGTCGCCATGTCGCCGTTCATGACGCGCGTCCAGGTGAAGCAGGCCGTGCCGGCGCACATTCCCAACAGGATCAAGGTTTTCCAGGCGGTCCCTTGAATCGTCATCACGTTGGCGGAGCCCGCCGCCTCGCCGTAGAACGATTGAAAGGTTTTTTCGTTGAGAGCGGGGTTGCCGGTCCGCATGGCCGTCTCCTGAACTTTCGTCGGAAGTCATTGGGATTTCATTAACTACGTTGCACACCGGCAGCCCGAAGCCCTCCGTTGCGCAACACTCTTTTGTATTGTAGAGAAAACCACCCGAGAAGAAAGCCGGAATCGCTCCCGCTTTGCTTTCCAACCACTGACCTCTGGCAACTGACAAACCTGCTATGCCTCCCTGGGAATTCTGGATTGATGTCGGCGGCACCTTTACCGATTGCCTGGCGCGCGGGCCGCGCGGCGAGTTCGCCACTTGTAAAGTCCTCTCGTCAGGCGTCACCAAAGGGACCGTCGCCGAGATCCCCGATCGCACGACGATTCGCGACCCGTTGCGAGCTCAGGACCCCCAGAATTTCTGGAACGGCGCCGACTGCGTCCTGTTTGACGACCAGGGCCGCGTCCTCGCGTCGTTGCCCGTCGCTGACTTCCAGGCATCCGCAGGCGGGTTGAGATTTCGCACACCGTGGGCTCCCAACATCGTCTCCGGAATGCGTTACGAACTCCGCACCGGCGAAGAAGCCCCGATCCTGGCGATTCGCACGATCCTGCGGCTGCCGATCCAGCAGCCGATTCCTCCGGTGCGAGTCCGTTTAGGAACGACGCGCGGCACCAATGCGCTGCTGACCCGCCGGGGTGCGAAATGCGGGTTCGTCACCACGCGCGGATTCCGAGACGTCTTACTGATCGCGAATCAGGACCGCCCCCGGTTGTTCGAGCTGGCCATCAAGAAACCGGAACCGCTCTTTTCCGCCGTCGCGGAAGTTGACGAGCGCCTCGATGCGGCGGGAAAGGTGTTACAGACGCCTGATCCCAAGCAGATTCGCACGGCATTGACTTCGCTGCGCGATTCCGGTTGCGAGTCGGTGGCGATTTGTTTGCTCCACGCGTTTGTCAATCCCGTGCATGAAGAACTCGTCGCCAGGATCGCCGCGGAACTCGGTTTTTCGGAAGTCAGCGTGTCGAACCGGTTGTCGCCGCTCATCAAAATCGTCTCGCGTGGCGATACGACGGTCATGAACGCATATCTGAATCCGATCCTGCGAGACTACGTCTCGCGGCTGCAACGGTCGTTGCCGGGCAGCGAATTGCGCTTGATGACGTCGGCTGGCGGGCTCGTTTCGGCCGAGCGATTTTCCGGAAAAGACAGCGTGTTGTCGGGGCCGGCAGGGGGCGTGATCGGTTTCTCGCACGTCGCCCGGCAAGCGGGATTTCCCCGCGCCATCGGCTTTGACATGGGAGGCACCAGTACCGACGTTTCCCGATTCGACGGGCGGTACGATTATGAATTCGAAACGCAAAAAGCCGGCGTGCGGATTGTCGCGCCGATGTTGGCGATTGAAACCGTCGCGGCGGGCGGCGGCAGCATTTGCGGGTTCGACGGCATCAAACTGTTTGTGGGCCCGCAGAGCGCCGGTGCGGATCCCGGCCCGGCGTGTTACGGTCGCGGCGGCCCGCTGACCATTACGGATGTGAATCTCTTCCTCGGGAAAATCCTGCCGGAACGCTTTCCCTTTCCGCTCGATTCGCAGATCGTCGCGCATCGTTTGACTGCCCTTTGCGAAGCCATCGCGAAGTCTCCTCTGGGGCGTGCCTTCACGCCGCACGAGTTGGCGGAAGGATTCGTGGAAATCGCCAATGCGACGATGGCCCGCGCGATTCGCAAGGTCTCGGTCGCCAAAGGCTACGATCCGGCGGATTATGTCCTGGTCACGTTCGGCGGAGCCGGCGCACAGCATGCCTGCGCGATCGCCAACATGCTGCGGATGAAGCAAGTCCTGTCGCATCCTCACTCCGGATTGCTCAGCGCTTATGGCATCGGCTTGGCGGACGTTCGCCGGTTTCGGGAAGTCGCCGTGCTGAAACCTTATTCCTCGGAATCCTTGGGGGCAGTGGTCACACAATTCCGCCAGCTCGCCGCGGACTTGCGCGACGAAGTTCTCGCCGAGGGGGTCGATGCCGAGCGCATCGGCAAACCGGAGATGTCGCTGGACCTGCGTTATCGCGGCATCGAAGCCGTCATCACGATTCCGCATCCTGCCGATCATGATTTCGAACGGGCCTACGTCGACCGCCATCGGCAGTTGTATGGTTACATCCGTGAGGGACGTCCGCTGGAAATCGCGGCACTGCGAGTCGAAGTCGTCGGCCGCTCGGTTCAGCCGGAGGAACCCGCTCAGAGGCTGACGCCGCGCCAACCGCCGCCGGCCCAGTCGACCAAGATCTGGTTCGGCGGCCAGAGTCACACCGCCGGCGTGTTTCTCCGCGAAGACTTGCATCCTGGCGATGAAATTCCCGGTCCGGCGATTCTGATGGAAAGTTCGTCGACGGTCGTCGTCGATCCGGGTTTCACCGCGCGAATTTTGCCGCGCGGGGAGATCGTGATGGAATGCAGCCCGCTCACCCCGGCCCATTCCCCGATTGCGGAGAAGAAGGCACAAATCGCCGTGGCTGATCCGGTGCAGCTCGAGATTTTCAATCAATTGCTGACGTCGATCGCCGAGCAAATGGGAGTGACGCTTCAGCAGACGGCGATCTCGACGAACGTCAAAGAACGGCTCGACTTCAGTTGTGCGATTTTCGATCCGGCGGGCGGACTGGTCGTCAATGCGCCGCACATCCCGGTCCATCTCGGTGCCATGGGAGAAACGGTTCGATGCATTCTCCGTGACAACTCCGAGCTGTCGCCGGGCGATGTCTTTGTGACGAACGATCCGTTCCGCGGCGGCTCGCATCTGCCAGACATCACCGTCATTACGCCGGTGCATGACGATCAGACCGGGGACTTACGATTTCTGACCGCCAGCCGGGCCCATCATGCGGAAGTCGGGGGCATTGTGCCCGGCAGCATGCCTCCGTTCTCGAAGAATTTAGGCGAAGAAGGCGTGCTGATTCGCAATTTCAAACTGGTCGATCGCGGCCGATCTCGTGAGGCGGAATTGCGAACGCTGTTGGAGTCGGGCCTGCATCCCTCCCGATCCGTCGACGACAATCTGGCCGATTTACAGGCCCAGGTGGCGGCAAATCAGATGGGTGTGCGGTTGCTGAAACAATTGATTGCCGAGAAAACGGCTCCGGTCGTCGAAGCTTACATGCAGTTCGTCCAGCAGGCGGCGGCTGAAAAGATGAAACTCGCACTCTCGCGATTGAACGACCAGGTCTTGACTCGCACCGATCATCTCGATGATGGTTCGCCGATCTCCGTCACGATCACCATTCAAGGCGAGCGCGCCACGATCGATTTCACCGGCACCGGGCCGGTGCTGAAGACCAATCTCAACGCTAATCGGGCCATCGTCAATGCCGCGGTGTTATATGTGCTGCGCTGCCTGATCGGCGAAGACATCCCGCTCAACAGCGGCGTCCTGGAGCCGATTGAAATCGTCTTGCCGGAATGTCTGCTCAACCCGCCGGAACATTCGGACCCGGCTCAATGCCCGGCGATGGTGGGGGGCAACGTGGAAACGTCTCAGCGGGTGGTCGACGTGCTGCTGGGCGCGCTGGGATTGGCGGCGGCCAGCCAGGGGACGATGAACAATCTGACGTTCGGGGACAAAACCTTCGGCTATTATGAAACGATCTGCGGCGGCAGCGGCGCGACACCGGCGGACGCCGGCGCGGACGCCGTCCACACGCACATGACCAATACCCGGCTGACCGATCCGGAAGTGATCGAGCGGCGTTATCCGGTGCGCGTGCGGGAATTTTCGATTCGGCGCAGCTCAGGCGGAGCAGGGGCGCATCGCGGCGGCGACGGCATCATCCGCAGGCTGGAATTTCTAGCGCCGCTGCGCGTGTCGCTGCTCACGGAACGCCGCGGCCCCTATGCGCCGTTTGGCCTGGCGGGGGGGGAGGCAGGTGACACGGGGAAGAATACGTTAACGCGAGGACGCGGGGGCGATTTGTCAGTTAGCCGCGACGCGGAGTCCTCGGAGCGGAGCGTGTCCGATCTCGGCGCCAAAGCCTCGTTCGAAGTGCAGCCGGGCGATGTGCTGACGATCGAAACTCCCGGCGGCGGAGGGTATGGAACTCCGATTGTCTCGCCGGACGCTACCTCCTAAGATCGGGACCGAAATCGACAAGGATTCCACTTCACAATCTTTAAATCTCGGCTCACAATCGAATGTCGCGCCGCATTGTTCTCGCCACGATGGGATCGTTTGGCGATCTGCATCCTTATATGGCCTTGGCCCTGGGATTGATGGCGCGCGGGCATCGGCCCGTCATCGCCACGGTCGATCGCTATCGGGAGAAAGTCACGGCGGCGGGGATTGAATTTCACGCCGTCCGTCCGAACACCGACGATTTCGGCGACGAGCGCGAATTGCTGCGTTTGGTGATGGATTCCGACAAGGGAAGCGAATACGTCCTGCGGGAGCTGGTGCTGCCCCGGCTGCAGGAAACCTACGAAGACACGCTGGCGGTGAGTGAATCGGCCGATTTGCTGGTATCGCATCCGTTGACGTACACGGTGCCGATCATCGCCGAGCAGTTGCAGAAGCCCTGGGTCGGGTCGGTGTTGCAACCCATGATGTTTTTGTCGCGGTTTGATCCGCCGATCTTGCCCAAGGGTCAGTTTCTGGCGCCGCTTTATCGCCGTTCGCCCTGGCTGGCCGGGCAGTTGATGAATCTGGCCCGCTGGATGACGCGAAGCTGGCACGGTCCGATTGACGAACTGCGGCGCAAGCTTAACTTGCCGCCAGCCAAGTCGAATCCGCTGTTCGAAGGGCAATTTTCACCCTACGGCAATCTGGCATTGTTCTCTCGATTACTGGGGGCGCCTCAGCCCGATTGGCCGGTGAATACAACGGTCACCGGGTTCGCATTTTATGACCGCGAAGAGCATGTGCTCGAGATGTCGCGGGAACTCGGAGAATTTCTGAAGGCTGGGCCGCCGCCGATTGTGTTCACCCTGGGGACGTCCGCCGTGATGGTGGCGGGAAGTTTTTATCGGGAAAGCCTGGAGGCCGCGAAGACGTTACAGCGACGGGCGGTGTTTCTGATCGGCAACGATGATCGCAATCAATTGGGGGATTTGCCGAAAGGGATGTTTGCGACGACGTATGCGCCGTATTCGGAACTTTTTCCGCATGCGGCGGCGATCGTCCATCAGGGAGGAGCCGGGACCACGGGGCAGGCGATGCGGGCCGGCAAGCCGATGGTGGTGGTGCCGTTTTCGCATGATCAGCCCGATCATGCGGCGCGGTTGAATCGCCTCGGGATCAGCGAGACGGTTGACCGGCGCCATTATTCGGCAGCGCGGGTCGTCCGGGCATTGCGGCAGGTCCTCGACCGGCCGGGCTATGCGCAGCGGGCATGCATCATCGGCGAGCAAGTCCGGCACGAGAACGGCGTGGCATCGGCGTGTGCGGCGTTGGAGGGGATCCTCGCGTAAGAACTGAACGGGCGAGTGAGAGACTCGTGAGTTGCGTGTCCCTCGATCATTCCCAGGCGTCGTTTTTGCAGGGCGCCGCCCACAACCGGATTCCCAAGCCGACGGCGGCGGAGACTTTGAAATGTGCCGAAAACGGCCACGAGCGGAATTGACTCCACGAATTGTTGAGGCAACGGTCCGAATGTCATTCGCGAAGGGTCACCCACCAGGGTGACAAGTTGGCAACCCAGGGCAGCCGACAGGGTCGCGACCAGCCCGGCCAGCCATGCCGCTTTTTTCAGCGGATGGCCCATCCAGGCACTGACGATGGTTGCCCCGACCAGACTGCTATAGAACCAGGCGGCGTCTTTGCCCCCTGGAACCCAAGTCGGGGCTACGCCGAAAATGGGTGAGACGAATAGAAACGTCCAGCATCCGCAGAAGGACGCCAACATGGAAACTGGCACCACCAAGACAGTCAATACCCAGCCGCGGCCCAGCCAACGCGATAATGGAATGAGCACGCCCAGGCCAAACCATAAACCCGGTCCTCCGATTGCGCCCATCACGCCTTCCGACAGCCAATGCGCTTGCCCGCCGGTTTGCGCATCGATGAAGTTCGCGCCGCGAGCAGCGATGACCGTCAACCAACCGGTTGTGATTCCCATGAGCCCCAGGACCAGCGTCGCTCGCAGCGCGTTGGCGTACCACCGCGGGTCGTTCAGCCACGGCGGCCGTCCGCGGCGCAGCAGCCACGAGGCCGGTTCGGCGAATTTCGCAAATTCAATCAGCGGTGCGGGCATGGAGAGTTTGGTCTTAGCCCCCGGCGAATCGCCGGGGGCCGAATGTGATTGTGGCCGCATTGCGCAATCGGCCCCCGGCCATTGGCCGGGGGCTAAGACGGTGTGATCAGCCCGTCTGATGGGACAATGAACGGCCATGGGCGTGGCGGCATGCCGCGTTCGATGTTATGCCATTCGACATATTGAATTCGGTTCCACAAGGTTTGTTGGTCGAAGCAAAATCGCTTGTCGTAGCCGTCTGTCCAAATCGGCCGACCCGCTCTCAGCAGATACCTCACAGCGTCCTTGGCACATTTGACCACTTCAGAAATCGGCCGATCTGAATCGCTCACCACGAAATGCACGTGCCAAGTTTGCACCGTCAGCGCCAGGATGCGTTGCTGCAATCGGTTTTGTAAAGATGCTCCCATCGCGGCGCCGATTGGCATGAGCTGATTTGCGTCGAGCATGAAGGGGTCGTGTTTCATGCGCTGTCGATCGGCGAATTCCTGGTCGGGATCGGGAGGATAAAGGCGGCCCTCCTCGACCCAACCCCGTGCATCGCCGCGCAGCCATGTTCCGTACGTCGTCATTGTGACCATGATGCCGCAGACACGATGAACGGTCACATGACTTTCCCGTCTTAGCCCCCGGCGAGTCGCCGGGGGCTGGATGTGATTGTGGTCGCGTTGTGCAATCGGCCCCCGGCCATTGGCCGGGGGCTAAGACGGCTGGTGTTTGGAGTCGTTGTGCCGCGTGCTCGCCCTGAAACGACATGGCGGGTATAGTAATCGGTCGAGGGTTGAGAGTTGAAGGTTGAGGGAAAGAGAATGTCGTCCTTGCCTTTTCGTCCGACCCTCGACACTCAACCCTGAACCCTCAGCCCAAGGTTTCCTCATGCCTGCCAGCCGTCGCGCCGAAGTTGACAAAGCCCTGGAAGACGTCGATTTTTCGAAGAATAACTACCAGGTCGAATTCGAGACGACCATGGGTCGGATCACGCTGGATCTGTATCCGGATCTGGCGCCCGGGCATGTCAAAAACCTGATCGGATTGACGAAGATCGGTTTTTACGACGGGATCCTGTTCCATCGCGTGATCGACGGGTTCGTGATCCAGGCCGGGTGCCCGCAGGGCGCCGGGACGGGCGGTCCGGGATACACGATTCCGGCCGAGTTCAATAAAACGAAGCATGTCCCGGGCGTGTTGTCGATGGCCCGGACGAACGATCCGAATTCGGCAGGATCGCAATTCTTTTTGTGCGTGGGAGATGCGTCGTTTTTGGATAACAAATACACCGTCTTCGGAAAAACGGCTGATGGGGAAAGCCTGCAAAACGTCCTGAAAATCGGGAAAGTAGCGGTTCGCAACGAACGGCCGACGACCGATGTGAAGATCACGCGTGGCCACGTGATCGTGAAGCCGAAATAAGGCGCGCGATCAAATAACCCCTGTCGAGTGACCACGTGTTTCCGACGGGACGTTCATTCGGCAGGGGACTGATTTGATTGGCGATTTTGAACGGCTTTCACCTCGTCCCCACGGTGAATCGGGCCTCCTGAGAGGACTTTGGCGGTGATGCCGCCGTGGCCGCGCATGGCATTGAGTCCGCCGGGGCCGAGATTCTGTTCCATGCGCGAACAGGGATCACAGGGACCGGAGTATTCCAGCAGGCATGCGCCGATTTGAAATTGCTTTCCCTTGAGAGCGAGCAGGTTCAATCCGGAGACCACCAGGTTTCTGCGGAGCAGCCCTGGGTCGATCGGTGATCGGCCCAGGCAGCTGCCGACGACGGCGAGATGCTCGTACTGCAGGATCGTGACTTGCCGTTTGGCGCCGAACTTCGCTTTGGCGTGATGGTCGTCTTCGAGGCCGTGGCCGACGATCAGCGTGGCGGAGTCAACGGACCGCAAGTCTCCGTACCGTCGTGGAGCGAGGCCAATCCATTCGAGGCGGCCGACTTGAGGCAGCGTGGCGAGAAGGTCTGGGAGTTCAGACATGAGAATTCGAGGGTGACTCGTGTTCAACGTCCGGAGATTGCATCGGTGGTTCTTGTTGGATTCCCGAAGTTCGGTTCGACCTTTTCCAGAGCTTTTGCTATTATTAGCCAAACTGTATTCCGGGCGAAATGGTGGAAGTTTGCCACGCACTCCGGGCAATTTTAATTCGAACAACTAGGGCGACAGATGACGACTGCACGCGATGCCAGTCGAGATATCGTGATTACCGGGATGGGGATTTTCAGCCCGATCGGCGTCGGAATCGACGCGTTCTGGAACAGCCTGGCGGAGGGCCGGTCGGGGATTCACCGGGTAAAGATTTTTCCCGGTTTTGCCGCTCCGGATCAAGCCGGGGGAGTCGTCACCGAGTTCACGGAGGAGAGCGCCAAGAAGGTTTATCTCAAGGACCATCGCAAGAATTTGAAGGCGATGTGCCGGGAGATTCAGCTGGGCGTCGCGTCGGCGACGCAGGCGCTGCAGAATTCGGCGCTCAACCTGGAAGCCATCGATCACGAGCGGCTGGGGGTGGAGTTCGGCGCGAATTTGATGTTGAGCGCGCCGGACATCCTTCAACCGGCCGTCGCCGCGTGTGCCGAACATGAAGGGCAGCGATTTGAGTATGGCGAGTGGGCTCCGCTGGGGATTCCCAAGATGGAGCCGTTGTGGCTGCTGCGTTATCTTCCCAACATGCCGGCGTGCCACATCAGCATCGGTTCCGATGCGCGCGGACCGAGCAATTCGCTCACGCTGGACGATGCCTCGGGGAATACGGTCCTCAGCGAAGCCTGCCGGATCCTGGATCGGGGCACGGCCGACGTGATGATCACGGGGGTGACCGGCACGACGATGCACCCGATCAAGACGATGCATCTGGCGCTGTTCCATGATTTGGCATCGACGCCGGCGGAACCGGAGCGGCGGTGCCGTCCGTTCGATCTGCACCGGGCGGGTCGCGTAGTTTCGGAAGGGACATGCACGCTGATCCTGGAAAGCCGCGGTCATGCGGAGGCCCGCGGCGCGAAGATCTGGGCACGAATCGCCGGGACCGGCATGGCGACGGTCACAGACGCGACCGGCAAGCCGGATTTCCGGCGAGCCTTGGCCGGGGCGATGAACGCCGCGTTGCGGTCGGCGGGAATGTCTCCCGGAGAGATCGGCCATGTGAATGCGCACGGAGTCGGGACGAAGGACGGCGACATCGCGGAATCGCAGGCGATTCATGATGTGTTCGGCCCGGAGCGCGGGCGGACGATCCCGGTGACGGCATTGAAGAGTTTCCTGGGGAATTCCGGCGCGGGGTCGGGACTCTTGGAGCTGGCTGGGTCCATTCTGGGGCTGAGTCGCGGCGTGATTCCGTTCACGATTAATTATGAGACGCCTGATCCGGCGTGCCCGGTGAACGTGGTGACGAAAGAGCCGTTGAGCACGACCAATAAATTCGTGATGAACGTGAACGTCACGCGGATTGGTCAAGCCAGCGCCGCGATCGTCGAGGTTGCTTGACCACCGTTCGTTGGGTTCTCAGCCGCCAATTTGGTGGGTGATACGGCGTCTTGCCGATTTCGTTTTTCGCCGGTCTAAGCGAGTTTGAAGCCGCTTCGCCGGCTGTGCGGATAACGGATTCTTCAGTTTTTGGTTCTGATTTTCGCATTTCAGAGAATGTGCGGCGCGCCGCTTGCGTCTCGATGGCGAATCAGGCTCAAGGAATCAAAGACCATCCTCCAGATTTGGAAGGGAACCGATCATGGCCACGCGCGCAGAAGCGGAAAATCGGGCGCAATTAGGGTTCTGGATTCATGTCGGAGTTTATGTGATCGTGGTCAGCAGTCTGGCTGCGCTTAACTTGACGCGAAATCCCGAAAAATTGTGGTTTTTGTGGGTGCTGGGAGGCTGGGGAATCGGGGTGGCGTTTCATGCGCTGTCGTTTTTTGCGCTCCCGGAGGCGCGGGAACGGATCATTGCGAGAACCATGGACCGGATGAACCGCCGCGAGCATGCGCACAGACGACATCCCTGATGGAAAATCAGTCCATCACGAGTTCCGTCCTGACACCGCGCAGATCCATTTCGAATTCGACGTCGATGATGGGGGGACGCGTGTAATGCCATTGGATGCCATGGCGGCGTGCGGCCGGTAAGTGCTGGAGCAGCGGATCCACGATCAAGCGGTGAACGTCATGCACCGTATACACATCGAGGGCCGTCGGGCAGGATCCGTCGACGCCGAGCCCTTTCAAGCGTTGCTGCATCAGGCCGACGACAAACCGTGCCTTCGCGGAGAGTCCCTGCTCGGAGAGATCGCCTAAGGCCACGATGTCTTGCCGGGCGAGAATTCCTTCGGGAAGTTCGCCGGCTCCCGCGACGACAAAGGTCGGAGGGGTCGAAGGCGCTGAGGGTTGCGTGAAGCTGAATCCATAGAGGACCGGTTCCGCCGGGGGATCGAGTTCCGGAGCGACGTTGGTGCGCGCGACCGGATTCACGCCGTCGACGAATACCTCCCACTCTTTCAGCACTTGAGCGTAAGACTGATTGAATTCCGAGAAGCCTGCAAATGTGAACGGTCGCGGAGAGCGAAGTTCGATCGCACACAGGGCCGCTTTGGGGCGATGTCGTTGTGCCAGGAAATGGGTGGCCTGATCGAAACCCGTGCGCCACGGAACAGGTTCTGCCAGCTTCACATGGACAATTTCATACCCCGCGTCTGCGATGACGCCGCAGGAGTAGGGGGCGATCCCTGGTAAGAAGCGGTAATTTCCCGTCGGGTGATTCGTCAATGGCACGTGATGACTGGCCTGTTTGGGGGTGTAGATCGTAAGTGTTTACTTCAAATATGGTTACAAATTGGATTCTGGGCGTCAAATCGAGAACGTCCTAGAAACCCGTGGAATCGCTCGTGCACAAGGAAAAATGACGCTGTCAAAAATAACGAAATCGTTATAATTCCGCCGGTTCGAAAACCCCTTCAACGAAACCTCAGGTGCCGAGAATTCGCGGATGGCAATTGGCAAGTTGTTTTCCCCCAGTACGTTACGATATGACCTGGTCTCTGGGCTGGTCGTCTTTTTGGTGGCTTTACCACTTTGCCTGGGGGTGGCGTTGGCATCGAACGCTCCTTTGTTCTCGGGCGTCTTGTCGGGAATCATCGGCGGACTCGTGGTCGGGGCCATCAGCCGGTCGCACACGAGTGTCAGCGGACCGACGGCGGGTCAAACGGCGATCGTGGCCGCGCTCATTGCTTCGCTGGGCTCGTTCGAGGCGTTTTTACTGGCCTTGGTGGTTGCCGGCGTGACGCAGATCGTATTGGGAATTGCCCGGGCAGGCTTCATCGCGGAGTTTTTTCCCACGAGCGTCATTAAAGGGCTGTTGGCGGCGATTGGGGTGATTCTGATCTTGAAGCAAATTCCGCATCTGGTCGGGCATGATACCGATCCGGAAGGCGAAATGGCGTTTCAGCAGCCCGACCACGAAAACACGTTTTCCGAATTCGGAAAAATCTTCAACGATGCGCACCTGGGAACGGCGATGATCGGCCTGCTGTCGGTCGGATTGCTGCTCTCCTGGGATCGGCTGAAATTTTTACAGCGATTGCCGTTTCCGGCTCCGTTGATCGTGGTCATCACAGGGGTGCTGGGGAGCGAGTTGCTGCGGGTGTTTGGCGGGGGTTGGGAGATCCCGTCGAGCGGCTTTGTGCAGGTCCCGGTCGTGGCCACTCTGGCGGAATGGCCGAAGCTCTTTGTCAGTCCGGATTGGTCGCAATGGCTGAATCCTTCGGTTTATTTAGGCGGGCTGACGATTGCGGCGGCGGCCTCGCTGGAAACGCTGTTGAACCTCGAAGCGGTCGATAAGATCGATCCCCGGCAGCGCCGTTCACCGCCCAGTCGGGAATTGCTCGCGCAAGGAATCGGCAATCTGACCGCCGGGTTGGTGGGGGCCATTCCGGTGACCTCGGTGATCATCCGGAGTTCGGTGAACATCAATGCCGGCAGCAAAACCAAGCTGTCGACGCTGATTCACGGCACGCTGCTGCTGACCGCAGTCACCTTTTTGCCGCAATGGTTGAACCGGATTCCGCTGTCGTGTCTGGCGGCGATCTTGCTGGTGACGGGAGGAAAATTAGCGAGTCCGGTGTTGTTCCGGCGGATGTGGAAGCAAGGATTGACTCAATTTTTGCCGTTCACCGCGACCGTGCTGGCGATTGTGTTCACCGACCTGTTGACGGGCATTCTGATCGGCATGGCGGTCAGCGTTGGCTTCATCCTGCACAGCAATCTGCAGCGGCCGCTGCGTTGCATCCACGAACATCATTTGCAGGGCCATCTGCTGCGGATCGAACTGGCGAATCAGGTGAGCTTTCTCAACCGGGCCGCCTTGCAACAACGACTCGGGAGCTTCGTGAGCGGGGACCAGGTGTTGCTCGATGCGAGGCAGACGAATTACATCGATCCGGACATTCAGGATCTGATCCATGATTTTGTGCTGAAGACGGCCCCGGTGCGCGGCGTGCGCGTCGGTTTGATCGGATTTGGAGACGGATTCGGGCTGGCCGATACCTATCCGGATGTGGACAACTCGAGTTCCGATCTGCAACAGCAGCTGACTCCGGAAGAGGTGCTCCAGATTCTGAAAGACGGCAATCAGCGGTTTCTCAAGGGAGAACGCCTGATTCGCGATCTGGGACGCGAGGTGCGAACGACGGCACGGGGACAGTTTCCGCTGGCCGCGGTGCTGAGTTGCATCGACTCCCGTTCCCCGGCGGAATTAATTTTCGATCTGGGGCTGGGTGACATTTTCGTGGTCCGGATCGCCGGGAACATTGCGCCGGACAAAGTGCTCGGCAGCCTGGAATATGCCTGTGCGGTGGCCGGGACGAAGCTGATCGTCGTCCTGGGCCATACGCGGTGCGGCGCGGTGGGAGCGGCGGTGGAGCTGTTCCAAACGCAAAAGTCGGCCGCAGAGGCGACCGGTTGCGAGCATCTGGAGTCGATCGTGGACGAGATTCAACTGTCGATCGACCGGGATCTGCTCACGGTGTTTTCGCGAGACCGCGATGCCTGTGTGGACGAAGTCGCCCGCCGCAACGTGCTGCGAACGCTGGCGTCGCTGCGACGGCGCAGCGGGACGCTGGATCGCCTGATTCATGAGGAGAAAATCGCGATCGTCGGGGCGATGTATGACGTCGCTTCGGGACGGGTCGAGTTTCTCAGCCATGCCTGACGAAGATCATTTGGGAAACTGCTGCAGCGCGAATTGGGCCCCGCGATAGGCGGACAGATTCACGGCATTTGTTTTCAGCGCCAGCCGATAGTTCTCGGCGGCGCCGCTCTGATCTCCCGCGAGCTGCTTTTTCTCGGCGATGAAATAATAGGCCTCGCACATCTGGGCGTTTTGCAGATTCGGGTCTTTGGTCTTGGTCGCTGCCAGTAACTGACGGTCGGTTTCCTGTCCGACCAGGAACAAATTGAGATGGTCCACCCAGTCTCGGCTGGCGGCGGGTTTTCCCGCCGATTCGGCAGTGAGCGAAGTGACGACATCCGGCTGCGCGCGGAGCGTCGCCGCCCAGACGCGCCAGGGATTGAGGTAGCGAAGCTTCGGATCGCTGGTCACCGCCTGGTCGAAGGCTTGCTGAGCGCCGGCGTAATCTTTGGCGAAAAATCGGGCGAATCCGACATCGGCGTTCGCCACGATGTTCTGCGGATCAATTTTCAGAACGGACAGATAGTCTTGCAACGCGGCTTCCGTGTTGCCTTGGGCCAGCCGCGCTGTTCCCCGGAGGCTGAAAATCAGGGGTTGATCGGGGGTGATTTCGAGGGCGGCATTGAAGTCCTGCTCGGCCGGAGCGGGCTTGCCGCTGTTCAGTTGGGTGAATCCGCGATTGGTGTAGGCGACGGCGAATTGCGGATCGATTTCAATGGCTTTGGTGAAATCGGCGATGGCGTCTTTCGTTCGACCCTGCTGCTGGAGAAACAATCCGCGGTTGTTGTAGACCAACGGGTTGTCGGGAAAGGTTTTGACGGCTTCGCCGAAGGCTTCCAGAGCCTTATCGGGCGCCTTGGCCTGGATGTAGCATTCTGCCAGCCCGATGCGCGCGCCGAGATGCTGGGGATGCAGTTGGATGGCGGCTTGATAGTCTTTGGCCGCTTCCTCGGGCTTCTGGAGCACGAGATTCGCCACGGCGCGTTGATAATACAGGTTGGATTTCGGCTCCGGGGGAATGCTTTCGCGTGAGACGAGCGAATCGGCGATCTTGATCGAGGTTTCGGCATGTTCGGGCCGATTTTCGAGTTGAGCCAGGGTCGTCATGCCGTACAGATAGGGAAGATAGTAGTTGGGTTCGAGCTTGCCGATGTGTTTCAAGGATTCCCGGGCGTCCTCGATGCCGGCCCGGATGGTTTTGACATCGTGTTGCGATTGACCCAGCTCGACGCGAGCGCTGGCGCGGAGATAGAGCGCCTGGTGGTCCGCGGCATTTTTCTCGATCGCCTGATTGGCCAGTTCAACGCACTTTTCAAATTCACCCTTGAGGTAAGCTGCCTCGGCGTCAGCGGTCAGGGGATTGGCGGTCGCAGGGGAATCCGCCTGTCCGGCCAGTAAACCTGCGTACATGATCCAGCCGCAGCACAACACAAACCGCTTCATGTCAGAGGTCTCCCCCGTCCGGATAGGAACGAACTTGGAAATCGAAGTGCAGAAATCTTATGGTTCCTGAGGAAGTTTTCCCATGGGAGATGGCAGGGAGCGAGGCGGGAATTCTGAAATCCGCCGTGGGCGAGCGGTGGGAAGGCGGCTGGGTCCGCGGCGAGCTTGCAAGTGGGCGATGAAGAGGGATTGCCGCAAGTACTTGGGATTCTTGACAACTTCAGAGTGCGTGGATATGGTTTGTAGTGGCCACAGGTGGGGTTGCAAGGATGACTGATCGGGATCAGCCGGAGAACGAGGGAGTCAGGAATCCTTCTGTGGCGCAGAGTCTCTGCAGAAGGTTCGGAGGCGTCGGCCATGTAGCCTGAATCATACGGGAACAACCCGTTTACTCAGGATCTGCGAAGGCGCGTTGAGCCCAAGCAGGTCGCGGTGTGGCAGGTTTGGCGGTGCCGGATCTGGCCGTGAACAAGCGGGAGTCGAGCCCGCTTGTTGTGTTTTTGGAAGGCAGGGATTGGCAAGGGGATCAGCTCAAGTCGACAGGACGACGGGACAGAACGGATAGACCATCACTCATCGGGGGCGGACGTTTTCCGGTGACATCCATCGGCTGTTGCGAGGAATGCATGTCCGCATGCCGGCCTTGAAGTCGACCAGAGAAATAAGACGAGACTATGAACGGTCAAGAGTTGCTGCGAATCATTGATACGATTCATCGCGACAAGAACATCGATAAAGAGATTCTTGTCGAAGGAATCGAACAGGCGATCGCCTCTGCGGGGCGCAAGCATTTCGGCGAAGAGAATCTGGTGGAAGTGACGTTGGATCGGGGGACCGGTCAGCCGTTGGTGAAGAACAACGGCAAGGAGATTGATGCCGACGAATTGGGGATCATCCTGGGGCGCATTTCGGCGCAGACTGCCAAGCAGGTGATGATTCAGAAGATTCGCGAGGCGGAGCGGGATTCGTTGTATGACGAGTTTTCCGAACTGCGCGGGCAGATCGTGACCGGGACGGTGACGCGCGTCGAAGGCGGGGTGGCGACGGTCAATCTGGGGAAGGTGGAAGCGATCCTGCCTCGCGGGGAGCAGATTCAGGGCGAGTCTTACCGAGTCTCCGAGCGCGTGCGAGCCGTGGTGCTGGAGGTTCGCAAGGCGGGCAGCCGGGTCAAAATCATTCTTTCGCGGACGCATCCGGATTTTGTGCGTCGACTGTTTGAGCTGGAGATTCCGGAAGTCTCCGAGCGAGTGATCGAGGTTCGGTCGTTGGCGCGGGAGGCGGGATATCGCTCGAAAGTGGCGGTTTCCTGCATCGACAGCAATATCGATGCGGTGGGGGCCTGTGTCGGCGTGCGGGGAGCTCGGATCAAGAACATCACGGGCGAACTGGGCGACGAGAAGATCGATATCGTGCGCTGGAACGATTCGTTGCAGGTGCTGGTTCCGAATGCGCTGCAGCCGGCGGAAGTGGAGGAGGTCATTCTGTGCCCGATGTTGGGGCGCGTGATCGTGCTGGTTCGCGACGACCAACTGTCACTGGCGATTGGCAAGCGGGGGCAGAATGTCCGGTTGGCGTCGAAGCTCGTCGGCTGGGACATTGAGGTGATGACCCGCGAGGAGTTGAATGAAGCGCTCGAACGGGCAGTGGCGGCGTTTTCGCAGATTCCGGGGGTTGTGGAGAGCCTGGCCGAGGATTTGGTGTCGCAAGGGTTTCTCAGTTTTGACGATTTGTCGGTGATCGAGCCGGACCAGTTGGCGGAACTGGGGGATCTCACGCCTGAGCAGTGCGATGTCATCGTGGCGTACGCGGAAAAGGAGAGCGAACGACTCGAGGCGGAAGAGCGTCAACGGAAGGCTGCCGAGCGCGAGCAGCAAGCGGGGCAGAACGGCATGCCGCCAGCGGCGGTAAAAAAACCGCCGATCTCGGAAGCACCGGTTGCGGTAGCGGCAGAGGCGGATGTCGTCGCGGAATCGCCGGCTGTGGAAGCATCGGAGGTAGAGGCGTCGGAAGCGACGGAGTCCGAGCTTTCGGAGAAGGAGTCTGGCGAAGAGGGTGAGTCTCCGGCGGAGGATGGGGCAGCGCCTGTCGAGGGGTGATGCCGCGCGGGTGTCTTCGCGATCCCTCGGCTTGCCGCAGGGTCGGTCAATCAGGATTCAGGTCTTCGAGAAGAAATATCAGTCAGGAGTTTAACGGACCACGAAAGAACAGATGTCGGATGTCGGTCGGTTGCCGGCGTCTTCGCGATCGTGAGGGGGGCGTCTGCCGCGGCGGCGGTCGTCAAGGAGCAGACCGCCGCAGGAATTTGATATCGGATCATCGCCGGTCCGGTTCTTTCGTTTCAGGGAGCCGCGTTTGAAGATTCGCATTTTCGCATTGGCCAAAGAGCTCGATATCGACAGCAAATTGTTGATCGATTACTGCGCCAAAGCAGGGATCGTGATCAAGAATTCTGCGCTGGCGAGCATCTCGCCCGATGAAAAAGACCGGGTGATGGATGTGATTCGTTCCAGCGCTCCCGTGGCAGTCAGCGCCGAGGCGAAGCCCGCGGCACCGTCGCGCGAACTGGCGCCGGAGATGGCGGGCAAGGTGCGGACGATGCGGACCATGATGTCGCGTCCTCAGCCTGGTCGAGGTCGGCCGGTCGAGCCGGAGGCTCCGGCGGAAACGATCGCACCGGAGGTTGAAGCCGCCGAAGAGCCGATCATTCCGGAAGCGGAACCGGCCGTGCCTGAGGTCGCCGTTCCGGATGAGGTCGCGCCACCGCTGGTGGCTGAAGCGCCTTCGGCGCCGGCGGATCCCGCCCCGCCGACGGAGTCTCCCGGCGCTGCGCCGACTCGCCCCGGTCCGCTGGGGCCGGGGGACTACATTCCGATCGGGAGCAACAAGCGTCCGATGCGGAACGTGCAAATGACGTCGCGTGGCACGTCGGATACGTCGATCACTCGCGACAGCAAAAAAGGGAAGCCCCGCTCGGGCGGGCCGATGATTGCGGCGATTCCCAATTTCAAGGCTCCGCCGTCCGCGAAGCCCGATGAAGAGAAAACGCAAAAGCCGGAAATCACCTTCACGCGAGATTCTCTGCAGAAAGACAGCCCGCTGCTGGGGCATTTGCGGAAGAGTACGGAAGGCAAGGGGAAGAAGCGCGGCGGTGACGACGATGTGGCG
Organism: Planctomycetaceae bacterium; assembly: GCA_046349715.1. Taxonomy (GTDB): domain Bacteria; phylum Planctomycetota; class Planctomycetia; order Planctomycetales; family Planctomycetaceae; genus CAZDGB01. The sequence goes on along the minus strand of JAXMBR010000046.1, from coordinate 6,970 downwards.
GAACCGGGCGTTGAGTTGCCGGCCAAGGGGAAAGGCGACCGGGCAGGTCTCGGCTTAGAGGGGACGCGCAAGCGCCGGACGAGCAGCCGGCGGGACGTGGCCAAACAGGGAGAGGAAGACGAGGAAGGGGCGCAGCGGACCAAGGCGTTTCCGCGCGGGGCGGCTCGGCGGGGTCGCGGCGGCGCCACGCCGCTCAAGTCCAAGGCGGAAATCGAACTGCCGATCACGATTCGTTCGTTGTCGGAGGCGCTGGGCCGACCGGCCAAGTCGATCATGCAGATTCTGTGGAATCGCGGCGACAAACTGACGATCAATGCGGAATTGACCGAAGACCTGGCGATGGAATTGGCGATGGAACTCGGCGTCGACTTGCAGATTCTGCGAGAGAAAGACCTCGAGGAAGAGCTGCTGGAAGTCGAGAATTACCCGGATGAAGAGGCGCTGCTCTTGCCGCGTCCGCCGATCGTCACCATCCTGGGTCATGTCGATCATGGCAAGACGACGCTGGTCGACAAGATTCGCTCGGCGAATGTCGCCGCGACGGAATTCGGCGGCATCACGCAGCACATCGCCGCCTATCAAGTGCGGCATAATGATAAGAAGCTGACGTTCGTCGATACGCCGGGCCATGCCGCGTTTGGTGAAATGCGGGCGCGTGGCGCCAATGTGACCGACATCGTGGTGCTGGTGGTGGCGGCGAACGACGGGGTGATGCCGCAGACGGTCGAGTGCATCTCGCATGCCCGGGCGGCCAACGTGCCGATCGTCGTTGCGCTCAACAAGGTCGACTTGCCGGACCGCAACGAGCAGCGTGTCTTGCAGGACTTGGCGGCGCACAACATTCTCGCGTCCGAGTGGGGCGGGGACATCGAAGTGGTGCGGACGTCCGGGTTGACGGGCCAGGGCGTGCCGGATTTGCTGGATACATTATTGTTGACGGCTGAATTGCATGAATTCCGGTCGAATCCGCAACGGGCGGCCTCCGGGATCTGTCTGGAGAGCTTCCGGGACGAGGGACGCGGTGCGATCGCATGGATGATCGTCCGCAAGGGAACGCTGCATGTGGGCGACGTAGTCGTTTGTGGTCAGGCTTACGGCCGTATCCGGGCGTTGTACGACGAGCGCGATCAGGAAATTCTGGAGGCGGGTCCTTCGACGCCGGTGAAAGTCGCGGGTCTGGACCTGGTTCCCGGCGCGGGCGACCGGTTTCTCGTGCTGGACGATCTCGATACGGCTCGGGAAATCGCCGAGACGCGCCGGCAGAAGGGACGCGCGGACTCGCTGTCGTCGCGCGGCGGTCGGCGCACCCTGGAGGAAATTCTGCAGGCGGCGCGCGACGGCGAAATCCAGGATTTGTATCTGATCGTCAAAGCCGATACGCCTGGTTCGCTGGAAGCGCTCAAGAGTGAAATCGGCAAGTTCTCTCATCCTGAAGTGCGGGTGAAAATTCTGCATGAAGGGGTGGGGGGCGTGAATGAAAGCGACGTCTATCTGGCATCGGCTTCCAAGGCGGTGATCGTGGCGTTCCACGTCGTTGCGGAAGACAAGGCCGAGCAGCTGGCGCAGCAGGAAGAAGTCGATATCCGCCGCTATAACATCATCTACGAGGTGACGGACGATATCCGTTCGAGCCTGGAGGGCATGCTCAGGCCGGAGATCAAGGAAGTGATTACCGGTCGTGCAATCGTCCTGCGGCTGTTCAACATCAGCCGGTTTGGCACGATTGCGGGCTGCCGGGTGCTGAACGGCACGATTGAACGTACGCACCGGATTCATCTGATCCGCGATCAGAAGGTGATGAACAGTTACGGGATCGGTTCGTTGCGGCGGGAGAAGGATGACGCCCGCGAGGTGCGGGAAGGGATGGAATGCGGCATCCGCCTGGAAGGGTTCAACGACATCAAGGAAGGCGACCTGCTGGAAGCGTACCGGGTGGAAGAAGTCAAACGGACGCTGGACTGACGGGGGCGTAAGGCGGGAGCGGTACAGACCATGCATTCGCGACGCATCGCCAAGGCCTCCGAGGCCGTGAGAGAAGTGGTGAGTTCCACCATTCTTTTCCAGCTGCGCGACCCGCGCATTCAGCATGTGACCGTGCTGCATGCCGAAGTCGCTCCGGATATGCGCACCGCCAAGGTCTACGTCTCGGTGATGGGCGATCCGAAGCAGCAATCGCTGACGATGCACGGTTTGGAATCGGCGCGCGGGTTCATCCAGTCCAAAATCGCCGAGCGGCTGGACACCCGTTACACGCCGGTGCTCAAATTCGTGCTCGACCAGGGAGTGAAGCGAAGCATTGAAGTCTCCCGGGTGTTGCGGGAGACGCTGGACGGTGACGCATCGGCGGATTCGTCCGCCGCGGAGGGTGAGCCGCCGGACGCCGAAACGGGTGAAATCGCGGCTGAACGGGCGGATTCGAACGATTCACTGAACGAGGATTGATGGTGACAACTTCTCGAGCCAAGACGGCGGATCGACAGGCGGCCCTCAAAAAACTCCTGCCGTTACTGAAGAAGCACTACAAAGTGCCGATGCCGAAAACGAACCAGTCGGTGCTGGAGACGCTGCTGTACGCCGTGTGCCTGGAAGGCGTGTCCGTAGAGCAAGCCGATCGCAGCATCGAGCGCTTCCATGAAGCGTTTCCGGATCTGAACGAAGCGCGGGTCAGCCAGGTCAGCGAATTGGAATGTGTGTTCCCCGGGGATCCGGACGCCGATTGGCGCGGTTATCGGCTGCGGGCGGTCCTGCAATTCGTGTTTGAAAAGTCGTTCACGTTTGAATTCGAATCCTTGCGCAAGAAGACGATGGAACTCGCGGTCAAGCAACTGGCCAAGCTGAAGCAGGTGACACCGTTCGTGCGGAGCTTCACATTGCAGGAAGCCATCGGGGCGCACGTTGTCCCGGTGGATACGGCGATGAAGAACATGCTGGTCTGGGCCGGGTTGGCGCTCCCGCAACAGTCCGAGGATGAGATCGGGGAAAGCCTGAAATCGGTGGTTCGCAAGGCGGAAGCCGCGTCGTTCTGCGCGGCATTGAGATCGGCCGCGACGGACGAACGGATTGCGGACGTATTCGCGGGGGCAAAAAGCGGATCGGCTGAGGATCATGATCCAGGGACGGCCATCGAGCGTCTGCAGGATTTGTTCGGCCAGGCGGCGACGCGCGGGAAGTTGAAGGGCAAAGCCCCGAAAGGCAAAATCGAAGAGCCCAAGGAAAAAACGCCGCCGGCCGCCAAGAAATCTGCGCCGGCCCATAAGCCCGACGCCAAAAAAGCCCTGGCGAAGAAGTCCGCCAAGTCGGCGGGACGCGGCAAGTCGAGTTGAGCGCGCCGCCAGGCGTGCGGCCGGTGGCCCTGGTATCGACAGAGATTCGGAATTGTGCCCGATCCAGTTCCGCGTAAAATGAGCACAGCGCAGGGAACGGGCGAAGACTCTCGACGAATGCAGGGAGAGAAGCATGAGACGCCGGCACGAGCGGTTGACGATTGCGAACGCGATGATAGCGCGATGGATCGCGGCGTGGTTGTGTGTCCTGGGAAATGCGGCAGCGGTCTCAGCCGCCCCACAGGATCCCCAACCGGGGCCGACCGGCCTGCGCGGGAGTCTGCGGCTGCAAGAGGCAGATGATGAAGTGCAGCCGCTGCGCCCAATCGTGCCGCGCAGCGTCACGACCGAACGGAAGCTGGAGGCGATCAGCTGGTTCATGACGGGTCGTTTGCTGGAGATCCGCAACGAGAAGCAGAAAGCGTATGAGGCGTACATTAAAGCGGTTGAACTCGATCCGCAGGCGGCGGAGATTTACCGGCTGCTGGTGCCGCTGGCCTTCCAATTGGACGAGGTCGACGACGCGGTGAAATATGCCACCAAAGGCGTGGAATTGATGCCCGAAGATTACCAGTTGCTGCGGCAGCTGGGAGTCTATCTGGCGCAGCAGCGAAAGATTCCGGAGGCGATTGGTTATCTCAGCCGCGCCGCCTCGTCGCCGGAAATCGAGAAAGACTCTCCGGCTTACGTGTTGTTGATGCGTGAACTGGGGATTTTATACGCCGCCACGGGGCAAACCGCACAAGCGGCGGACGCGTACACGATTGTGTTCGCGGCTTTGCAGGACCCCGAGAAATACGGCCTGGATTTCCGCACGAAAGCGCGGTTGCTGGCCGACATGCACACCACGTATGAGCGAATCGGGCAGGTGTTGCTGGAAGGGAAGCGACTTGATCTGGCGCGGCAGGCCTTTGAACAGGCGGCGGTGACGGGCCGGGCCGGCGCCGGGAATCTGGCTTATTACCAGGCCAAAGTGCTGCTGATGTCGGACCAGCCCGAAGAGGCGCTGACAGAATTGCAGAAATACTTTGACGCCCAACGGCAGTCCAAAGGGCGTGACGCGTATCTGCTCCTGGGAGAAGTGCTGGAAAAGCTGCAACGCCGCGACGAGTTCATCGGCCGCCTGCAACAGCTGGCCGAGAATGACTCTCGGAACACGGTCTTGCAATATTTCCTGGCGGAGCAGTTGATTGCCGCGGGAGAGCTGGATCAAGCTAAAACGATTTATGAAGCGGCCTTGGAAGGGACATCCGACGCTGCGGGTTATCTGGGGTTGGCGACCGTGTACCGGAAGATGAAGCGACCGGGGGAATTACTGGATGCGTTGGGTCGCTCCTTGTCTCGCGCGGGTCCCGAAGCGTTGGAAGGGGTCGAAGTCGAGCTGAAGGCGATTTCCGCTGATGAGGAGTTGTTGAAAGCGCTGTTGGAGGCCGGTCGAGCTCAACAGCAGTCCGATCCGCCGGAGATCACCTTTGAGAAGAGTTATCTGCTGGCCAAGCTCGCCGCCGAGCGAGAGTTGATTGATGACGCGGCGGAATTTTATCGCGTGGCCATGAAGCTGGATAAAGATCGACTTTCGATCATTTACAGCGAATTGGGAGAATTGTACCTCAAGGCACACCGCTACAAGGATGCCACCACGGTCTATGCCGAAGCCTCCAAGGAGCGTTCGCTGGCCGATCGTCGTCCGGACTTCCTGTTTCGCCTGGCCTATGTGCAGGAGATGTCGGGAGAAACCGCCGCGGCCTTGGAGTCGATTGACGAGGCTTTAAAACTGGTTCCCGACAATCCGACGTTGCGCGTGCGTGAATGCTGGATTTACAGCCACAGCAAGCAGTTCGACAAGGCGATCGCCGGGTTCGAAAAAGTGATGGCGGATTTTCCCAATCAGAAGGAAATTGTCCGGGTCTGCCAGTTCAGCTTGTCGAATATCTACGTGCAGAAGGGCGAGCAGCGTAAAGGAGAAGAGATTCTCGAGCGCGTGCTGGAAGAGGAGCCGGACGACCCGTCGGTGAACAACGATCTGGGCTATTTATACGCCGACCAGGGCAAGAATCTGGATCAGGCTGAGAAGATGATCCGCAAGGCCATTGCCGCCGATCCCGACAATGCGGCGTATCAGGACAGCCTGGGTTGGGTCTTGTTCAAACTTGGCAGATTTGAAGAAGCGCGGACGCCGCTGGAAAAGGCGTGCAGTTTGTCGACCGGGACGGGAGATGGAACGTTATGGGATCACCTGGGTGACGTCTATCATCGCTTGAACCTGCTGGACAAGGCGGTGGAAGCCTGGGAAAAGGCGCTGTCGATCACGGAGCAGGAGGCCGGCGCGGATCCGCAATTGAAACAACGACTGGTCGACAAGCTGAAGCAATATAAGAAGTAGAATTAAAGGTCTCAAATCGCGGTTTGAGGTCTGCAAGACTGGGATCCGATCATGGCAGGACATTCGCATTGGGCCAATATCGCCAACAAGAAGGGAGCCGTGGACAAAAAACGCGGCAAACTCTTCGGCAAGTTGGCTCGGTTCATCATTGTGGCGGCTCGGCGAGGCGGGGGCGATCCGGCGGCGAATCTGGCGCTGCGATATGCCATCGACCGGGCCAAAAAATCCAGCATGCCGAATGACACCATTGAACGGGCCGTCAAAAAAGGGACTGGTGAACTCGAAGCCGAGAACTATGACGAAGTGTTGTATGAAGGATACGGCCCGGGCGGGGTCGCCGTGCTGTGTGAAATTCTCACGGAAAATCGGAACCGCACGGCCGGCGAAGTCCGGAAGATCTTCGAGGTGCATGGCGGCAATCTGGGCAGCGCCGGTTGCGTTTCCTGGATGTTCGAGCGGAAGGGTTTGATTCAGATCGGCGACAAGCAGATCACTGAAGATCGGTTGATGGAGATCGCACTGGAAGCCGGCGCGGAAGATGTGCGTCAGGCGGGGGAATTGTTTGAAGTGGTGACGGCTCCGGACGCGTTTCAGACGGTTACGGATGCGCTCGAAGCGAACCGGATCCCGACCGAGTCGGCGGAGTTGACCCGCATCGCCGGGAACACCGTGGAACTCGACGGCGACAACGCGCGCGCGGTCCTGAAATTGATCGAAGCGCTGGAAGACAACGACGACGTGCAGAACGTCATCGCCAACTTCAATATTCCCGATTCGCTGATGGCTGAACTCAGCGCGGGGTAATGGCGGCGATAGAGACAGGTTGGTCGTCGCGGCCCTGAAGTTCGATGCGCAAGGCCAGGTCATGCCTGCATGGACCCGCGCTCGTGCCGCGGGCTTCTTCACCGGCAGCCTGGACAGGCCTACGTCAGGGCGTATGATGCTGTCACATCCCGACCTGCAACGCCTGGCCCGGAGGTCTCTCCTCGCATGAGCGCCGCTTCCCCTCAGCCTGCCCTGTCGCCGGAAGCCGCGGCTTCCCTGACGTCGCTCACCACCACCGGCCGGATGTTGATGCTGACGGCGGCATTTCTCGGCTGGTTCTTCGCGGGATTTCATCTGTCGATTACGTCGGTGGTGATGAGGCCGGCATCGATTGATCTCTTGTCGCGCGTGGACCGGTTGGACAGTGAGGCGTTTCTCTCGTTCAGCAAACGCGCCAAACAGAAGCCGGACGCGAGCGCGACTGCGGCGCCGCTCACGG
>JAXMBR010000045.1:0-29081 GCA_046349715.1 Planctomycetaceae bacterium | reverse complement strand
GCGACCTCGAACGCGAAGAGCGACTGGAAGAACTGATCGAACTGGCCGAGCAGCTGCCCGCGCTGTCGCCCGAACGTCTCCGCGAACCCCTTCCCGAATCGTGCCGGATTCAGGAATGTCAGACGCCCGTTTACTTATGGGTGGATGTTGATCGGACCACGGGCCGGGTTCACCTGGAAGCCGATGTCCCCCGGAAATCTCCGACGGTTCGAGGACTTTTGGCCCTGGTCGTCCAGGTTTTGGAGGGAGCGACCGTATCTGAAGTGTTGACCTTGCCGGATGACCTGCTGGGAGAATTGGGGTTGGCCCAAGCGTTGGGAATGACGCGGCAAAACGGGTTTCGGGGGGTGATTTCCCGCATTAAACAAATCGTGCGGACAGCCGGCGGTTGAAGGGGGAAATCGGTGGAAAGTCTTCGATTTCGGCGAAAATCTTCTCCACTTTCCGAGAGGCGATTGTTATATTCTGTTCATGATCAAGACGGCGACCGCGCCCGGCAAATCACGGGATTCGGCGCTGTTTTCGTCTCGTGAACGTTGTCTGGCAAGCCATTTTCAGACATCTTCCCGTGTTTGATCAGGCGGGCGGATTTCAGCGGACGGTTGGTAAAGCAGACCTGTTCGGAAAGGCTTTGTGGGCCAGGGATTGATGGGAGTGGTCGCATCAGCGATCACGGATCATCCCTTTGTTGTCGGCCTGATGTACAACTTATCGAGTCGAGGCTGTCCTGAATGGTTTCGTTCGGTGACGGTGATCGTCAGTGCGGCAGGCACTGACTTCGACAGTCGTTTTTCTACAGAGGGATTGTTGTTGAATGAGTAGCGCGACAGCCAAACGGAAACCAGCCGCCAAAGCCAAGTCCCCCAAAGCTGCGAAACCGGAGCAATCCTCGGACGCGGCCGCGACTTCCCAGGAAGTGGCGGTTTCGCGCTTGCTCCCGTCCACGGAGCTTCCTGCGTATACGCATATTCCCGGCAGCGATACCCCGCATCCCTATCGTGATCCGCGCGGGCACAGCTATCAGCGCAAGCATCCCGGTCCCAAAGGATTGACGCCGACGACCTGGGCCGAGAATCGCTCGTACCTCCTGGCGCTCGACTATTTCAATTTTGGATATTATTGGGAAGCTCACGAAGAATGGGAGCGGTTGTTGCGCGCGTCCGGAGTGGACACCGCGACCGGCCGGTTCTTGAAGGGGCTGGTCAAGCTGTCGGCTGCCGGACTGAAAGTCCGCGAACAGAGCATTCACGGCGTCCGCCGCCATGCCGCGTCGGCAGGGGAAGTGTTTGCCGATGTCGCCGCCGAAGTCGATTCCGAATGCTTCTGCGGGCTGCGTTTCACCTTGTTGCAATTCGCCGCCGATCGGGCCGCTCAATTGAGCTATCAGGAAGACGTGCGCTCCGGCCAGCCCCGGCGCGTATTTCCCTTTCTGATCATGCCGGAACCGTTTCCGCTGGCCTGAGCCGGGCTCTTCCCGGTCGTCGCGATCCAGCAGAGCGGAGAGCGTGTACTGACTTATGACGACTTCCTCTCTGCTTGATCAGGCCCGCCGGTTGCGCGAGCGCTGGTTTGTTTCCGGCGTGACGAGCGATGCCGTCTGGCCGGGAAACAGTTGGAACGAACTGTGTTCGGCCGGGGTGACTCGCTGGGGAATTCCGGAAGAATTCGGGGGACAATCCGTCACCGCTGATCAGTTGCTGCGCGGCCTGATGGAACTTGCGCGCGGCGATCTGTTGGCGACGTTTGTCCTGAGCCAGTTTCAGGCTGCCGCTCATCGTTTGACCCGGGCTCCGTCGCCGGCATTGCGGCAACGCTGGCTGCCGGGCCTGGCCAAAGGACAGCTCTTTGCCACGGTGGGCATTTCCCATCTGACGACGTCTCGCCAACACACCGCCCGCCCCGCGGTCGAAGCGGAACCGGCTACCGACGGCTATCGTTTGACGGGAGAAATTCCCTGGGTGACCGGCGGCCCCAAGGCGCAGGTGCTGGTCGTCGGCGGAGCGCTGACGGATGGCCGCCAGATTCTGGCGGCGATTCCCGGCGACCGCGCCGGCGTGACCATCGGGGAATCGTGCAAATTCGCCGCATTAAGTGGATCGGAAACGTGCGCCATTCGGTTGGCCGGTGTCATGGTGGACGCAGACGAGTTGATGGCCGGACCGGTCGGGCAGGTCGTTCAACAGTTCGGCGGCGGCGGGGCCGGTTCGCTGACGACCTCGGCGCTGGGGTTGGGGCATGCCTGGGGATGCCTTGATCATTTGCGAGAAGAACGGAAATTCCGCTCAGACCTCGAGCCGGCGATCGCCGCATTTACGGTGGAAGCCGATTCGTTGTCTGAAGACCTGATTGCGGCGTCGACGGGAACGGCGGAGGCATCAGTCAGCCCGGAGTCGCTCCGGACTCGATCCATCGACTTGGCCCTCAGAGCCTCGCAGGCTTACTTAACGGCGTCAAAGGGGGCCGGCTTCGTTTCCGGGCACCCCGCGGAACGACTCGCGCGGCAGGCTCTCTTTTTTCTCGTCTGGTCTTGCCCGCAAGTGGTCGCCAACCAACTTCTGCAGGCATTCGGTCGCTGCGACAGTGGATTGTAAGCGCGTCGGCGAAAATCGGCAAAAGCTTGACAATTTTTCCCAAGTTGCCGGGAATTTCTGCCGATACCAGTATCAGGCCCCCGCAAAATTTAACGCCCGCTGGACTTCAAAAACGATCATGGCGGAATCAATCGAATCCGACGCTGCTTTCGAAGCCACCCCAGAAGGTGAGTTCGCCTCCCCGGACGTTGCCATCGATGCCGTGGAACATTCTGCGGCGGAAATTCCCGTCGAGCCGGCGGCCGCGCCTCAATCCGTGGATCCGCTGTCTCGGCTCCGATTTCTCCCGGTGCAGGTCAGCGTCCGACTGGCGGAAAAGCGGATTCCGATGTCGCAACTGATGAACATCACGCCCGGCATGCTGATTCCGTTTAACAAATCTTGCGACGATCTGCTCGATCTGTATGTCAACAATTCGCGTTTTTGCCGCGGAGAAGCGGTCAAGATCGGCGAGAAGTTCGGCCTGAAGATCGATGAAGTCGGCATCCATACGGAAACCGAACGCAAAGTCATTCAGGCCTGATCCATCGCCTCGACCAGGCTCTGGCCAGTTCCCGTGTTCGGCGCGGGTCTCCAGACCCCGCCGTCCTGTTTTTGAGGTCTCCCGAGCGATCTTGCTTTCTCACCACCGCGGTCAAAAGACCGCGAATGCGCAACCGGCCCGGTCGGAAGCCCCACGCGGTGTCGTGCACCAACCCGCGTTCTCCCGTAAGTTATTTGATCGTCTTGATCTGCACATTGCGGAACTCAACCGGATCGGTATGCCCCGCGAATCCGAAGTGGCCGCTGGTCCGGTCTTTGCCGGGATGGGGAGAGTTCGCCATGAATTCCTTGATGGGGCCGAGATCGGCATCGAGGATCACGGTCCCGTTGAGTTCCACTTTGACGGTCGACCCCTTCACGGTCACTTCCTGGAAATTCCATTGGCCGGTCGGGCGCAGATAACCGCGCGCCGCGGGCGCCATACCGTAGGCGGAACCGTGAGCCTGCCGGGGATCGAGCTTCGCGTACTTGGGATGCTCGGTGTCGAGGACTTGCAGCTCACACATGCCGGTGTAAGCGCCGTCTCCCGTGCCGGGGTAGCGAATCGCCAGTCCGTTGTTGCCGGCTTCAGGCAGCTTGAACTCCACCCGTGCGACGAAATCACCGTACTCGGCCTCGGTGAAGAGAACGCCCCCCTTGCCGGGTTTGCAGCGAACCGCTCCCTCGACGATTTCATAATTGTCCGTCGCGCCGGTCCAACCGGCGAGCGTCTTGCCGTCGAAAACGGTATCAAAACCGTCGGCCCCCTTGGCGGCCAATCGTTTGTTGGCTTCCTCCGCTGGAATCTCGCGGAGGTACACATTCTTGAAACGGATCTCCGTCGGAGGATGCGCCTGGAGTTGAACCGGGCCTTGGGGATACAGCGGCGCGCTCTTGTCGAAGAGATTCTGCAGAATTGCATGATCGACGGCGAGTTTGTCATTGAGATACACGGTCGTCCGAGCGCCGAGTTGAATGATGCGGAACGTGTTCCATTCGCCGATCGCCTTGTCGGCATGCACGAGAGGATCTTTTCCGGGACTTCCGGCGGGGTTATTCCACAATCCGCCGGACCCCTTCGCGGCGCCGAGTTTGTGGTAGCCGGCCGCTTCGGTCGTGTCCCAAATCTGGACCTGAGGCATGCCCTTCAAATAGATTCCGCTATCGGCCTTGGGGGTCAATTTCCAGGAGACCAGCAACTCGAAGTCGCCGTAGTTTTTGTCGGTGGTCATGCAGGCGCCACCGCCGTCGTTGACCAGTTCACCGTTCTCGATCTTCCAGTGGGCCTTCATGCTGGCCAGATCGGCCTCATGCTTCTTCTGGCGTTCCTCAGCAGGCATGCTTTCCAGTTTGCGGAGGTCGACCGTATCGAGACCATGCCAACCGGAAAAATCTTTCCCGTTGAACAGCAGCGTGAAGCCGTCCGGCGCCTGATTGTCGGCCGCACCCGCGACCCCAGGGAAAATCAAGAGCGTTAAACAAAACCAACGGGCAGATTTCACGTTGCTACTCCTCGATGTCAAACCGGCGAGATCCACAGATGCTTGGCTCATAGTAATGGCCACGCTGCTGTCGTGCCACCGAATGAAGTGCTTCGAAGTCCCGCTGTCAAAATTGACAGTGCGGTTTGTCCTGGAAATCTGTTCGCGGTCTTTGGACAATTCCTTCAACTTCTCACTCCAAGCCGAACGCCGGCAGTTTTTAACGGGCTCAAACACCATGACCACGCCGCTCTCCGACTATGAAGCCCAGGTCGTCCAGGAGATCGCCGCGTGGAAGGCCGGCGACGCGGGGTTGTTCAATAAGTTGACGAACAAATTGACGATGCCCGTGGCCTGGACCCTCCAGCATGTGATTCCAGAATCGGCCGCGCGCTCCGCCATTGAGACGGCGTATGCCACGTCCGATTGGCTGGCCAGCCCCAAGGACTTGCTCGAACGTGCCCAAGTCGACTCGATCCACGAGTTACCGCGCACGGATCTAAAGCTCTGCGACGATCTCGCCGTTCACGTCGCCCGCGGCTCGCAGGCGGCGGCAGCCATCGATGGGGCGGTGACAGGGGCCGGCGGGGCATTATTAGCAGCGGCCGACGTCGGCGCGCTGGGCGTATTGGCGATGCGTGCGATTCAACGGACCGGTCACTGCTACGGACAGCCGCTGGATCAACCTCATGAGCGTTTCTATGTCATGGGCATCCTGCTGGTCGCCACGACGAAATCGTCGAGCGAACGTCTCGAATACCTGGGGCAATTGCAAGATCTGGAACGCTGGTTTCTCGCCGAGACCGTGGAAGCGATCGCCATCGAACGGCTCACGATTCAACTTCTTGAAATCGCCTCGCTGGAAACCGTGCCTGGGATCAGCGCCCATCATCGGGACAGGCGCCAATCTGCATTTCATCAGCCACGTTCTGGAGGCCGCACGCCGTGTCTTCCGGGAGCGGCTGGCTCGGGACAACGACAAAGTCGCCCAGATTGAACCGCATAAACCGCCCCCGAAACCGTTTGCGCGCAAGCGCCACGCTAATCCCTGAGCTCTCGATCGGACAGACGCCGGGAAACTGATCCGATTGCGCGAACTTTACCGATTGCATCAAGTTTTCTTCTGATTTCGACGATCAAGAGAGATGAGCCATTGTTCACAGGCGCGGGGGAACGGTCCGGCTCAATCGAGTCCGCCGAACGGTAACGCCTGATGTCAGAAACGGTTACGCATCACCGCCGTCCTCCCGCATCCCACGCGTGGGAGCAGGGTGGATCCGTGCGCCGCGGCCGTCTGGCGATCGCTAGTTGCGTGGGGTGCCTCTGCGTTTTCCTCTCAGGTTGTCTTGGCCCTACCGCCATGGGATTTACGCGTCTGCGGTACAACGAGGCATACCGGTCGACGAATGACGAGCAGTTGCTGCTGAATATCGTTCGCTTGCGCTATGCCGATTCGCCGATCTTCATCGATCTCCCGAACATCACCAGCCAGTTTGAGGTTTCCGGTCGCGGAAACTACAGCTATGGTCTCGACGGTTCCGGCCCGGGCATGAGCAATCTCGGCCTCGGCGAATTCTTTTTACGCGATGCGCCGACGTTGAGCTATCACCCGCGAGGCGGTCAGGAAATCGCCAAAGCGCTGCTGTCGCCGATTTCCGCCGAATTGTTCAGCGTGGTCAACGCCGGGGCGAACATTGAACAGTTCCTGTTGATGGCGATCAACGACATCAACGACGTTCCCAACGCCACCCGTTCGATCGCCATGATTCCCAGTTCCCCCGACGACAACTACGAATTCCGTCGCGGCGTGCAATTGCTGGCGACGCTGGAACAGCGCGGGGCCATGGAACTGACGGTGCGGAAATTCGAAGAGGACGACGTTTCGTCCGATCCGATTCCCGTATTGCGCGTGCGCGGGGGAGATCTGGTGAATGCGGCCCGGGACAATCTGGTGTTTCGCACCAGCGAGGGCGACCGCATGACCCTCCGCAAGCAGGAAAAAACCCTGGTGCTCCGCATCCGCGAAGAAGATCGGGAATCACCCGAAATTCTCGAGATGGCCCGCATATTTCGACTGACTCCCGGCAAGTCCATCTACAAGATCAAATCGGAATTGGCGGGGGATCATCCCAAACGTCAAGCCGGCGTTTCCGATGACGACGATCTGGGCGACACGCTGTTCGTCAACATGCGCTCGATGCTGCAAATGGGCGTGTTTCTCTCCAAAGGCGTCTGCATTCCTCCCGAACATGTGACGAACGGCACCGCCCCCATGACGTACGACGGAGCGGGCCAACTGTTTGACTGGACCCATGTGACCGACGGCTTGTTCCGCGTGTGTTGCAGCGAGAAAAAGCCGAAGCGCTCCGAGGTCGCCGTGAAATACCGCGGCTACTGGTTCTTCATCCCGCCGGAGGACGTCCATTCCCGAGCCGCCATGGCGATTTACGAGATCCTGTTCACCGTGCAGGAATCGGAAGGGAAAGTCGGCGGCCCGCTGCTGACACTGCCTCTCGGCGGTTAAGCGTCCTCTTACATGCGTTCCACGACGCCGATGCCCAGCAACTTCAAACCTTGCTTTAACACGCGCGCGGTCAAGTCGCAGAGTTGCAACCGGCTGGTGCGAATCGCCAGGTCCGTCTCCTTCAGCACCGGGCATTTTTCATAAAACTCGGTGAAGCGGTTGGCCGTTTCGAACAGGTATTGCGTCAGCAGATTCGGCCGGTAGTCCGTCACGACGTCGTCCAGCGCTTCTGGAAAACGGTTGAGTTGCAGCGCCAGCGCCCGTTCCGCGGGCGAACCGAGTGATACCGCAGCGGCTTCTCGAACCGACCGCGGATCAATCTCGCCTTTGCGAAACACGCCGCAGGCCCGGGCAAAGGCGTATTGAATGTACGTCGCCGTGTCGCCGGTCTTCGCCAGCATCTTCTCCCAGTCGAACAGATAATCGCTGTCCCGATTGTGATGCAGATCGGCATAGAAGACGCCGCCCAGGCCGACGGTTTCCGCGGCCTGTTTCCGCGCGGCCTCGTCCAATTCTCCTTGCGGGTCGTTGTCTTCGATGATTTTCAGCGCCCGCGCGACCGCCTCATCGAGCAAACTCTCCAGCCCCACGGTGTCTCCAGAGCGAGTTTTGTAGGGTTTGCGATCGGGCCCCAGAATCGTGCCGAAACTGACGTGCCGGTAGTCGACGCCGTCGAACCCGATGGCCTTGGCCGTGGCGAACAGCAATTGAAAATGCTCGCTTTGCCGCGCATCGACCACGTACAGCATGGCATCGGCTTGTAGTTTCTCGAGGCGATACTGAATCGTCGCGAGATCAGAGGTGGCGTAGGTGAACGCTCCATCTTTTTTGCGCACGATCAGCGGCGCTTCATTCCCGGGGACGAACACGCACATCGCCCCGTCGCTTTCCTGAGCCAGTCCGCGTCGTTCAAGGTCCGCGACGACCCCGGGCAACATGGGATTGTAAAAGCTTTCACCCAGCGTCAGATCAAACGTGATTCCCAGGCGTTCGTACAGTCCGTTCAGCGCTGCCAGGCACGCCGGCATGAACTCGTCCCACAGCCGTTTGTTCTCCGCATCGCCCGCGTGCAGTTTCGCCGTTTCCTGTCGTGCTCCCTCAGCGATTTGAGGATGACCGCTTGCCAGCGCCGCCAACTCTGAATCCGCTTCCACCGCGACGATCTTTTTCTCCGCGCCGGTGAGTTCCTCGCGCAGATTCCGAACGTCGGCTTCCCCTTTCTTGAGCGCCTTGGCCGCTTCCTTATCCTGGGACTTCGCCGCCGCTTGCTGCTTCAAGGCCGCGAGCGCCGTTTCACTGTCGGCCAGCGCCTGCTTAAGCCTCGGCAATTCCGCCGACGCTTCCTGATATCCCGACAACTGGCTCACCAACCGATAGAGCCGTGCCAGCTCCGCCACGGGAGCCCGCTGGTAGGCCGCGTCGTCGCGGAAATGCTTATAGCCATAAATGATCATCCCAAACTGGGTTCCCCAGTCGCCGATATGGTTGTCGCCGATGACTCGATGGCCCAGAAACGTCAGCACCTGGTACAGCGCGTTGCCGATCACCGTGCTGCGCAAATGACCGACGTGCATCGGCTTGGCGACGTTGGGCGAAGAAAAATCCACGACATAGGTCTTAGGCGGCAACGCAGTCGACACTCCCAGGCGTTCATCCGCGAGCAATCCGGCCGTGCTCCGCGCCAGCACGTCGTCTTTCAGCCTCAAATTGATGAAGCCGGGCCCCGCGATCGTCGGCGGATCGCAGAGATCGGCCACGTCCCAGTTCGCGACGATCCGTTCGGCGATGTCGCGCGGAGCCTGGCCCAGCACGGCTTTCAACGGCATGGCGCAGTTCGCCTGGAAGTCGCCGAACTTCGCATCCTGCGTCGGCCGCAGCATCTCGGCATACAGGGCTGGTTCCGGGACAAATTCCGCCAACGTCGCCTGGAGCCGGGTCCTGAGCTCAGCCAGATAGTTCATTGCACTGAATGCCCTTGATGAATCCATCTCCGATTTGAGACGGTAAGTTTCAGTTCTCAAACGAGCGTTGGCCTCTCAATGATCGATCTCGACGCTCAACCGTTTGAGACCGTCGCCGCGGCTTCCCAGTCGATCCGGCGGGCGTCGGCCCAGAGGTGCTCCAGGTCATAGAGCTTTCTCGCCTCGGGCAAAAACGCGTGCAGGACGATGTCGCCGTAGTCTTGCAGAATCCAGGAACTCCGTTCGTCCCCTTCTTCTCCATGCGGAGCGTTGCCGCGACCTTTCATCGTCTGTCGGACTTCATCGGCCAGCGAACGAAGTTGCCGCGGCGAATTCCCCGTCGTGATCACGAAATAATCGACGATCGGCGTGATGTCCGTGAGGTCCAGCACGAGGGTGTCCTTGCCTCGAAAGTCGGCGGCGAGCTGAGCACACAGGCAAGCATCTTCCAGGCTGCGCTGACGGTGATTGCGATCCACGAAGCGAGTGTCCCGTTTTCAGTGAAAACAAACGAAGCCGCCCCACCGAGCGGCTTTCCAATCAGGACACCATCTTAGCCGAGCGGGTTCGGGCAGGGCCAGTCAGATAGGCAAGCGGAATCAGGATTGAGCAAAGAACGCCGAAGTACGCTCCAGAAATCCTGGTCCCGGCCGCGACGATCCCGCGGAGTTTCTCCCCGCCGCCGCGTGTCACTGGACGGCGGACACCAGTTGCAGGACCGGGGCGTGGATCTCGTCGGGCGATTGATAAACTTGCCAGCGATCGGGGGGACAATCGGCGAACGCCGTCTGCAACCGCGCATCGTCGGCGGATTCCTGACGAACGGCCCGGATGAAGACGCCCGCGACCTGTTGCGGCCGAGTCCGCAACAACCCGCCATAGATCAGCGGATCCTGTTCGCCCGAATCGCCGATGAGGATAAACCGGCGCTCTGGAAATGCCGCCAGCAGCGGTTCCAGCACGGTCAATTTGTGGGCCAACTGCGGCTGAGGACCCCGGATTTTTCTCGCCGTATCGCGAAAGCGAAACGGTTTCAGATGAAACGCCCCGTCGGGAAACGCGTGCTCCCGGAGAAATTCACTGAGCGGTTCGTAGAGTTGCCAGGGACTGCCGGAAACAAAATGAAAGACCGCTCCTCGGGCTGCGCATTCTCGATAAAGCGCGGCCATGCCGTCGATCGGACGGAATTTCCGGGAGAAGGTGTTATGAAACAAATCGCGACGATTCGGCACGTTGCTGTACTTGATCGTGTCGTCCACGTCGGAAACAATGGAAATCCCGCTCGATTCGACCAGTTGCAGTCGTCCCGTAAATTGCCGTTCGTCGCCGGACGCCAATGCCGCCTGAAAAGGCAGCCATCTCACCGGAGACTGAGGTGCATCGGCGGCGACGACTCGATTCACGGCCGATTCGGGGACGTCCAGTTCCTGGCGAAACAGTCCCGCCGAACCGGAGAGGCCAGCCTGATACGTTTGCCCGTCGATTTCGACGGCGATCGCCCGGCCTTTCGGCGCATCCAGCAGAAATCGGTTCATCCGCCGGCGGAAGAACTCATCCGCCCCGCGATCGACACGCATGGCCCGCCGAATCATGCCCATGATCGGTCGGCGACGAAGCCAGGGCAGCTTGGGGTTGAACACGCAGCCCTGAATCACCAGCCGCCATTGCGAACCCACGGCGGTGCGATATCCGTACGACGGATAAAACTCCACCTGCTCATCGCTGCCGAGCGCCGTCCGATGTCGGCGAAATACACGTAACGGAAACACCGCGATCCTCGATCCCTGGATGCACTTCTCGGATTCAGCCGCCAGTATAATCACTGCCAGGAGAAAGCCCAACTCGCAGCCGTGTCTTCTTTTGGATCGCGGCTCAGGCCGGTTCCAGTTCGGCGGAGCGAAACATCGATGCGGGTGAGGCGGAAACCGAGTTCACGGTAAAGGTCGACCGCGGGTTGATTCGCCGCCGTCACTTCCGGGAGACCCGCTTCAATCCCTGCGAACGGAATCCATGCAACGCCTGAAGCACGAGCGCGGCTCCCAGGCCGAGTCGCCGAAACTCAGGAATGACGCCGACGTTTTGAATCCCCCCGAACACCGACGAAGCGGCGATCCCTTGAATGGTGCCGCAATCGACCGCGGGTTGCCCGTCCGAGGCGTGAATGATCAGCCAGGTGGCAGCCGGGGCGAAGGCCGTCTGATCGGCGATTTCCCTCATCAGGTGATAACAGCCGTTGTAGTCGCCCAGGCAGGGAAAGACTTCCGAATCGACTTCGTCGCGAAAACTCTGGAATTTCACCCACGCGTGCCGATCAATGTCGGCGGGATTCCAGGGAACCCAGGCGAAACCGTCAGGTAATCGGGCGGGGGGAAATGGCTGCTGCAAATCGAATTCCATGCGGAAGCGTTTGAAGTATTGCAGCGGCATGATCGAACCGTTGATCCCGACAGTCAGCGGCTGAACTGATCAAGAATTCTAACGGCTGCAAACTTCCGAGCAACGCGGAGACGGGGGAATTTCTCCAGGAAGCGACTTCATGAACGGGGACGGCCCGAGTTTCGTCGAGGCGGCTGGCGGCGATTGTCGATCAGCACGAGGTAGGGAACGGTCGAAATCTCGAGCCGCGGCCGCTTCAGCCGTTGCAGGAATTGCCGGATGCCGGGAAATGAGCATTTACCGCCGGGAGGCTCGGCCTGACTCCTCAGCAGCACGAATTTCGCCACCCGTCGAATGGTGGCAACTTCATGTTCAATTCCCGCAAACGACTCATCCACGTCGATGAAGACCAGATCCAGGGATTTGTTTCGATCAATCAGCTGCTCGGCCGTCGAGCGCCGCAACGACACCCGGGGAAAACTCAACGGCGGTCCGGTGGGATCATCCGGCTCCGTCGTCGATCGCCCGCTGTGCCCGGGAAGCGCGAACGGGCACAGCGCGTCCACGAGGTCCAGCGTGCCGCCGCCTTGTTCTTCCAAGGCCAATGCAAAGGCCGCGGGGACCGATCGATCCTGTCCGCCGATGAACACGACCGTCTTCGCGGACAGCGCTTGAGCCAAGCCGTGACAAAACCAGAACGTCGCCGATTGCTCACGCGACGCCTGAACATCGCGGCCCGGCGATTCGTGCGGTCCCGCCCAGGTTGGGGTCGGAACATTTTGTGAATTTTGCATCATGGAACTTGGCGTGGTTGTGAGCGAGTTGAGAAAATGCCACCGAGATCCCTCTCACCCCAGTCCACCTCGTTGCGCGACAAGTTGTTTACAAACGATGTTACCCGGGGGCCTGACGTCCGACGTGGCCTGACGTGCCGATTGACGATTGCCTCTGCCATACGCGATCATGCAGGCCTTCCAGGAAGCGATCCATGACGTCATCCGCCCTAGAGGCGACTTATCCGCCGCTGCCGTCTCCCAGCGTCATCCAAATCCATGACGCCGCGCCCGATCGGCTGGTGTTGTCGATCGAACCGGGCAAAGGAGCAGCCGGCATCGGACTGTTCGCGATCGTCTGGAATCTGTTCATGGCCGTCTTCACGGCGATGTGGATCACGGCGTTTTCTCAGCAGAAGGGCAGGGATGGCGCAATCTATTTCTTTTTGTTTATCGGAGTCTTCTGGGCCGTCGGGTTCGGATTCATTTACGCCTGGCTGAAGCTGAAGTTCGAACGGTCGTTGCTGCTCGTGGAACGCGACCGCGTGGTCCTGCGGCGCGTGTTGTTTGGACGCCAGCGGCAAACTGAAGTGCCGCTCGATGAATCGTCGCGCGCGCAATTGACGGAGTCTTATCAGCAAAACGATTCGCCGGTCTATCGGGTCACGGTCGTCGGCGTCGGCGGAAATCCCCTGCATTTTGGCACGTCCTTGACACCAGCGGAAAAAGACTGGGTCGTCGATGCGATCAATGCGCTGCTGCTGCCGGGCCTCATCGCCCCTGCGGATCCGGGCAGATCATTCGGTCTGTGAAACGTGCGGTCGCGGCACCCGCCGACGCCTTCCAGACCGACGACGGTTTCGTCGTCTGTCCCCGCGTAGGAGCATCAACAGGCGGGGCCGTCTCCTCGCGGCGACGCCCCCGCCCTGAAGCGGACGGCGGCTCCCGCTGCCGGACGAACTTCCCGGCGTCGTGGCGATCGTGGAGAACTCGCCGGAACGTGGCCTGGAACTGCCGCTGGTCGAACAAGCGAGAGTCCGCTTCAGGAGTCGCCGTGTTCGCCTTGATCTTTTCGCTGTTCTGGTACGGCATCAGTTGCGGAGGCGTGATCGCACGGGAGGAGCGGGTGCATGCTCCGCGCGTGCAACCGTTCCGGAGGTCATGGAACTCCCTGTTTTTGGTGCCGTTTCTCGCGGCCGAGGCTGACGCCAATCGTGCTGGGCGTGGCGGCGGTTCTAGGTACGTTGACCTGGCGATCGACCATGAAAAGGGCCATGGTGCGCGTTCATGTCGGTCCGCTCGGAAAGAGCTGGCAGATGAAGACGGAAGACATCACCGCGGTGCGGGTGATTGATAGCAGCGAGTTGCCGTCCCGCCGGAGCAACCCTCGCCTGGCAGGGAACAATCCACCCATCAGGAGTCATTGTTTCTAGGGCCGCGGCTTGTGTGCAGGTCACGACTGGTAATGACGGCCACTCCATGAACCCCCTGACGGCTTGGGTTTGTCGTGACGGTCGTTCGCCGCTGGTTGCAGAACATCAAGGAAAAACGGCGATCTGACGGCGTCAAAGCGGCGCTTGGTCATTGGGAATGGTTTCAACATGCAGTGGGAGTTCCGGGGCTGTGTGCTCTCTGATGACACAGTCGGTCAGCGCGATATTCGGACTTCGGGAGTGAAAGTGGACGATGGATCCCCATGAGTCGGTGACGGTTTGGCTCCGGCAACTGCGCGAGGGAGATCGACACGCCGTCGAGCCGATCTGGAGCCGGTGGCTTCGATCGCGTGGCCGCGTTAGCGCGGGCGGTTCGGAACCAGCCCGCGAAAAGCCGCGGACGAAGAGGATGTGGCGGTGAGCGTGTTCGACACCCTGTGCCGGGGCATCGCCGCCGGGAAATATCCGGACTTGTCGGACCGAGCCGGGCTCTGGCCGCTGCTGGTGGTGCTGACGATTCGCAAAGCCTGCGATCAGATCAATTTCGAGCGGCGCTTGCGGCGGGGCGAGGCAGGTCCGCGCCGGAAGGAGAATTCCCGGTAAACGACGATGTTTTCTTCCGGCTGGAAGATTTTTGCATCGGCGGAACCGTCGCCGGAAGTCGCGGCCATCATGGGCGAAGAATGCGACCGACTCTTCGCTTGTCTCGATGACGACCAGCGGCGCATCGCGGGAAAACTGGCAGGCTACTCCAATCTGGAACTGGCCGAGCAATTGAATTGCGGGCTGCGAACGATTGAACGGAGATTGGAGCTGATTCGAAGAATCTGGGAAGTATCGTTCTCCGCGTCATCGAATCGCGACGGCGCATGAACACTCGCCAGCCGCGAAAATTTCTCTCGTCCGCAATACTGTCGTCCTGCGGCCGGGAGTTGGTATGATTACGGAGACGTTTTTTCGCGTCTTCCTGTTCTCGACTGCTCTTCGAAACACCCAGCAGCATGTCGGATTCCCTGTTGGATACGGATCTGGAGATCGATCTGGCTGGCGAATCAGTTTGAACAGGCAACTGCGTGCAGGTGAATGTCCGCGGATCGAGGATTATGCCGGGTCCGAATTCTCGACTCGGGAGAATTAATCCACGAATTGCTGGCGACGGAAACCGAATATCGGCGGTGGCAACGCCAGGCAATAGATTGGGCCGATTATCAAGAGCGATTCCCGGATGCGGTTCGCGGTGCGCATCTCGAGGCACTTCGCTTGCTTGAGTCTTCCGGTCAGACGTTCGTCGCTTCTGAGCGGGAATCCGCGGTGATCGCCGGGAGCACCGAAGAGGTTGTTCGGGACGGACCCTGGGATACGTCGCTGGATCTTCGCGATTTTGAATTGGGACAGCGTCTGGGCGGCGGCGGGCAGGGTGACGTGTTTCTGGCGATTCAACGAGTCTCTTGGCCGCCCGGTGGCCGCATCAAGTTTCTTCGCCAGCCGACGCCGAAGAAGACCCTGCCGCGGTGACAGCGATTTCTGCGGTTGCACGGGAAGCCGCACGCTGGCTCACACCAGCCATCCGCAAATCGTCACGATTCACGGGATCGGCCGTGCTCCCGAGGGCGTTTGTTTCTGGTGATGGAATACATCGACGGCAAAGATCTGGAAACGGATTCGCGATCAGTCCCTCGCCGCGGGAAGCGGCCGAGATCATGCGGAAAATCACGCCAACGCAGTCGAGTACGCCCAACGCCCAGGGAGTGATTCATCGCGACTTGAAGCCGAAGTGTCTGTGGCATGAAGTTCGCGGCCGAGGTCGTCTTGCCGATTTCCCGGGCTCGCCAAGGATTTGCGCGCCTGCGACAGGAATTAACGCTGACCGAGCAGTTGTTGGGAACGCCAACATGGCTCCGGAGCAAGCTCATCGCCGATTCGGCGACATTTCCGAACAGACCGACGTGTACGGTCTGGCGGCGACGTTCCATGCGCTTGCTGACGGGTCGCTCGCCGGTGATCCCCCAGCGGGCCCGCTAGGAGAAGTGCTGCAGCAGTTGGGGAGCGACGAACCGGTGCCCGGACCCGCGCGGTCAGGACCCTGACCTTCCCGCGGCGGCATGCCGGATCTGCCGGAAGGGGGCGTCGAAGTTTCCGCATCAGCGATACGCGACGGTCGAATTTACCAGGACCTTGAGCGCTGGTTGGACGGAAAATTCGACGGGGAGCGGATGAATTGCCGACGGAAGTCGTCGATTGACCCCCGCAGCGCAGGAAGGCTTAAAGCCGGGAACTCGGTTCGGCCGGTATCGGCTGCTGGCGACGGTGTCGCATGATCCCGAGAATCGGAAAATATTCCGCCGAGGGCGAACAAGGAAGGCAGGTGTTGCTGAAATGCCTGCCAAAAGAATGGTTGACGGATCGCGGGAAGGTGGCGCAGTTTCGCCAGGAAGTGTTGCTCTCGTGCAGCTTGTCGCATCCCTGCCTGGCGAAAGTGATCGAAGCGGGGACGTTCCAGGAGACGGAGTTTCTGGCATTGGAGTTTCTGGAAGGTCTCAGCGTCTCGCAGCACCTGGCCAAAACCGGCCGGTTTTCCGAACAGCGTTGCCTCCAGATTTTGCGGCCGATTGCCGAAGTGCTGCACCTGATTCATGAAGCGGGCGTGATCTATCGCGATTTGCGTCCGCAAAACATCGTGCTGGTCGATGACGACCAGCCGATCCTGGCGGAAATCCGCTTCAGCGAAGAGTTATCGCCGGACGACAACGTGACGATGTCCGGACGGGGCGCGGTCACGTCGCAATATATCGCTCCGGAGCGACTGCTGGGCAAGCCGTCCAGCGTCGCCAGCGACGTGTATACGCTGGGAGCCACCTTGTATGCGATGATCACAGGGCGAGAACCATTCGCGGACGAACCGGATACCCTCCAGCTGCTGATCGCCAAAAATAATGCTCGTTATCCGTTGCCAAAGACTTACGCTCCGGAGTTGAGCGATGCCTGCGGCCGATTGATCGCGGATTGTCTCAAGGCGAATCCCGCGCACCGCCCGGCTTCAGCCGAGGAGTTCGCGACGCGCTTGGCAGAGTGTTACACCGCGCAGACGGCTGAAGAGTCTCCAGCGGGCTCGGATGATCCTCATAATTTGCTGCATGCCGTCTGGGATCAGCTGGACGCGGAACTTCAAGATGCCTTCTCGCTGGCCTACAACAAGAAACGGCGGACAGGGGCCAACCGGATCAGCACGCGTGACCTGTTCGAGGCGATGGACCGTTTGGGAACGGGGCCGCTTCGCGAGGTTTTCAATCGGCTGCCCGCCGGCGCGCTTCCAGAACCGATTGCGGGCGACGTGCCGATTGATCGCACGGTGCTGACCGAGGTGCCGCTGCTGTCGGATTGCGTACAGGACTCGCTCAGGCAATTCCGGAAATTGGCGCTTGTCGCGGAAAAGATCTCGCCGGTGGATCTCTTTGTGGACGTGGCCAAACATGGTCATGGGGCCTCGGTGGTGCGGCTGCGTGAACACGGCATCGATCCCGCGGCGATGGAACGGATCGTTCATCAATTGGGATTGCGCGTCGTTCGCCGGGAATCGATCGAGCATGGCTCGGAACAATCGCCGTTCCAGTCGGCGCTGAGCCCTCTCCGCGATGACAATGTCCAATTTACGGTGTATCGACCGAAGGTCATTCCCCCCGAAACCTGGCAGCCGTTGCTGGCGTTCGCCCACTTATCGGAGCGCCGTCCCGATGCGCCGGCTGGAGCGCCGGATCCGCTGGCAGAGGTTCAGCGGCAAGCGTCACAAATTCTCAGTCAACAAACTTCGGCGTATCAGCCTTTGACGACGGACAGCGGAGTGGCGATCGGCCGATCGGACGAATTGACGTTCGTTCCGACGGGCGAAGGGTTGGTGTTCAACCCCCCGAGCCGGTCGTTCTTGTGGCAAGAGCCGGTCCATCGTGAAGAATTCCGGTTTCAGGCGGCGGGGAGCCTCGACGGGAAATCGGCGCGGGGGCGAATGTCGGTCTTCCTGGGACGATTGCTGATTGCCGAGGTCAACTTCACCGTGCGCGTCGAACGAAGCGCGGCTGCAGTGAGCGACGAGAGCAACTGGACCGGCGAAGACCGGGCGCGCCGGTTTCGGCGGATTTTCGCCTGCGTGTCACGTCAGGATCGCTCATATGTCGTGGAATTTGAGCGATATGCCCAGCTCTTGAACGACACGGTCTGGAGCACCCCGATCGGACCGGAACGCGCGCTGGTGGACGTGCCGAAATTGATCCAATCGGCCGACATCTTCCAATTGTTCTGGTCGACGAATGCGTTGCGGTCTCGCGAAATGGCAGAAGAGTGGACGATGGCGTTGTCGTTGAATCGGACGGGATTCATCCGTTCGCTGTATTGGGAGGAACCGCTGCCGAGCGACCCGGACCGATCGCTTCCTCCGCCGGAACTTTTGGCGCTGGGATTTCAGAAGATTCCAAAAGCCGTCTACGGCGAA
Organism: Planctomycetaceae bacterium; assembly: GCA_046349715.1. Classification (GTDB taxonomy): domain Bacteria; phylum Planctomycetota; class Planctomycetia; order Planctomycetales; family Planctomycetaceae; genus CAZDGB01. Next base: position 10,937 of record JAXMBR010000045.1, on the reverse strand, counting down.
AGTGTCGGGGGCGGTTCCCAACGAATCTTGTATCAATCAAGTCAGGTTTCCCCTGCGCGGGAAGCTGCTTTTCCGCTGTCGAACGCTGGCGCAGCGAGCGATGCGGGCGAATCGGCCATGCGCGGGGAGGTTCCGACTCACGGGAAACCGGGGAAAATCCCCGATTCACGGACACGGATTCGCCCGGCGCGTTCGGCCTCGTCGGCCACCTCGACGGAGGACGAGTTTTCGGACCTGAGAAGTTTCAGTGCAAGTCTACCGAACGCTGCGTCGGCGGCAGAGGGGCCGCCGACGCGATCCGGTCGGCAACTGCGGAAGATCGCACTGATAATCGGCGGCACGCTGCTGCTGCTCGGGGCGATCTGGTGGTTTGTCATTCGTTGACGAACTCGAGATTCGCTGACAAGCAGGCCCTCATGGAGTTTTCAGCAAGCCAGTGTGCAACAGGGTGAGAGATTCAGTCCCCTTGGGCGGCGTTGCGGTCGTCGGAGTCGAAGCCCAGCATCGCACCTAATCCGCCGGCGGCGCAGGCTTCCCGCATCTTGTGCAGTTTGCCGTTCAAGGCTCCCATCACCCCGTGCGTCCCGGATCGTGACGCGGCAAAGGTGATCGCTTGATCGGCAGCGACGCCCATCTGGGCGGCCGTAGCAATCGCATCCTGATTGGCGCCGAGAAACACGAACTGCCAGCCATAAACGTCGCGCTGCTGTCGAATGAGTTCGTTGATTTTCTGCAAGGTGTATTCACGGCTGGCGTTTTCAAACCCGTCCGTCAGCGTGACAAACAACACCGTTCCCGGCCGCTGGCTCTCGGGCAGTTTCTTCAGGCGTTCTCCCGTGGCGACGATGGTCCGTCCGATCGCGTCGAGCAAGGCCGTGGACGCGCGCGGCTGGTAGCTCTGATCGTTCAGCTCGACCGCCTGCCGGATCGGTACGGCTCGATAATTAATCTCGTATTGATCATCGAATTGAACGAGTGTGAGTCGGGCTTCTCCGGCTCCGGACTTTTGGGACGTCAGAAAGCCATTGAATGCTTCGATCGTCGCCTGCTTGATGGATTGCATCGATCCAGAACGATCCAGCACGAACGAAATGTCGGTCAGCTCGGGGCGGGTCATGTCGGGCTCCTGATCTGGAGAATTTCTAGTCAACACGGAACTTGCCGATGCATGGCGAGTGAATCGTCGCCTGCCTGTTGAAGTTCCACTGTTTAGGAAATCCCCGTCTCCCGACTCGACCCGCCAAATTTTTGGTGATTTCCAATTTTTTTGAATCGATCCTGCCGCCGGGAGACGCGATCCGCCGGGGAGATTCTGGTTCGGCACCGGCAGCATTCGCGAACTGTGCACTGCCGCGAAAACATAAACACCCCGAAGTCCAGCCGCATCGACGGCTGAACTTCGGGGTGTAGAATTCTGCCATCTGGAGGTCACATCACTTCATGAAGAAGTCGGTCGGACCGCGGAGCGTGTAGTAAGGATATTGGACCATGCCGGCCGGGAGCGCAGGTTGCGGGTAGACCAGATTCTGCGGCCATTTGTACTTGTAAGTCGCGTAATGGTCAGGGCAGTCGTGGCCGTGGAGGCAGCCATGCTTGCAGCCGAATCCGCAATGGGGGCATCCGCCCGGCGGGCAACTGGATCCGCTGTTGCACGCGGGGCAGCCGGCGCCCGGTCCGCCGCCGACGTCATAGACATATTTCTGGTGATTCGGGTAATACTGTTCTTTGCCGTCGTACCAAGCTTCATCGTAGCCGAAGTTGTGGTCGCGATGGAAACGAAAGACTTTATAGTCGTGGTGCTTGGCGATTGGGTGCGAATGTTGGCCATAACCGGGGGCCGAGCCGATCACCGGACCATCTTCGGCCACGGGAGATTGTCCTCGGACGGCTGCGGGCGACTGGGCGCATCCTGCGGCGGCTAAGCACGCCGCCGTGATGGCAGCCAGACCCAGACAAAACACGGGTTTCATGAGCGTCGTCTCCCCCTGGACCAGAATCTCAATGAGTGATTCGTTTCCGAACCGCGGTCAGACTTGGCTGACAGCCCGATCCTTGTTATCGGCGTTTTGAGCGGCAGAATGCGAAGAATCCGAATTAAGCGGAAGCTTCCCCCGGACCTCGCGGTTGAAACTTCTTGCAGAATCTTCCCAAACCCGATAAATTCACAAGAGTTGGATGGAAAACGGATCACGACGACTTGACGGAAGTATCATTGCGTTCAGCACTTTCGTCGGGAATTCCGTAGGCAAGGGAGTGTGACGAGTGTTAATTGCGGCTTCTTCTCATTGTTTCGGCGATAAGCCGTTCCCCGAGGCGTGCCAGGCGCTGGTCGATCTGGGTTATGACAAAGTGGAACTCTGGCTGAAGGAGGACGGACCCCATCTGAAGCCCTCAGAAGTGGCGGAACAGGCGGAAAAATTCGTCACCTTCTATCGAGAAACGACCCGGCTGACGCCGGTGGCGATCCATTTTGACGACGACGTGACGGACGAGATCTTCCAGGCGGTTTGCCGTCTCGGCAAGATGATGAAGATCACTCAAGTGACGATTCCGGCAGGTCAGATCGGCACGCCGTTCAATGAAGAGATCGATCGACTGCGGCGGCGATTGGCGGCGACCAATTCCGCGGGGATGCGGTTGTCGCTGAAAACGAAGACCGGCCACCTGACGGAAGACCCGCAGACGGCGATCGAATTGTGCCAGGCGGTTCCCGGCTTGGGCCTGACGCTGGATCTGAGTTATTACGTGTGCGGGAAATACGCAAACAAGCCTTATGATCAGGTTTACGCGTACGTTTACCACGCCCATCTGCGAGACACTTCGCCGACGGCGGTCCAGGTGCCGATCGGTCTAGGCGAGATCGACTACAGCCGGATGATCTCACAGCTGAAGCGTTGCGAATACAACCGGATCTTGTCGGTGGAGATTTTGCCCGAACTGCTGGACGGCATGGATCGCGCGCTGGAAATGCGGAAATTGCGGATGCTGCTGGAGACCCTGTTGTAATGAAGTTCTCTCCGAACGAAATCGCCGCGCATGAGTGACGATTCCGCAGCGCGCCGGCACGAGCTTCTGCGCAAGGCTAAGACGGTGGTGATCAAGGTCGGCACCAATGTGCTGTCGACCGATGACGATCGGCTGGACGAAGCCCGAATTGCCTCGTTGAGCGAGCAACTGTTCGGCATTTGCCGGGCCGGCCGCAAAGTCGTGCTGGTTTCCAGTGGAGCGATTGGCGCGGGGATCGGACTGCTGGGTTTGAAACAGCGGCCCAAAGATCTCCCGCATCTTCAGGCGGCGGCCGCGACCGGGCAGGCGCACTTGATTCATCAATATGACAAGTGCCTGCGGCCGCACGGCTACCATGCGGCGCAACTGTTGTTGACTGCCAATGACTTCAAGAATCGAGCGCGATACCTGAACGTCCGGAACACGCTGCTGACGCTGGCCGAATATCCCACCATTCCGATCGTCAACGAAAACGACACGGTGAGCGTGGATGAGATCAAGCTCGGGGACAACGACCGGCTGGCGGCGATGGTCGCCAACCTGGTGCATGCGGATTTACTGGTGATTCTGTCGGTGGTCGACGGTTTGTTGACGGGCGATCCGCAGTTGCCGGACAGCCGGCTCATTCCTCTGGTCGAGCGGTTCGACGACGAACTGCTGGGACTGGTGGGAGCGTCAAAAAGCTCGCGCGGCGTCGGTGGGATGAAAAGCAAACTGGAGGCCGTTCGCACCGCCACCGACGTCGGCACCCAGGTGATCATCGCTCACGGAAAACGCGAGCGGGTGCTGGAGGAGATTTTCGAGGGCCGGGAAGTCGGAACCTTGTTTCTCGCCGAGGAACAGGCGTTGCCGGCGTGGAAACGATGGATCGGCTACACGCTGGCGCCTCAGGGGCGATTCGTGCTTGATACCGGCGCGAGGCGGGCCGTCGTGGAGCAGGGGAGATCGCTGCTGGCGATCGGCATCCGGAAAGTCGAAGGAGACTTCACCAAAGGTGAGGTCGTGTCCCTGGTGGACGAGGCCGGCGCGGAGTTTGCCCGTGGACTGACGAACTATGATGCGGCCGCCGCCCGGACCATTGCGGGAAAACGGTCCGACGAAATCAGCCGGGCCATCGGGTCGATTCCGTATGCTGAAGTCATCCACCGGGACAACCTGGTGGTCACGGCTTAAGCGGCAGGTCTCTCAGGAATCGGTCGGACTTGTCCACGAGGGGCGGCGGAAGCTGACCTGAGAAAATTCCGGCGAATCGTTGCGACCGTCAGAGTCGGAACACCAGAAATCGCCCGCTTCCCGATGTTCGTAAGCTATGCTTCAGGAACGGGCCTCAGGTTGGTCCGATCAATTCTCGTTGCGAGCCGAATTATGTGGGACTGGGCCTACGAACATTGGCATTTCTATCAGAAGTATGCCATGGGGATGTGGCACAATCTGGGGCCGACAGGCTACGCCAGCGTGCTCACGTTCGTGGGAGTCTTCGGCTTCATTGCCATGCGCGGCAAAAAGCGGCATTGATCGCCCGTCGCGCCGGGGACTTCGCCAGGCATCATGACGCCGGCGCGTCTGGAAACGCGGACAGCGCAAACCCGCTAGACGCCGTATTTTTGCCGGCGCAATTTTCGGCGTTTAATCTTCAAGCGGCGGTCTCGCTTCTGCTTAGTCGTCAACTTCGCGGCCATGACACTGTTCCACAACAAATCTTAGAGTCAACTGCTTAATCAGCACGAAGCAGCCTTATATCAAAAATCCACCGTCCTGAAAAGGCAAGCCGCGCCGTTCACTGGTTCGACGGACCGGTCGGAGATCGCCATTGCCAGACGATTTGGCAGCGGTGGCGACAACGGCAACGCCAGATACCGGCTTTGGGTTTGCGGATGCGAAGATGAACCGTCTGGCAACCCGCACATCGGGCCTCCCATTTTGCCGCGTCCTGTTTCGACACGATCGGGGACGGTTTCCGGGCGGGATCTCCGGTGAACTGAAACGCCAGCGGCATTCGCGCGGGGCAGCGGCAACGATATCCCGCCAAGCTTTGCGGTCGCCGGTAGCGATGATACGACTTTCGGCAGGCGGGGCAGGTCGCTTGCCAGTCGCCGGGAGTCACAATGGTATCCTGCGAGGTATCGCAAGCCCGCGGAGTCGCGCCGATTCGCAGGGCCACCGCTTTCCATTTGGGTCCGTGGCGGGCGGCGGGGCCGGCGAGGGCATGAGCAATTTCGTGGAGCAACGTGTCGCCGACCTTCTCCCAGGAATTGTGCAACGCATAAAACTGAGCGATCTCGATCCGTTTCAAGCGATACTTGCAGACGCCTAACCGGCGTTTGGTTTTGGCCCAGCCAAACGTCCAGTCGTGCAATCCGTGCTTCCGCAGTTCCCGGCGGGCAATGGCCTCCAGTTCTGAGAGTTCCATCAACGATCCCTCGCTCGAAGTTCGCCGGCAGAACGATACCTGAGGGCTGGCGTTCCTCCACGCGACCCTGGGGAAATTTGAGCACGCATCGTTCACCTCACCGGCGGTCGGTTCCGGCGGCGAATTGATTGCGCTGAGCCCAAATTCGGCGTTCATGGCGATTTGATCCTCGCCGAATTTTTCGAAAACGATTATCTTGATCGAGGGGCACTCAGCCAATGCCAATCCGACCAATTTTCCATTCGCGATCATTTTGGCCTGACCACCCTCGGGATCTTTACCATGCGCGTTCCAAGTCAGGGACGGGGTTTCGGCACGGCGTTCAACATTACGCCGCTGATTGATCTCGTATTTTTGTTGAACATTTTTTTTCTGGTGGCGACCTATTTCATCCGCAATAACCAGGTCGAGGCCGTGGATTTGCCGGCAGCAACCCAGGGAAAAGATGAATCGGCAAACGAGCCGGGCGAATTGGTCGTGACGGTGACCGGCGATGGAGCCTGGTCACTGCGGGGCGAGCCGTTGACGCTCGACGGATTTGAACAGGCGCTGCAGCAATCGCTGGCAGTGCACGGGGTCGGCCAGACCGAAGTGCGGATCCGGGCGGATAAAAAGGCTCCGTATTCGGCAGTGAGGCCGTTGCTGCTTAAAACCGCGGAACTGGGCGTGGTCAAGTTCCGGTTCGCGGTGCTTCAGTCGTCGGAATGATCGCCCGCGCTCGCTGAGAGTCAGTGGACAGATTCCAGAAAGGCGTGTGCGTCCTCATCGTTCCAGATGGAATCCTCTGCTTGCAGCCAAAGCAGCGCCCGACCCGACTTTCCTGGGAATTCGCCCCGGATCTCGCGGTATTTGGTCGTCGACAACGGATCATCGCCCGTCGTCAGGGTGAACTCCGCCTCGGTTCCCCGAATGGTCAGCGTCTGGGCAGCCTGCTCGCCGGAAAGGACTCTTCGCATGTCTCCGGCGATCTGCTGCAATCCGCGCGAGAGCGCCTCGTCGTCGTCCGGAAGGATTTTTAGCTTCATTTCCGCGATCAGCAGCACGCCTTTTCCCGTCTCATGGCGGAACACGGATTTGCGGACGAGAAACACCGGCGTGTCAACGATTTCTGCCAGTTCGCCCTGGTATCCCGGCGGCAGCGTGAAGTCGGTAATTTCCTGAGCAGCCTCCAGGACTTCCGCGGGTGAGGTCAAATGTGCCGTGTGGCAAAAAAAGCTGAACACCACGCAGCCCAGAAAACACAAGCCGGCGAACGCCGCCGCCATCGCGGTGATCGCGATCAACCATTTGCGACGGCGAGGCTTCGGTCGCGAAATCTGTTCAATGACGAAATCCGCGTCTTCCAGCGGCTTCGGTTCCTCCAGCGGCGAGTCTTGGTCCGGCATGCCGTCGTACTCATTTTCTCAGGCGTCAATTCTGCGGCGAAACTGGCGTGGGAGATAGCCGGGCGTGAGATTCGCCGGCCGCCGCGGGGGGCTTGTGAGGAGCGACATGCGGCGTGTTCATGGCGACGACGACGATGCTCACCGCCATTCCCGCAATCCCCAGGTAGAGCCAGGGGTTGAAGGAGGCTTTCGATTGAATCACGGAGACCAACGCGGTCACGCTGACCGCCGTACCGAACACAATCGGCATGACAATGTCGGCCCGCGGTTTCATTCCCTGGAAGGAAAACATTGCCAGCGTCAGCGTCAAGGCTCCGAGCGCCCCGAGCGAGCCCGCCATGAGACCCCAGGTCGCGCCGGTCGAGGAATACTCGAGGGGAGTATTGGTATACCGGATGCCCGCAAACCCGCCGACAACGGCCCAGACCAGATAAGCCACACCGATCAGCAGGTAGGGCTTAAAGGGGTTGTTCTCGGCGGCGCGGGCAATTCCGACGCCCGGGCCGTACGTGCCCCAGAAAAGTCCTGTCAGCAAGGCAAAAATGATCGGCCACTTCATCGCACATCCTTTTAGACTCAGAGCTTCCGAATTCGCGGATTCCTGTGGAAACAATCATCCTATCCTCAGCGTGTTCGCCGTGCACGCGCAGGGGGACGTGAATCTCGCCATGTTGGTGTTCGAAATTCGAGGTGGCACGTTCCGGAGTCTGCGACGGGCGTGGCTGATTGAGAGAAAACCACGCCCTTCCCAAAGCGTCAGGGCGTGCCACCCAGATTCGGCTTTCAAATGAAGATCCGACGGTCGCGATGACGGAGAATGACTCCATCCGGCGGCGCCCGCGCGCGAAAATGCGACGGCCAGGATTCGACGGAGGAAAAACTTCTGGCAGCATCGACAATGGCAGGATTGCGTCTGGCCCGCGGAACGACCAAACTATGCCGTCGAATCATGCCAGGAATCTCTGGCGGCGTGCTCGCAGTTTTCAGGACAGGCGCAGAAGATTCCGGCCGCGTCCCCGGGTGGATCTGGCACTGACTTTTCACTGCCGGCGTCGACACGGCGCGTTTTCCAACAATCAGGCGCGGTTCCGCGTATCAATGAAATTGGTCGATCGGCCGAGGCAGATCGCCGGATCATCATCGGCGTGATGCAGTCCGACCTGGCGAGGAGAGAATTTGGTGGGGATCTTACAGAGGCTCATTCGCGCACGGACGGCAATTCTCGCGAGCGGTCTGATGCTCGCCGGCTGCTCCCAAAAAACTCCTGATCACAATCAGCAGACTGCGGCTCCCGAGGCCGGCCAGGCGCAGGCCAATCTTTACACGGATGTGCTGGCCAGCGCGCTGTTCCAAATGCAGCCGGACAACCTGGGTATCGACTCCGGGGCCGACACCGCGGTTTCCGTATTGAACAGCTGGCGGGAACAAACCGGTTTGATCACCGTTGACAAATTCGGGATCACGACTGCCGAGCTCGATGCGTTGCCGAAGAGCCTGCTGACCGATGATCAGCGCGCAGCGATTCTCGCGACGGATTTTGCCAATTCCGACGCCTTTTATTTGCGGAACTGCATCTTTTTCGCAGACATGGCCAAGCATGCGTCGCAGTCGGCCACCAGCGAACTCGACCGCGTGATGGCGCTGTTCAATTACAGCATGCGGACGATCTCCCTGCTTCCCGAAGGTGCGGCCCGCCTGCCGGTCCCGTTGTTTGAAGTCGTGCGCCTGGGTAAAGGATCCGCCGGCGATCGCGGCTGGCTGTTCTCGGCCCTGCTGAAGCAACAGCGAATCGATGCCGTGATCATTCAGTCGAAATCAGATCCGAACCAGCAGTTGTCGGGCGTCGTGCTCGATGGGCAAGTTTATCTGTTCGATCCCCGATTGGGCCTGCCGATCCCGCGGGGCGACGATCCTCCCGGTTTGCAGATCACTCGACCGGCCACGTGGTCGGAAATGCTGGCCCATCCGGACTGGTGGCAAGCGCTGACGGTTCGGGGAGACCTGCCTTATCCCTGGACGGTTGAGGAATTGGCGGCGGCCGACGTGCTTGTTTATGCCGAGGCGGAATCGTGGACCGGGAGAATGAAACTGCTGGAATCGATCCTGCCTGCCGAATCCGCCAGCGTCATTTACGACGCGCTGTTCGATTCCAATTCGTCGCCTGGTCTGATGGGCCGCGTCGCGCGGGGGAACAGCGCGTGGTCGGCTGAGCAACTGCGGTTCTGGCCTTACCCGTTGACCGTCCGGCAGGAAGCAGCCAAACAGCGGGAGGAAATTCTGTCCACGACCGTCAAATTTCAAGTGCCGTTCGAGTTCGTCCTGGCCGGCGAATCCCAGGAGCAGTTTCAGGACATGAAACCGACGTTTCAACATGCGAAGAGTCGGATCGAACAGTTGTCGGGAAAATACCAGGATGCGACCGCCCATTATCTGACGGTGCGCCACTTGATGCTGGAATCGCTGCCCGCGGCGTTGCAGAGCGATCGGCAACGGCTGCAATCGATCCAGCAGGTCTATGCGCTGGCGGTGTTCGACGCGACCTATTGGACGGCGATGTGCAAATTCGAGCAGCAGGACTGGAAAGGAGCGGCGAAAGGGCTCAGCGACTATCTAAAGCGATTTTCCCAGACTCCCTGGTCAGCACCGGCTCGATTTCATTGGATGTTGTCGCTGGCGGAACAGGGAGATTTTCCAGGCGCGCAAGCCGTCGGCAGCACAATCCCGGTGGACGATCCTTATCGAGAGCCGGCGGAACTCTTATTACGTCGCTGGGAACGGTATCAAGAACAATCAACGTCCTCGAAGACCGAATCGCAAAATTCCAGCGAACCGACTGCCCCGGAAAAAAACGCTCCCTGACGACGATACCGGTCCCCTCTGGCGGGGTGACTCGGAATTCGGAATTCGGCCCCAGCGTCAATTGCCATGTCAAGCGCCTTGGAACTGGATGATTATCGCGGCCGGCGCGTCACCGTGATGGGCTTGGGGGCGTTCGGCGGCGGAGTTGGGGCCGTACGATTCCTGGTGAATCGTGGCGCCATCGTGACCGTCACTGATCTGCGCTCCTCAGAGGAACTGTCGGACTCGCTGGGGGAATTGGCAGAAACGCCGCCGTACCGGATCCGATGGGGCCGGCATGACGAAGCCGATTTTCGGGACGCCGAACTGATCGTCGTCAATCCGGCGATCCGCCGGGACCATCCGCTGCTGGCGCTCGCCGAACGACAAGGCATCCCGTTAACCAGCGAAATGAACCTGTTTTGGAGACATCATCGAGGAACCCTCCTCGGAGTCACAGGATCTAACGGCAAATCGACGACGGCCGCCTTATTGCATGCCATGCTGGTTCAATCGGGACGGCGCGTCTGGCTGGGAGGCAATCTGGGACGCAGTTTGCTCCCGGCGATCGAGGAAATCCACTCGGACGATCTGGTGGTGCTGGAACTCAGCAGCTTTCAACTGACGGATCTGGATCGAATTCAAGCCAGCCCGCATATCGCCGTTGTCACCAACTTCAGTCCGAATCATCTCGACTGGCATCCGAATCTGGAACATTACCGCTGGGCCAAGCAAACCATCCTGCGTTGGCAAACAAACGCCGACGTCGCCGTCTTGAATGCGGACGATGCGGATGTCTGCCGCTGGTCCGGGAACGGACGGTCGCTGCGATTTGGAATGCTCGACCATCAAGCCGACGGCGTCTTTCTCCGCGGGGAATCGGCCGTGATGCGCACCGGCGTCGTCGAGCAGGAGTTTCCACTGAAAACCTGGTTGAAATTGCCTGGGGAACACAATGTCGCGAATGCGCTGGCGGCGCTGACTGCGGCCGTGGCGGCTGGAGCATCGCTGGACGACGTGCGCCGCGGATTGGCGTCCTATCAGCCGTTGCCCCATCGCTTACAGTTCATCGCCGAAGTCGAAGGACGGCGGTTCTATAACGATTCCCTGGCGACGACGCCGGAATCGACGATGGTCGCACTGCGGTCGTTCACGGCTCCCGTGGTGCTGTTAGCCGGCGGCTATGACAAACACGTGGACCTCACCGAGATGGCCGGAGAAATCGCCTGCCGGGCAAAAGCCATCTCTTTGATGGGGCAAACGGCACAGCGACTTCACGAATCGATCTGTGATCGACG
>JAXMBR010000044.1:0-30096 GCA_046349715.1 Planctomycetaceae bacterium | reverse complement strand
GTCCTGAGCTACGGCGAAGTGGCGGCCAACGTCGGCTGCCCCGGCGCAGCCAGAGCCGTGGGAACCGTCATGGCCGGCAACCGGTTGCCGTTGATCATCCCCTGCCACCGCGTCATCGCCGCCGGCGGCAAACTCGGCGGCTACTCGTCGCCGCGCGGGCCGGGATTGAAGCGATGGCTGCTCGATTTGGAGCAAGCGGGCTTGGCGAAATAACAACGACAACATCTTCAATTGATGGGGTGGACATGAATTTTGACCGCCACGCTGCACTCAAGCTGCCGACGTCAATTAGCCACCGAACGCGATTTCTTTCCCATGCGGACAGATCGGTAATCCAGACCATTAACCGTGGAGTCTTGTTCGTGATGGCATTCTGGAGTGGATCGTCACGACTGGCTCTTCATAGTCTTGCAAATGCCATCGAGACCGTAGACATCGAAGGCCAACTGGAGCTTGTCGTAGTTGATGCTGATGATTGCTCGGATATATACGACCTATGGGCAGAATCCCACTTGACGTATCCATCAGGAGCCGGAGAAGCGGTATGGATCAAAGATGGGCGGATAATGCACACATCTGGGCTTGGCTATAACCCAGACCGTTTCGTTCTTAACACGAAGTTGCTGCTTGACGGGTACAATTCCTGAGTTCGTCGCCACTGGATCCCAAATGGGTCGCCCCGGTTCTTGAACCGGGGTCGCGCAGCGACAAGAGGCCGCAGGAAAACTTCGAGAGACCAAAGAGGCTGAAGATCGGTGACGATTCACAGTGGATTCAATTTGTCCACCGGGTGCCGCAGCCTCTAACCGCTGCGCGGCACCGGTTGAGGCAACCGATGCTACCCGATTCATTGAGGTAATCCCTATGGTTGGCGTTTCTGACGACTATGATGCTGACTTTGGTTATATGCAGCACAATGGAACTGATGCATGGGACTGCAATGTCTCGGCAGAGTTCCCGCACCCGCCGACTTACTACTTCGCCATTCATCTCTGGGCAGTCGATCTGTCTCCAACAGAGTGCCAGCGACAACGCATCCGTTGGTTGAAAGAACAATACACGGGATTATGGCCTTCGCTCGCCCAAACCATCGTTGACTTGCATCCCGGATTGTCAAATTCATCCCAACTTGATCATGCGATGCGCGAGTGGGTGAGCGTCCATTTGGGTGAACATCACGAAGATTCTCTCGAACTGGTATACGATCTCAACCTTCCGAGCGAGGCAAATCGCGGGTTCTTCATTTCGATAACAGAAGCCGGCATCGGGAAGGCATTTGTCGCTGATTAACAAGGGGTGGCTGAGGCGCCGCGTGCCCAGGTCTGGAGGCTTTGCGGAAGGCCCGGCAATTTCTGTTCGACCGCAATGTACATCGTCCTGGCCTTCCCGTTGGTCAGGCCCGGCTACCCCGTGGAAATCAACGACGGGTGGCTTCGATGAGAACTCGTCCTGAGTCAAGGGATCGGTGAGTTTTGGTCTTCTCTCCGAGCGGGGGGCGTCAGCCCCCTGAAAACGGCAGAGTGCATCACAACACGCCTCAATCAGGGGGCTGACGCCCCCCGCTCGCAAGGTAGGAAATGTGCCTCATGCCACCAGGGCGGACGCCTTTTACAAGAGGCCGAGTTTGGAGAAGAGGCGTTGGGGTTTTCGGTAGTGGCTGCGTAAGGTGGCGGCGAGATTGCCGGTGACATCGGCGCGGAGGCAGCCGATCGCGGCGTTGCGCAGGGCGGCGAAATTCTGGGGCGCGTGGCCGGTGGTGATGGTCGAGCGGTCTTCGCGGAAGACCACATCGCGGACCCAGTGCAGTCCGTTTTCGATGACGCCCCAGTGGCCGCGAATGATCGCCAGGAGCCGGACCGCATCGGCCTTGGTCCGTGGCAGCGACGTGAGGAAGTACCGCGTCTCCCGTTCCACAGCACCCCGGTGCCGTCGCTCGCCGACGACCTGCAGCACCTGCTGGACTCCGGGCCAGCGGACGTGGTCGTTGAGACTCACGGTGCTGGTCAGCGAGCGGACTTCGATCCGGCCGTGACCTTTGTCGTACGTGGTGATCGTCTGCCGTTCGCGGCCGCGCTCACACCGGCCCCCGGGGGGAAAAAGCCGCGTCGGCGGCGGTGAATTCCTGCGAGATTTCCCGGAGTAACGTGGGTTGATTCTCTTTCACGGCGAGGACGTAATCCCCCTCGGCGGCGAGAATCCGTTCGCACAGATCACGCTGGCAGAACGCCGCGTCGCCCACGACCACGGTGTCCTTGAGGAGGATCTCCGTCAGCAGCGCGAGGGCTCCTTTGTGCTCGTTGGTCTTCTCGTCCACTCGTTCCTGGGCGACGACCCCGCGCGAGTCGTGCGCCACCAGCGCCAGCAGATGCACGCCCTTGGCCGAAGCGCGCGCCGAACCGCGGAGCGTCTTGCCATCGATGCTCAACACGGCCTGCCATTCCGCGGCGGCGTGGGGGAAACACGCTTCCATCCAATCACGCAGCACGTGATCGAGCGCCACCGGATCGAGCTTCGCGAACAGGTCGCGAAAGCAATCCTGCTTCGGGGGCCGTCGGGTAAATCCCAGCCGATGCCAGAAGTCAACTGGTAAATCGTGCAACCATTCCACCAACTCGTCGTAACCACTCACACCCGAAAGCAGACCACTTACGACCGCCGCCAGCATGGCGGACAACCGATGACGCCGTCCCTTACGCCCACGTGGATCAGGAACTTGCGCCAATCGCGTCAGCAAGTTCCCACCGCAGGCCGTCGACATAACTTTCCCTCCGTGATTTCCAGGCTCGTGACGGAAAACTCCCTCTCATCTCCTCAGCACTTCCCAGGCCAATCAAAACGATGGCCCTGCTCATGCCACCGTCAGTCATTCCCTTTTCCTCGGCACGCCTGCTAACATAAGAGAACACGCATATCTGGTACGGCGAGGGACGGTATGAACGGGCGATTTTGCAGGGTGCGAGGCAACGCACCGATTTCGAATCAGGGAATTGATCGCGACCGGTGCGTCACGACGCACCCTGCGGCTCCCATCTGGGCGGTGGTCGCGTGTTGTCTGGTGAGCGTCGCTTCCGCGGATGACAAGCTGCATTTCAATCGCGATATCCGGCCCATCCTTTCCGACAAATGCTTTGCCTGCCATGGACCGGCGGCGAAGAAAGAGGATGGGTTGATTCGGCTCGATCAACGCGAAACGCTGCTGAAATCGAGCGATGATGGCCAAGCGATTCTCGTGCCGGGCCAACCCGAGGCCAGTGAATTCGTGCGGCGCATTCTTTCGCACGATGACGCGGTCCGGATGCCGCCCGCCGATTCGAAAAAAACGCTCACTGACGACGAGAAGAATCGGCTGGTGCGTTGGGTTCGAGAAGGAGCCGAGTACGAACCTCATTGGGCGTTCATCGCACCGAAGCGACCTGAGCTTCCGGTCGTCAAACAGTCCGCCTGGCCGCGCAACGAGATTGATCGGTTCATCCTGGCGACGTTGGAACGCGAGGGGCTGGCGCCCTCGGCGCGAGCCGATAAACCGACGTTGCTGCGCCGCGTGAGTCTCGACCTCATCGGATTGCCGCCGACGATTGCCGAACTGGATGCGTTTCTAGCGGATGATTCGCCGGACGCCTATGCCAGGCAAGTGGAGCGGCTGCTGGAGTCACCTCATTATGGGGAGCGCTGGGGGCGGATCTGGTTAGACGCCGCGCGGTACGCGGATTCGGACGGATATGAAAAGGACAAGCCGCGGTTTGTGTCGATGTATCGCGATTGGGTGATCCATGCGCTCAACCAGGATTTGCCGTACAACGAATTTGTCATCGATCAAATCGCGGGGGATTTGCGGCCGAATGCGACGCAGGACCAGATTGTCGCCACGGGATTTCTGCGGAATTCGATGATCAATGAGGAGGGAGGCGTCGATCCGGAGCAATTCCGGATGGAGGCGATGTTCGACCGCATGGACGCCGTCGGCAAAAGCATGCTCGGGCTCACGATTCAATGCGCCCAGTGCCACAGCCACAAGTACGACCCGCTCACGCACGACGAATATTACCGCCTCTTCGCGTTTCTCAACAATTCGCATGAAGGGAGCATGCCGGCTTATACGCCGCCGCAACTGATGCAGCGGGCCGAGATCGCCCGGACAATTCAGGAGCTTGAAGCCGACTGGCAGCACCGGCATCCTGACTGGGCGGAGAAGCTGGTCGCGTGGGAACACTCGGTCCGCGCCCGCCAGTCAAATTGGTCGATCATTCAAACCGCTGAAGACGATCCATCGGGCGGTCAGAAAATGTATCGAATGAAGGATGGGTCGTTTCTGTGCCAGGGCTATGCGCCGACCAAGCATACGGTCAGCGTGCAGATCGCCACGACTGCGCTCGTGATCACCGCGTTTCGTTTGGAACAAATGAATGATCCCAATCTGCCGATGGGCGGGCCCGGCCGCTCGATTTCCGGGACGTCGGCCCTGACGGAATTCAAGGTTCGCGCATGGCCCGTCGGCAAAGCGGATCAAGCCGTCGCGGTGAAGTTCGCGCAAGCCGCCGCGAGCGTGACCCCCCCGGAAAAGCCGCTGCCGGCGATCTACTTCGACAAGACCGACCGTCAGCGCAAGCTGGGGCCGGTTGCCTTCGCCATCGACGGCGTTGATGAAACGGCGTGGAGTAACGACATCGACCCTGCCCGCCGGAATCGGCCGAATCAGGCGATTTTCATTCCGGAAACGCCGATCGCGAACCCCGAGGGGACAGTTCTCGAAATCCAACTGGTGCAAAATCATGGAGGGTGGAACAGCGACGACAATCAGAACAACAATCTGGGCCGCTTTCGGTTGGCGATCACTTCGGCTGCCGACGCCATCACCGATCTGACGCCTCCCGATGTGCGTGCGATGTTGGAAATTCCGCGTGAAGAACGCTCACCCGCTCAGCAAGCCGCGGTCTTCTCCGCCTGGCGCGCACAGAATCCTGACTGCGCGGAACTGACCGCGCGCATTGAGGAACTCTGGCAGCAACAACCGGAACCGATCTCGCAACTCGTCATGCAAGAACGAGCCGAGCCGCGGAGGACAAGCCTGCTGAAGCGGGGCGATTTCCTGAAACCGGATCACGAAGTCTTGCCCGGCGTTCCCGCTTTTTTGCATCCGATGCACATCGACTCTCATCAACCGACGCGTTTGGATTTCGCTCGTTGGCTGGTGGATCCAAGATCGCCGACCGCCTCGCGCTCGCTGGTGAATCGCATGTGGCAGGCTTATTTCGGGGAGGGGCTGGTGTCGACGTCTGACGATCTCGGCACGCAAAGCGCGCCGCCTACGCATCCTGAACTGCTGGATTGGCTCGCGGTCGAGTTCATGGAGCGCGGCTGGAGCCTCAAACAGCTGCATCGCCTGATCGTCACTTCGGCGACGTATCAGCAATCCTCGCATGTTTCGGCGGAACTCGCGGAGCGTGATCCGAACAATCGCTGGCTGGCCCGTGGGCCGCGATTTCGAGTTGATGCCGAAGTGGTGCGCGACATCGCGCTGGCGGCGAGCGGGCTGCTCAATCCAAAAATCGGCGGGCCGAGCGTGCATCCGCCGGCTCCCGATTTCCTGTTTCTACCTCCCGCCAGTTACGGTCCTAAAGTCTGGCAGGAAGACCAAGGCGCCGACCGTTATCGCCGAGCGCTGTACACGTTTCGTTTCCGTTCGGTTCCTTATCCAATGTTGCAGACGTTCGACGCCCCCAACGCGGACGTGTCGTGCGTGCGCCGGCCGCGTTCCAACACACCGCTCCAGGCGTTGACGACGCTGAACGAACCGATTTTTCTGGAATGTGCGCGGGCGCTGGGTCACTTGATCGCCACAACGGAGAACTTGAGCGATTCGCAGAGATTGCAACTCGCCTTCCGACGTTGCACCGCGCGTACGCCCAGCGATCAGGAGCTGAACATTCTCACCGAACTTCTCCAAAAAGAGCGAGCGCGATTTGAAACAGGCGAACTCAATCCGTGGGATTTCGCCGCGAACGATCCGGTGAATCCGCCGTCCCTTCCGGAAGGCGTCCAACCGTCTGATCTCGCCGCCTGGACCGCGGTCGCGCGCGTGATGCTCAATCTTGATGAAACGATTTCGAAAGAATGACGCTGCAATGTCCAATGACGAAACCCAGATGACCCATCGATCGGCCGCCGGGAAGATTCGCGCCTGCGGTTCCCACGGGAGATCGGCCGTTGGGCTCCAGCAGACCGCTTCTCGCCGCTGGTTTCTGCGCGACTGCGGCGTCGGATTGGGCGCGATCGCCGCGCAGCAGTTGTTAAAGCAGACGGCCGTGGCGGCTCCCGCCGCGATCAATCCGCTGGCGGCGAGATCAACCCATTTCCCCGCGAAGGCAAAACGCGTCATTTATCTGTTCATGGCGGGAGGGCCGAGTCATCTCGAACTCTTCGACAACAAGCCAGAACTCGCGAAGTACGACGGTCAATTGCCGCCGGCGGGATTGCTGGATGGCTATCGAGCGGCGTTCATCAATCCGAATTCCAAGTTCCTCGGGCCGAAGTTCAAGTTCGCGCGTTATGGGCAGTCGGGCACGGAGCTTTCCGAATTGCTGCCGCATCTGGCAAACGTCGTGGACGACGTCGCGGTGATCAAATCAATGGTCACCGACGCTTTCAATCATGCGCCGGGCCAGATCGAAATGAACACCGGCAACCAGATTTTCGGCCGGCCCAGCCTGGGCGCGTGGACGTGCTACGGCCTGGGGAGCGACACGCAAGACTTGCCCAGCTTCATCGTCTTCAGCTCAGGAAAGAAAGGGCCCAGCGGCGGGAACTCCAATTGGGGTAGCGGTTTCTTGCCGACGCTTTACCAAGGAGTTCAATTCCGGACTGGCGGCGAGCCCGTGTTGTATTTATCGAATCCCAAAGGGGTTGATGCTCGACTCCAGCGTGACTCGCTCGATGCGCTCCGCCAACTCAATCAGGAGCGGCTGGAACTCGTGGGCGATCCCGAAATCGCCACGCGGATCAATTCCTTTGAGATGGCTTACCGCATGCAAGCCGAAGCGCCCGAAGTGATGAACCTCGCCACAGAACCGCGGCACGTGCTGGAGATGTACGGCGCCGAGCCAGGCAAGTCGTCGTTCGCTAACAACTGTCTGCTCGCCCGGCGATTGATCGAGAAAGGGGTCCGCTTCGTGCAGCTATTTCATGAAGCCTGGGACCAGCACGGGGGGCTCGTCAAGGATTTGCAGAAGAACTGCGCTGATACCGATCGCGCGTGCGCGGCCCTGATTCAGGATTTGAAGCAGCGCGGCCTGCTGGAAGACACGCTCGTTATCTGGGGAGGCGAGTTCGGACGTACGCCGATGGTGCAAGGGGGCAGCGACGGCCGCGATCATCATCCGAATTGTTTCAGTTACTGGCTTGCCGGCGGGGGCGTCAAAGGAGGCGTCACCTACGGGCAAAGTGACGACTTCGGGTTTAACGCCACGGAAAACCGGGTGCACGTTCGCGATCTCCATGCCACGATTTTACATCTACTGGGACTCGATCACGAACGCCTGACGTACAAAGTCCAGGGCCTCGACATGAAGCTCACCGGCGTCGAACCGGCCCGCGTCGTCCGGGACATCCTGGCGTGATTACATTCGCACAAAGCCCGTCGTCCACGACGCCGGGTGCTGATTCGCGCGCCCTATGGCTTGTCTTCTTCGCCCTCTGGCTGACGTTGTTATTTGACAGCGCCATCACTGCCGCGGTGCCCGCCGCCAACGAACCTCATTACCTCGGCAAGGCCAAGCACTTTTGGGATCCCTCTTGGTGTGCCGGCGATCTGTTGCTGGAGTCGTCGAATGCGCACGCGGTGTTTTATTTCGTGATGGGATCCTGGGCGAAGTGGCTCTCGTTGCCCCAACTCGCCTGGTTCGGCCGCACGCTCGGTTACGGCCTGCTCGCCTGGGGTTGGCTGCGCTGCCATGCCGCGCTTGGGCTTGTCCGCTGGCAAAGCTGGTGGTCGCTGCTGATCTTTCTCGCGCTCGCCAGTTGGGGTAATCTTTCCGGCGAATGGCTGGTCGGCGGAATCGAGGGGAAAGTTTTTTCGTATGCCTTTCTGATGATGGCGTTCGCGGATTGGCAGTGCGGTCGCGCCTCTCTTGCCGGATTATGGGCAGGGCTCGCGATCAGCTTTCATCCGATCGCCGGCGGGTGGGCGGTTCTCGCGGGGGGGTTGGCGGCCGGATGGGAATGGCGAAACGACCGGCAATCGTGGCGGTCGATGGTCGGGCCGATGAGTCTGTTGATCGTCGCCGCTTTGCCGGGGTTGATTCCTGCGCTGCAATTGATCTTCACGAACGATCCGACGGAGGTGCGCCGCGCCGCAACATATCTGCAAGTTTATTACCGGCTCGCACATCACCTCGATCCGATGACGTTTTCCTGGCGCGGCTGGCTGGGCTATGCGGCGCTGCTGATCTTCGCCCTGCTCTCACGCAGCTTCTGGAGATCGCTTCCGGAGGATCGACTTTGGATCCGTCTGCTCTGCTGGTCGGGCGTCTTCGCCGCCGCAGGCCTGCTCGCCGGTTGGGGGCCGCGGCCCGCTCCGAACATGGCCTACTATTCCGAACGGGCTCAATTGCTGAAATTCTATCCGTTCCGATTGCTCGACGTCTTGCTGCCCCTGACGGTCAGCATGGTCGTCGCGGGGTTCATGGCTCACACCGTCACATGGATGACTCCGCCGCGCCGGCGGACGAACCAGATCATCATCGGGTCGATTTTACTGACCATTTTTTTCGGCGGGCAGATGTTTCGCCGCGCGCTGCAATCGCCGTCTGTCTTCGATTCACCGGAATGGCTCGATGTCTGCCATTGGGTGCGCGATCACGCCTCGACAACCGCCCTCGTCCAATCGCCCACCAACAATCCCGATTTCAAATGGCGGGCCCAGCGCGCGGAGTACGTCACGATCAAGGATGTTCCGCAGGATTCCCGCAGCATCGTGGAGTGGAACCGCCGGTTGCTGTTCCTCGGCAAATGGTATCAGGACCATTATGCGGATGGGTTGTACGACAATGCTGAAGTCCGCGCACTGCGCGACGAAACCGGCATCACGCACATTCTCACCGAGCGTCTCGGCCCGTTTGAATTGGCCCCCTGCTACACGAACGGGCGCTTTCGTGTGTACGATCTTACGGAACTGACGAATGACGAAGTCCCGCTGTCAAAATAAGTCGCAGCAGCGACGGCAACGTCTGGGTTTTCGTTCTGCATTCGGATTGCGACATTCGACGATGCCTTCAAGGAATCCGTTCGTGCGATCACTTTTCTTCGCGGCGGCTCTCGTCAGCCTATCGACATGCCTGTGGGCCGATGATCGCCCCGGCGACGATTGGCCGGTGTTCCTGGGTCCGCTTGGTACCGGTGTTTCCCGGGAAACCGATCTGCTCGACAAATGGCCGGATGCCGGCCCGCCGGTCTTGTGGAAAAAACGGATTGGCACCGGCTACAGCGCACCGTCCGTCCTCGGCGATCGCCTCGTCGTTCATCACCGCCTCAAAGATAAAGACGTCATCGAGTGCGTGCAGGCCGTGACCGGCGAACCGGTCTGGAAGTATCAATACGACACCGAATTCACCGATCCTTACGGTTACAACAACGGCCCGCGCTGCACACCGCTGTTGACTAAGGATCGTTGTTACACGTTCGGCGCGCAGGGCAAATTGCTTTGTCTTCAGCTGGAAACCGGCGAGAAACTCTGGGAGCGCGACACCGCCTCGGATTGGACCGTGCCGCAACATTTCTTTGGCGCCGGCTGCACGCCGATTCTCGCAGACGGACTCTTGATCGTCCTCGTCGGCGGCCAACCGAATTCCGCCGTCGTCGCGTTCGATCCTGACACCGGCAAATCGGTTTGGGAAAGCGTGGGGAAAGAGACCTGGAACGGCGTCGCGCAGGAGGAAAACAGAAACCGCCCGTATGAATGGACAGGCGAAGAGATGCTGGTCAGCTATTCCTCGCCGATCGTCGCCGAGATTCACGGACAGAAGCATCTCCTTTGCCTGCTGCGGCAAGGCCTCGTTTCCTTGAATCCGAAAACGGGTGAACTCAACTTTAAATATTGGTTCCGCGCCAAGGTTCACGAATCGGTCAATGCCGCGCGGCCGGTCGTGATCGGCGACAAGATCCTCCTGTCCGCCGCCTACCAGACCGGCATGGCCCTGCTCCGAGTCAAACCGGACGGCAAAGACTACGACATCGTCTGGCGGACTCGGGGAGGCCTGTCGACTCACTGGTCCACGCCGATCGCCGTGGGCGAACATTTCTACGGCTTCAGCGGCCGCCATGAAGGAGAGGGAATGTTCCAGTGCCGTGAGATCGCGACCGGGAAACTCGCCTGGGAGACGAACGGTTTTCCGGGCGATATCTCGACGCTGAAACAGGACCCGATGACCGGAAAAATCCTGGACCGCGAAACGGGGAAGGCTGTTCCCTTTCCGTATTACGGGCGCGGTTCCAAAATCGTCGCAGACGGGAAATTTATTGTTCTCGCCGAACGAGGGACGCTTGCTCTCGTCAAAATCGACGCGGAGAAGTTCGAGGAAATCTCACGAGCATCATTTCCGGAAATTCATTATCCCGCGTGGGCCGCGCCGGTGCTGTCCCGCGGGCGGCTGTATCTGCGAAGCGAGGATCATCTGTTGTGCCTGGACGTGGCGAAACCCAAGTAGCGCACACTCCCCGTCAGCGAAGCATCGTTAACAATTCGCGGCGGTTTAACTCGCGGCGATCAGCTTCAAAAACTCGTCCTCGCTCAAGATTTTAACCCCGAGTTCCTGCGCTTTCGTCAGCTTGCTTCCGGCAGATTCTCCCGCGACGACATAATCGGTTTTCTTCGAGACGCTCGACGCCGCATGACCTCCATGAGTGCGGATCAAATCCTGCATCTCGTCGCGACTGTATTTTGTCATGGTTCCCGTCACGACCAGCGTTTTTCCCGCGAGCGGGCCTGCCCCTGACGATTGGGCCGCCGCTTTCGCGTCATTTTTATCTCCGAAATTGAGTCCCGCGGCCCGCAAGTCGCTGACAATCGCCTTCCCGATCGTTCCTTGAAAGTAATGCTGAATCGACTCAGCGATCACCTCACCGATTTCGTTCACGGTCGACAGCGACTCCGCCGATTGCGCCGCGATTTCATCCAACGCGCCGAAGCGTTCCGCGAGAATCTGGGCCGTGCGCGTCCCAACGTGCCGGATGTTGAGCGCCGTCAGCAACCGCCATACAGGCCGAGCCTTTGATGCTTCGATCCCGGCGAGCAGGTGATCGACCGATTTCTCGCCCATCCGTTCGAGATTCAGCAGATCGTCACGGCGGTTCTTCAGGCGATAGAGATCGGCAAAGCTCGTCACCAGGCCGGCGTCGGTCAACTGCTCGATCAGTTTTACTCCCAGTCCTTCGATGTCCATCGCCGAACGCGAGGCGAAGTAGCGCAGGCTTTCCCTCAGTTGGGCGGGGCAACTCGGGTTCGGGCAGCGGATGTAGACGCCTCCTTCATCCTGCTCGACCGGCGTGTGACATTCCGGGCACTTCACGGGAAAATGGAAAACGTGCTCGTGCCCGGTGCGTCGCTGTTCTTCCACACGGACGACGTGCGGAATGATTTTTCCCGCCTTTTCCACGATGATCCAATCACCGATTTTGACTCCCAGCCGTTCGATCTCGTCGCGATTGTGCAGACTGGCCCGCGACACGGTCGTGCCCGCGATTTCCACGGGTTCCAACAGAGCCGTCGGCGTCAATGCGCCGGTCTTCCCGACGCTGATCAGGATGTCTTTCACCTGCGTGACGGCTTCATACTTCTCCCATTTATAGGCCACGATCCAGCGTGGGAATTTGCTCGTGTAACCCAACTCTTCGCGAATCCTCAGGTCGTTCACCTTAAGGACGATGCCGTCGACCTCGAAGTCCAACTCGTGCAACTGCTCCATGATGGCATGAGCGTATTCACCCGCGGCGGCAAAGCTCGGTTTGATCTCGGTCTTGGGGACGTGCGGAATTCCGAGCCGCTGAATCAGCGACAGAAACTCGCCGTGCGTGCGCAGCTCCGCACCTTCCCACGCGCCAACGCTGTGAGCGAAAAAACGCAGCTTGCGTTTTGCGCATAACTTCGGATCGAGCAGTTTGATCGCGCCGGCGGCGGCGTTGCGCGGATTTTTGAACGGTTCTTCACCCCGCTGTTTCTGTTCCGCCTGAAAATGGGCGAAATCGCTGTTGCGGATATAGGATTCACCGCGAACCTCGAGCAGCCGTGGAAACGGCGGAGTCAATTTCAACGGGACGCCGTGCATGGTGCGGACGTTGTGCGTCACGTCGTCGCCGCGGCGGCCGTCCCCGCGCGTTACGCCGCGCACCAATCGCCCGTCTTCGTAGATCAACGACATCGCCACGCCGTCGACCTTGTACTCGACCAGCCATTCAATCGGTTCCGGGCCGATCACTTTGGCGACGCGCGCCCCGAACTCGGCCAATTCGGCATCGCTGAAGACGTTGTCGATCGAGAGCATCGGCACCAGGTGTTCGACCGTTACGAACCCCGCGATCGGCTCGCCGCCAACCTTCTGCGTCGGACTGTCGGGAGAAGCCAATTCCGGATGGGCGGCTTCCAGTTCCTTCAGCCGCTGCATCAACTGGTCGTATTCCCGATCGGAAATCTCCGGCTGGGCATCGACATAATACAACACGTCATGCCGACGGATTTCGGCCCGGAGGTGTTCGATTTCCGACTTAACAGAAGACGTCATTACCATCTCACTCGCAGACAACGGTCATTTTCGCTGGGACCAACTGTTGTCGTCAGGGAGTTTGGTCGTTCTTTCCCTGATCTCGGAACATCCCCACGATCCCCAGCACGAACATCACGGCCACCTCTCCCAGCAACAGCCACACGCCGTACCGATTGAACCACTCATTGAGCGGGCTGTCGGGATCGCTGAATAGCGCCGCTACCATGATGAGCACCGTCAAAATAAACAAAAAGGCGGCCACGCCGACGATTTGAAACAGCACCGGAGGCGGCCGGCGGGGGGGATTCCTCATGGCGAGTCGGCTTCCGGCGAATTGCCAAGGACAATGGAGAAGGAAACTGTCTGCCAAATCGTACCACGTCGATCGAGCACCGTCATCACGGCATCCCTCTGGCGTCCGAGCAGGAAATTCAGTACTTTGATGCCGCTGAAATCTCTGACGCTGGCGAAGGACGCCGGCACGGAACGCATCTCTAACGGAGTAATATTCATGCTCAATCGCCGCGAGGCCCTGGCCGCTTCTGCCGCCGCTCTTATGCTGGGCCAATCTCTTCAGGCCGCCGATGGAAAGAAACTTCCTCGCGTGTACTTTGACATGACGATCGGCGGCAAGCCGGCCGGGCGCATCGTCATCGAACTCCGGTCGGACGTGGTCCCCAAAACCGCGGAGAATTTCCGCGCCCTTTGCACCGGCGAGAAGGGATTTGGCTACAAGGGTTCGATCTTCCATCGCGTGATCCCCAATTTCATGTGCCAGGGGGGCGATTTCACCAATTTCGACGGGACCGGCGGCAAGTCGATCTACGGCGAAAAATTTGCTGACGAGAACTTCAAGCTCAAACACACCGGTTCGGGCGTCCTCAGCATGGCCAACGCCGGCCCCAATACCAACGGGTCCCAATTCTTCATCACGACGAAGCGCACGCCTCATCTCGACGGCAAGCACGTCGTGTTCGGCACCGTGGTCGAAGGAATGGACGTCGTCAAGGCAATTGAAGCCAACCCGACCGCCGGACAAGACATGCCGATTAAACGCGTCGTCATCAAAGATTGCGGCGAATTGAAACCTGATGCCTGAAAATCGATCCATCAAACCCGGCGCCAAAGACGCCGGGTTCCTTTTTTCGATCGCAGGGGGTCTCGTCATGTTCTGCCGAATGCTGGGCGTCTTCCTTCTCTCCACGGCCCCGCTCTACGCTGCGGACAATGAACTGACTCCGCAGGAAAAAGCGGACGGTTGGATGTTGCTGTTCAACGGCAAATCCCTTGACGGCTGGATGACATCCAGCGAGCAGCCCAGCAAAACCGGCGTGGAGGATGGTGCCCTCAATCCCCACCGATGCGGCGGTTACATGCTCGTCCACAAAGAGCCGCGCGACAACTTCGTGCTCTCTCTCGATTTCAAACTCAGTCCGAAATGCAATACCGGCGTGTTCGTTCGCACGTACTCGCTCCAGCCGCGGCCCGGCAAAGACGTCGGCTTCAACGGGTTGGAGATTGCCCTCGATGACACCACGACTCACGGCTATCACGATGCCGGCGCGCTGTATGATCTCGCGGCTCCGACGAAAAATGCGCTGAAACCTGTGGGCGAATGGAACCGTCTGGTCATCACCTGCAACGGGAGCCGGATTTCATCGGAACTCAACGGCGAGAAAGTCATGCAAGCGGACCTCGCCCAGTTCAAAGAACCGAATCTTCGTCCTGACGGTTCGATGCACAAGTTCGACATCGCCTATAAAGAGCATCCGCTGAAGGGCTACATTGGCCTGCAAGATCACGGCGCGCCGTGCTGGTACAAGAACATCAAACTCAAGCCGCTCCCCTGATCTCCCGTCGAAGCCGCGGGATTTTTCGCTCCATCACCTGTGTGAATTCGGTCGGCGAGTCCAGCTACGCTGACCGATCAAATTACGCAGTTTTGATGTCCTTACGTTTACATCAGCTTTGCTGAGCGATCCTCGGAAAATCAATTTTTCGCCACGAATTGTCCGATGAATTCGGGCAAGGCCTGCGCGATATCGCAAGTCCATGCGCAGCCGAAACTACGGTTCGCTCGCATCATGCGATTTTCGCAAACGGAGGTGTGAAAAATGCGCCAATATCGATGGTTTCTCTGTCTCGCATTGTCAGTGTCGTCTCTCCCTGCGATGGCGCAGGACGACGGCGTCAGTTCCGAAGACTCCAATCTCGGATGCCTGCTGCAGGACGGCCGCATTCTTGGCCTGTTCCGCGAGTCCGATCATCAGTTCTCAAACTTCATCAGCCCGATGACGAATCCGATCTACTTTGAGGATCCACGTACCCTGACGGAAGCGCGGGGCATCTTCATCAACCATCATCTGCCCAACAGCCTCGGCGGAGACAATGTGCAGGTCTATGCGACCCAGCTCCGCGCGGCCTTGACCGAAAATCTGTCGATCATCGCCACCAAAGACGGTTACATCGATTCTCAGAGCCCCGTTCTCAGCGACGGCTTTGCCGACGTGATGGCGGGCCTCAAATATAATCTCTTCAAGGATGCGGAAACGCAAAGCATTCTCAGCACCGGCTTGACCTACGAACTTCCGGTCGGCAGCACCCGCGCCCTGCAAGGTCGCGGCGACGGCGAGTTTCATCTGTTTTTGACTGGGGGAACGGAATTCCTCCCCAACTGGCACTGGGTGTCCGGTTCAGGTTTTCGGCTTCCGGCCAACATGGCGGCGGGGAATCAAATGTGGTACTGGTCCAACCACGTCGACCGAAAACTCGGCGACCTGCCCTTTTATCTCTTCACCGAAGCCAACTGGTACCACTATATGTCGAACGGAACGGCATTCCCCGCACCGATCGGCGGGCTCGATCTATTCAATTTCGGCTCGCCGGGAATCGCCGGGAATGACGTCGTGACCGGTGCGTGGGGCCTGAAATACAAGCCAAACAAGCACGTCGAAGCCGGTATCGCTTACGAGATCCCCTTGTCTTCTCGCCGCGATATCATCCAAGACCGCTTGACCGTCGATTTGATTCTGCGGTTCTGATGCCCTTTCAGAAAACTACGGCAAGTCAGGCGAGCGCCATGAATTTCTGGATAGTGCGAACAGCGCGTGATTGCCGAGACTTCTCCGAGCCTTGCCGACCTTTCTCCGGTAAACGATGCCCCTGACGAATCCCTGAGCGTCCGGGGCATCGTTATTGGAGGGTTACTTGTCAAACCTTCGTAAGTCTGGCTGAAAAGTTCTCTCGCTGGCGCAACGCGGACGCGGCATTTATCCCTGCCGCCCGAACAAACACTCTCATCAACCCCCCTCAATTCGCCAATGGTTGTCCGCTGCGTAAATAGGCGAACAAGTTGCGCACTTGCTCGTCCGTCAGGGTTTTAAGTTGCCCTTCCGGCATCAGGGATTTCTTCTGCGGGATCAGTTCGTCGACTTCGCTCCGATCGAGCGACACGGTCTGACCCTCCGCCGTGCGGATGACGACCACCTGCGGATCCTGCTCGACGAGGAAGCCCGTCACGACTCGGCCGTCGACGGTGGTCGCCACCAGCGTTTCGAATCCTTCGCGAATTTCGGCGCTGGGATTGATCACGTTGAGCAGCATCCGCGACACGTCATCCCGTTTAAATGACGTCAAATCGGGCCCGATCTGGCCTCCCTGGTCGTGCAGTCGATGGCATTTCCCGCACATCTGCATGTACAGCTGCTTGCCTGGATACGGGTCGCCAGCCAGTCCGTCGCTCAGAAGCGCGGTGTACCTCTCCAGCTGGGCCTGCATTTCTTCCGTGGATTGCCCGGCGACGGTTCCCCAATGCTGTTTGATCAACGCGGCAATCCGCTCGTCGCGATAAATCGACAGTTTGCGAACTGTTTCGTCGGGGACGCTGGTCGCGGCGATGTCGCCCCGTTCGACGGCTTCCAGGAATTCGCCGGCCCACGGCTTCCGACTCACCAGCAGGCCTTGCGCGAGGCTCCGCAAGTCGTCAGTCATCTGCTGGTATTGGCCAAGCACCGTCGCGGGAATCCGTTGGTCGGTATAACTGGCGAGCGCCCCCAGCGCTGCCGCCCGAGCCGCTTCATCCGACGACTTCGTCAATACCTCGAGCAACACGGGCACGCATTCTGGTCGTTTGACTTCGCCGAACAATGTAATCAACTGGCTGCGCCGATCGCTGGGCGTCTTCTCGGCCGCAATCGCCGCAAGCGCTTCCCGCACCGCCGATTCATCTCCCTGGCGCACTTTGAGCGACAGCGAACCGCCGCCTGCCTGCGACAACGCCCGAACCAGTTCCGTCGGCACATTTCCCAGTGACCGACCCGCGAACGCTTTTTCGAAGCCATCCATCAACGCCTTCGTCTGGTTCGGCCCCGGTGATTGCTTCAAGAGTTTGGCGCAGATCATCAGATCGGCCCGTTGACCGGTCGTGGCAAATCGCTGCATCAGCCGAGGAAGAATCTGCTCCTCGACCAGCTTCAGCCGCCAGACATTCGCGTTGTCAAACAGCGCCAGCGCGTCGGGCTGGGCCGTCGAGATCGTATGCTCCAGCGCCCACCAGATCTGCAACGGCAAGCGCGGATCAGTAGCGTCTTCATCGTGTGTCAGCAGGCCTTGAATGATCGGCAATGCCTGCTCCGCCGGCAGACGCTTGGCCGACGCCGCCAACTGGCTGCGGACTTCGATGTTGGATTCCGCTTTGGCCAGGGCCGCGGCTTTCTGTCCGATAGCCGAGGGCAAACGCCCGTCATCGGCCAGCAATCGCACCGCCCACAATCGGACCTGCGGTTCGGAGTGATCGAGACACCGCACCGCCATCGTCTCGGTCAGCGAGAGATTGAGATGCACGCTCCAAAGAAACTCGATGGCGAGCGGTCCCGTGGTGGCAAAGAGTTTCTCTTCGAGCAGTTTCCCCAGCTCGGCGTTTCGCGGGGAGTCGGCGATCAATCGCCGGGCGGTTTCGCGATGCCAGCGATCGGGATGCTGAAGTTGCTTCAACACTTCGCTCGCCGAGCGGGGGACGTCAGTCCCCTGATTGCGATCGGAAGATACATTTGAGGCTGATTCAGGGGGCTCACGCCCCCCGCTCGATTTTTTGGAACGAATGCGGTAGATGCGGCCGCGGTCACGGTCCATGCCGCCTTGGTAATTCGATGTGTGTGCGAGTTGGGGGTCGTACCAATCGGCGACGTAAATCCAACCGTCGGGGCCGTCTTTCACGTCGACCGGTTTAAACCACTTGTCGGTCGATTCCATCGCGTAACCGATGTCGCGCGTCGCGAATGTGCTGCCGGCAGGCTGGATCTCGCTGATCACCACATGATTGAGCAGCGGTGCGACGCCGAACAGTTTGCCGTGATATCGTTCCGGCAATTGATTGCCTTCGTAGATGATGAACGTGTGCGTGAATCGAGGCACTTTGGGGTGAGCCATCGCCGGGAAATATCCGAACGCATAGGGATTCGACAGCGCCCCATGCTTGCTGAAGCCCTTTTGCAGATATCCTCCCTGCACGTAATGAAACCCGCGCGTATCGCCGCCGTTGTGCCCTGAAAAAATGCGACCGGCCGAGTCGATTTCGCATCCGAACGCGTTCCCGCCCCCTTCACAAAAGACCTCATACCGTTTCGTTTCGGGGTGATACCGCCAGATGTTTTGTCCTTGAGAATGAACACCGTGTTTGTCGCCCGGCCGCTTCACTGCCGCGGAAACAGTGCTTCCCTGCGCTGCGTAGAGCCAGCCGTCCGGTCCCCACCGCAGGCTGTTGACGACGGAATGCGTGTCTTCCAGGCCGAAGCCCGAGAGCAACACTTCGGGATCGCCGTCGGGAACGTCGTCGTGATTTCTGTCCGCATAGAACAACAGATACGGCGGATTCAGCACAAACACGCCATCCCGTCCCTGCACGAAAGACGTGGCGATGTTGAGCCCGTCCAGGAATGTTTTGTGCGTGTCGTATTTCCCGTCGCCATCGGTGTCCTCGTGAATGGTGATTTTGTCCATTCCCTTCACTCCCTGCGGCGGGGGCTCAGGAATCTTGTCATAGACGGCGCGCCACCATTGATCTTTGCTCAACAGCGTCAATCCCGCCGGTTCGGGATATTGGATGTATTGCATCACCCACATCCGGCCGCGCTCGTCGAAGTTCATAAACAACGGCTGCCGGACCTCAGGCTCGGACAATACGAGTTCCAGGTCGAGATCGTCCTGCGTGTGCAGTGCCTCCAGCGCCTGCGCCGGCGGCAACGCGTCTTCCTGCGTTACGCGATTGATCACCGTGGCGAACGGACTGAGCGCGGGCGTCGGCACAATCTTTTCAAACGGCGGCAGATTGGTAATTGCTTCTTTGGACCACGCGACGGCATCCCCTTTCCGAAACTCCCAGGTCCCAGCGGTGTCGAGCGATTCATTTCCTCCGATCAGCAACGGGGCCATCCCTTTGAACCCCGCCTTGCCTTCGTGATCGTAAACGCGGACGGCGATCGTGTTGATTTCTCCGGGCTTGATCAGATCGCCAGAGATCACATAACGATGGCGATTCTTCAGACCGCTCACATACTGCGGCGGCAGCGCACCACTCACTCCCACCCGCACGCCGTTGAAAAACGTCTCGCAGGCGTTGTCGACCAGTTCGACATACAGATAAAACGTGCGGCCCTTCCATTCTGCCGGCACCTTGACCACGCAGCGATACCAGGCAAACCCGTCATAGGGACCGATCTGATCTTCCCAAAGCCCGGGAACAGAAATCTTCGCCCACCCCGAGCGGGGGGCGTCAGTATCCTGAATGCGCTCGATGGGCACTTTCGAAGTCGCATCAGGGGACTCACGCCCCCCGCTCGGATCAGTGGCCCACAACAGCGCGTTCAACAACAGCCGTTGAAACCGCGGCGACGCGAAATCGTCCACATGTCCCAGCGATGTATAAAACGTCTTGCCGCCATCCGCGCGCGGGAACGTCCAGGCGACCGGTTGCACTTCGCCGGGCTGCTGTTCCAGCTTGCCGTTGAGCAGAATTTCGGCGTTTTTCGCGACCGGCGCCACCTTGTAGAGCGACCCTCCCGCGGCGAATTCCCCCGGCTCGATCCCCTTGAGAATCGGATGCGACAATCGCTCTGCGATGGGCCAGACGATCGCCTTCAACTCGTTCCCGTGATGCCCGGTGTAGCTGCCGCCGATGGCGTCTTTGTCGAACTCCGGCCAATCGGCGAGTCCGTCCGGCGGCGGCGAATTTCTCAGACAAAAGGCATGGTTCGCCGTCCGAATCCCAACCAGCGGTTTTCCCGCGGCCAGATAATTTCGAACGCGATCGAGCTGCGCTTTCGGCAGCGGACGGCGGCGGGCGCTCAACAACAACACGTCAGCGTCATCCAGCGCCTCCAGCCCCGGGACATCGTATTTATGCCCCGGCGACTCATACAGCATCGTCACCCGGAAGTCTCGGCCCAGATGCTTGGCCGCAAACACGGGCAGAGTTTCTTCCGTTTTGTATTCATCCTCGGCCGAGACGATCACCACATGCGGGCGGCGGTCGTCCGGAAACCGAAATTCTTTTCCGTCCAGTAAATCGCCGCTGATCAGGGTCGGACACCAGTTTTTCTCGATGTGCTCGACGACTAAATCAGTCCCGGTGAAGTGGCTCACGCAGGGTGATTTTTCCGGGTTGTACATCGTATCGGTCAAGTCGCGCATCAGCGCGACGTTCAGGCCTTGATACGACAATTGCCGGATCGAAAACGGTCGACCCAAGACGCACATATTCGTATGCACGCCCATCACGATCACATTTTCGATCCCGCGCTGCCGCATCAGGTAGTAGGCTTCCGCTGAATCGGTGATCGCATCGCCGTCCTGGATTTCCAGTGTGGCGATTTGCCGTGTCCAGGGGTACGGATCGCCGCGTTTCCAGGTCATTTCGCAATCGCACCCGCCGTCGGAATCATCAATCGGCAACGGTCCTTCCTTGTCTTTGTCGAGCGAGCACCAGCGCTCCAACGGCCGTTTCGTCTCCACCGTCGGGGCCGCCATCGCCAGTTTGCGGCCGGGGTGATCCTGATAAAAAGTCATCGTGTCGCTGGGACAATGAATGATCAGCACCCCTCGGGCCCGCGCCGACTTGAGAACATCATTCATCCGGGGGGCCATTTGTGAAACCCGCAGCGCGGCATTGGGGCAGGTGTGCGTGTCCCACATGTCGCAGACGACGATCGCCGTCTGCTTTGCGTCCCACTCGGTCGGCTTCACCACCGGCTGGTAGCGGCCGGTCCCCTCGCCTAACTCGGTACGGCTCCGCAGCTGCAATTTCAACGGCTGATCCGCCGCCGGCGACATCCCCGCAAATCCGATCAATCCCAGCGTCAGCGCAGCACGAATCAGCATGCGAACACTCCTGTCGACAACCATGAATTCATCCAGTCTGATGGGTCCGTAAACTGATTGCCAGCCCGGACATCCGATTCCTCGCCAGTGATGATGGTGATTTTCGGCAGCGTGCAGCGAAAGCAGAGCTCGACGTTGCCAGCTACAACAGATGGACGTGACTGATCCGAAGGTAACGGCAAACACTTGAGAGACCGAGACGACCACGAGAGCGAACTTTCGCCCCGTGCCAACGGCGGTTATTCTCAAGGAACGTCGATTCTCTCCTGCTGAAAGGTTCGTTGGATGATGGTGCGCTGGCTTGCCAATTCGATCGCCGTGATGGCGATTATCTCCCCGCAATTCGTCTCGGCACAAAAATACGAACTGGTCGCCCCGACCGACGCGATTTCCGCGGAAGAGCAGTTGAAACAGTTTCATCTGCCGCCGGGGTTCAAAATCGAACTCATCGCCGCGGAACCGGTCTGCCGGAAACCGATGAACATCAAGTTCGACGCGGCGGGCAGGTTGTATTTCACGCAGTCGGTGGAATACCCCTGGCCGGTGGAATCGGGGAAAACCGGCCGCGACACGATTCAAGTCATGGTCGACACCAACGACGACGGGGTGCCGGACAAGGCCCAGACATTCGCTGACGGCCTGAACATTCCGATCGGCATCACGCCGCTCTACGACGGCGTGCTGGCCTACAGCATTCCGAATATTTATTTCTTCGCCGATCGCGACGGCAAACTGAAAGCCCAAGGAAAAGAGCCCTTCTATCAGAAGTGGGATACGGTCGACACGCACGGCATGTGCAGTTCGCTCAACTGGTGGATCGACGGCTGGGTCTATGGCTGCCACGGTTTCCGCAACGACTCCACGATCGCCGGCAAAGACGGCGAGGCTCAGAAATTCAACTCGGGCAACACCTATCGCCTGAAGACTGATGGCTCGCACATCGAGTATTACACCCACGGGCAGGTGAATCCGTTCGGCATGTGCTTTGACCCGTATGGAAATGTCTACACGTCGGACTGTCACACGCGGCCGGCGTATCAACTGGTGCGCGGGGCGTTTTACCCGAGTTTCGGCAAGCCGCACGACGGGCTCGGTTACGGCCCGGAACTGATGCAGCACGCGCACGGATCGACGGGGCTCGCCGGCGTGGTCTACTACGCCGCGACACACTTTCCCAAGGAGTATCAGGAAAACCTGTTCATCGGTAACCCGGTCACGGGACGCATCAATCGCGATACCCTACAAGTCACTGGGGCCACGTATCGAGCGATCGAGCAACCGGATTTTCTATGGTGCGACGATCCCTGGTTCCGCCCGGTCGACATTCAACTCGCGCCCGACGGATCGCTGTATATCGCGGATTTCTACAACAAGATCATCGGCCATTACGAAGTCGACTTGCGGCATCCGGGGCGCGATCGCGAAAAAGGGCGGATCTGGCGGATCAGCTATGTCGGGATGGATGAGAAACAGCCCGTGAAAGCGCCGCGCGTTCCCGACTTGACCAAGGCGAACGTCGATCAATTAGTCGAATTCTTGGCGAGCGACAATTTAACGGTCCGTGTGCAGGCGACGCATCAGTTGGTGGAACGAATTGGCGAGCGATGCGTGCCGATGTTGCGAACGATTGTCTCCGATCAAACAACGGCACCCTCCCAGCGAGCGCACGCGATTT
Source organism: Planctomycetaceae bacterium (assembly GCA_046349715.1). GTDB lineage: Bacteria > Planctomycetota > Planctomycetia > Planctomycetales > Planctomycetaceae > CAZDGB01. The sequence goes on along the minus strand of JAXMBR010000044.1, from coordinate 7,299 downwards.
GGGTGCTGACTCGGTTAGGACATCCGGAAATGACTCTGCCGGCGCTGCGCGATCAATCGGTTCTGGTGCGGGTTCATCTGCTGCGCGCTGCGGCGAACGTGGCACATCAATCCCCAGACAGCAAATTCGTACGGGAGGTCATCGAGAAATCGACGCTTTTCCAAGACCCGTCTTCATTAGTGCAGCGCGCTGCCGCTGAGCTGCTCGGAAACACACGCAACGTGGAATACGTGGCCTACTTGGCGGAACAGTGGGCCAAAGCGAACCCGCAAGATGAAGTTTTAATTTTTACGATCAAAGTGGCGATGAGAGATCTGATGCTCGCCAACTCCGAGCAGATCATGAGCGCTCCAGGACTGTCGAAATTGTCTCCGGCGGAATACGCCCGCGTGGCCGAGGTCTGCCTGGCGGTGCCTCAACCGCAGGCGGCGGCGGTGATTTGTCGCTCTTTTGATTTGGAGCCGTGGTCGGACGCAAAAGCCGCAGAATTCGCGTTTCACGCAGCAAGATATCTCAACGAAACGGAATTGCCGACTCTGGTGAAATTGTATGCCCCGTTGCAGCAGAAGCCGGCCGGAGTGCAGAAAGAGGTGCTGCGATCGCTGCAGCGCGGATACGGCGAGCGCGGCAAACCGCTCCCCGACGAAGCGCTCGCCTGGGCGAACGATCTGGGCAAAACACTGCTCGCCGCGGATGACGAAGGATCTCGCCGGGCCGGTTTGGAGCTGGTTCGCGATCTGCGATTGAATTCGTTCCTCAACGAATTGCCGGCGTGGCTGGCGGTTGATGCGAAATATCCAGGGCTGAAGCCGCTCGTGCTCGACACGCTGGGGATCGTCGGGCATCCGCAGTTCGTGGAGATCTGTGCTCAAGTCCTGGCCCGGCCGGACGAGGCGGTCGGCGTGCAGCATCATGCCGCCCAGCACTTGGGAGGCCGGAATGACGACGCCGGCCGAAATGTCTTGCTGGCGGCGCTGAAAACGGCGTCACAGAACCTGGCGATCGGCCTGGCGCGCGGCTTGGCGCTCGGTAAAGACGGCGCTGAAGCGTTGTTGGCGGCCATCGAGAAAGGACAGGCCTCGCCGCGCTTGCTCAAGGACCCGACGGTCGAGCAACGGCTGCGCGGCGCCAAGCTGGACAACTTTGATCAGCGATTCAATGCCCTCTTGGAAAATCTGCCGCCGGAAGATGACCGCCTGAAACAACTCCAGGCGTCCCGGTTAGAGCGATTCCGCACGACGCCTGGCCAGACGGAAGCGGGCGCAAAGGTTTTCGAGAAGAATTGTGCGGCTTGCCATCGCCTGAACGGCAAGGGGTCGAAAGTCGGACCGGATCTGGACGGGATCGGCATCCGTGGCGTCGAACGGTTGCTGGAAGACACGCTCGACCCCAATCGCAACGTCGACGGCGCCTTCCGCGCGACCGTGATCAATACGGTCGACGGAAAAGTCATCACGGGTTTGTTCCTGCGTGACGAAGGGGACATCGTGGTGATTGCCGACGACCAGGGGAAGGAACTGCGGATCAAGACCAGCGAGATCGAAGAGCGCAAGCAACTGCCCCTCTCGCCGATGCCGGCGAATATCGCCGAGAAAGTGAGCGAAGCCGACTATAATGACCTGCTGGCGTACCTGCTCAGCCAAAAGACCGCCCCGCCTAAGGTTTCGGAGAAGTGACCATGTCGACCGAATCGCCGCTGATCGCCGGTGACGATGCTCCGCCGCTGCTGAAATCGCTCTGCATGACGGAGGAGGAATTCGGCAACTGGCATGACGAGTTTCTGCGCGGCGAATGGGTGGATGGAGAAGTGGAACTCATGGCGCCGGCGAATACGGAACATAGCGAGATTCAGAATCTGTTACTCTGGCTGATTCAGGGCTTTACGAGCCACCACAATCTGGGCAAAGCCTGGGGGCCGGAATTAACCGTCAAATTGCCAAGTCTCCGCCGTCGCCGAGTGCCTGACCTGCTATTCGTCTCCCAGGATCGGCAGGAGATCATTCGACCGACGTATGTCGATGGCGCTCCTGATTTGATCATGGAAGTTGTCTCGCCCGACAGCGTGCGCCGCGACTGGCGGACGAAATATCAGGAATACGAACAGGCTGGCGTGCTTGAATATTGGATCATCGACCCCGGTTCGCGGGTGGTCGAGGCCTATGTGCTTACTGACGGAGCGTATCAATTACTGCCCGAGGCGGAAGGGCGCATCGCCTCGCAGGTCGTCTCTGGATTTTTCCTTAAGCCGGCGTGGCTCTGGCAATCGCCCCGCCCTAAACTGCTCGATCTGCTGCGGGAACTGGGCGTGCTGACCTGAGACGGCGTCAGTAGGTTTTCCAGCCGGGATAATGACGTTGATGCAGGCGTCTGCGGAAATAGAGAATCCCGGCCAGAACGAGTCCTTTGACCCACAACAGCCATGCTTGCAGCACAAACGCTTCGCAGACATCAGTCAGACCGAACGCAAAGAACAGTCCGGCATACAGCCACTCTTCAGAAGTCCGTCGAAATCTGCGCCAGCGGTCCAGGATCAGCAGGGCGATGACAAACCAGACGATCGCTTCGGCAAGGTTGAAGTAAAACGCCCAATTGTCGATCAAACCGCCCCGCGGATCATAACGGCGGATTTCGTAGCCGAAGAGAAGCTCTAGCCAGGATGATTTCATATCACAGAACCATCCTCAGGATTCACTTCAGGGCAAATCCGTCTGTCCCATCAAATAGCGGTCGCATTCGCGGGCGGCGCCGCGGCCTTCGTTGATCGCCCAGACGATCAGGCTTTGACCTCTCCGACAGTCGCCGGCGGCAAACACGCCCGCAACATTGGTCGTGAACTTCCCGTGGTCGGCCTTGTAGTTCGACCGAGGATCGAACTCCACGCCCAATTGCTCGGCGACGGTCTTTTCCGGCCCCTTGAAGCCCAGCGCCATAAAGCAGAGTTGCGCCGGCCATTCCTCTTCCGTACCGGGGATGACGGAGAACGGCGTCTTCTTCTCGGCGTCGGCCTTGGACCAATCGAGCCGCATGGTTTTGACGGCGCGGAGTTGGCCGTTGTCATCGCCGAGAAATTCCACCGTCTGGATCGCGTATTCGCGCGGATCATGTGGGAGCTTTTTATGCGGCATCTGACTGTAATCGAAAATCGCCGCCGCTTCCTGATGGCCATAGTCCTGCTTGTAAACGCGGGGCCATTGCGGCCAGGGATTGTTGGGGGCGCGCTGATCGGGGGGCTGCGGCACGACTTCGAAATTGACCAAGCTCTTGCACCCATGCCGGAGTGAAGTGCCGACACAATCGGTACCGGTGTCACCGCCGCCAATGACCACGACGTGCTTGTCGCGGGCGGAGATGTATTTGCCGTCCTTGTGCCCGGAATCGAGCAGGCTTTTCGTATTGGCATGGAGAAACTCCATCGCGAAATGAATGCCCTCAAGATTCCTGCCCGGCGTATTGGCGAAGAAATCGTTCGGCGCCGTCGCTCCCGTTGCGAGGATCACCGCGTCGAATTGCTGGAGCAGATCGCTTGCGGGCAGCTGCTTGCCAATTTCGACACCGGTCTTGAATATCACCCCTTCCGCCTGGAGCAGATCGACGCGGCGCTGGACCACGTCCTGCTTGTCGAGCTTCATGTTGGGGATGCCGTACATCAGGAGTCCGCCGACACGATCGGCCCGCTCAAAGACGGTGACGGTGTGCCCGACGCTGTTGAGCTGCGCGGCGGCGGCGAGGCCGGCCGGCCCGGAGCCGATGACGGCCACCGATTTTCCGGTCCGTGCCGCGGGCGGCGACGGAACAACCCAGCCTTCTTCAAAACCCTTATCGATGATGGTGCATTCGATATTCTTGATCGTCACCGGCGGGTTGGTGATTCCTAAAACGCAGGATCCTTCGCAGGGTGCGGGGCAGACGCGGCCGGTGAACTCCGGAAAATTGTTCGTCTTGTGCAGCCGATCGAGCGCCTCGCGCCAATGGCCGCGATAGACGAGATCGTTCCATTCGGGAATGAGGTTATTGACTGGACAGCCGGCGGCCATGCCGTTGAGGAGCGTGCCGGTATGGCAGAACGGCACCCCGCAATCCATGCACCGCGCCCCCTGCTTTTTCAGGTCGGCCTCGGCCATGTGCTCGTGAAACTCGTTCCAGTCCAGCACGCGCAGCTCCGGCAGGGTCTCCACCGGAGTCTGTCGCGCAAATTCCTTAAACCCAGTCGGCTTACCCATTTTTTCCACCACGGATATCACGGAGAATATTCAATTGATGATGCGTTCAAATTCCCATTTGGGATGACTGTGGAAATTCACCAGCAACCCCAGGCGAAACTGTGCCGCTTTGAGATAATTCAAAACGTGAGCACGATGAATGTCCGCCAAGCTTGAGATGGCTTTGATCTCTAAAATAATTTTGCCAAAGCAAAGAAAATCCGGATCGTAATATTGTTCGAGCTGAATTCCCTTGTAATGAAGTTTGAGGCGAGGTTTGGATAGCAACTCACAGCCGCGACTTCTCAATTCAACCTTCAAACATTCCTGATAAAGATCTTCCAGAAAACCTGCTCCCATTTGATTGTGAACTTCAAAACACGCTCCGAGGATGGCATGACTCTCTTCCTCAAATAAAAGCGCCAGGATTCATCTCCGTGTCATCCGTGCAATCCGTGCAATCCGTGGCAAAGCTCTGCCCTAGGTCAGTACGGGTTGAGCTGACGGGTGAGCCGCTTTTTTTTGCTCCTGCAAGGCGCGTTTGTAGTCGATGGGCATCACCTTTTTGAATTTGGGAAGCTCCCGGTCCCAGTTGTCGAGGATTTCCGCGGCGACGGTTGATTTCGTGAACGTCTGATGCTTGGAGATCAGTTCGCGCAGCTCGGCGACGTCTTCCGGCGCTTCGACCGGCTCCAATTCCACCGATTCCAAGTTGCAATTGGGCAGGAGCTGGTCCTGCGGATCCCACACATACGCCACGCCGCCTGACATGCCCGCGGCGAAGTTGCGGCCCGTCGATCCCAGAATGACAGCCCGGCCGCCGGTCATGTATTCACAACCGTGATCGCCGACCCCTTCCACCACCGTCACTGCGCCGGAATTGCGAACGCAGAAGCGTTCGGCAGCCAGGCCACGGAAGAAGGCTTCTCCGTGAATGGCTCCATACAAAGCGACATTGCCGATGAGGATGTTGTCCTGCGGCACGAAGGTCGATTCTGCCGGCGGATAGACGATGATCCGGCCGCCTGACAGGCCTTTGCCGACGAAGTCATTGGCATCCCCTTCGACTTCCAGCGTCACGCCGTGCGCCATCCACGCCCCCAGGCTTTGTCCCGCCGAACCGCGGCAGCGAATGTGGATCGTGTCGTCGGGCAAGCCTTTCGGCCCCCACTTTTTCGAGACTTCGTGGCTCAGCATCGTCCCTAACGCGCGATCGATATTCTGCACTTCGATATCGAGCGGCACGAATTTGCCGTGCTCAATCGCCGGCTGGCATTCGCGAATCAGGTCATTGTCGAGCTGGTATTCGATGCCGTGTTGCTGGTCGATCTGGCAATACGCAGCGGCTTGGGCATGCGGCTTGATGGCGTGCATCAGGACCCGCGACAGATCGATGTTCTTCGTCTTCCAATGCGTGACGGTGGGATCGACTTCCAGCATGTCAGCCCGACCGACCATTTCTTCAATCGTCCGGAAGCCCAGTTTCGCCATGATTTCACGACATTCCTCCGCCACCATGAACAGATAGGTGATGACGTGCTCAGGCTGACCGTTGAACATCTCGCGGAGTTCCGGGTCCTGCGTGGCGATGCCGACCGGACACGTATTGAGATGGCACTTGCGCATCATGATGCAACCCAGCGTGATCAGCGGCGCGGTGGCAAAGCCGAATTCCTCGGCTCCGAGCAAGCAGGCAATCGCCACATCGCGGCCGGTTTTCAACTGGCCGTCGGTCTGCAATCGAACCCGGCTCCGCAGGTTGTTCAGCACCAGCGTCTGATGCGTTTCCGCCAGGCCAAGTTCCCACGGCAGGCCGGCATGCTTGATGCTGGTGATGGGAGACGCGCCAGTCCCACCGGAATCGCCCGAAATCAGGATGTTGTCGGAATGACCTTTGGCAACGCCGGCGGCAATGGTTCCGACGCCGACCTCGGACACCAGCTTCACGGAAATGCGGGCGGACGGATTGGCATTTTTCAAATCGAAGATCAGTTGCGACAGGTCTTCAATCGAATAAATGTCATGATGCGGCGGCGGGCTGATCAGACCGACGCCCGGCGTCGAATGCCGTGTGGCGGCGATCACTTGATCAACCTTATGCCCCGGCAATTCGCCCCCTTCACCGGGCTTGGCTCCTTGTGAAATCTTGATCTGGATTTCATCGGCATTGGTCAGATACCAACTGGAAACGCCGAAACGGCCGGAGGCCACCTGCTTAATGGCGGAACGTTTCCGATCGCCGTTGGGCAGAGGCTGAAAGCGCTGGTAATCTTCTCCCCCTTCGCCGGTGTTGCTCTTGCCGCCGATGCGGTTCATGGCAATGGCCAGCGTTTCATGCGCTTCCGCGGAAATCGAGCCGAAGCTCATCGCACCTGTGCAGAACCGCTTGACGATTTCTTTCGCGGAGACGACTTCTTCCAACGGGACCGGCGTTCCGGACTTGAACCGCAGCAGTCCGCGCAAGTGACAATCGCGAGAAACCTGTTCATTAACCAGTCGCGAAAATTCCTTGTACGCCTGCTGGTCTCCCTGACGCGCCGCTTTTTGAATGTTGGCGATCGTGAGCGGATTCCAGGCATGTTTTTCGCCGCTGACGCGCCAGTGCATCAAACCGAAGTTCGGCAACACCGGCAGCCGATTTTCAGTACGCGCCGGGAAGCCGATCTCGTGCCGGCGATGCGATTCCTCGGCAAGAATCTCAAAATCGACGCCGCGAATGCGGCTGGCGGTCCCACGGAAACAAAAATTGACGACTTCGTCGCTGAGGCCGACGGCTTCGAAGATCTGGGCCCCTTTATAGCTTTGCAGCGTGGAAATCCCCATCTTCGCCATGACTTTAAGAACGCCCTGCTTGGTCGCCTTGCGATACGCGGCGGTGATTTGCTCGTGCGTCCATTCGCCCGGAAGTTCTCCGTTGTCCTGAGCATGCCAGAGGGCTTCGAAGGCGAGATACGGATTGACGGCATCCGCCCCGTAACCGGTGAGCAGGCACAGGTGATGAACCTCTCGGGCCTCTCCGGTCTCTACGACCAACCCGATCTGGGTGCGTTCTTCGTGTTTGACCAGATGGTGATGGACGGCGCCCGTCGCTAGCAGCGCA